>NZ_JBIAMW010000001.1:0-858782 GCF_042874315.1 Nocardia sp. NPDC004068
CTGGGCCGGTTGACTCCGATCGAATTCGAAACCATCATGTCCCCAGCAGCCCGACAGGCTGCCTAACCACTGTCACCCAAACGTGCAGCAGCCCCCTTCGAGTCGGTGGTTGAGGCGTGGGTCGCGGACGAGGTCCCATTGCGAGCAGATCGCGCCGTGATAGGGATCCCAGGATCCGATGACGAGGCGTTGGATTCGGGCCAGGACGAGTGCGCCTGCGGCCATGACGCCGGGTTCGAGGGTGGTGACGACGGTGCAGCCGTCGAGTCGCCAGCCGCCGAGGGTCTGGCTGGCTTGGCGGAGTGCGGTGAGTTCGGCGAAGGCGGTGGGGTCGCCTGTGGCGGGTCGGTCGTGGTAGCCCTCGCCGAGGAGGTGTCCGTCGATGTCGTAGACGAGGGCGCCGACGGGTGGGTCGTCGCTGGGAGGGGTGTGGGTGCGGGAGAGTTCGATGGCTCGCCGCATCCAGGGCTCGTAGTGGTGGTTCGGCGCTCGTCGCTGCACCGGCCTTATTGTTCGGGGCTCGGGTGGGAGCGTCAAAATCCGGTGGCGCGAAGTGGTTGCGTACGCTTATACAGGTCGTGTGGGCAGGTAAGCGGGTGGAGAGGGTTCGACAGTGACGGAAGTGCGGGGTTCGGTGCGTCCTTTGGCGGGCGTGGTGGCCGGTGCGGTATCGCGGGCGATGGATGCCGCGTTGCCTGCCGAGGTTGCGGGAGCCGATCCGCTGGTGCGTCGTTCCGAGCATGCCGATTTCCAGTCGAATGTTGCTCTGTCGCTTGCCAAACGGCTCAAGAGGGCACCGCGTGAGGTCGCGGGTGTGATCACCGAGCAGTTGCGCGACGAGGTGATCGCCGCGACCGAACTGTCGGGGCCGGGGTTCGTGAATATCACGGTGACCGATTCGTCGATCTGGTCGCAGTTGGCGGTGCGGACTACCGCGGACCGGTTGGGGGTGGGGACGCCGCTTGCGGGTGAGCGGGTGGTGATCGACTATTCGTCGCCGAACATCGCCAAGCAGATGCACGTCGGGCATTTGCGGACCACGATCATCGGGGATGCGCTGGCGCGGGTGTTGTCGTTCCTCGGGGCGCAGGTGATCCGTCAAAATCATCTGGGGGACTGGGGAACTCAGTTCGGGATGCTGATCCAGTACATCGATGAGCATCCGGACGCGAAGTGGCATCACGGCGATCTCGCTGGCGGCGCGGACGCTCCGATCGTCGCGTTGGATCGGTTGTATCGGCAGGCGCGGGAGAAGTTCGATTCCGATGCCGGGTTCGCCGACCGGGCGCGGTCGCGGGTGGTCGCGTTGCAGGCGGGCGACCCGGACACGTTGCAGGTGTGGACGGATCTGGTCGCGGAATCACAGCTTTCGTTCCAAGCCTTGTACGACCGGTTGGGGGTGCTGCTCACCCCGGAGGATTCGGCGGGGGAGTCCACCTACAACGAGTACCTCGACGAGGTGACCGACGAGCTGGTCCGCGCGGGGATCGCGGTGGAGAGCAACGGCGCGTTGTGTGTGTTCTTCGAGGAATTCACCGGCCCGGACGGTCAGCCGGTGCCGTTGATCGTGCGCAAGAGCGACGGCGGATACGGTTACGCCGCAACCGATTTGGCGACCCTGCGGTATCGGGTCCGCAAGCTGGGCGCGACGAAGATCCTGTACGTGGTCGACGCGCGCCAGGCGCAGCATTTCCAGATGGTGTTCGCCACCGCGCGGCGCGCGGGCTGGCTGACCGATGACGTGCAGGCCGTGCATGTCCCGTTCGGTACGGTGCTGGGCCCGGACGGCAAGCCGTTCAAAACCCGCTCGGGGTCGACGATCCCGCTGTCGGAGCTGCTGGATTCCGCGGTGAACCGGGCGCAGGAGATCGTGGCGGAGAAGGCACCCGACCTGGATCAGGAGACCCTGGATCAGGTGGTCGAGGCCGCGGGGATCGGATCGGTGAAATACGCGGACCTGTCGGGATCGCGGATCAAGGACTACGTCTTCGACGTCGACCGGATGGTGAACTTCACCGGCAACACCGGGGTGTACCTGCAATACGCCCACGCCCGGATCCGGTCGATCCTGCGCAACGTCCCGCCCGCCGAGGCATCCCCCGTGGTGGACACCACGCTGGTGTTGGAGCCCGCGGAGCGGGCGTTGGTGTTGCAGCTCGACGAGTTCGGCAAGGCCGTCACCGATGTCGCCGACAGCCTCGAGCCGCACCGCCTCGCCGGATACCTGTACACCCTCGCCCACACCTTCACCTCCTTCTACGAGGCATGCCCCGTGCTGAAAGCCGACGATCCGAGGGTGCGCGGCAACCGAATCGCGGTGTGCGCCTTGACCGGTGACACGTTGGCGAAGGGCCTGGAACTGCTGGGTATCGCTGCACCCGAGCGCATTTGATCCCGGAGGTTATTCGCCTGCGCCGATAGCATTGTCCTGCTACGGTTTTCGAGCATGGGCACTCCGATCCCGTTATCGGACGGCGCGTCCGCTCAGCTGGCTCGGCTCGCGGTTGCGGTCGAGGCTCATCGCGGCGAGCTGGCGGCGGCGCTGTGGGAGGTGGAAACCCAGGCCACCACCCGCACGGAGCTGGAATGGCTGACGGCGGGGTTGAATCCCGGCCGTCGAGCCGCTTGGCTGGCGCAGCGGCGTGGGATCGGGACCGTGTTCGCCGCGACACCGGCCACGCTGCCGCTGTATTCGACGCTGCTGTTCGCGCTCGCTCCGACGTTGGCGGGCAATCGCGTTGTCGTCCGGCCCGCCACCGCCTCTCGACGCTGTGTCGCGTTGCTGATCGAGCTGGCGGCCGAGGCCGGGCTGGCGGTGGAACTGGCCGACGAGCCGTGGCATCGGTTCGCCGCGACCGCTGCCGACAACGCTGACGGCATGGTCTACTGCGGCAGTACCGACCACGCCGCCGAGCTGGATCACATTCTGCCGGAACGGGTTCGGTTGATCTGCCAAGGGCCCGGTGTGTGTGCCGCCGTCGTCCCCGACACCGCCGATCTCGCCGTCGCCGCGGAGTCGGTGATCGAGACCAGGATCTTCAACAACGGCCAGGACTGTTTGGCCACCGAACGCGTCTATGTGCACCGCGCTGTGCGCGACGAGTTCGCTGCCACTCTGATCACCGCCGCCGACCGGATCCGGATCGGCGCGAACACCGATCCGGCAACTCGGATCGGGCCACCGCTCGTCCCCGGCTTCGTCGAAAAGTGGGCTTCCGACCTGTCCAGCCACGGCGCCGTGCTGCGGGTACCGGAGCGGGAGGGCTCAGTGTACGGGGTGGCGATCGTTGAGGCCGCCGCGGATGCGCCGATCGTGGTGCAGGAGAAGTACTGTCCGGTCCTGCCGTTGGTCACCTATCGCGACGAGAATGAGCTGGGACAGATGCTCGCCCTGGGTGAGTATGCGTTGGGGCTGACCGTGTTCGGGGCCCGGTTGCCGGTGTTCGGGACGCTGGATTTCTGTCATGTCGCGGTTGGGGGCAGCTTGTACGAGCATGAAGACGCCTGGTCGGCGTTCGGCGGGCATCGCCGCACGACCCTCGTTCGCGGGCCCGGGGTGCGGCGCACCGGGCCGGTCCTGGTTCCCTACGCACTGAGCGACCCGCTATGAGACCGCGGCGCGTGCACACCCTCGTCCGCGACCATCCGAGCCTGAACCCGTACCTGCGCCAGCTACCGCTGCGGGCAGATCTGCCGGTCTACTGGCACGCGGGCGAGACGCTGGTGCAATACACAGGAAGCGGTGTGGCGCAACGGGTTCACGTCCCGACCACAGCGTTGCTGGAATGGGCGACGCGACACGAGCCACAGGAGTTGTGGGAACCGTGGCGCACGCACCTGCGTGGTCAGCGGGTGCTCATCGAGCACACCAGCGTGAATCCTGTCCATCCGCTGCATCTGGGTTCTTTGCGGGGCACGGTGATCGGGTCCACGCTGGCCGAGTTGTTTCGCAGTGGCGGTGCCGACGTGCAGACCCGCTACCTCGTCAACGACCTCGGCCGCCAGCTGCACATCCTCCAACGCGCTGCGGCCGTTGCCCGGTGGGACCGCGTCCCGGCCGGGCGTCGATACGACGACGTCATCGGCGTGCTGTACGCCTTCGCCAACATGGCGCTCGCCGACCGCGCCCACGACCTGGATCGCCTGTGTGCCGCGCATCCCTGGCTGTCCGACATGGTCGACCTGCACCGGCCGCTCCCTCCTGCGGCACCCGCTCCGCAACTGGTGGAGGCGATGGTCGCCGCCGCTGTCGCCGACATGGGCTTGCTCGGCGCGAAAGTCGACCGCTTCGAACGCGAATCGGAGCTCGCCGTCGAACCCGAAGCCCTCATCGCTCACCTCAGTGAGCGGTGCGACGTGGTTCGTATCAACGGCACCACCTGCGTGCGCCTGCCCGGCGGGCTGGTGCCCGCCCAGCGCGCCGACGGCAGCCTGCTGTACTTCGCCCGCGACATCGCCAACACCCGACATCGCCACCCACGCGTCTGGTCGGCGATGCTTCACGTCATCGGCGCCGAGCAAACGCTGCTGCAAACCGCTTTGCGGCAGGCCCTGCCCGATGCCCCTCTCGAACACGTCGCATTCGGGCACGTCAGCGTCGACGGGCGACGGTTCTCCGCCCGCCAGAACCGCCTCATCGCCCTCAGCGATCTCGTCCGCGAGGGTGGGCGCCACCGCGTTCACGAACTTGCCCTCGCCCTGGCCTTGCACCGCCGCACCCGCCCCCTCGACATCGCACACCTGGACACCGTGCGCCCGCTCCGGACCGTCCACACCGCCCTCCGCGCTGAGCCGAGCTCTGGCCGCCCGGATCGTAAGGCGTTGCGTCGCTTGCTCATCGCCGTGCTGGGCACACCTGCCGTCCTCGTCCGCGACGTCGAGCGTCGTACCATCCATGGCACCGCCCGGCATCTCACACTGCTGTCCCAGCACCACCTCGCGGCCACCCGTGCGGGAGCGCTGCCCGACGTAGCGCACGAATGGTCCCACCGAACCCGGACCCGACTCGCCGCCCTGCTCGGCATCTCGCCCTCACCCACCGACGATCTGTCGAACCGGCCGTTCCGAAGGAAAGACGAACAGTCATGAATGAGCCGTTCAACATCGGCTACGCCGACGCCCATGTCTACGAAGACATGCTGCCCCCGCACTACTACCAGGGCCGCGAAGACGTCGACCTCATCCGAGACCACCTCCGCGACATCTATCGAGAACCTCACCAGCACAAGCGGCTTCGCGTCCTCGACCTGGGATGCGGCCCTGGCCGCGTCACCACGGCCCTCGCGCCCTACGCCCGCACCCTCCTGGGCACCGACAAGAGCGCGGGCATGATCGCCCAGTTCCGCGTCCACTTCCCCGACGCGCATGCCGAGCACGCCGACACCGAAACCGTCGTGCACCAACTCGCCGACCAACGCCGACGGTTCGATCTCATCGGCTCGTTCTGGTCGATGAGCTACCCCCTGCTCGAATGCTTCGAAACCACCACTGCCGACGGCGTGACAACCACCCACACCCTCGACACCGGCACCCGCCGCGCACACACCCTCCTCACCCGGCTCCTCGACCTGCTCGCCCCTGACGGCCGACTCGTCATGCTGTTCTTCGACGCCACCACCGCCGAACAACGCCTCGTCACCCGACTCTGGGAACGCGTCCACCCCTTCCCCGGCACCGGCCGCGACTTCACCTGGAACCTCCTGCTGCACCACCTCCAACACGCGGAAGCAGAGGGCCGAGGCCAACTCACCACCCGCCGCCTCCCCGGAGTCGCCGTCGCCGCGAACCGCGAAGCGGCACTCCAATGGTTCCGCATCGGGCACCTCAACAGCTACCCCGCCCTTGTCGACGAGCCTGACATCATCGATGAGATCACCAAATTCGTCCGGTCCCACCAACATCGCGACGGCCGCGTCCTGATCCCCAGCGGCGTCCACCTCATCGACTTCCACACCTCCACCGACCGCTCCGATCATCTGCCCGACGAACTGCGATGAACTCCTCCACCCAGAACCCGGTGCTGCTAGCCGCCGCGACCGCCGCAGTCGAGGACGCATTCGCCGCCCTCCCCGTCTTCTCGTGCCTCACTGGCAGCACCGCCGCTGGCACCGACACCCCTGACAGCGATATCGACCTGCTGGTCGTACTCCCCGACGACCTCCCCCTCGACGAGGCCGTCCGACGACGAGAAGCCTTCACCCGTAACTACATTCACTTCCACGCCATCTTCGGCCGCCCTCCGGACTTGCACTGGCCAGCAGAGGTCTGCTACGCCAGCGACCTCGACGCCGCCATCAACGGTGCCGCGTTCGACCTGACGTCCGAACCCCTACTCCACCTCTGTCCGCCCGAGGATCCGTACCGCTACTGGGTCAGCATGTGCGCCACCGGCATTGGCCTCACCGGGCGGAACGAATACCTCGAATACCGCGCACGGTGTGTCGCGACAGTTCACAGCCACATTGGATTCAACCGACTCGCCGCCGCCGCAACCGGGCCACTCCCCGTGTGCACAGCCGAGGCTCCGGAGCGGAGCGAATGGAATATCGCCGCAGCCCAGATAGATCGAAGCGTTCTTCCTCCAGGCGTACACCAAGATTGGGACTATCGTGCCTGGCGTCAGCGGCTAAGACCGCCACGACAGCCACCTCCGCTCGATCAGTGGGTGGAGCGCTGGCGCGCCGCTGCGAGACAAGCGGAAGCAGCCGTCGGCACTCGTGGTGAAGGTCGCCTCGCTGAGGTTGCGTGGGTGACCGGACGCTCCGATACGACCGGAGGGGTGATGGGGCCGTCGTCAGCCCAGCTGAAGCCGCATCGACGGATCACGAGTGGGCACGAAACCCAATGCCGCATAAAGAGGTTCCCCGAACCGAGAAGCATGCAAATCCACAACCCGAATCTCCCGCCGCCGAAACCACTCCAACAGCGCCACCATGCAGGCCCGTGAATACCCCCGCCGCCGCCACGCCGCATCGGTCGCCACATTGAACACATAACCCTTTGTGCCGCTGGGATTATGCGGCGAAGGCAGCAGCTCCTCCACGACCCCGATCGCACACGCCGCCAGCCCACCCGGCCGATCGACCACGAACGCCACCATGCTCCCCGCGGGATCGGCCAACTCCTTGCGCAACCGCTCGGCCGCGGCCGAGCGCCAGTCGACCGGCCCGTCGGTCGGATCATGCAGCGCCGCGAGCATCACCGCCCGCAACCGCACCAGTTCGGCCACATCCGCGACCACCGCCTGCCGAGCCATCACCATGGCCGGGACCTTAGTGACTCGGATTCGGTTCGGGCGAGGGGTTTTCGGCACGGATGGGAAGCAGAGCCGCCAGACCAGCGGCCAAGACCACCAAGATCCCCACGATCCCCGCACGATCGGCGTCGAACACCCACACAAAAAACCCGAACAACGCGGGCGAGAGGAACGACACCGCCCGCCCCGTGGTCGTGTATAGCCCGAACAGCTGCCCCTCCCGCCCCGGCGGGGCCAACCGAGTCAGAAACGACCGAGCAGCCGACTGCGCAGGCCCCACGAACACCGTCAGCATCAGCCCGAAGACCCAGAACATAACCGGCCCGGACACGAACAACAGCGCCACACCACAAACCAACATCGCAACGAGCGAGAACACGATCACCCGCTTCGGCCCACCACTGTCATCGAACCGACCAGCCACGATCGCCCCAAGCGCCGCAACAACATTCGCCGCCACCCCGAACAACAGCACATCCGAATCCGCGATGCCATACACCCGCACGGCCAGCACCGCCCCGAACGTGAACACCCCAGCCAACCCATCCCGAAACACCGCACTGGCGACCACGAACCCCACCGTCCGCCGATCGGTCCCCCACAACTCCCGCAAATCCCGCCACAACACCCGATACGACCCGAACAACCCAGCGGACGCCGCCCCGGGATCGGCATCGGTGCGCGGCAGCTCAGGCACCGCGAGCAGCACCGGAACAGCGAACATCGCGAACCACACCGCGGTGAACAAAGCGACCAGCCGGATATTCAACCCGCCCTCGGTCGAGACCGACAGCAGCCCGCGATGATCCCCGTCCCCGACGATGAACCCGAAGTAGCAGACCAGCAGCAGAATGATCCCCCCGAAATAGCCCATGGCCCAACCGAATCCGGACACTCGGCCGACCGTCGCGGGCGTGGATACCTGCCGCAGCATCGCGTTGTAGGGCACATTCGCCAACTCGAACGTCGTGGACGCGAAGGCCAGCAGCACCAACCCCACCCACAGATAGCGATAATCGTCCCGCACGAAGAACATCAACAACATGGCCAGCACCGTCAGCCCGGTCAGAACACCAAGGGACCGTTTGCGTTTCGCGCTGGCGTCGAACCGCTGTCCGCTGACCGGCGCGGTCAGCGCGACCAGCAGCCCGGCGATCCCCAACGCCCACCCCAGCCACGCGCTCGCCGAAATCCCGCCGGGCACATCGTCACCCACCTTCTCGGTGAGATACACCGAGAACACGAACGTGAGGATCACCGCGTTGAACGCCGAGGAACCCCAGTCCCACAGCGACCACGCCAGCACCTGCCCGCGCCCGGTCGCCTGTCCCACCACGGCGGAAGCGTGCGTTTCGGTCATGTCGCAGCCTAACCCGCCCTACCACGACCCGGTCAGCATCGCGAGCAACAGCGCCGCCACCAACGCCAGCCCGCACCCGGCCGCCACACTCCGACCGACCGCACGCCCCCCACGCTGCCGCGTGACCACCACCCCCGCCACGGCTCCGAGCACCGCGAGCACCGGCCCCACCCCGACAACCAGGTAGAACACCGCCGCCAGCCCGGCGTTCACGGCCTCACCCCCGCCGCGCGCATAGCCCCCGAACGGGATCGGGAACCGAAACACGCTCGCCACCAACGCCGCCGCGAAGGGCGTCACCAGCACCGCCGCCAGCGCGCCCCACACCGCCGCCGCCCACAACGCGACCGCCCCGGCCCCCGTATTCCGTTCCCACGCCGATCGCCTCACACGATGCACGGTACTGCCGCCCCGGGCGCGACGCCCAGCGCCGGGCGTCGCATTCCATGAGGCCGACCCTGCCGCGCCCGGTTTCGTCGAGCCTCCGTGACGCGAACGATCTGGACCGCGACACTCGGACCGCACGACGCTCAAGGCCGACCGGCATGCACCGCCCACGACGTCCACCGCCCGGCCCCGGCATGCTCGACCCGTACATCGACGAACCCAGCCGCCCGGCACAACTCGGCGTAACTCTCGGCCTGTTCGCGAGTCCACCCATGCCTGGTCGGCCCCTCGGACCCCGCGGGCACATCTCGCTCGACGGTCAGCAATCGCCCACCCGTCACGAGAACCCGCCGAATCTCGGCCAGCCCCCCGGCAACCTCCGGCCAGTGATGAACGGTCGCCACCGCCCACACGACCGTGGCCGAAGCGTCGGGCAGGGGAAGGTCCTCGGCCGTGCCGGGCACCCAACGGACCGAAGGATTCCGAACGAACAGCCGCGCCAACCGGAGCATCAACGGCGCCGGATCCACCCCGACCACATCGGCCGCCCGTCGTGCGGCCAGCCCCGCCGCACCGCCCGACCCACACCCGACGTCCACCACATGATCGTCAGGCCCCACCCCCGCGAGATCGACCACCATCCGATCCCGCCGGCGCCCGGCGACCCGCATGAGCACCCCGAACGCGAGACCCAACGGCCCGCCGAACCCACCCTGTCCCGCATGGTGATTCACCGCAATCGTCATGACCCACACCTTGCCGGTTCAAGCCGGATTGAGGTCAAATGCCGACATGGACCTCATCCCCATCGGGCGCGCCGCCGCCGCGCTCGGCATGGCCCCCTCGGCGCTGCGCTACTACGACGAGCGCGGCCTGGTCACCCCGGCCGCCCGAGCCGGCGGCAAACGCATGTACGACGCCGAACAACTCCGCCGCCTGGCCTTCATCAAACTCGCCCAGAGCCTCGGCCTCCCGCTCGACACCGCGGGCGCGGTCCTCGACGCCCCGGGCCCCGAATGGCGTGAACTCATCCATCGCCAGATCGCCGAGCTCGACGAGGTCATCGCTCAGGCGCGAACGGCCCAGCACTTCCTCTCGCACGCCCTGAAATGCCCCGCCGAACACCCGGCCCGCGAATGCCCCACCATGCTCGCCGGACTCGACCAGCTCATCGCGGGCACCCCGGTGGCCGAACTCCTCTCCGCGCCACGGTGATTCGGGCGATAGAATGACGGCGTGACGTCCGGGCGGAGCCCGGTGCTCGCGCGCCCCACGGCGAAGGGAATCGGGGCGGCGCGGGTGCCGCCGTTCGACTCACCTCGAGGAACGAGAGGGGGTGAGCCACATGGCAGAAGCCCTGATCCGAGCCGGAGACGAGATCGACGCCGTCGTGCAGCTCGTCAAGCCGTTCGGGCTGCTGGTCCGCACCGGCACCGGCGTGCCGGGCCTGGTCCGCGGCGCGAGCGCCGAGACCGGCGCGACGATCCGCGTCCGCGTGCTCGAATTCGACAGCGACGCAGTACGTTTCAGCGCCGCGCTCGCCGGATGATCGGCGGCGGCCCGGTCGGTGTCCGCACCGGCCGGGCCGTTGTCAATGCCGCCGCAGCCCCGCGATCAACAGTTCCACCAGCCGCCGCGCGTCGTAGGGATGATTCGGCCCCGCCCCCGCACACAGACCGCCGATGCCGCGCATGAGTTCGTGCGCGTCCTGCCCGCGGTGAATCTCACCGGAATCGGCAGCGGCCGTGAGCAATTCGGTGCAGACCGGAACCAAGCGGGCCACGAAATAGTCGTGCAGCGGGTCGTAACAGGGATCGTCGGATTGCAGCACCGTCGCCAACCCCTGCTTGGTGGTCACGAAATCGACGAACAGATCGATCCAATTCCGCAGCGCCGCATACGGACTCGGCTCGGCGGCCAGCAGCGCGGGACCGGTCTCCGCCAGCGATTCGACCTGATGCCGATACACCGCCACGATCAGATCCGCCCGCGTCGGGAAGTGCCGATAGATCGTCGCCGTCCCCACCCCCGCCTCGGCCGCGATATCCCGGATCGGCGCCTCCACCCCCGACCGCACGAACACCGCCGCCGCCGCGTCGAGCAGCGCCTCCTGGTTCCGTCGGGCGTCGGCCCGCCGGGGCCGCGTCGCCGCCGTGTCGCTCTCGGCCACCGCACCCTCCCATTGCTAAACGGGACACTGTCCCGTATCTTTCGAAGCGGGACAACGTCCCGTTTCATTCATCATCCCACGAGGGAGCATCATGTCGACATATCTGCTGGTCCACGGCGCGTGGCATACCGGCGAATGCTGGGATCGGGTGGTCGCGCGCCTCACCGCCGCCGGACATCGGGTGCTGGCCCCGACCCTCACCGGCTACGGCGCGACCCGGCATCTGCTCACTCCCGAGGTCGGCCTCGACACCCACACCGACGACATCGCCCGGCTCCTCACCGCCGAGGACCTGACCGAGGTGATCCTCGTGGGCCACAGCTACGCCGGGCTCGTGATCTCCGCGGTCGCCAACCGCCTGCCCGAGCGGATCGCCCACCTCGTCTACCTCGACGCCATGGTCCCCGAGGACGGCGAGACCGCCGCCGACGTCCTGCCCGTGACCAAGGCCATGATCGATCTCGCCCTCGCCTCCGAGAGCGGCTGGCGCGTGCCCCCGCCGCCCGAAATGCCCGCCCCCCACGGCCTTTTCGGCGTCACCGACCCCGACGACATCGCCTGGCTGCGCACCATGATGTCGGACCAGTCCGTGCGCTGCCTGCAACAGCCGGTCCGCCTGGACAACCCGGCCGTGAACCTGTTGCCGCGCACCCATATTCACTGCACGATCACACCCCCAGGTCTCGAGCGCCGCCCGGTGCCGGATCAGCCGCCCGCCCGCGTGCGCGAACTGCCCACCGGCCACGACTGCATGATCACCATGCCCGCCGAACTCACCGAACTCCTGCTCGAGGCCGCCTGACTACCGATTCACCGCGGGCGCCACCCCGCCCGGGAACGCGGCCCGCGCGGCATGCGAATACTCCGCCTGCACCTTGTAATACCGGTCGCTCGGCCCATAGGCGACATACGCCGTGAACCCGTGCGGCCCGTCGCCGGGGAAGGGGGCCTCGGCGACGAAGCGGGCCAGCACCGGATGCAGATCGGTGGGGAAGGTGTCGCGGGTGCGGCGGACCGGGAAGCAGATCCGGCGCATGTGCGGGGAGTCCCAGCCGAAGGTGCGGTACACGTTGTAGGCGCCGCCGAACACGCGGGTCTCCGCCTCGGTCGGGATGACGAAACCCAGTTCGGCCGTGATCGCGGACATGCCCGCGGCGCCGATGGTTCCGGGCTCGAGCACCTGCGAGTACAGATTCACCGTCTCGGCCGCGAAGTCCACCGACAGGATCCCGATCCTGCCGCCGTAGCGGGTGAGATGTCCGACGTGGGCGCGCGCGGAGTCGGGCACGTGCGCGAACGCCAGGGTCCGCTCCACCTCGAGCACCTCGGGAAAGAACAGCCACACCTTCCGCACCCCGCCGCCCAGCGCGACGTCCACGGCCGCGCGCGCCTCGGGCACGGCCGCGATCACCTCGTCGAGCAGCGCCTCGGGCGGCCGACCGGAGAACGACACCAGCCCCGACCGCCGCAGCGTCGCGACCAGTTCGGCGGGCGTGCCCGGATACTGCACGCGCGCATCGACTTCCCGCACGCCGACCGGATGGGTGGTCGTGCGCACCCCGACGATCCCGCTCCACGCGCCCCCGAACGCGTCGAGGGCCGCCTCCACGATCGCCGGTTCGTAGCGGCAGTCCACCGCCTCGGCGTAGCGCCGCAGATCCCGGCGTAGTCGGTCGCGCGTGTCGATCGTCAACGTATCCATGATCTCTTCCCCGATACAGAGTCGCCCGCGGCGCAAGGCCGTGCCCAGGATAGCGGGGGCCCGCTCGGGCTGTTTCGACTTTCGCCCCGGGGTTATGGCACTCCTGTCGACGGGCGGATGCCGTACGGTGACCGTGGCCGGATCCCCGGCCGAACTCTCTGGGGTGATGGGTGATTAGCGATGGAGTGGTCTGATCTGCTGACCCGGATCGTGGCGTGGCTGCGGGCCGGATATCCGCAGGGTGTCCCCGAACAGGACTACCTGCCGCTGCTCGCCGTGCTCGGCCGCCGGTTGAGCGCCGCGGAGATCGAACAGGTCGTGCGCGAACTCGCCGACCAGGGCTCGCTGCCGCCCGACCGGGTCGACGCCGGGGTGGCGATCACCCGGTTCACCGACGAACTGCCGCGCGAGGCCGATCTCGAGCGGGTGCGCGAGCGGTTGCGGGCGGGCGGCTGGCCGGTCGAGGAGGGGTGGCAGACGCCCGTGGCGCCGGACGCCGATCCGGTCCCCGCGCCCGATGGTGTTGAATCGGGTATGCGCATCCAGTACCACGTCGAGTTGCGCCGCCTCGGCGAACTGTTGCGCGAAATGTGCTCGCGGGACAGGGCTTTGGTCGAAACCGCGACCGACGCGCTGGTGAACGCCGACGTCCAGCAGGCCGAGGCCGCCATCGATCTGGGCCGCGAGGTCGACGAGATGCAGGCCGAGGCCGAACGGGAGGCGTTGCGGCTGCTGGCATTACAGGCCCCCGTCGCCACCGAGCTGCGGCTGGTGGTGACCGCCATCCAGCTCACCGGCAATCTGCAACGGATGGCCGCGCTGGCCACCCACATCGCCACCGCCGCCCGTCGTCGTCATCCCGAACACGTTGTGCCCGAATCGATTCGGCCGCTGCTGTCGCGCATGGGCGCGGCCGCGGTCGGCATCGCCGACGCCGCCGCGGACGTGCTCGCGTCCGGCGATCCCGCCGCCGCGGCCGGACTCGACGAACTGGACGACACCATGGACCAGCTGCACCGGGAACTGCTGTCCACCATCCTCGACCCGGCCTGGACCCACGGCGTCACCGCCGCGGTCGACCTGTCGCTGCTCGGCCGCTACTACGAGCGGTTCGCCGACAACGCCGTGGAGGTCGGCCGCCGCACGATCTTCGTCGCCACCGGCGAGACCGCCGACCGGTGGGCCGGCCGCGAACCGGCGGAAAAGGATTGAGACGGCTCGCTCCGTAGTAATGTCCGGACACATGTCCACACCATGTACCGGACCGGTCCTCGCGATGTGGCGGGCATTGTCGCGCCGCGACTGGGACGCCGTGCGGACCCACCTGTCCGAGGACTGCATCTACCTCGACATGCCCGTGGGCCCGACCGCCGCCGCCCGCGGCCCCGACGACATCGTCAAGCGCCTGAAGATCGGCCTGGCCCCGCTGGCCTCCTACGAGAACTTCGACGGCCTGATCCTCGACAACGGCGCCGACGTCATGTACGAGCACCACGAGGAATGGCATTGGGCCACCGGCGAATCCGCCGTCCTGCGCTTCGTGTCGGTGCACCGCGTCGAGGACGGCAAGATCACGCTCTGGAAGGACTACTGGGACATGGGGGCGCTCACCAACCACGCCCCCGCGACCTGGATGGCCGATTTCGCGAACGCCGACATGTCCTGGATCTTCGACGCCACCGGCCTGGTGTGAGGCGTCAGCTCTCCTCGGTCGGTAGCTCGAAGCCCGGCGGGACGAGCGCCGCCCGCCGTGCCGAAAGACGTTCGCGCTCAGCGGGATCCATGGTCGCGAACGCCTCCGCGCGCCGCCGCGCCAGGGCCGCGAACTCCTCCTCGCTCAGCGTGGCGGCGTAGTCGCGGCGGCGGCGCACGAGGCGGACGAACTCCTCCGGGGTCAGGGGCTGGGTCATGGCGAGGGTCTCCTCGGTCAGTCGCAGGAATTCCGAGATCGACGGTTCGACCGCGCGGTCGAGGCCGCCGAGCACGCCGAGCAGGCGGCGGCGCAGGACGAGGGCGCGGGCGATGCGCTCGTCGACCACCTCCAGCTGTTCGCGGATGAGGTCGCGGGGATCGTGGTCGGCGTCGGCGCGCAGGAGGTCCGCGATCTCGCCGAGCCCGAAGCCGAAGTCGCGCAGGGCCACGATGCGATGCAGCCGCCGCACGTCGTCTTCGGTGTAGCAGCGGTGCCCGCCGGGCGTCCGCGACGACGGGGTCAACAGGCCCAGCCGGTCGTAGTGGTGCAGCGCGCGCACCGTCACGCCCGTCTCCCGGGCCAGCTCCCCGATCCGCCACTCTCGTTCGGTCACGGTGCCGTCCTTTCGGTGTGCGGTTCCCACGCTAGGACCTGACGTGGCGTCGGGTTCAAGGGCTGGTTATGTTTTTCGCTGTGCGAAAGATCCTGCGGCCGTTGTGCGTGGCGGTCGGCCTGTGCGCGACCCTTCCCGCGACGGCGCTGGCCGGACCCGTGCCCACCCTGTCGTCGGGCGTGCTCACCTACACCGTCGACGTCAACGAACCCGACGGCAATCCGGACCTGAAGGTGTTCTACTCCGAGGGCCTCAGCGCCGCCGCGGTGCTGCCCAAGGGGTTGGCCGACGCGGCGACCGCACTGCCGGGGCTGCGGGCCGCGAACGTCATCGCGGACAAGGACGGCCACGTGATCTGGCGCTACGAACCGCCCGCGGGTGAGGACGTGAGCAACTTCCGCACCCAGACCTATCAGGGTCGCCGGGTGCTGACGTGGTGGCAGGGCAGCACGGCGGTCGGTCACGGTTCCGGCGCGGACTACATCGCCGACGAGGACCACAACATCATCGCGAAGGTCACCCCGGGCGAGGGCTACACCTCCGACGTGCACGAGTTCCGGCTCACCCCCGACGGCCGCGCGCTGATCACCTCCTACCGCGAGGTGCCCGCCGACCTGACCTCGATCGGCGGCCCGGCCCAGGGCACCGTGCTCGACACCGTCGCCTCCGTCGTCGACGTGGCCACCGGGACCGTGCTGTTCCGCTGGAGCGCCCTCGATCACGTGCCGCTGAGCGACACCCGCGTGCCGAAGCCGCAGTCGGGGTCGGTGCCCGATCCGTATCACATGAACTCGATCGCGCTGGATCCGCAAGGAAACCTGGTGATCTCGCTGCGTGACACCTCCACGGTCTACGACGTCGATATCCACACCGGCGACATCCGCTGGCGGCTCGGCGGCGCGCACTCCACCTTCGACCTCGGGCCCGGGGTCGAATTCGCCTACCAGCACGACGCCGAATTCGACGATCCGACCACGCTGCGGCTGTTCAACAACAACTCCGCGGAGCCGACCAGCTCACTCGGCCCGTCGAGCGTCCGCTGGATCCACCTCGACTTCGACACGCGCCGAGCCACTCTGGTGCGCGACCAGACCCATCCGGCCGGGTTGACCGCCTTCGCCATGGGCAACGCCCAGGAGCTGCCGAACGGGGCCACCTGCGTCGGGTGGGGGATGGCCGCGCACATCTCGGAATTCTCCGCCTCCGGCGACCTGCTCTACGACGCCCGTCTGCCCTCGGGCACCTACCGCGCCTATCTGGACGCCTGGCCCTGACCGAGGTGCTCGCCGAAGAAGGCCAGGATCCGCCGCCAGGCGTCCTCGGCCTCCGGTCGCGAATATTGAAGTCCCGCAACGCGTTCCACCACGCGCAGCGGCGCGGGGGCGCGCCAGTCGTTCATGAAGCTGTGGCCGACGTTCGGGTACTCCTCGACATCGTGGGGCACCTCCCCGAGGGCCGCTTCCAGTCGGTCCGCCGCGCCGCGCAGCCCGCGGTCCTTGCCGCCGTAACTGGCCACCACCGGGCACGAATGGCGCAGCGTCGCAAGGTCTTTCGGCAGGAATCCGTAGTTCGGTGCGGCGGCGTCGAACGTTCCGGTCGGGGCGAGCAGCAGGCAGAACCCGCCGCCCATGCAGAAGCCGACCACGCCGACCTTCCCGGTGCACCGGTCGTCGGCGGCGAGATACGTTCCGGCCGCGCGCAGATCGTCCACGGCCGGGCCCTGATTCGCCGACAGCGTGCGCATGGTCTCCACGACACAGCGAATTCGGTTGCCGCGCCGGAACAACGCGGGCGTCAGCGTGAGATACCCGGCGCCCGCGAAGCGATCGGTGATGCGCCGGATGTCGTCGGTCATGCCGAACGCGTCGTGCACGACGACCACGCCCGGCCACGGGCCGGTACCGTCCGGGACCGCCAGATAGCCCGGCACCGAACCGCTGGGAGCGGGGTAGCTGATCTCCGGCATATCGCTCAAACCTCCTGTGGCGGAACGATTGTCGCGAAATCCACGTCGGCGGAGTCGGCGGCGACCGCGCCCGCGACCACCTCGAGCCGCCGCGCGTCCACCGCCGTGCAGCCGATCTTGGCCAGGCTCGCGAACCGGTACTCGCTCCCGGCCTCGCGCATCGCCCCCGCGAGATCCTCCTCGGTCTCGTAGATGGTGATCGAGAAGACCGTGCCGTCGGTCGGGTCGACGAAGAAGTAGATCTGCCGCGCCCCCGGATCGGCCATGGCGTGCGGCACGATCTCGTGTTGCAGGAACGGCACCGTCGTGGCCATGGTCTCGGGATCGACGGGACACACGGCCTTCATCATGCGGGCGTACAGCTTTTTCGTCACGGAGACCTCCTGGGTGGTGACGATCGGACACCGACGGTCCCAGTGTGCCGGGAATCGTTGTGGCGCGAGCGCATTCGAACCGGCCGCCCTGGTTTGCCCGGTTCGTTGTAGTGAGCGCACATCCCAACCGGCCGCCCTGGTTTGCCCGATTCGTTGTAGTGGGCGCGCATCCGAACCGGCCGCCCTGCTCTGCCCGATTCGTTGTACTGTGCGGACACTGACGTCGAGCGAAACACGGGTAGGGGCAATGTCGAAGATCGTCGTGTTCGGAGCCACCGGCTACACCGGCCGCCTCACCGCCGAGGCCCTGATCGCCCGGGGCGCGACCCCGGTGCTCGCGGGCCGCCACGCCACCGCGGTGGAGAAGCTGGCCGCCGACCTCGGCGGCGCGGACACCGCGGTCGCGGACGTCACCGACCCCGCGTCGGTGCGCGCCCTGCTGAGCCGGGGCGATGTCCTGGTGACGACGGTCGGGCCGTTCCTGCGCCACGGCGAACCCGCCCTCGCGGCGGCGCTCGCGGCCGGGGCGCACTACTTCGACTCCACCGGCGAGGGCCCGTTCATCCGCGGCGTCTTCGAGCGCGACGCCCCCGCGCGGGAGGTCGGGATCGGGCTGCTGACCGCGTTCGGATTCGATTACGTCCCAGGCAATCTCGCCGCCGGGCTGGTGCTGCGCGAGGCGCCCGAGGCGGTGGGCGTGGAGATCGGCTACTTCATGGCCAGCCCCGGCACCAGCGGCGGCACCCGCGCCTCGATGGCCGGAATGCTGTTCGAACAGGGCTTCGCGCATCGCGGCGGCGAACTCGTCACCGAGCGGACGGGAGCGCGGGTGCGCGCCTTCGACGTCGCGGGCCGGACGGGGAGGGGGCTGTCGGTGCCGGGTTCGGAGCACCTCGCCCTCACCCGGGCCTACCCGCAATTGCGCGATGTGGGCGTGTACCTGGGCCTCACCGGTCCGGTGGCGCGCGGCCTGCAAGCCACCTCGCTGCTCGCGGGCGCGATCACGGCCGTGGGCCCCGCACGCCGGGCGACCCAGGGCCTGCTGACCCGAATCGTCAAGGGCTCCACCGGCGGTCCCGACGCGGCGGCCCGCGCCCGCACCCGCAGCTGGGTCGTCGCCGAGGCCGTCGACGCCGCGGGCCGCACCCTCGCGTCGGTGACGCTGAAGGGCGGCGACCCCTACGAGTTCACCGCCGCCATGCTCGCCTGGGGCGCGCACACCGCGCTGGACGGCGGCCTGCGCGGCGTGGGCGCGCTCGGACCGGTCGACGGATTCGGGCTCGACGCGCTCACCGCGGCCGCCGCCGACGCGGGTTTCGCCCGCTGATCAGCGGTAGCGCTCCAGCAACTTCCGTTTGACCAGCTTCCCGGTCGGGGTGCGCGGCAGGTCGTCGACGAAGTCGATGCCGCGCGGCACCTTGTAGTGGGCGATGCGCTCGCGCAGGAACGCGCGCAACTCGTCGGCGAGTTCGGGGGACGGGTCGACGCCCGCGGCGGGCTGGATCACCGCCCGCACCGACTCGCCCATCTCCGCGTCCGGAACGCCGATGACCGCGGCGTCGAACACCTTGGGGTGCAACGCCAAAGCGTCCTCGATCTCCTGCGGGTAGATGTTCACCCCGCCGGAGATGATCATGAACGCCTTGCGGTCGGTGAGGAACAGGAACCCCTCGTCGTCCACATAGCCGACATCGCCGGTGGTCGACCACGTCGGATGCGCCGGATGCACGGCCTCGGCCGTCTTGGCCGGATCGTTGTGGTACGCGAAGGGCACCTCGTCGCGCTCGAAGTAGATCGTGCCGATCTCCCCGACCGGCAGCTCCGCGCCGTCCTCGCCGCACACGTGGATCACCCCGAGCGCTGCCCGGCCGACCGTACCGGGCTTGCGCAGCCACTCGGCGCTGTCGACGAAGGTGATGCCGATGCCCTCGGTGGCCGAGTAGTACTCGTGCAGCACCTGCCCCCACCACTCGATCATGGCCCGCTTCACCTCGGCCGGGCAGGGCGCGGCCGCGTGCACGGCCACCCGCAGGCTCGACAGGTCGTATTTCGCGCGCACCTCCGCGGGCAGTTTGAGCATGCGCACGAACATGGTCGGCACCCACTGGCTGTGCGTCACTCGATGCCGTTCGATGGCCGCCAGCGCCGCCTCCGCGTCGAACCGGTCCATGAGCACCACGGTCCCGCCGTGCGCCTGCACCGCGCCGCAGAACCGCAGCGGCGCCGCGTGATAGATGGGCGCGGGGGACAGGTACACCGTGTCCTCGCCGAAGCCGTACATGGGACCGAACACCGACGCCACCGTCTCGCCCGGCTCGTGCACCTGCCGATCCTGCAACGGCGGCTTGATCCCCTTGGGACGCCCCGTGGTTCCCGAGGAGTACAGCATGTCCCTGCCCGCCGGCTGCGACGGCAGCGGTTCGGGCGAGGACGCGGCGAGCGCGTCCTCATAGGAGGCGTAACCCTCCACCGCCCCGCGATACGACAGCCGCAGCTCCACCCCCGGCGTCTCCGGCACGATCTTCGCCGCCACCTCACCCAGCCGCGCCGACACCACGAGAGCCCTTGCGCCGCAATCGTTCACGATGTAGGCGATCTCCGCGGCGGACAGATGCCGATTCACCGCGGTGAAGTACAGCCCCGAACGCATTGCGGCCCAATAGACTTCGAACGTCCGCGGATCGTTGGCGGTCAGCAGCGCGACATGATCCCCCCGCCGCAACCCCGCCCCGTGCAGATACCGCGCCAGCCGCGCCGACCCCTCCTCCAACTCGCCGTAACTCAACCCCGCCGACCCGTCCGCGAGCAGCACCGCGGCCTTGTCCGGAAACCGCGCGGCATGCACCCCTGGATACATACGAACTCCTGACCGTCGAACCTGACCGCAATGTAGCTTGAACCGATCCCGCTGTAACCCCGTTCGCTATGTACCAACGAGCGGTCGTCCCGGCCGCCTGGGTCAGGGGCCGGTCGTCCGGCCGCCGGAGTCCCGAGCGGTCGTCCGAGCCGCCGGGATCACGAGCGGTCGTCCCGGCCCCCGGAGCCACGAGCGGTCGTCCCGGCCGCGGGAGTCGGAGGACAGCGGGTGATGGCAGGACGGACGGGCGCGCCGTGGGAGGCGGGGGAACCGGACCCGGCCCGGGGGTTGCGGTTGGTGCCCGGCGACGGCTACCCGGACTGGGAGGCGGTGTATCGCGACAATGTGGGCTGGGTGTACGGCTTGATGTTCGGCAAGGTGGGCAATCGGGCCGACGCGGAGGACCTCACCGCCGAGGTGTTCACCACGGCCTTGAAACCGTTGCGGGTCAGCGCCGATGTGCGGGAGGTCCGCGCGTACCTGCGGGCCACCGCGCGCACCGTGCTCGCGGGCCACTGGCGCACGCGGATGGGCCGGGAGATCACCGTGATCGACGACGACTTCCCCGACACCGGACCCGAGCCGCCGCCGGACGGCCGGGCCGCCGAGCGGGCGCGGGCGGTGCTGGCGAATCTGCCCGACCGGTACCGTCGCATCCTGGAACTGCGTTTCCTGCAAGGTCTGTCGGTGCGCGACGCCGCGAACAGCTTGGGTGTGAGCGTGGCGAATGCGAAGGTGTTGCAACACCGCGCCTTACGCATGGCCGCGGGTTCGGACGAGGGAGGTGCGCGATGAGCGAACGCGACACGCGGCGGTTCGTCGAGGATCTGCTCGCCGGGCGCCGCCCCCGCCCGGGACGGCCGGACGAGGCCGAGGCCCGGGAGATGCGCACGGCCATCGAACTGCGGGCCGCCCGGCTCGGCAGCGACGCCCCCAGCGAGGAGTTCCTCGCCGACCTGCACCGGCGGCTGGCCGCCGAGATCGACGACGCCGAGCCGTCGCCGGGCAGACCGCGCCGGCAGTTGCTCATCGGCACCTCGGTGGCGGCGGCCGCCGCCGCGGTCGGGGCCGTGGTCGATCACGCCGTCACCGCGCCGAAAACGCCCGTGCCCCAAGCGGATCTGGAACCGAACGCGGGGGTGTGGCGGCCGGTCGCCGCCAGCGCCGACGTGCCCGAGGGCGCCACGGTCGCCTTCGATCTGGGCGTGGTGAGCGGATTCGTGCGGCGCGCCAACGGAATTCCGGCCGCGGTGACCGGCGTGTGCACCCATCAGGGCTGCAAGCTGTGGCTCGACGGCCCCGCGGATCGGCTGCGCTGCCCGTGCCATTCCACCTCGTTCGCGGTGGACGGCCGGGTGCTCACCCATCAGCTGCCGATCGCGCCCGCGCCGCTGCCCCGCATGCGCGTGCGCGAAAACGACGGCGCCATCGAGGTTTTCGCGCCGACCGAACCCGCGTGAGGTGTAACCCGTCCTCCTATCTGTAGGTGAGCCACGCGTCGAGGGACGCGGCACCGGAACGGAGGCCGGACGATATGAGCAGAATTCCTCACGGGCGGCGAGCGGCGATCGCCCTCGCCCTGGCGGTCGCGGGGGTGACGAGCGCGTGCGGCGGCAACGCCGCGCCCACCGCCGCCCCCACACCCGTATTCCCTTCGGGCGCCGACACTCCCGGCATGACGGCGGGCGGCGCCGCCCCGGGCATGTCGGGGATGCCGGGCATGCCGGGAATGCGTCCGCCGTCGGGCGCCCCCGCCGCGCCCGCCGGGCCCAACGCGGTCACCATCGACAACTTCGCCTTCGCCCCCGCGACCCTGACCGTCCCGGTCGGCACGACCGTCACCTGGACCAATCGCGACGAGGAACCGCACACCGTGGTGGCCACCGACGGCAGCTTCCACTCCCCGGGAATGGGTGCGGGCGCGACGTATTCGTTCACCTTCACCAAACCGGGCACGGTGGCCTACGTGTGCTCGATCCATCCGTTCATGAAGGCGACAGTGCAGGTGACGCCGTGACCGAACCCGGAATGACCCGTCGCCAGCTCATCCGGCACAGCGCCTGGTTCGGGGCCGCGGTCGGCCTGTCCGTGGTCGGGGGCGAGATCATCTCCCAGGTGGCCGGTGGCGCGTCCGCCACCCCGGCCGCCGACCGGCCGACGCTGCGGTTCGCGCAGATCAGCGACAGCCACATCGGTTTCCAGGGCACCGCCAATCCCGATGTGACACAGACGTTCACGCAGGCGATCGACCAGGTCAACGCCCTCGGCTACACCCCCGATTTCGTCATCCACACCGGCGACCTGACCCATCTGGCCACACCGGAGCAGTTCGATCAGGTCAAGCAGATGATGACCGGGCTGAACACTCCGCACGTGTTCACCGTTCCGGGCGAACACGATTCGACCGACGACGCCGGGCAGCGGTATCGCTCGGTGTTCGGGGCGGGCACCCGCGGGGACGGGTGGTACAGCTTCGACATCGCCGGGGTGCACGTGATCGGCCTGGTCAACACGTTGAACCTGCGCACCCTCGGGCATCTGGGCCAGGATCAGCTGGACTTCGTGCGCAAGGACGTCGCCGGGCTCGGCAACGACACCCCGATCATCGTGTTCAGCCACATCCCGCTGTTCGCGATGTACCCGGACTGGGGGTGGGGCACCGACGACGCCGCCGAGGCGCTGAGTTATCTGCGCCGGTTCTCCTCGGTCACCTGCCTCAACGGCCATGTGCACCAACTGTTCACGAAGACCGAGGGCAACATCACCTTCCACAGCGGCACCACCACCGCCTACCCGCTGCCCCGCCCCGGCGACGGCCCCGCGCCCAAACCGGTGACGCTGCCCGCCGGAAAACTGCACGCCGCCTTGGGAATTCGCGAGGTCACCTTCAAACGCGGCGAGCAGCAGCTGGCCGTCAAGGATCAGGAGCTGTCATGACCGTCCGCTGGTTCGATGCGCTGTCGCGCGTGCTGGTCAGCGCGGGCCTGGTGATCACCGGGTACGTCCACGTCGACCTCTACGGGCACGGCTATCGCGTGATCCACGTCATCGGTCCCGGATTCCTGGTCCAGGCGGCCGTGTCGTTCGCGCTCGCCGCGCTGGTACTCGTGGGGCCGTGGACCCTGCGGGTCGCCGCCGCGCTGCTCGGGCTCGGCTCGGTGGCGGCCTTCGTCCTGTCCCGCACGACCGGGCTGTTCGGGTTCAGCGAGACCGGCTGGGAGCCCGTGCCCCAGGCCGCGCTCGCGCTGGCCGCCGAGGTGGTCGTGGTGCTGGCCTGTCTGGCCTCGCTCGCCGTCGAGGGGAGGTGGCGGGCTCGGGGAATATCGGACGGTGTGCGACCGGTTACGTCTTCCGGTGGGTAGACACCCTCGAGATTCCCAGGTCGATGATCGGATAGGCTTTGCACGTCATGAAGTCCCCTTTCCCGGGTCCGGTCGGTGCGGCGCCCCAGGCGGTCTACCTCGATCACGCGGCCACGACACCGATGTATCCGGCCGCGGTCGAGGCGATGACCGCTGTGCTGGCCGAGGCGGGTAACGCCTCGTCGCTGCACGGATCGGGGCGGGCGGCGCGGCGGCTGCTGGAGGAGGCCCGCGAGTCCATCGCGGCCGATCTGGGGGCGCGCCCGTCGGAGGTGATCTTCACCTCCGGGGGGACCGAGAGCGACAATCTGGCCGTCAAGGGGATCTATCGGGCGCGTCGCGACGCCGATCCGAAGCGGAACCGGATCCTGGTCAGCGCGATCGAACACCACGCGGTGCTCGACGCCGTCGACTGGCTCGAACAGCGCGAGGGCGCGCGGGTGACGCTGCTCGCGGTGGACGGCGAGGGCGTGGTGTCGCCGCGCACGCTGCGGGCCGCGCTCGCCGAGCACGCCGACGAGACCGCGCTCGTGTCGATCATGTGGGCCAACAACGAGGTCGGCGTCATCGAGCCGATCGTCGAATTGGCCGCCGTCGCACAGGAATTCGACGTTCCGCTGCACACCGACGCGGTGCAGGCCGCGGCGCAGCTGCCGATCGACTTCGCCGCCAGCGGGGTGGCCGCGGCCAGTTTCGCCGGGCACAAGGTCGGCGGGCCGCACGGGTCGGGCGTGCTGCTGCTGGGCCGCCAGGTGCCGTGCGTGCCGCTGCTGCACGGCGGCGGGCACGAGCGGGACCTGCGCTCGGGCACCTCCGACGTGCCCGCGGCGGTCGGCCTGGCCGCCGCGCTGCGTCAGACCGTCCGCGAATTGCCCACGCGCACACCGGAATTGACGCGGTTGCGCGACGATCTCATCGCCGGTGTGCGGGCCGCGGTGCCCGACGCGGAACTCAACGGGCCCTCCGGCGAGCGGCGGCTGCCGGGCAACGCGCATTTCACCTTCCCCGGCTGCGAGGGTGATTCGCTGCTGATGCTGCTCGACGCCGCCGGTATCGAATGTTCCACGGGCTCGGCCTGCAACGCCGGGGTGGCCGCGCCCAGTCACGTCCTGCTGGCCATGGGGTCCGACCCCGGGCGGGCGCGCGGTTCGCTGCGCTTCTCGCTCGGGCACACCTCGACCCGGGCCGATGTCGAAACGTTGTTGCGGGCGCTGCCGCCGGTGGTCGAACGGGCCAAGGCCGCCGGGCTGGCCGGCGCGAAGGGAGGTACACGATGAGGGTGCTCGCCGCGATGAGCGGCGGAGTCGATTCCGCCGTGGCCGCCGCGCGGGCGGTCGACGCCGGGCACGAGGTGGTCGGGGTGCATCTGGCGCTGTCGGCGAATCCGGGGACGCTGCGGACCGGTTCGCGCGGCTGCTGCTCCAAGGAGGACGCCGGGGACGCCCGCCGCGCCGCCGATGTGCTCGGAATCCCGTTCTACGTCTGGGATTTCGCCGACCGCTTCGCCGAGGACGTGATCGACGACTTCGTCGCGTCCTACGCGGCGGGGGAGACGCCCAACCCGTGCCTGCGCTGCAACGAGAAGATCAAGTTCTCCGCGCTGGCCGATCGCGCGGTCGCGCTCGGCTTCGACGCCGTGGTCACCGGGCACTACGCGCGCCTGGACGACGGCGTGCTGCGCCGCGCGGTCGACGCCGACAAGGATCAGTCCTACGTGCTGGCCGTGCTGACCGCCGAGCAGCTGTCGCGGGCCATGTTCCCGGTCGGCGACACCCCCAAGCCGCGGATCCGCGCCGAGGCCGCCGAGCGCGGGCTCGCGGTCGCGAACAAGCCCGACTCGCACGACATCTGCTTCATCCCCTCCGGCGACACCCGCGCCTTCCTCGGCGCGCGGATCGGGATCCGGCCGGGCGCGATCGTCGACTCCGACGGCAACGCGCTCGCCGAACACGAGGGCGTGCACGGCTTCACCATCGGCCAGCGCAAGGGTCTCGGCCTGCCCGGTCCCGCGCCCGACGGCCGCCCCCGCTATGTCACCGGCATCGATCCCGACACCGGGACCGTGCGGGTGGGTCCCGCCGAGGAGCTCGACGTGTGGACCGTGCGCGCCGACCGGGCGGTGTGGACCTCCGGCGCGACCCCGTCCGGCCCGCTGGAGTGCGTGGCCCAGGTGCGCGCGCACGGCGGCACCGCGCCCGCGGTCGCCGAGGCCGTCGGCGACGGGCTGGTGGTCCGGCTGCGCGAACCGCTCACCGGTGTGGCGCGCGGACAGGCCGTGGTGCTGTACCGCCCGGACCCGGCGGGGGATCAGGTGATCGGCAGCGGCACCATCAACGCGACCAGCGGCGACCGCGCGGGCGAGCTCGTCCGGTGACCGAATCCGTCCTGCGCGGTGGCGTCGCCACCGGCGTCGGCTCCTGGCCGGGCACCGATCCGCGCGAGGCCGCCGCCACCATCGTCGGCGAACTGCCCGAGCTGCCGCACCTGGTCGAATTGCCCGCTCGCGGAACGGGTTCGGACATGCTCGGCCGCGCCTCCGCGCTGCTGGTCGACCTGCGTTTCGACACCACCACCCGCGGCTACCGGCTCGCCGCCCGCCCCGGCTCGGTATCGCGACGCGCCCGGGATCTGCTGCGCGCCGATCTCGACGCGCTCGAAGAGGCTTGGGAGACAGCGGGTCTCACCGGTTCCGACCGCGTCGTCAAGGTGCAGGCGACCGGTCCGCTGACCCTCGCCGCCCAGGTCGAACTGCCCGGCGGGCATCGCATCCTCACCGATTCCGGTGCGGTGCGCGATCTTTCGGAGTCCCTGGCCGAGGGCCTGACCCGGCACGTCGCCGAGGTCGATCGGCGGCTGGGCGCGCGGGTCGTGCTGCAACTGGACGAGCCGTCGCTCACCGAGGTGCTCCGCGGGTCGCTGCCCGGCACCAGCGTGCTGGACAGTGTGCCCGCGGTGCCCGAACCGGAGGCGCTGCACCTGCTCGACACCGTCATCGGCGCGCAGGCGGCCCCGGTGCTGGTGCACAGCTGCGACCGGTCGCCCGCGCTCGGCTTCCTGCGCCGAAGTGCCGCCGCCGCAATCGGTTTCGATCTGGCCGCCATCGCCACCAGGGACCTGGACGCCGTCGGCGAACTCCTGGACGCGCGCAAACTGCTCGCCCTCGGCCTGATCCCGACGACACCCCCGAGCACCCCGCCGACCTGGCGCACGATCGCCGAACCGGCGGTCCGGCTGATCGATCGCCTCGGCTTCCCGCGCCGCACCTTGAGCGACAAGGTCGTCGTCTCCCCGGCCTGCGGCCTGTCCGGCGCGCCGACGGATTGGGCCCGCCGCGCCCTCGCGCTGGCCACGGACACCGCCCGCGCCTTCACCGAGGAACCGGAGAACCTGACCTTCGACTGATCAGGACCCCAGATACGGCCGCGCGCCCGGATGCCCGATCTGCCAGTGCTGCGGTTTGCCCATCGGATACACCACGGTGATGTCCTCGCCCGGCGACGGCCACTGGTTCACGTCCCAGGCGAACCGCCCGTACACCGTCTCCCCGGGCACGGTCGGACCGGTGATGGTCCCCGTGATGGTCACGTACTGCTCGCCCTGGGCGGCGGGCCGCGGGCTCACCCCGGTGACGTGCAAGGTTCCGGTCTCGGCCTGCGCGGGCGTGTTCCCGCCTCCGCGCCCGCGGCGGTACATCGCGAACAGCGCCACCAGCGCCCCACCGATCAGAAGGATGAACGCGAATTCCACCATGCCCCCATGCTAGGCGTCCGGCTCCACACCCAGGATGCGGAGGAAGGCGCTGGCGGCGGGAGTGCGGGCGGCGCGATTCCAGATGACGTACTCGACCCGGGCCGGGGCGTCGGAGACCTCGAGGGTCGCCACGCCCGACAGCTGCGGGGCATAGGCCGAGGGCATCATGGCGACCGCGAGGCCGGGAGCGACCAGGCGGGCGATGTAGTCCGCGGTGGTGACCTCGAAGGCGACGTCGCGATCCAGGCCCGCGGCCGCGAACGCCTGGTCGGTCTGGAGGCGGGCGGCCGTTCCGGCGGGCATGTCCACGAAGGTCTCCGCGGCGAGGCGGCGCAGCTCGACCACGGGTTCGGCGGCGAGCGGGTGATCGGGGGCGACGACGGCGACCAGGCGGTCCCGCGCGAGTTCGCGGGACGCCACCCCGCGCGGGTGGGCCGTGGTCGGCAGGCCGAGGAAGGCCACATCGACGCCGCCCTGTTCGACCCGGGTGATGAGATCGTCGCTCGCACCGACCCGCAGGCCGATCCGGACGTGCGGATAGCGCTCGCGGAATTCGCGCAGGGCGTCGGGCACGTCGACCGCCGCCACGGTCGGGATGAGCCCGACCGCGAGCCGGCCGCGTACCTCGCCCACGGCCGCGGCGACCTCGGCGGCGGCCCGCTCGGCGGCCTCGAGGCACTGCCGGGCCGCCGGGAGGAAGGCCGCGCCCGCGGGCGTCAACCGGACCCGGCGGCTGGTGCGGTCGAACAGCCGCGCGCCCAATTCCCGTTCCAGCCGGGCGATCTGGTGGCTCAGCGCCGACTGCACGACGAGGCAACGTTCGGCCGCCCGGGTGAAGCTGTTGGTCTCGGCGACGGCGAGGACGTAGCGCAGCTGCTGAAGTTCCACCGATCAATCGTGAATCACGATCGAAGCGGTGACAAACATGTGTTGGACTCATTGATCGCCCCCGGGTGACACTGCTGGAGTGAAAACCTCCCTCGCCCAACGGATTTCGCCCGGAGTCGCCCGCGGCGCTCCCGTCTCGACGCTGTCCCGCACCGCGCTCACCGCGCTCGCCCCGCTGTCGTGGGGCACCACCTACATCGTCACCACCGAACTGCTCCCGCCCGGCCATCCGCTGTTCGCCGCCCTGCTGCGCGCCCTGCCCGCGGGCCTGATCACCCTCGCCGTCACCCGCACGCTGCCGCGCGGGGTGTGGTGGGCCAAGGTCGCGGTGCTCGGCGTGCTGAACATCGGCCTGCTCAACGCCCTGCTGTTCGTCGCGGCCGAACGCCTGCCCGGCGGCGTCGCGGCGACGCTGACCGCGGTGCAGCCGCTCATCGTCGCGGTGCTGACCGTGCCGATCCTGCACGAGACGCCCTCGATCCGCCGATTCGCCTGGGGCGCGGTCGGAGTGGTCGGCGTCGGCCTGGTGGTCATCGGACCCGCGGCGGCGGCCGACCCGATCGGCGTCGCGGCGGGACTGGGCAGCGCGGCGTCCATGGCCCTGGGCCTGACCCTCACCAAACGCTGGGGGCGGCCGAGCGCGGCCGGACCCGTCACCTTCGCGAGCTGGCAGCTCGTGGCCGCCGGGGTGTTCCTGCTGCCGTTGACCGCGCTCGTCGAGGGCGCGCCGCCCGCCATCGACGGCCGCGCGGCGCTGGGGTACCTCTGGCTCGGCCTGGTCGGCGGATTGATCGCCTACGTGGTGTGGTTCCGGGGCCTCGGCACGCTGCCGGTCACCTCGGTCGCGGTGCTCGCGCTGCTCTCCCCGCTGGTCGCCGCGAGTCTCGGTGCGGCGCTGCTGGATCAGACGCTCGGTCCGACGCAGCTCGCCGGATTCGCGCTCGCGCTCGCGGCGATCGTCGCGGGCCAGCTCCCCGAAAAGCCGCCCGCCCGAAAGGAATTGGCATGAGCAACACGATCCTGGTCACCGGCGCGACGGGCACGCAGGGCGGCGCGGTCGCCCGCGCGCTGCTCGCCGCGGGATTCCCGGTGCGGGCGTTGGTCCGCGATCCCGGATCGGCCCGGGGGCTGGCCGCGCTCGGCGCGCATCCGGTCGCGGGCGATCTCGACGATCCGGCGTCGCTGCGCGCGGCGGCCCGCGGCTGTCGCGGCGTGTTCAGCGTCCAACCCTCCGATATGGCCGCGCCGGACCCCGAGACCGAGGTGCGCCGGGGTCGCGCCGTCGCCGACGCGGCCGCCGCCGCGGGCGTCGCTCAGCTCGTCTACAGTTCCGTCGGCGGGGCCGAACGTCGTTCCGGGGTCATCCATTTCGAGACCAAGGCCGAGATCGAGGCGCACATCCGGGCCCTCGGTATCCCCGCCACGATCCTGCGCCCGGTGTTCTTCATGGACAACTGGCCGTACCTGCTCGAGGACCGCGACGGTACGCGGGTGGCCGCGGTCGCCCTGCCGCCCCGCACCGGACTCCAGATGATCGCGGCCGACGACATCGGCCGCGTCGCCGCCGAGGTGTTCGCCCACCCTGACGAATTCCTGGGCGCCGCAATCGAACTCGCCGGGGACGAACTTCCGGTGCACCGCATCCTCGCCGCCCTCGCCGAATCCGACCGGATCCCCACCCGCCTCGAACAACCGTCCGTCCTGCCCGAGGAGTTCGCGAGGATGTACGCGTGGATCGCGACCTCGGGATTCCGCGCCGACATCCCGGCCCTGCGCCGCCGGTTCCCGAAACTGCTCACCTTCGCGGACTGGCTGCGCGCTCGCTGACTAACGGGCCGTCAGCACGCTGCCCGCGCCCGCCCGCCGCACCTGCCACACCGCCGCCCGCCGCGTCTGCGAACGCCCGTTGCCGCGATCCACGAGATCGCGCTGCCGCGTGGTGAAGATCAGTTGCGCGCCCCGGGAATTGGTCTCCGGATTCTGGAACAGCTGGATCAGCCGGTCGGCCGTGTCGCCGGTGAGGTGGGCGTCGATATCGTCGACGGCCAGCACGCGGCCGGTGTCCAGGGCGTCCAGGATCGGCGGGAGCAGCCGCAGCAGGGCGAGGGTGGCGGTGGATTCGTCGGCGATGTCGAACGCGGCGTCGACGCCCTCGTGCACCAGGCCCAGGCCGACGCCGCGCCGGGCCACCATGCGGGTGTAGAGGGTGTCGCGGGCGGTGCGCAGATTGGTCAGCTCCCGTTCGAGTTCGATCGGGGTGGGGCCGGACGCGGTCGCCGCCGAGTCGAGTTCCTTTGTCAGCGTGGCGATCTCGCCGTCCACCTCGCGCAGATGGTCGGCGTACAGCGGATCGTCCGCGGCGACCAGCAGGTCCACGATGCCCAGCTCGGCCGAGCGCAGCAACAGCAGCAGCCGCGCGGCGTGCTCGGCCGACCGGGACAGGTGACCGCCGAGCCGGTTCGCGATGGCGCTCGAATCCTGCTGCCCGGCAACGACTTCCAGCCCGTCCGCGAACCAGCGGTAGGCCGGGACCAGCGCCTCGGCGTACAACTGCCCGGACAGGCTGAGCAGCAACGCGTTCGGTCGCACCAGCGGCGCCAGCGCCCCGACGCCGTAGCGCACCGGCTCGAACATCGGGCCGACGCGCACCTGATCGCCCTCCCGCTCGAACACCACGCGCTTGCGGTTGTGCGGATGGCTGTGCAGCCACTCCGCCGTCACCTCCGCGTGGTCGAGCCGGAACCCGTAGCTGTAGGGCACCCCCTCGGCCACGAACGTCGCCGCGAATTCCGAAGGGCGGGAGGCGAATCCGAGATGCGGCGCGCGCACCGGCCCGGCGTAGGGATCCCAGCCCGTGACCGAGTTCAGGACCGCGTCGCGCATGTGGTCCAGCGCGTCGATCAGACTCGACTTCCCGCTGGCCGCGGTCCCGTGCACCGCCGTCACGGGGGCGGGCAGCGCCCCGGGCCGGGATCCGGTCAGCCGCAACTCCTGTGGCTCGGCCAGCGATCTGTGGTTGGTCACCTGAAAACTGCGCAGCACCCGTGCCATCCTGCCGCCCCCGCGCCGGAGTGCCGCATCCGGCCGTCAGTTGCCGTACTGCTCGGTCTCCGGCCGCTCGATCATCAGCGCGTGCGCGGGTTCGTCGGCGACCGGGCGATGCTCGAGCCCGCGCGGCACCACGAACAGCTCGCCGCGTCGCAGCGTGACCGCGTCCCGGCCGCGCAGTTCCAGCCGGAACGTGCCGTCCCAGCACAGGAACAGCTCGTCCTCGTCGTGGTGATGCCAGGGGAACTCGCCGTGCAGCCGGGCGAGGCGGACCACCGCGTCGTTGGCCACCGCCAGCTCGCGCGGCTGCCACGGGCCGGGCAGTTCGGCGCTGACATCGGGAATGGAGATCGTGCTCATGACCTCCATCCTCGAGCCCCGCCGTCCGCGCGCCCAGAGCCAATCGGGCACAATTGGTCCGGAGATGGAACCAATCGAACTCGCCGACCGCCTCGGCCGCTGGTCGGCCGGACGCGGCCCGCTGTATCTGCTGCTCGCGGGCCGGGTGCGGGCGCTCATCGAGGACGGCGAACTCGCTCCGGACACCCCGCTCCCGCCGGATCGGGCCCTCGCGGCGGCGCTGGCCGTGGGGCGCGGCACGGTGGTCGCGGCCTACGACCTGCTCAGCGCGGAGGGCCGGGTGGTCCGGCGGCAGGGCAGCGGCACGCGAGTCGCCGGGTCGCCGGTCGTCGCCCGGCCCGCGACCACGCGGTCCCCGGCCTTCCTGCATCTGCTCGAACCCGACGCCGATGTGATCGCGCTCGCGTGTGCCGCCCCGCAGGCGCCGCCGCCGGAGGTCGTCGACGCCTATCGCGCGGCGCTGCCGCGACTGGCCGAACTCGACGGCGACATCGGCTACCACCCCAGCGGAATTCCGTTGCTGCGCACCGCGATCGCCGAACGCTACCGGGCGCGCGGCGTGCCCACCGGGCCGGAGCGGATCCTCGTGACCGGCGGCGGGCAGCACGCGCTGTCGCTGCTGGCCCGCGCGCTGCTGCGGCCGGGGGACCGGGTGCTGGTGGAGACGCCCACGTATCCCGGTGCGCTGGAGGCGTTTCGGGACGCGGCCGCGATTCCGGTGGCCCGGCCGATCGGACTCGGCGCGATCTCGGGCGCGGCGCTGGCCTATGTGGTGGCGACCCATCACAATCCGACCGGCGCGGTCCTTCCGCCGCTGGCCCGGCGAGCGCTGGTGGAATCCGCCGCCCGCGCCGGGGTGCCGCTGCTCGACGACGAGGTGCTGGCCGAGTTGACCTTCCCCGGAACCGATTCGCCCCCAGCGCCGTTGGCCGCCTTCGGCGACGAGGTCGTCTCGATCGGCTCGCTCAGCAAGATCCTCTGGGGCGGGCTGCGGATCGGCTGGATCCGAGCGCCCGCCGCGCTCATCGCCCGGCTGTCACGCCTGCGGGCGGTGCACGACCTCGGCGGCAATATCCCCGCCCAACTGGCCGCCGCCGCGCTCCTACCCGATCTGGACCGCCTGCGCAACCGAATCACGCGGGACCGCAAGGACTCTCACGATCTCCTGGTGACCGAACTGGCGGCCCGCCTACCGGAATGGGACGTGCCCCGGGTGACCGGCGGCCAGACCCTGTGGATCCGGCTGCCGCACGGCGACGGCACCTCCTTCGCCCAACGCGCCCTCCGACACGGCGTGGCCATCCTCCCCGGCTGCGGCCTAGACCCCTCCGGCGGCCACGCCGATCACATCCGCATCAGCTTCGTCGCCGCCCCGCACACCCTGCGCGAGGCCGCCCGCCGCCTCGCCGAGGCATGGCAAGCCTACGACCCACCCCTCCGCCCCACCCCCGGCCCACCGCCCCTTGCGGTGTGAAAACCGTTGCTGGAACCCCGCTCCCGGCTCGTTGCCGCTCGGGGTGTGGAAGCCCTTGCTGGGAACCGCTCCTGGCGCGCCGCCGCTCGCGGTGTGAAAGCCCTTGCTAGGCTCCCGCTCCCGGCCCGGTGCCGCTGGCGGTGTGGAAGCCCTTGCTAGGTCCCAGTCCTCGGCCCGTCGCTGCTCGCCGTGTGAAACTCCTGCTAGGACGGCGGATTCAGCATGCCGTACGCGCGGGTGGGGCGGATGCGGGCCATGACGCGGCGGTCGGCGACCATCGCGCGGCGGTAGTCGTCCCAATCGGGGTGTTCGCCGCTGAGGGTGCGGTAGTAGCCGACCAGTTCCTCCACCGTCGCGTCGTCGGGGCTCGCGGCGACCGGGGACAGCTCCACATCGCCCTCGATCACCGCGTAGGCCCAGAAGTCGGGTCGGGTGACGTGCAGCGCGGCCCATGGTTCGCGACGCAGATTCGCGTACTTGGCCCGGTCGGCGGTGATCGAGATCCGGATCAGTCCGTCGTCGGCGACCCAGTGCGTCACATTCGACAGCTGTGGGCGTCCGTTCTTCCGGATCGTGGTCAGCACCGAACCCCGGTGGGCGCGAGCGAAATCGAGCGCGGCATCCAATTCCATGCCCGATCCAACCGCGCGGCGGGGGCCGGTGTTCCCGTCCCGTGCTCGCGTACCCGACGGTCCGAAACCCGGGCGACGTGCGCAATTGGGTCTCGGGGTTGTCGGAGGGCTCGGCTAATGTGCCCTTCGTGAGCGAACCCGGGATCGAGATGGAGGCCGCGACGGCCGACGAGCGAGCGGAATGGCAGCGTCTCGCGGAGGAGGTGCGCGAGCACCAGTTCCGCTACTACGTGCGCGACGCGCCGATCATCTCCGACGGCGAGTTCGACGCGCTGTTCCAGCGGTTGCTGGCCCTCGAGGAGCAACACCCCGACCTGCGCACACCCGATTCGCCGACCCAGCAGGTCGGCGGCGGTTTCGCGACCGAATTCGCACCCGTCGACCATCTCGAGCGAATGCTCTCCCTGGACAACGTGTTCAGCGAGGAGGAGATGCGGGTCTGGGCGAGCCGCATCGAGGCCGAGACGGGCCCCGACTTGCACTATGTGTGCGAGGTCAAGATCGACGGCGTCGCGCTCAACCTCGTCTACGAGAACGGGCGGCTGCTGCGCGCGGCCACCCGCGGCGACGGGCGCACCGGCGAGGACGTCACCCTCAACGCCCGCGGCATCGATGACGTCCCCGAACGGCTCACCCCCAACGACGAATTCCCCATCCCGAAACTGCTCGAGGTGCGCGGCGAGGTCTACTTCCGGCTCGAGGACTTCGAGAACCTCAACGCCGCCATCGTCGCGGACGGCAAAGCGCCCTACGCCAATCCGCGCAACACCGCCGCCGGATCGCTGCGGCAGAAGGATCCGGCCGTCACCGCGCGACGGCGGCTGCGCATGATCTGTCACGGTTTCGGCCGCATGGAGGGCTTCACCCCCGCCTCCCAGTACGAGGCGTATCGCGCGCTCGCGGCATGGGGCCTGCCGGTCTCCGACCACACCGTGCGCGTGCAGGGCATCGACGCCGTGCTCGAACGGGTCCGCTACTGGGGCGAGCACCGCCACGACATCGAGCACGAGATCGACGGCCAGGTCGTCAAGGTCGACGAGTTCTCGCTGCAACGCCGCCTCGGGTCCACCTCGCGCGCCCCGCGCTGGGCCATCGCCTACAAGTACCCGCCCGAGGAGGCGACCACCAAACTGCTCGACATCCAGGTCAATGTCGGGCGCACCGGCCGAGTCACCCCGTTCGCGGTGATGGCCCCGGTGACGGTCGCGGGTTCGACGGTCGCCATGGCCACCCTGCACAACGCCTCCGAGGTGCAGCGCAAGGGCGTGCTGATCGGCGACACGGTGACCATCCGCAAGGCCGGCGACGTCATCCCCGAGGTGCTCGGCCCGGTCGTCGACGTCCGCGACGGCACCGAACGCGAATTCGTCATGCCCACCCGCTGCCCCGAATGTCACACCGCGCTGGCGTTCGAGAAGGAGGGCGACGCCGACATCCGCTGCCCGAATCAGCGCAACTGCCCGGCGCAGTTGCGGGAGCGCGTGTTCCACGTGGCCGGGCGCGGTGCCTTCGATATCGAGGCGCTCGGGTACGAGGCCGCGATCGATCTGCTGAAGTCGGGCGTCATCCACGACGAGGGCGACCTGTTCGACCTCACCGAGGACAAGCTGCTCACCACCACATTGTTCGTCAACAAGAACGGCAGTCTGTCCGCCAACGGCCGCCGATTACTCGACAACCTCGCCGCCGCCAAGGACCGCCCGCTGTGGCGGGTGCTCGTCGCGCTGTCCATCCGGCACGTCGGCCCGACGGCCGCGCGCGCCCTGGCCGCCGAATTCGGTGCGATGGAACGCATTCGCGCCGCCTCGGTCGAGGAGCTGGCCGCCGTCGACGGCGTCGGCCCGACCATCGCGGCGGCCGTGGTCGAATGGTTCGACGTGGACTGGCATCGCGCGATCGTCGACAAGTGGGCGGCCGCCGGGGTGCGCATGGTGGACGAGCGGGACGCGTCCATTCCGCGCAATCTCGAGGGCCTGTCGATCGTGGTAACCGGTTCGCTGCAAGGCTTTTCGCGGGACGAGGCGAAGGAGGCCATTCTCGTGCGCGGCGGCAAGGCGGCGGGGTCGGTGTCGAAGAAGACCGCGTACGTCGTCATCGGGGACGCGCCCGGCTCCAAGGCCGCCAAGGCGGAGGAGCTGGGCGTGCCGATCCTCGACGAGGACGGGTTCCGGGCGCTGTTGGAGGGCGGTCCGGAGGCGGTGGGGTGAGCGTGGAGATCCGTCCCGCGCGGGAGAGCGAGTATCCGGACGTCGGTGCCCTCACCCTCGACGTCTACGTGGGCGAGGGCTACATCGATCCCGAAAGTCCTTATGTGACAGAGCTTTCCGACACCGAGACCCGAGCCCGCGCGGCGGAGGTCCTGGTCGCGGTGCGGGACGGTCGCGTCCTGGGCTCGCTGACGGTCGCGCGGCCGGGCAATCCGTACGCGCCCCTCGCCCGGCCCGGCGAACTCGAGTTCCGGATGCTGGCCGTCGACAAGGACGCCCGCGGCCTCGGGGTGGGAACGGCGTTGGTGCGCAAGGTGATCGAGATCGGCCGCGCCGAGGGCTTCGAATCCGTCGTGCTGACCACCATGCCGCCGATGGTCGACGCGCGGCGGATCTACGACCGGCTGGGGTTCACCCATGTGCCGGAAAGGGATTGGTCGGCGCGGCCGGACACCATGATGCTGACGGTTATGCGGCTCCCGCTCAGATGAGCACGGTCGCGACGATGCCCGCGAGATAACCCAGCCGGGCGATCTCCGAGGGCCGGAACTCCGGGCCGCCCGGACGGCCCAGCAGCAGCACCTTGCCGGTGTTGCCCAACGGGGCGGCGGCCAGCTTGGTGTCCATGTCCTTCCAGATCTGCGGCACCCAGTCGGCCTCCGGGTCCAGGGCCGAGGGCTTCTCCAGCGGCATCCACGGGGGCGAACCCGCTTGTGTCACAGGCGCGCTCGGGCTGCCGACCACGCGGTAGGCGCCCTGCGGGCCGATATCGATGATGGTGCTCCAGCCGACGCGCAACACCCGGGGGACGCCGTCGACCAGCACCTGTAATCGGTCGTCGCGCGCGCTCGCCACCTGATCGATCAACTCCAGCTCACGATGGGTGTCGAGGATGCCGGAGTAGGGCCGCAGCGAATCCACCCGCACATCGGTGAGCGATTCGGCCGCGGTGATCAGCGTATCCGGCAGCGCCCCCGACGGGACCTCGACCACCAGGTCGTCGATCGCGAATCCGGCGCCACGTTCGACCACATCCAGCGAGAGGATGTCGGCGCCGACGGAGCCCAGCGCGAGAGCCAGTGAACCGAGACTTCCTGGGCGATCCGGAAGTTGCACGCGAAGCAGAAATGACACGTGCCTTCCTTTCTTTCCGTGCGACCGAGACTCTGGGTCGGATACCCGAGTCCCGCAATACTTACACCCTCGACAACCACTGGCCATTGTCGGATGAATGGGCGGTGTCGTGCCAGTGGAACGAAGCGGACAACGCCCTGTCCCTGTTCCTCGTCCCCTTCTGGTCCCCCCTTCGGTCCTGTTCCCGTCCCCCCTCTGGTCCCCGCGCTTCCGTCTCCCTCTGGTTCCGGTATTCCCGTCCCTCTCTGGTTCCGGCGTTCCCGTCTCCCTCTGGTTCCGGTGTTCCCGTCTCCCTCTGGTTCCGGTGTTCCCGTCCCCTCTGGTTCGGGCGCTTCCGTCCCCCTCTGGTCCCGGCGCTCCCAACCCCCTCTGGTCCCGGCGCTCTCTCCGCCGGGATAGGCTTACCCGGTCTCGCCATCCTGCCGAAAGGGGTTCCCGCGGTGCCCGCCATCTCCCGCGACGAGGTCGCTCACCTCGCCCGGTTGTCCCGGCTCGCCCTGACCGAGGAAGAACTCGACCGTTACGCGGGGCAGCTGGATTCGATCCTCAGCCACGTGCGGGTCATCTCGGAGGTCGCCGCCGACGTCCCGGCCACCGCCTCGCCGAATCCGACCACCAACGTGACCCGCCCCGACGAGGTCGCCGACTGCCTGACGCCCGACCAGGCGCTGTCGGGCGCGCCCGCGGTGGAGGATCAGCGCTTCATGGTTCCGCAGATCTTGGGGGAGGCCGAATGAGCGAGTTGACGAAGCTCTCCGCCGCCGAGCTGGCGGAGAAGATCCACGCGCGTGAGGTCTCCTCGGTGGAGGTCACCGAGGCGCATCTGGCCCGCATCGCGGAAGTCGACGGGGAGTTGCACGCCTTCCTGCACGTGGCGGGGGAGCGGGCCCGCGCGGCGGCGGCCGAGGTCGACAAGGCCATCGCCGCGGGGACGGTCGCCTCGCCGCTGGCCGGAGTTCCCTTGGCGCTCAAGGACGTTTTCACCACCACCGACATGCCGACCACGTGCGCGTCGAAGATCCTCGAGGGCTGGGTCCCGCCCTACGACGCCACGGTGACCGCCAAACTGCGCGCGGCGGGCATCCCGATCCTCGGCAAGACCAATATGGACGAGTTCGCCATGGGCTCGTCCACGGAGAACTCCGCCTACGGCCCCACGCTGAATCCCTGGGATGCCCAACGCATCCCGGGCGGATCGGGCGGCGGTTCCTCGGCCGCGCTGGCCTCGTACCAGGCCCCGCTGGCCATCGGCACCGACACCGGCGGCTCGATCCGCCAGCCCGCCGCCATGACCGGCACCGTCGGCACCAAGCCGACCTACGGCACGGTCTCCCGCTACGGCCTGGTCGCCTGCGCGTCCTCGCTGGATCAGGGCGGCCCCTGCGGGCGCACGGTGCTCGACACCGCGCTGCTGCACGAGGTCATCGCCGGATACGATCCGCGCGACTCGACCTCGCGTGATGTCGAGATCGCGCCGGTGGTGGAGGCGGCTCGCCAGGGCGCGCGCGGCGATCTGACGGGCGTGAAGGTCGGTGTGGTGAAGGAACTCCACTCCGACAGCTACCAGTCCGGCGTGATCGCCTCCTTCGACGCGGCCGTGGCCGTGCTGAAGGATCTCGGCGCGGACGTCATCGAGGTGTCGTGCCCGCACTTCGAATTCGCGCTGCCCGCCTACTATCTGATCCTGCCCAGCGAGGTGTCCTCCAACCTGGCGCGCTTCGACGCCATGCGTTACGGCCTGCGCGTCGGCGACGACGGCTCGCACAGCGCCGAACAGGTCATGGCCGCCACCCGCGCGGCCGGTTTCGGCCCGGAGGTCAAGCGCCGCATCATGATCGGCACCTACGCCCTGTCGGCGGGCTACTACGACGCCTACTACGGCCAGGCCCTCAAGGTCCGCACGCTCATCGCGCAGGACTTCGACAAGGCGTACGAGCAGGTCGACGTCCTGGTCTCCCCGACCAGCCCGTTCACCGCCTGGAAACTCGGTGAGAAGGTCGACGACCCGCTGGCGATGTACCTCTCCGACCTGTGCACCCTGCCCACCAATCTCGCGGGCTACTGCGGCATGTCGGTCCCCTCGGGCCTCAGCGCCGACGACGGCCTCCCCGTCGGCCTCCAGATCATGGCCCCCGCCCTGGCCGACGACCGCCTCTACCGCGTAGGCGCCGCCTACGAATCCGCCCGAGGCCCCCTCGCCTAACCCCCGGCCCGGCAACCCAGCCGCACCCTTTATTCGAATCCGCACCCCTTTCAGAGCCCTGAAGGGGGTGCGGATCGGAATAAAGGGTGCGGCTGGGGTTGGGGCTCGAGGGTTCGTTTCATCTCCGCTAGGCCGTGGTCCATGCGGATGCCGACCTCGGGGGCGTGGGTGTCGGGGAGGAGGTCAGTGGTCCAGATCAGTTGGGTGCCATCGTCTTTCGGGTGGATCTCGAACGCCGCGTGGTGATGCGTGAGCGGCGGGCGGGAGCCCTCGACGACCGCGTAGACGAAGCGGCGCAGGGTGTGGTCGACGGCGACGATCAGTTCGCGGATCACGTGCCCGTCGGGGAAGGTGAGGAAACGGTACTCGCCGTCGAGCCGGGTGTCGGTGACCCGGCCGGGCAGCAGGCGGTGGTGGACCGCGCCGATGTCGGCGATGACGGACCAAACATGGTGCGGCGGTGCGGATATCGTGATCTCGCGGCGAAGCGTGGCCATGGGAACCTTCGTCAGGGGCGGGGCCAGGGCTGGCCGCCGAGGCGTTCGATGTCGGTGTTGAGGCGTTTGAGATAGTTCGCGAAGGTGGCGACGTCGTCGGGGGACCAGTCGGCCATAACCCGTTGCAGCCCTTCGATATTCGCGGCGCGCTCGGTCTCCAGGCGGTGCTCGCCGGTGGGGGTGATGCGGAATTTGCGGGCCATCCCGCCGTCCGGGTCGGGAATGCGCTCGACGAGTTCGGCGCGGAGCAGCGCCGCGGTCTGGCGGTTGAGGGTGGAGGCGTCCAGGCCGAACGCCTCGCTGAGCTGGCCGATGGACATGGGGCCCTCCATCGCCAGGCGGCTCAGCAGGATGTAGGCGCTGCGCTCGAGACGGGTGCCGTCGCCGCGGTAGCGCTGGTGAATGCTGTAGCGACCGAGCAGCATGGTCTCGAACTCGACCAGATGAGTTGGCTTGTCCATGCCGTCCTTTCGGCTCGCGCGTCGCTGCCGTTCGAGTGAACCACATGCGATGTGCGTCACTCCCGCTATGTGCATCATGCACATCGTATGTCCTGTACACATATCCGGCTTCCGATCGAGCACCAGGACGGTGGTGTGCCCGACGCCGGGCAGGGCCGGATGCGACTTCGACGAGCAGGGAGATTCGTGTGGACAGGGCCGCACCCGCGCCGCAGGCGGGGAGAGGGATCGTCGGCGTGCTGGCATTGGCCGGTATCACCGCGGCGATCACCCAGACATTGGTGGTGCCGCTGATCGGTGATCTGCCGCAACTGCTGCACACCTCCGCCGACAACGCCTCGTGGATCATCACGGCGACGCTGCTCGCGGGCGCGGTCACCACGCCGGTGGCCGGGCGGCTGGGCGATCTGTACGGCAAGCGGCGAATGCTGCTGATCTCCGCGATTCCGCTCATCGCGGGTTCGGTGGTGTGCGCGCTGTCGGGGTCGCTGCTGCCGATGATCATCGGGCGGCTGTTGCAGGGCATGGGAATGGGCATCGTGCCGTTGGGCATCAGCGCCCTGCGCGATGTGATCCCGACCGAGCGGCTCGGATCCTCGATCGCGTTGCTGAGCGCGTCGATGGGTATCGGCGGTGCGCTCGGGCTGCCGGTCTCCGCGGCGGTCGCGCAGCACGCGAGTTGGCGGGTGTTGTTCTGGGGGACGACCGCGCTGGCCGTCGCCGTGGCCGTCGCGCTGTATTTCGTTGTGCCCAAGACGGTTCCGGCCGCGAAGGGGAGGTTCGATCCCCTGGGCGCGGTGGGGCTCGGCATCGGACTGGTCTGCCTGTTGCTGGCGGCGTCGAAGGGCGCGGCCTGGGGCTGGGGGAGCGCGACGATCATCGGCCTGTTCGTCGCGACGGTCGTGGTGCTCGGGGTGTGGGGCTGGTGGGAGCTGCGGAGTTCCGATCCGCTGGTCGATCTGCGCGTGACCGCGCGGCCGCAGGTGCTGTTGACCAATGCCGCCTCGCTCACAACGGGTTTCGGCATGTACGCGGCCTCGCTGATCCTGCCGCAGCTGTTGCAACTGCCGACCGCGACGGGTTACGGCCTGGGGCAGACCATGCTGGCGATGGGTCTGTGGATGCTGCCCGGCGGTTTCATGATGATGGCGGTCTCCCCGCTGGGCGCGCGGCTCTCGGCGGCGACGACGCCGAAGGTCACCCTCGCCGTCGGCGGTGTGGTCATCGCCCTCGGGTACGCGGTGTCCACGCTGCTCATGGGTTCGACGTGGGGCCTGATGATCTCGGCGTGCGTGATCAACGGCGGTGTCGGCCTGGCCTACGGTTCCATGCCCGCACTGATCATGGGCGCGGTCCCCCTGTCGGAAACGGCCTCCGCCAACAGCTTCAACACCCTGATGCGCTCCATCGGCACCTCGGTCTCGGCCGCGGTGGTAGGCGCGGTCCTCGCCCAGATGAGCACCTCCCTCGGCGGCCACACCATCCCCACCGAGTCCGGCTTCCGCACGGGCCTCTGGATCGGCGCCGGCGTCGCCCTACTCGCCGCGATCATCGCCTCCACCATCCCGGTCCGCCGCGCGGTCCCGGCCGCGGCACACCAGGATCAAGCCCCCGAACCGGTCCCCGCGGGCCGCTGACCACCGAACGGGGCTGGCTTACTAGACCAGCCCCGCAGGTCTCCGGTACGGCAACCGCGAGGTACAACAGCCCCACCCGCGTGCGGCGATCATCCGGTGCAGCAGCCCACGTGAGGTACGGCAACTCGCCACCGGGCACGGCAGCCCAGCCGCACCCTTTATTCGAATCCGCACCCCTTGCAGGGCCCTACAAAGGGTGCGGATCCCAATAAGGTGTGCGGCTGGGCTGCTTGGCATTTGAGGTGTACTACCCCCAGAGGTGGCCGTTGTTCCCCGGTTCGGCAACCCAGCCGCACCCTCTGTTTGGATCCGCACCCGTTGCAGGGCTATGTAAGGGGTGCGGATTCGGATAAGGGGTGCGGCTGTACTGCCGAACCGGGGGTAGTCAGCAGGTGCCGAGGGCGGTTCCTTGGTCGGGGCCGTAGCGGTGGCCGTGGCCGGGGGTGGGGGAGAGGGCGGAGAGGAGGTCGGCGGTGGTTTGGATGAAGCTGACGAAAGGGAGCCATGGGGGATGGGGGGCGTCTGGGCGAGTAGTGGTGAGATCCGGGGTGTGCCAGAGGAGTTGGGGGGACCATTGGACTACCGGGTCGGAGGAGTTGGCGAGGATGGTGGCTCGGGCGGGGTGGACTCTGTTCGCGGGTGGGCCTGCCCAGAGGGCGGCGCAGACTCGGGCGCGTTGGTCGGCGTCGTCGGCGAAGATGGCGCTGCCGGCGGTGGCGCCGAGGCTTTGGCCGTAGACGTAGAGGCGTGGGGGGTGGGGCATCGTCGATACCCGCTGTTCGACGGCCTCGAACAGGGCGCGGGCCGACTCCACGGCCGCCGTGCGCCCGAAGACGAAGGTGGCCCAGCTGGGGGCCTCGGAGTATTGCAGGCCGACCAAAGTCACGTCGCCGCCGAAGCGTTGGTCGAAGCCTTGCGCCGCGTGCGCGTCGATCCAGCCGGAACCGGTGGGGATCGCGATCACGAGATTCGAGCGGTCGAGCCCGCCGGAGCGCTCCAGCTCGCGAAGGGCCAGGGCCACACGGGATTTCAGGTCGGGCGCCGATTCGAGGCCGACGTACACCCGCACCCCGCGAGCGGGCCGATCGGAGACGAATTTGCGCCCCTCCGCCCCGAGCGACGGCCAGCTCACCACCGACTCCGCGCTCCCGGAGCGGGTGTACGAAACCGGCTGCACCACACCGGGTTCCAGCTCGGCGTTGGCCGCCGCGTAGGCGTCGCGCCGCCAGTCGACGAGCGTGGGCACGAGCGCGAACTGGGTCGCCAGCACCATGACGACCGCCAGGCCCGCACTGCGCGCCGCGCCGAGCCGCCGGGCCAGCCATCGTATGCCGCGCCCCAAGCCGACCAGCAGGCCCGCGATCACCGCGGTCTCCACCAGGCAGCGCGGCCAGTAGCCGGGTCCGAGGGGCGCGAAATCCATGGCGGCCCGGAGATCGTTCTGCCAACGCCACGCGTGCACGATCGCACCCGACACCACGACGGTACCCACCAGCGCGGCGGGCAGCCGGTACCGCGACCACGGCCGATTGATATCGAAGCCTCTGCGCAGCAACAACATTCGAGCGATCCCGGCGAGCGTCATACACACCGCGATCAGCAGCCCGCCCACCACCGCCTGCGCCTCGGCCGTGCGCGGCAGCAGATTCGGTGCCAGCGACGCGGTCAGCCCGAGGGTGACCGCGGCCGTCGTTCCGATGCGCGGTGCCCGCACGCGTTCGCGGCGCGATTCGGGCGCCGGATCGGGCGGAGTGGTTTCGAGGGTGATGGTCGAGGTCACGAAATCCTCCTGAGGGTCGCGCGGCGTCCGAGCAGGGCCGCGACGGCGAGCAGTAGCAGTGCCGCGGGGCCGAGCCACAGCAGTTGCGAGAGCGGATTGGAGCCGGAAAGCTGTGCGCCGAACAGGTATTCGGGCATGGGCGCGGCGTAGTGCTGCCGCCGGGAGTTGAGATCGACGGCGGTCGCGGCGATCGTCGCCAGCGCGTGACAGCCCGTGCGATCCCACGCGTCGGGCCGTGTCGCGCACGCGCTGTGCAGATTCTGTTCCAGCGCGGCGTCGATGCGCTGCCGCGCCCACGGCCCCAACGGCTGCCCGTGCCGCTCGGCGTATCGCAACAGGTCGTATCCGAGATCGTGTGCCTTACAGGGATTCTCGAACTCCGCGGGCAGCGGAATCGGCGCGGAGCAGTCCCCGTCCGGATCCACCAGCAACCCCTGACTCACCACCGGCCGATACCCCGCCCCCACCGCGAAGTCCCCCGGCACGCCCGCAACCTCGGGCCGCTCGCCCACCAACTCCACCACCGCATCCCGCGCGGCCGCGTTCTCCCCAACGCCCACCCCCGCGGCCGAGGCCGACCCAGCGGGAGCGAACCCCACGGTGAACCCGGCGATCAACGCCGCCACCGCCGCGGCCCCACCGAACCGCCGCAACACCCGCCCCTCGGCCCGCTCGGAAACACCGTCCCCACGCGACCATTCGTGGCCCCGATGGAACCAACCCCCACCCGGCAACCCCTCCGCCCGCTGACGAACCCCTCCGGTTCCCACCCCCGGAAACCTTCGCCCCATGCCTGCTTCGCTCATGCCAAGGACGCTAGGAATCGACCGCCGAACCGGGCCTCACGCTGGAGGACGGTTTGGATACGGGAACGCTGGGGGTAGGTGGGGACGGGGGTGGTACCGGGGTAGGGGGTGGCAATTCACCCGGAGGTATGAGGACACCGGCGAGCAGGGGTTTCTAGTCTCGACGGCATGGCTCGGATTGCGCAGACCGCGCGGCAGGTGGCTCGGACGACCCGGAATCCGGGGCGGCTGCGGCTGTGGCTCGACGTGTTCACGGTGGTGTTGGCGGGAACCTTCTTCGCGGTGGCGTGGCCGACGCTGCATCTGACCCATCAGGTGCCCGGCGCGGCGCAGCCGTTCATCGCGGGGCTGGCGGCGCTGCCGGTGGTGCTGGTCCGGGTGAATCCCGCTCTGGGATGGGCGATTTCGGCGGGGTCGGCGCTGTTGATCGCGCTGGCCATACCACATCAGCCGAACAATCACCTGCCGTTCCAGGTGGTGCACATCCTGTCGTTGTTCGTGTTGCTGTTCGCCGTCGCGGTGCGGGAGCGGATGCAGACCGTGCTGATCGCGTGGGCCGCCACCGCCCTGCTCATGGCGACCACCATGGCCGGATCGCAGGACTCGTTCGCGCAGGCCGCCTTCGGCTGGCCGATCGCCATGACCGGTCTGGTGGCGTTCGGGCTGCTGGTGCGTTGGCTGGTGCTCTCGCGCCGCGCCCTCGTGGAGCAGGAGGAGGTCAACGAGCTCGAGCGGGCCCGCCGGGCCATCCTCGAGGAGAAGGCGCGCATCGCCCGCGACCTGCACGACGTGGTCGCCCACCACATGTCGATGGTGGTGGTGCAGGCCCAGACCGCCCCGTACCGCGTGCCCGGCGTATCCCCGGACGCCCGAGCCGAATTCGAGTCCATCGGCGCCTCGGCCCGCGAGGCGCTCAACGAGATCCGGTCCATGCTCGGCGTCCTGCGCAGCGACGGCCAACTCCCCGAACACGCCCCGCAACCCGCCGCCGCCGACGTCCTGGCCCTGTTCGACGGCGCCCGCCGCGCCGGAGTCGCCATCGACTGGACGGTGGACGGCCCCCTCGACGCGGTCCCCGACACCGTCGGCCTGGCCCTCTACCGAATCGTCCAGGAGTCCCTCTCCAACGCGACCCGCCACGCCCCGCACGCGCCCGTCCACGTGAACCTCCTGGTGCTCCCGTCCGCGGTCGACGCCGTCGTGCGCAACGAGCGCGGCGACCTGTCGACCATCGAAACCCCGGCCACCCTCGTCGGAACCGGCAGCGGCATCGCGGGAATGCGGACCCGCGCCGAGACCCTCGGCGGCACGGTCGCGGCCGAGCCGACCGCGGACGGGGGCTTCGAGGTACGGGTGCGGCTGCCGCTCGGGGTGAGCGTGGGGTAAGCGGGTGGGACGCGGGTGACGTGCCCGTGGGAGACTCGTGGACGATGCTCACCTATCTCCAAGCGATCGTGATCGGGGCGCTCCAGGGCGTCACCGAGTTGTTCCCCATCTCGAGCCTCGGCCATTCGGTGCTGGTGCCCGCGTGGATCGGCGGTTCGTGGGGGACGCTGGTCACCCAGGGCGACTCCGACAACGGGACCCCGTACCTGGCGTTCGTGGTGGCCCTGCACGTGGCCACCGCGCTCGCGTTGCTCGGCTACTACTGGCGGGACTGGGTCGATATCGTCACCGGCTTCGTCACCACCCTGCGCACCCGGCGCGTCGAGACCCCCGCGCAGCGGCTGGCCTGGCTGATCGTGCTGGCCACCATTCCGGTGGGCGCGCTCGGTTTGGTGCTGGAACACCCCTTGCGGATCCTGTTCGCGACACCGCTGTTCGCGGGAATCTTCCTCGCGCTCAACGGCGTCGTGCTCGTCATCGGCGAGGGCCTCAAGCGCCGCAACGGCCCCACCCTCGCCGACTACGGCCGCCGCTTCGCCGAACAGGAGCAGGGCGCGACGACCACGACCGAGCACACCCGCCTGGCCGCGGACGAACGCCTCGCCGCGCTGAGCGTCAAGGACGCGCTCGGCATCGGCCTGGCCCAATCCGGTGCGCTGCTGGCCGGATTCAGCCGCTCGGGCCTGACCATGGTCGGCGGTCTGCTGCGCGGACTCGATCACGAGGACACCGCGAAATTCGCCTTCCTGCTCGCCACCCCGGTGATCCTCGCGGCCGGTGTGCTGAAACTGCCCGAGCTGTTCGGCCCGGCGGGCGCGCACATCCACGGCCAGGCCCTCGTCGGCGCGATCGTCGCGGGAGTGTGCGCGTGGCTCGCGGTGCGCTTCCTGGAGCGGTTCTTCCGGACCCGCACACTGCTGCCGTTCGCCCTGTACTGCCTGGTCGCCGGGCTCGTCTCCGTCATCCGGTTCGCCTAGGGGTTCGCCGTGCCCATCACCGTTCTGATCGCCGACGACCAGGCGATGGTCCGGCAGGGTTTCGGGGCCCTGCTCGCCGCGCAGCCCGACATCAGCGTGGTCGGCGACGCCGCCAACGGGAAGATCGCCGTGGCCGAGGCGAAGCGGCTGCGTCCCGATGTGGTCCTGATGGATGTGCGCATGCCGGAGCTGAACGGACTCGACGCCGCCCGCGCCATCCTCGCCGCCGGATTCGATCCGCCCGTGCGGGTGCTGATGCTCACCACCTTCGACATCGACGACTACGTCTACGAGGCATTGAGCCTGGGCGCCAGCGGTTTTCTGCTCAAGGACGCGCCCGCCGACGAACTCGTGCGCGCCGTGCGCGTGGTCGCCGAGGGGCAGGCCCTGCTCGCGCCGACCGTGACCCGCCGCCTCATCGCCGATGTGATGAGCCGCCGCACCCGCCCCAAACCCACCGCGGCCCTGGACGCGCTCACCCCGCGCGAACGCGAGGTGCTCGAACTCGTCGCGCGCGGCATGTCCAACACCGAGATCGCCGAGGCGCTGTTCGTCGCCGAACAGACCGTGAAAACCCATGTCTCCAAGGTGTTCTCGAAACTGGATCTGCGCGATCGCGCGCAGGCGGTGGTGCTGGCCTACGAATCCGGACTGGTCACCCCGGGATGATCGAACAGCTCGGGTAGGATCGCGGAACTCGGCTCGAGAAAGGGGAACGCAGGGTGTTGAACACCGGTGACGTGTTCGCCGGCTTCACCATCGAGCGGCTGCTCGGCCAGGGTGGCATGGGCTCGGTGTACCTGGCGCGCCACCCGCGACTGCCCCGGCTGACGGCCTTGAAGCTGCTGAACCGGGAATTGTTCGCCGACCCCGAGATTCGGGCCCGCTTCGAACGCGAGGCCGACCTGGCCGCCCGCCTCGACCACCCCAATATCGTGGCCGTCTACGACCGCGGCGTCGAGGACGACCAGCTGTGGATCAGCATGCAGTACGTCGACGGCGTGGACGCGGCGAGCGTGAATCCGTACACGATGCCCCCCGAACGCGCCGTGCAGATCGTCGAAGGTGTCGCCGCCGCACTGGATTACGCGCACAGCAACGGTGTGCTGCACCGCGATGTGAAACCCGCCAACATCCTGCTGGCCCGCTCCGGCGCGGGCAAGGGCGAACGGGTGTTCCTGTCCGACTTCGGAATCGCCCGGCTGCGTGAGGATTCCACGCATCTGACCCAGGCGGGCATGTTCACCGCGACCCTGGCCTACGCCTCGCCGGAACAGATGACCGGCGCGGCCCTGGACCAACGCTCGGACCAGTACTCGCTCGGCTGTGCGCTGTACTGGATGCTCACCGGCGTGGGAGTGTTCGATTCGGACAATCCGGAGGAGGTCATCCACGGCCACCTCCAGTTACCGGTGCCGCCCGCGAGCGCGCGACGGCCCGGCTTGTCACCCGCCGTGGACGCGGTCGTCGCCCGCGCGATGGCCAAGCGGCCGATCGACCGCTTCGCCACCTGTTCGGATTTCGCGGCGGCGGCCAAACGCGCGTTGGCGGCCCCGGCCGTGCCCCTACCCCAGCCCGCCCCGCTCCCGCCGCAGGGGCTGCCGCCCATCGTGGCGCCCGGCCCGCCGCCGGTGCACACCGCGTTGTTCTCCCCTGGCGCGCAATCGTTTTCGCCGTCCTCGGAGGCGACGGTCAACCTCCGCCCGCCGGTGCCACCCATGCCGATGAACCCGGTCGCCCCGGCGGGTTTCGCCTCCGGCCCCATGCCCGCCCCGCCGCCCATGGGCGCGCCCCAGCCCACGCCCGGCTATTCCCCCGGCTTCACCCCCGCGCCGCCCCAGCGTCGCTCGGGTCCGCCGCTCGGATTGATCGTCGCGGTCGCGGTGCTCGCGGTGGTGGTTCTGGTGGTGCTCGCGGTGGCGGTGCTGGGCGCTACGGCCTGAGTCGCGGACCTCACCCGAAGAACGCCGCCGCCTCCCCATATCGGTTGTTGGGCACCAACTTCAGCTGTTTCGTCGCCTCCGACAACGGCACCAGATCGATCTCGGTCCCGTGCAGCGCCACCATCTGGCCGAACTGTCCGTCGTGCACCGCCTCCGCCGCGTGCACGCCGAACCGGGTGGCCAGCACGCGGTCGAAGGCCGTGGGTTTGCCGCCGCGCTGGACGTGGCCGAGGACCGTGGTGCGGACCTCCTTGCCGATGCGGCGTTCGATCTCCACGCCGAGTTGGTGGGCGACGCCGGTGAAGCGTTCGTGGCCGTATTCGTCGACGCCGCCCTCGCGCAGGGTGAACGAGCCCGCGGCGGGTTTGGCGCCCTCGGCGACCACGCAGATGAAGTGCGAATCACCACGCTGGAAGCGACGTTTGATCATCGTGCAGACCTCGTCGACGTCGAACGGGACCTCCGGGACCAGGGTGAGGTGCGCGCCCGAGGCGATGCCGCAGTTGATCGCGATCCAGCCCGCGTGGCGGCCCATCACCTCGACCAGCATGACGCGCTGATGCGACTCCGCGGTGGTGTGCAGGCGGTCGATGGCGTCGGTGGCGATGCTGACCGCGGTGTCGTGGCCGAAGGTGGTGTCGGTGCGGTCGATGTCGTTGTCGATGGTCTTGGGCACCCCGACCACGGGGACGCCCTCGTCGGCCAGCCAGCTCGCGGCCGTCAGCGTGCCCTCGCCGCCGATCGGGATCAACGCGTCGATGCCGTTGTCGTCGAGGGTCTGCTTGATCCGAGGGAGTCCGTCGCGCAGCACGTCGGGATTGGTGCGCGCGGTGCCGAGCATGGTGCCGCCCTTGGTGAGCAGCCGGTCGGTGCGATCGTCGTTGTGGATGTGGACCTTGCGGTCCTCGAGTAGGCCGCGCCAGCCGTCCTGGAAACCGACGATCGCGTCGCCGTAGCGGCCGTTCGCGGTGCGAACGACGGCCCGGATGACCGCGTTCAAGCCTGGGCAGTCCCCGCCTCCGGTCAAGACTCCGATGCGCATACGCCCAATCTTGCCGGGCGCGCGCCGGAACCGCAGCCCCACCCCCTGTGAACCTTCGGTAACCTCACCTGCTCGTCGGGCAGTGCCCGCCCGGCAGCTCGTCCAGATGCTTGTCGATCAAGGTCGCGAGCTTGTTCAGAATCGTGGTGCCGTCCTCGAACGTGCCCGAATTCGCCTGCGCCGCGAGCGCGATGGCGACCTTCCCGGCGGGCACCGTCACGACCCCGAACTGCCGCACGACATAGTTGCCGCTGGCGTCGGGACCCCAGCCGCCCTTGTACTCGGCGTCCTCCAGCTTGCCCAGGCCCCACTGCTGGCCCCAGACCACCTTGCCCATCAGGTCGGTGACCGAGTCGGCGTCGGGCAGGCAGGGCAGATGCGAGGCGAAGCGGGCCTGATCGGCGAGGGACCATTCGGCCTGGCCGAACGACGAGTAGTCCGAGCGCACCCGGTTCGGCGGCACCTTCGTGCTGGTGTCCCCGCCCTCGCGCAGCACCGCCTCGAGGGCCTTGGCCGCGGTGTCGGGGGTGCCCAGGCCCTGCCACAGCCCGTCGGCGGCGGAGTTGTCGGACTCGGTGATGGCCGCCGACATCTGATAGGTGCTGGTGTTGCCGTTGGAGCGCAGCACGGCCAGGGTCAGCGGCACCTTCATCGTCGACCAGGCCGGACCGGTGGTCCAATCGCCCATCGACGACACCCGCTCGCCGCCGACCGCGGCGATCGCCAGCCCGACCCGCCCACCGAGCGTGGGCGCGGTCTCGGCGAACTCGGCGGCCAGCGAACCCGGGAGCGCGACCACCGCGCCCGTGACCACCGCCGAGGGCCGCGAAATCGTCTCGGCGGGACCGGCATCCGACGGCGAGGAGCAGGCCGAGGTCCCGGCCGCGAGCGCCAGGCCGCCGAGGGCGGCGACCAGCCACATCCGAAACAGCTTCGCACTCCGGCTGTTCGGCCACCGTCGCGGTGCCTTCACCCGCTCACCTCCAAATCCCGGGGTGGCGCGTATCGTGCCATCCACTGGTCGGGAAATTCTTCGCCTCACCCAGCGTAGGGTCAAATACCGTGACCTGGGGTGTCACATATGTGACGGAATCGGTGTCACCGCTTGCACTCTCCGCCGCCCAGTTCGTAGACGTGTTTGGCCAGCAGCGCGGCCAGCTGGTCGAGCATGGCGGTGGCGTCGTCGTAGCTGCCCGAATCCGGTTGCGCCGCAAGGGCGACCGCGATCTGCCCGGTCCAGGTGGGGACGAGCCCGAACTGGCGCACGAGGTACGCGCCGGTGTCGTCGTCGGGGCCCCAGCCGCCCTTGAACTCCGCGCCGACGAACGCGCCGAGACCCCAGCTCTGGCTCGAGGTGATCTCGCCCATCAGGTTGACCACGCGCGCCGCGTTCTTCAGGCACGGCAGCCGCGAGGCGAATCGCACCTGATCGACCAGCGGCCACACGGTCGCGCCGAAGGCCAGCGGGTCGTCGAGCGTCTCGCGCGCCTCGGGGTTGGTGCGGTCCGCGACCACGGTTGTGGTGTCACCGCCTTCGCGCAGAATCGCCTCCACGGCCTCGGCCGCGCGGTCGCCGCCGCCGAGCGCGTCCCAGAGCTGTTGTGCCGCATCGTTGTCCGAGGCGGTGATCGCGGCCTCGGCGGTCTGGGCCAGCCCGACCGGGTCCTGGCGCAGCGCCGCCAGCGCCAACGGCACCTTGATCGTGGACCAGGCGATGCCGGTGGTCCAGTTGCCGAGCGTGATCGCGCGATCGCCGCCGACCGGCATGACCGCCAGGCCCACCGAACCGTGCAGATCCTGCTGCAACGCGGCGAAGTCGGCGGCCAGGGTCGCCGAGGGGGTCAGGCTCCCGGCGGCGGGTTTGAGCGTCGCGTTACCGGCGGCGATGGGTGAGACCAGTACGTTCTCATCGGAGGAGGGAACTCCGGCGTAGGCGGTGCAGCCCGTGACGGCGAGTGCGGTGACCAGCGAAAGCGACCATCGAAAACCCTTGCGGCGGAGCGGCTTCACGTCAATAGACATACACCACCGCGTTTTCGCCACCCGTACAGGTGACCACCTGTCCGGTACCCGTGCAGGTCATCGTGTACGAGCGCCCGGTGACGGGGCTGATCGCCACCACCGAGGTGGACCCCGTCGACCCCGCGGCCTGGGTGGTGGCCGACTGCGGTTCCAGCGCCTGCACGTACGCCTTGCGGACCGCCTCGGCGAAGCCGCACGAGGTGACCGCGGTTCCGGTGGCGGACTTGCCGAATCGGCCCGTGGTCGAACCCGCCGGGCACGCGGTCGCGCCGACGGGCAGCGCGGCCGTGCTCGGGGTGGTGGTGGCCGCGCCGGTGGTGCCGCTCGGCCGCGGCGCCGGGGCGGTGCTCGCGACGCCGGGGAGCGATTCGGTCGCGGCGGTCGTGCCTCCCGCGACGGTGGGGGTGTTGTCCGGCTGCCGCGCCAGCTCCCAGCCCACGGCGGCGACGACCGCCGCCAGGACCACGCCCGTCACACCGAGCGCGATCGGGATCGCGATGGAGTGTTTGCGGTCCTCGGGCTCGGGCTCGGCGTATGCCGGTGCGGGCGGGTCGTATTCGTAGTCGTCGGCCTCGCGTCGGTCGTCGTAGTAGTAGTAGTCGTCCGGCCGGTCCTCCCACGAATCGTCCGTGCTGCCCGGCGCGTACTGGTGCAGCGGGGTGAACTGGAAATCGTCCTCCCGCGCCCGCGTGGCGTCGTCCTCCCGGATCGGCGGCAGATCACTCGTGGTGTCGGCATTGGGATCCACGGGCGGAACGGCCCGGAAGGCCCCCGACGGCAGGAACGCCGTCTCCGAATCCGCCGTCGACGGCCGCCCCGTCCCCAACCCTGTTCCCATCACCACGGTCGGCGACCCCCCGGCGAAACCCGGCTCCGGCGAAGGACTTTCGTCCACCGGGTAGCCCTCGGCCGCCGGAGCCAGGAAGGGGACGTCCGGCTCTCGAGGTGGGGTGACCGCCGGGGGGAATCCACCTTCCGGATCCCCGGGCGGGGTGGCCACTGCCGGGAACCGCATGGCCGGGTCGCCGGGCGGGGTGGCCGCTGACGGGAATCGATCTTCCGGGTCGCCGGGCGCGGAGGACGCTCCCGGGAACGGGGCGTCCGTTGCGGGGAACGGGGTGTCCGGCTCCGGGGGTGGCGGCATCGGGGCGCGCGGGGGTATCTGGGCCGGGATCGTCGGGCCTTCGGGGCCGAAGGGCTGGAAGGTGGTCGGTTCGGCTGGCCGGAACGCCGGGGGGTTGTCGTCGACGGGGTAGCGCGTGGTCGGATCGGCTCCGACCGTCTCGTGCGGGGCCGGATCCTCGGAATGGCTTGGGGCCGAGGCGGTTTCGTCGCGGTACCGCTCGGACTCGGGTGCCTGGGGTGCGGGGTCGGGCTCCGGGTCGGTGGCGAACCGGGCGAAACTCGGCTCCGGATCGGGGACGGATATGGCGATCGGGGGCGCGCCGAGCAGGGATTTGGCCCAGCGCGGGCGGGATTCGGGGTCGGCGGCCGAGGCGGCGACGGCGGTCTCGGAGGGCGTGCGGTCACCGGGCAGGCCCAGCGCGCCCCGGGCGGCCCCGGCGAACTCGCCCGCGCTGCCGAATCGGTCCGCGGGGGATTTGGCCATGGCGTGCGCGATGACGGCGTCCAGCGCCGCGGGCACGTCGGCGCGGTTCAGGCTCGCGCGCGGCGGCGGTTCGGACAGGTGCGAGCGGACCAGCCCGCTGACGCTCTGCACCGGGAACGGCGTTGCCCCCGTGAGACATTCGTGCAGCACACAGGCCAGCGAGTAGAGATCGGCGCGACCGGTGACGGGTCCGGCGTCGAACCGCTCCGGGGCCATGTAGGTGTAGGACCCGATGGCCGTGCCCACCAACGTGATCCCGGTGTCGCCCTCGCTGCGGGCGATGCCGAAGTCGACGAGATAGGCGAAATCGTCGTCGGTGACGATGATGTTGGCGGGCTTCACGTCCCGATGCACCAGCCCCGCGGCGTGCGCGGCGTCCAGCGCCGAGGCCACCTGCTCGATGATCGACACCGCGCGCACCGGATCCAGCGGACCCTCCTCGCGCAGCAGCGTGCGCAGATTGCGCCCCCGCACCAACTCCATGTCGAGGAAGAGCATCCCGCGGATCTCGCCCGAGTCGTGGATGCGCACCACGTGCGGATCACGCAACGCGGCCGCGGCGCGCGACTCGCGGCGGAAGCGCTCCTGATACGTCGGATCCTGCGCGAGCAGCTCCGACAGCAGCTTCAGGGCGACCACCCGGTCCTTGGTCGTGTCGTACGCCTCGTAGACCTCGCCCATGCCGCCTCTGCCCAGCAGCGAGCGCAGCTCGTAAGGCCCGAATCTGCTACCGACCCGGGATCGCGGTGCGTCCACCCGTGAAACCTCCATCACTGGGCAGGGTGCGAAACCCGTGCCCGGCGACGCACCGGGGTTTCCTGCCCCTCTTAGAGTGCCGATTCTCCCGGCGCGACCACGCCGTGGTCAAACGCGAACACGATCGCCGCGGCCCGATCTCGTAACCCCAGCTTCCCGAAAATGTGTCCTACGTGGCTCTTTACGGTCACTTCGGAGATTCCGAGTTCCGCGGCGATTTCCGCGTTGACACGCCCGCGACCGATCAGTTTCAGCACCTCGAACTCCCGCGCGGTCAGCTCGTCCAGTCGGGACGGGGCGCGGACGGGAGCGGGACGGACCGAGCGATAGGCCGACAGCACCCGCCCGGTTACCGACGGATCGAGCCAGGATCCGCCACCGGCCACTGTGCGCACCGCGCGGATGAGATCCTCGGCGGGGGAGTCCTTCAGGATGAATCCCGCGGCCCCCGCCCGCAGCGCCCCCGACAGCAGCTGATCGTCGTCGAAGGTGGTGAGCACCAGCACCGGCGGCGCGTCCGCGCGGGCGCGCAGGGCCCGGGTCGCGTCGATGCCGCCCACCCGTTTCATCCGCAGATCCATCAGCACCACATCGGGCGGCTGGGCGGCGACGGCCGCGGCCACCTCGTCGCCGTCGGCGCATTCGGTCACCACGAATCCGTCCCGGCGGCGCAGGATTCGGCGCAGCCCGCCGCGCACCAACTCCTGATCGTCGACGACCAGCACGGTGACCGTGTCCTCCGCCACGGCCGGCGTCTGCCCCGGGATCACATGCCCTCCTGACGTTTTCGTGTCATCGACGCGATGGCCTCGCGCACCGCCCGCAACGGGTCCTCCTGCCCGGTGAGCAGGCAGACCAGACCGGATCGGGGGGTGTCGATCGGGATGTGCGCGCGCACCCACCAGCGGTCGTCCTCCGGTCCGGCGGACAGCGTGCCGCCGATCACCGCGGCGCGGTGCGACATTCCCGAGATGCCCATGCCCCGGCCCCGCCGCGCGGGCAGACCCTCGGGCAGGGTGTTGGACACCGTCACCCGCGCGTCGCCCGGGGTGATCTCGATCCGCAGCGTCACCTCGGCGCCGGGCGCGTGCTTGGCGACATTGGCCAGCGATTCCTGCACGATCCGGAACAACGCCAAACCCGTTGTCGCCGAGATGGTTTCGGTGTCACCGGTGAGCCGGAAGTCGATCGCCAGCCCGGCGCGCACGAAATCGTCCACCAGATCGGCGAAGTCGCCCAACCCCGGTTCCGGCCGAATGTTGGCGGGCCCCTGATCGAGCAGCCCGACCGTGCGCCGGATATCGGCCATGGCCTGCCGCCCGAGCCGCTCGGCGTCGCTGAGCGCGTCCACGGCCTCGTCGACGTCGCGGTCGGTCTGCAAGGCGTGCCGCGCGGCGGTCAGATGCAGCAGTGTGATGCTCAGCGAATGCGCGATGACGTCGTGCACCTCGCGCGCGATCCGGCGGCGCTCCTCGCTGGCGGCCTGCGTCGCGCGGATCTCCTGGTTCTCCCGCTCCTGGTACAGCGACCGGCGCTGCTGCTGCAACATCAGCCCCGCCATCCAGCCGAGCACGATGGCCGTGAGGTACATCGGCAGCCCGCGGTCGACGTCGCCGATGAGGTTGAACACCAACACCTCTCCGAGGCAGACCAGCGTGTACCCGAAACTCACCAGCCGGCGCGGAATGATCGCCGCCAGCTCGCCCGCCGACACCGTCAACACCAGCGACGAACAGTCGGGATACACCGGCTGCGCGAGGAACAGACCCGTCCCCGCGAGTGCGACCGTCGCGAAGATGGCCGGGGTCGGCTTCACGTCGAACAGGAAGAACACCGGATACACGATCACCAGCAGCACCACCGCCAGGATCGGCAGCACCGACGGGAAGTACTCGTGCCGCAGCGCCGCCGCCGCGATCGCCGTGAACACCACCGCAATATCGGCGACCACGATGACCGAGGGCGGATAGTCGTACCCCTGTTGTTCGACCGCGCGGCGGAACGCCCCCACCGGATCGCTGAAGAACTCCGCGACGCGATCGCGAATGCGTCCGGGGCGCCCGGTCGACACGGCGCTGGTCTCCATCGCCCCAGGTTAGCCGCCGCGCCGAGCCCGCGACATCGTTCCGCGAGCGGGCGCGTCCTCCTACTCCGGTAGGAGCTCGAGTCTCGTCCCCGGCACGACGTATCCGCCCCGGGACCTCCGTAGCGTGAACGGTGACAGTGCCCGGCACCGGACCCGGGCACCCGACGGAGGAGCTGGGGCGATGTCGTGGACCGATCTGCACGCTCGAACCGAAATCCTGCACGAGGTACTCGCCCGGGCGACCGCTGATCCGGCGCATCCGGGACTGTTCCACGATCTACCCGACCGCGACCGCCTCTTCGGCGGTCCGGAGGGCGTACTGGCCGCGCTGCAATATCAGTGGGACAACCACCTGCGCGCCAAGCTCGACCAGGACATGACCGTACCCGAGGCGTACCTGGAGCTCGCCGCCGAACAACCGGTGCTGCGCGCGCTGCTCGACTCCCAGGACGTCCGGCGCTGGCAGGACAGCCGCGTGCTCGCGCGCTGACATTCGAGGAGAGGGGTGGGGACCGGGTGCTGGAACTGCGCGGCGTCGTCCGGGAGTACCGGGTCGGCGGACAACGGGTACGGGCCCTGGACGGGATCGACCTGAGCATCGAGGCGGGGGAGTTCACCGCGATCGTCGGGCCGTCCGGGTCCGGCAAGAGCACACTGCTGCATCTGCTCGGCGCGCTGGACTCGCCGGATTCGGGCTCGATCACCTTCCGGGGTGAGGAGATCGGCGGTCTCGACGACGACCGCCAATCCGAATTCCGAAGGCATCGGGTGGGTTTCGTCTTCCAGTTCTTCAATCTGCTGCCGACGCTGTCGGCGTGGGAGAACGTGGCGATCCCGAAACTGTTGGACGGCAAGAGTTTACGCGCCGCCAAACCCCGCGCGCTGGAGCTGCTGCGGCTGGTCGGGCTCGCCGAGCGCGCCGAGCACCGGCCCGCGGAGCTGTCCGGTGGGCAGATGCAGCGGGTCGCGGTCGCGCGGGCGCTGATCATGGATCCGCCGCTGATCCTGGCCGACGAACCCACCGGCAACCTCGACTCCAAGACCGGAGCGGCGATCCTCGCGCTGCTCGGGGAGATCACCGCGGCAGGCAACTCGGTCGTCATGGTCACCCACGACATGGGCGCCGCGCAATACTGCGACCGGGTGATCACATTGCGGGACGGGCGAATCGGATCGATCATCGCCGGGGAGCACGCCCGCGCGGCGGCGGTGCGCGGGTGATCGCCGCATGGGATCGGTTGCGGTTGTTCAACATCGGTGAGCTGCTGGCTCATCGCGGCCGTACGCTGTTGTCGCTGGCCGTCATGGCCGTATCGGCGGGGCTGCTGGTGTCGACGCTGAGCATCTCCGCATCCGTCACCGGTTCGGTGGACCGGCTCACCCGGGGGCTCGGCGGGAAGGCGACCCTCGAGGTCACCGGCATCACCGACGCGGGCTTCGATCAGTCTCTGCTGCAATCGATTCGGTCGGTTCCCGGCGTGGCGGCGGCGGTGCCGATGCTGCGGGTGCGCATCGGCGCGGACGCGGACCGGGCGCTGCTGGTGGGGGCGGACGCGTCGGTCTCGGCGCTGGGCGGCGTCCTGGACGGGCCGCTGCGCGACCAGGCCGCCAAGCTGCTGACCACGCCGCACGGCGTGCTGGTGGGCGCGGCCACGGGACATCATGCGGGCGAACGGTTCCGGATCGGGGCGAGCACGGTCACCGTCGCGGCGGTGCTCGACGACGCCGTGTCCGCGCGGCTGAACCAGGGGCACATCGTGATCGCGCCGCTGCCGGTGGCGCAGGAGATCGCCGGGCGCGCCGGGCAACTCGACTCGATCGAGATCGTGCCCGCCGCCGACGCCGACGCGGCGCGGTTGCGTGCGGCGCTCACCGCCGTCGTGGACGGGCGCGCCGTCGTCGCCGATCCGAGCCTGCGCACCGCGCAGGCGGGCGGCGCGGTGGAGCTGGTGCGGTATTCGACGATCATGGCCTCGGCCGCGGCGCTGATCGTGTCGGGGTTTCTGATCTACAACGCGATGAGTATGGCCGTGGCGCAACGCCGTCCGGTGCTGTCGTTGCTGCGCGCGATCGGCGGCCGCCGCCGGGCCATGGTGCGGGATCTGATCCTCGAGGCGGCGCTGCTCGGACTGCTCGGCGGGCTCGCCGGGGCGGTGGTCGGAATGCTGCTGGGGCGCAATGCGATCGGGGCGCTGCCGTCGGCGATCGTGCAGTCGGTGGACGCGCGGCCGGAATATCTCGTGCCCGGTTACGCGATTCCGGTGGCCGTGGCCGCCTGCGTCGCGGCCAGCGTGGGGGCCGCGGCCGTGGCCGCGCGGCAGGTATACCGGGTCGCGCCCATCGAAGCGCTTGCGCCCGTGGGGGTTTCGCGAGCCGACGCGGCGAGTCCGGTGCTGCGGTGGGTCGCGGTGGTGCTGGGGCTCGGGTTGACGGCGGTCTCGATCGTGTTGGCGCGGGCCGATATCGGGCGGTACTCCCTCGCGTCCATCTCGCTGTCCATCACCGCCTCGGTGCTGTTGTGCTTCGCGCTGACCACGCCCGTCGTGCGGGCGGTGGCGGCGGTGTCGCGCCGGTTCGGCGCGCCCGGCGTGTTGGGGGCCACCACGGTCGAACGCGCGCCGCGGCGAGTGTGGGCGACGACCATGACGGTCATGATCGGCATCACCGCGGTCGTCGCCATGGGCACCGCGTCGAAGAACCTCGCCGATTCCGCCGGGGCCAGCTTCGAAAACCTCGGCCGCACCGATGTTTTCGTGCGGGCGACGTCCTGGAACGAATTCCCGACCGGGCCGATCCTGCCCGCCGACGTGCGCGACCGGGTCGCCGCCGTGCCGGGCGTGGCGGGGGTGAGCGGCGCGCAGATGGCCTTCGCCACGCTCGGCGGCGGGCGGGTCTTGTTGCAGGGCTATCCCGACGAGGAGCGGGCGTATCCCGTGGCGCTGGACGCGCGGGTACGGGAGCGGCTGGTGAATGGTACGGGCGTGGTGATCTCGCGCGACATCGCCCGGGCCCGGGCCGTGCGCGTGGGCGACTCACTGGAGCTGCCCACTCCCACGGGTGTTCGGAAAGTCGAAGTGCTGCAAGTCATTCCATATTTCTCGGCGATCGCCGGGGTGGTGCTGTTGAATCTCGACGTCATGCGGCAGTGGTACCAGCGGCCGGGGGAGACCGTGCTGTCGGTCGATCTCGCGCCCGGCGCGGACTCGGGCGCGGTGCTGGCCGCGATCCGCGCGGTCGTGCCGCCGGAGACGCACGTCGACCGGGGGAGCGACGCGGTGGCCGCGGTGTCGGGCGGCGTGCGGCAGGGCACGGCGTTGAGCGGGTCGATCCTGTGGATCGTGGTGCTGGTGTCGACCGTGGCGCTGCTCAACACCCTCATGCTGTCGGTGCTCGAACGCCGCCGCGAGCTCGGCGTGCTGCGCGCGATGGGGACCAGCAGGCGCTTCCTGTTGCGGACCGTGCTCGCCGAGGTGACCGGGATCGGCGTGGTCGGCGCGGCGCTCGGGCTCGGCGTCGGCGCGGCCGTGCACTATCTGGCGACCGTCGCGCTCGGGCACGCCACGAGCATCGACGTCGCCTACCACGCCGGACCGATGCTGCTCGGGTACGCCGCGGCCGCCCTCGTGCTGGCATTACTGGGTTCGATACCGCCCGCGCTCCGGGCCGCGCGGCTGCCGATCGTGGAGGCGATCGCCGCGGACTGACCGGAGGCGACTATCGTTCACCCATGGCCGATTTCGCGATCCGTGATCTGCCCGTGGATGTCGTCGACACCATGCGCAAGCGAGCCCGTGCCGCCGAGCTCTCGCTCGACGACTACCTCCGCCAGGAGCTGATCACCTCCTCCTACCGCAACTCCTACCTCGACGTCATCCTGGCGTTCCAGGAAGCGCAGGAACGCAATCCGGACCACGAGGTGGACAAGAAGGCGGTGGTGGAGGCGGCCCGGTTCGCGCGCGGGGACTAGGGGACCGCCTCGCCGGGCGGGACCGTGCGCCGGGACGTCGGTGCGGACTCATAGACTATCCGCTATGAGCGCGCCCACCGTGGACTTGATGGACTATGCCGATGTCGTCGACCGGTTCGAGCCGGTGCTGGGCATGGAGGTGCACGTCGAACTCGGCACGCGGACGAAGATGTTCTGCGGCTGTCCCACCGCGTTCGGCGCCGAACCCAACACCCAGGTCTGCCCGGTCTGCCTGGGCCTGCCCGGTTCGCTGCCGGTGGTGAACCGGCAGGCCGTCGAGTCGGCCGTGCGCATCGGGCTCGCGCTCAACTGCTCGATCACCCCGTGGGGCCGGTTCGCGCGCAAGAACTACTTCTACCCCGACCAGCCGAAGAACTACCAGATCAGCCAGTACGACGAGCCGATCGCCCACGACGGTCACCTCGATGTGCTGCTCGACGACGGCAGCACCTTCCGCGTCGAGATCGAGCGCGCCCACATGGAGGAGGACACGGGCAAGTCCACCCACGTCGGCGGTTCCACCGGCCGCATCCACGGCGCCAGCCACTCGCTGCTCGACTACAACCGCGCGGGCGTGCCGCTCATCGAGATCGTCACCAAACCCATCACCGGCGCGGGCGAGCGCGCCCCCGAGGTGGCCCGCGCCTACGTCACCGCCCTGCGCGATCTGCTGAAGTCCCTCGACGTCTCCGACGTCAAGATGGAACAGGGCTCGCTGCGCTGCGACGCCAACGTCTCGCTGATGCCCAAGGGCGCCAAGGAGTTCGGCACCCGCACCGAGACCAAGAACGTCAACTCCCTGCGCAGCGTCGAGGTCGCGGTCCGCTACGAGATGCGCCGCCAGGCCGCGGTCCTCGCCACCGGCGGCACCGTCGTCCAGGAGACCCGCCACTTCCACGAGTCCGACGGCAGCACCTCCCCCGGCCGCCGCAAGGAGACCGCCGAGGACTACCGCTACTTCCCCGAACCGGACCTCGAGCCCATCGCCCCCGACCCCGCCTGGGTCGACGAACTGCGCGGCACGATCCCCGAATACCCCTGGCTCCGCCGCGCCCGCATCCAAGCCGAGTGGGCCCTGTCCGACGAGGTCTTCCGCGACCTCGTCAACGCGGGCGCCCTCGACCTCATCATCGCCACGGTCGACGCGGGCACCTCGGTCGACGCCGCCCGCTCCTGGTGGGTCAACTACCTCACCGAGAAGGCAAAGGAACGCGAGGTCCCCCTCGACGAACTCCCCATCACCCCCACCCAGGTGGCCGAGGTGGTCGCCCTGGTCGACGCCAAAACCATCAACAGCAAGGTGGCCCGCCAGGTCGTCGACCACGTCCTCGCCGGCGAAGGCGACCCGGCCGAAATCGTCGAATCCAAGGGCCTCGGCATGGTCTCCGACGACTCCGCCCTCCAATCCGAGGTGGACAAGGCCCTGGCCGCCAACCCCGACATCGCCGAGAAGATCCGCTCCGGAAAGGTCCAGGCCGCAGGCAAAATCGTGGGTGATGTCATGAAAGCCACCCGCGGCCAAGCGGATGCCGCCCGGGTCCGAGAGCTGGTCCTGGCCGCCTGCAACGCCTGACTCCCGGCCCACCGCCTCCAGATAGCCGACAACCTCCAGGCAAGGCAACCCCCAGGTACGGCAACCCAGCCGCACCCTTTATTTGAATTCGCACCCTTTGTAGGGCTATGCAAGGGGTGCGGATCCGAATAAAGGGTGCGGCTGGGTCCGTTGGCCTGGGGTTGGGTTGGCGACCGAGGGCTTCGGTCTTGGATCTGGGACTGGTTGTGGCTCAGGAAGTTTCGGGGGACGGCCCCGGTGGGGATTCGCCGGGGCCGTCTGGCGGCGGCCGTTAATCCGGGCCGCCGCCCGCGCCGCCCTTCGGGGGCGGGATGCGGACCACTCGGTCGTCGAAGGGGCCCGGCTGGCCGGATTTGTTGGTGGTGCCGACCCAGACGAAGCCGTCGGGGCTGAGGGAGGCGCCGTTGAGGGCGCCGTACTTGTCCTGGACGGCCATTGCGGGGTTGGTGGTGACCGCGTGGGTGTTGGGGTCGGCGTCGGCGAAGGCGAGGGCCTTGGCGTTGTTCATGGCGATGGCCACGCCGTCGACGGCGGCCGCGCAGCCCGCGACGCCGGGGTGGTCGGGCCAGGTCCAGGCGGTGGTCACGGTGCCGTCGGCGGCCACGCGTTGTAGGCGGTCCTCGGTGGCCGTGCGGTCGGTGAACCAGATGCTGTCCTTGTGGTCGGGGCAGACCCCGCCCGCCGTGCCGACTCCGGTCGCGAGCACCTGCGGGTTCGCGTTGCCCGGGGCCGGATTATCGATGCGGAGCAGCTTGCCCGCCAGGGAACCGCGGTCCGCCGCCGAGCCAGGATTCCCGGCGTCACCGGTCAGCACGACCATCTGGGTCGGCGAGACGAATTCGATCGCGCCGTGATTTCCGTTGGGGCCCTTGGGAATTCCGGTGAGGATCGGCTTCGGCGCACCGCCCTGTCCGATCCGCACCACCCGGTTGTCGCTGGGCGTGGTGAGGTAGGCGTAGATCAGCCCGTCCTCCTGATACGTCGGCGACAGCACGACATCGCTGAGCCCGCCGTCGCCCGACGCGTCCACGTCCACCCGGGCCACCTCGACCGGTTCCGGCGGCGCCTGATCGGGGGGCACGACCGTCACCTTGAGGATGCGGCCCGTCACGCGCTCGGTGACCAGACCCTGCTGACCGTCCGGCAACACCGTCAGCCCGCCCGTCGTGTCCAGGCACGAGACCACCACGGCCGGATCGGGATCGATGCACGGCCCCTCGGGCCGTTTGGCCGTCGGCGGCGGGGTCTTCGGCGCGCTGGTCGGGCCCATGCCCTCGGGATGCACGGTCGGCGCGGGACTGAACGGCTTGGACGGGGAGTCGTCCAAGCGAGCACAGCCGGTGAGCAGCCCACCGGTGACGGCCACGACCGACGCGATACGGCCCGCGACAACCCAACTCATGGCTCAGACGTTACCGCCCGCGCCGACCGCCGTGGACACGCCGCCGCTTCGGGGCGCGATCCCGCCCGCCGCGCCCTACGCTGACCTCGTGACCGACAAGCCGAACGAAACACCGGAATCGACACCGGCTCACCCTGCCGCCAGCTCCGGTCAGACGGCCGCCAGCCCCTATGACAACCCCACCGGCGAACTGCCGATCCAGGGCCAGCGGACCGAGCACCACGTGCCGCGCACCGACGACGAACTCGGCCTCGATCCGCAGGTGCCGCCCGCGGGCCAACCACGGCCCGAGTCCGGGACCGCACCGAACTACGCCTTCGCCACCATTCCGCCCGCACCCCCGGCCGGAGCCGAGACCACCCGGCTGCGCCGCCGCGGCGAATATAAGCGCGGCACACTGGATCTCGGCCTGCTGGGCCTGCGGCTGGTGCTCGGTCTCACGTTCCTCTACCACGGCATGCAGAAGCTGACGGGCTGGTTCCACGGCCCCGGCCTGGATGGCACCCGCTCGATGCTCGAGCACGGCGGCTGGAAGTACATCGACCTGTCCGCGGCCATGCTGACCGTCTCCGAGGTCGGCGGCGGCGCGCTCATCGTCCTCGGCCTGGCCACCCCGTTGGCCGCCGGCGCGGTCCTCGCCTCGATCCTCGACGCCTGGCTCTGGAAACAGAGCATGGCCCCCGGATTCCAGTACAAGACGGTCGAACTGGAGTCCATCCTCGTCGGCCTCGCCGCCGTCCTGATCCTCACCGGCCCCGGCCGCCTCTCCCTCGACCGAGCCCGAGGCTGGGCCACCCGCCCCGCCTGGGGCTCCTTCGCCATCCTCATCCTCGCCGTCCTGGCCGCCGCGGGCGCCTACGCAGTCCTCCACGGCGGCAACCCCTTCCAGTGACCGGCAACCCAGCCGCACCCCTTATCCAAATCCGCACCCATTGCAAGGCCCTGCAAAGGGTGCGGATCCCAATAAAGGGTGCGGCTGGGTTGCCGAGCCTGGGGGTTGGCGGCCACCTCTGGGGTAGTACACCTCAAAGCCGAAGCAGCCCAGCCGCACTCCTTATTGGGATCCGCACCCCTTGTGGAGCCCTGCAAGGGGTGCGGATTCGAATAAAGGGTGCGGCTGGGTTGGTGTACCTGGGGGTTGTGGGGCATGGAAACCGCGGAGGCCGGAACTCGACGAGTTCCGGCCTCTGGGGGGTCAGGGGACCCGGCGGACGGCTCCCTTGTCGGCGGAGGTGGCCAATGCCGCGTACGCGCGCAATGCCGTGGTCACCGGACGATCCCGATGCGCGGGCTGCCACGGACGCTCCGAAGCCTCCATCTTGGCTCGGCGCTCGGCCAGCACCTCGTCGGGGACCAGCAGTTCCAAAGCGCGGGTGTGCACATCGACGCGGATCCGGTCGCCGTTCTCGACCAGGCCGATGACACCGCCGCTGGCCGCCTCGGGGGAGATGTGACCGATCGACAGGCCGGACGTGCCGCCCGAGAACCGCCCATCGGTGATCAGCGCGCACACCTTGCCCAGACCCGCGCCCTTCAGAAATGCCGTGGGGTGCAACATCTCCTGCATACCCGGCCCGCCCGACGGGCCCTCGTACCGGACCACGATCACATCCCCGGGCTTGATCTGCTTGCCGAGGATCTTCGAGACCGCCTCCTCCTGGGACTCGACCACCACGGCCGGGCCCTCGAAGGTGAACAGATCCTCATCGATCCCCGCGGTCTTCAGGATCGCGCCGTCGGGCGCGATATTGCCGCGCAGCACGCACAGCCCGCCCTCGACGGTGTAGGCGTGCTCGAGGTCGCGGATGCAGCCGCCCGCCGCGTCGGTGTCCAGCGACGACCACCGGTTCTCCGTCGAGAACGGTTCGGTGGTGCGCACCCCGCCGGGCGCGGCGTGGAACAGCTCGAGCGCCTCCTCGGAGGCCTTGCCGGAGCGGATGTCCCAGGTGTCGAGCCACTCGTCGAAATCGCGCGTGTGCACGGTCGACACATCGCTCTCCAGCAGACCGGCGCGGCGCAACTCGCCGAGGATGGCGGGGATGCCGCCCGCCCGGTGCACGTCCTCCATGTGGTAGTCGGAGTTCGGCGACACCTTCGACAGGCACGGCACCCGACGCGAGATCTCGTCGATGGTCTCGAGGGAGAAGTCGACCTCGCCCTCCTGCGCGGCGGCGAGGGTGTGCAGCACGGTGTTGGTGGAACCGCCCATCGCCACGTCCAACGCCATCGCGTTGCGGAAGGCCTTCTCGTTGGCGATGTTTCGCGGCAGCACCGAGGCGTCGTCCTCGCGGTACCAGCGGTTGGCGATGTCGACGACCGTGCTGCCCGCCTTCTGGAACAGCGCCCGGCGCGCGGCGTGGGTGGCCAGCGTGGAGCCGTTGCCCGGCAGCGCCAGGCCCAGCGCCTCGGTGAGGCAGTTCATCGAGTTCGCGGTGAACATGCCCGAACACGACCCGCACGTCGGGCACGCGCTGCGCTCGACCTCGGTCAGGCCGTCGTCGGTGACCTCGCTCGACGCGCTCGCGGAGATCGCGGTGATCAGATCGGTCGGCGCCTGCGCGACACCGCCGACCACGACCGCCTTACCGGCCTCCATCGGGCCGCCGGAGACGAACACGGTCGGGATGTTGAGCCGCATGGCGGCGTTCAACATGCCGGGGGTGATCTTGTCGCAGTTGGAGATGCACACCAGCGCGTCGGCGGTGTGCGCGTTGACCATGTACTCCACCGAATCGGCGATGATCTCGCGGCTGGGCAGCGAGTAGAGCATGCCGCCGTGGCCCATCGCGATGCCGTCGTCGACGGCGATGGTGTGGAACTCGCGCGGCACGCCGCCCGCGGCCCGCACGGCCTCGGCCACGATCTCGCCGACGTTCTTCAGATGCACGTGCCCCGGAACGAACTGCGTATACGAATTCGCAATGGCGACAATCGGTTTGCCGAAGTCGGAGTCGGTGAGGCCGGTGGCTCGCCAGAGCGCGCGGGCGCCCGCGGCGTTGCGTCCGGCGGTCGTGGTGCGGGAACGAAGCGGTGGCATGGGTATTGGTCCTCGTGTGGTCGGCTCGGGCCGTCGGCTCGCTGCGCGTCGTCGGGGCTGTTCGGCGACCGGAACGCAGGATCGCGGCGGCTACTCAACGTTACTCCCGCTGAGAACGGCGAATGCGCCTGGTGGGCGCGGCGGGCCGGAGCGGAAGCGGACTCGCGGTGACAAGGTCAGCACCGAGACCGCCGTATTTGTTCCCGACGGGGTGCGCACTTTCGAGGCTACCGCGCGGCGTCGCCCTCCGCGGCCTCGCCTTCCCCGGCATCACCCTGCGCAACCTCGCCCCGGTCCCGCGCATCCTTCTCGTCCGCCGCGGCCTCCGCCGCCCCGAACAGATCCGGAATCCGCCCACCCGACGCCTCGATCAACGTCCGCAACCGGTCGTACCCCACCGCGGGCAGCGCCACCTCGGAGTCGTCCACCAGATGCGCCCGCACGAATCCGCGCTTGGGGATGCGGAACCCCTTGATCTGCTCCCAGTCCACGTGCCGCGACCCGAACACGGTCCGCAGATCGAGCCCGTCGGCCGACACCGTCGTGCGCGTGCGCTCGACCCAGATCGCCGCCGCGAGCGGAATCACGAACAGCACCCACAGCACCTGAGGCCATCCGAAGAACGCGAACGCGACACAGAACAGCAGGACGAACACCCCGAGATGCGCGAGCCGGGGGATCCTGATCACCCGACCCAGGTCCGATCCCGTCGCGGCGGTATGGGACGATCGAGCAGGTGGCACGGACCGATGCGGCGATGGCATACATCCATCCTCGCATCACGGTAGACAGACCAAGGTAACCGCCCCGTCTCACATGATGGGACCTGAATGTCAAAATATTTGACGAATCGGTTCACGCGCGCTTACCGTCGTCGGCGTGAATCGAATCGGGCTTCTCGTAATCGGCCGGCGCGTCCAGCGCTGAGCCTGACGACTCCAGTCGACTACGTCAAGCTCGCAGCTGCGACGCGCCACCCTCGATCAGCCACCGGCTGTCGGGGGCTTTTTTGTGTTCAGGCAAGTTCTCACGAACTGGAACGACAAGCAGTAAGGAAAAGACGGTGAGCGCACCTACCGCCCGGCCCGGGCCCTCGGCCCGCAGGCCTGCGCCTTCGGCCAACCAGCCGGCATCCCCGGCTGCCGCCGCGTCCCCGAACCGCCGCCAGGTCCCGCCCGAGCGGGTCACCGGCGCGCAGTCGGTCGTCCGGTCCCTCGAGGAGCTGGGCGTGGATACGGTCTTCGGCATTCCGGGCGGTGCGATCCTTCCCGTCTACGATCCGCTCTTCGACTCGACCAAGGTGCGTCACGTCCTCGTCCGGCACGAGCAGGGCGGCGGGCACGCCGCCACCGGCTACGCCCAGGCAACCGGCCGCGTCGGTGTGTGCATGGCCACCTCCGGCCCGGGCGCGACCAATCTGGTGACCCCGATCGCCGACGCCCAGATGGATTCGGTGCCGCTGGTGGCCATCACCGGACAGGTCGGTCGCGGCCTGATCGGCACCGACGCCTTCCAGGAGGCGGACATCTCGGGCATCACCATGCCGGTCACCAAGCACAACTTCCTGGTCAACGACGCCCTCGACATCCCACGCGTGATCGCCGAGGCGTTCCACCTGGCCGCCACCGGACGTCCGGGCGCGGTGCTGGTCGACATCCCCAAGGACGTCTTACAGGCCCAGACCACCTTCAGCTGGCCCCCGGAGCTGCGCCTGCCCGGCTACCGTCCCGTGACCAAGCCGCACGGCAAGCAGGTGCGCGAGGCCGCCCGCATGATCCTCGAATCGAAGTCGCCGGTGCTCTACGTCGGCGGCGGCGTCATCAAGGCCGAGGCGTCCGCGGAACTGCTGGAACTGGCCGAGCTGACCGGCATCCCGGTCGTCACCACCCTGATGGCCCGCGGCGCGTTCCCCGACAGCCACCCGCTCAACATGGGCATGCCTGGTATGCACGGCACCGTGGGAGCCGTTGCGGCACTGCAACGTTCGGATCTGCTGATCACCCTGGGCGCCCGGTTCGACGACCGGGTGACCGGCAAGCTGGAGTCCTTCGCCCCCAACGCCAAGGTCATCCACGCCGACATCGACCCGGCCGAGATCGGCAAGAACCGCCACGCCGACGTGCCGATCGTGGGCGACTGCCGCGAGGTCATCAGCGAGCTGACCGAGACGCTGAAGAACGACCCGGCAGCGAAAGGCACACCCCTGCTGGACCTTTCGAAGTGGTGGGCCTATCTCGAGGACGTCCGCGAGCGTTACCCGCTGGGCTGGACCCCGTCGAGCGACGGCTCGCTGTCCCCGGAGTTCGTCATCGAGAAGCTGGGCCAGCTCGCCGGACCCGACGCGATCTACTGCGCGGGCGTGGGCCAGCACCAGATGTGGGCGGCGCAGTTCATCAAGTACGAGAAGCCGCGCACCTGGCTGAACTCCGGCGGTCTGGGCACCATGGGCTACGCCGTCCCGGCGGCCATGGGCGCCAAGATGGGCGCGCCCGACAAAGAGGTGTGGGCCATCGACGGCGACGGCTGCTTCCAGATGACCAACCAGGAGCTGGCCACCTGCGCGGTGGAGGGCGTGCCGATCAAGGTCGCGCTGATCAACAACGGCAACCTCGGCATGGTCCGGCAGTGGCAGACCCTGTTCTACGAGGAGCGCTACTCCAACACCGACCTCGGCACGCACACCCTGCGCATCCCCGACTTCGTGAAACTCGCGGAAGCGTTGGGCTGCCACGGGATTCGCGTGGAGAAGGAGGAGGAGGTCGAGGCCGCGATCCGCGAGGCGCAGTCGATCACCGACCGGCCCGTGGTGATCGATTTCATCGTCGGCAAGGACGCGCAGGTGTGGCCGATGGTCGCCGCCGGCACCTCGAACGACGAGATCATGGCCGCCCGCGGCATCCGCCCGCTGTTCGACGACGACGAATCGGCCGCCGAGCCCGCGGTCATCCACGAGGCCATGGCGCACGAGCGTTCGCAGAAGGGGATCGACGCAGAATGAGCACCACCCACACCCTGAGCGTGCTCGTGGAGGACAAGCCCGGCGTGCTCGCGCGCGTGGCGAGCCTGTTCTCCCGGCGGGGCTTCAACATCGAATCGCTCGCGGTCGGCGGCACCGAGGTCAAGGACATCTCCCGCATGACCATCGTCGTGACCGTCGAGGACCTGCCGCTCGAGCAGGTCACCAAGCAGCTGAACAAGCTGGTCAACGTCATCAAGATCGTCGAGCAGGACGCCGACAGCTCGGTGGCCCGCGAACTGATCCTGGTGAAGGTGCGCGCCGACGCCAGCGTGCGCACCCAGGTGATCGAAACGGTGAACCTGTTCCGGGCCAAGGTCATCGACGTCTCGCCCGACGCGCTCACCATCGAGGCGACCGGCACCCGGTCCAAGCTCGACGCGCTGCTGCGGATGCTGGAGCCCTACGGGATCCGGGAGATCGTGCAGTCGGGTGTCGTGGCCGTCGGCCGAGGCCCCAAATCGATCACGGCGACGCGATAGATTGGACGCGATCGACGGTCGGCATCGGACGCTCCCCGCTCGCGCGGGGCTCCGATGGATATCGAATTGAACCGCGCAGCAGCGCATTTCATTTCCCCGCAGCAACGGGGATGATCCTGAAGGGACACAACAACAGTGGCAGTCGAGATGTTCTACGACGACGACGCCGACCTGTCGATCATCCAAGGTCGCAAGGTCGCCGTCATCGGGTACGGCTCCCAGGGGCACGCGCACTCGCTGAGCCTGCGTGACTCGGGCGTCGAGGTCCGCATCGGCCTCAAGGAGGGCTCGAAGTCGCGGGAGAAGGCCGAGGAGGCCGGTCTGACCGTGGGCACCCCGGCCGAGGTCTCGGCCTGGGCCGACGTCATCATGCTGCTCGCGCCCGACACCGCGCAGGCCGGGATCTTCACCGCCGACATCGAGCCCAACCTCTCCGACGGCGACGCGCTGTTCTTCGGCCACGGCCTCAACATCCACTTCGGCCTGATCAAGCCCCCCGCCAACGTCACCATCGGCATGGTCGCCCCCAAGGGCCCCGGCCACCTGGTGCGCCGCCAGTTCGTCGACGGCAAGGGCGTTCCCGCGCTCATCGCCGTCGAGCAGGACCCCAAGGGCGAGGGCCAGGCCCTGGCGCTGTCCTACGCCAAGGGCATCGGCGGCACCCGCGCGGGCGTCATCAAGACCACGTTCAAGGAGGAGACCGAGACCGACCTGTTCGGCGAGCAGGCCGTCCTCTGCGGCGGCACCGAGGAACTGGTCAAGACCGGTTTCGAGGTCATGGTCGAGGCGGGCTACGCCCCCGAGATGGCCTACTTCGAGGTCCTGCACGAGCTCAAGCTCATCGTCGACCTCATGTACGAGGGCGGCATCGCCCGCATGAACTACTCGGTCTCCGACACCGCCGAATTCGGCGGCTACCTCTCCGGCCCTCGAGTCATCGACGCCGACACCAAGAAGCGCATGCAGGACATCCTCCGCGACATCCAGGACGGCACCTTCGTCAAGCGCCTCGTCGCCAACGTCGAGGGCGGCAACAAGGAACTGGAATCGCTGCGCAAGCAGAACGCGGAGCATCCGATCGAGGTTACGGGGAAGAAGCTGCGTGGGTTGATGAGCTGGGTGGATCGGCCCATCACCGAGACGGCGTAAACCCCTGCGTCCCAAGGACGTTGACGGCCCGGCATCCTCTGGACGCCGGGCCGTCCCGCTCATTGAGACGATTTGATCTCATTCCTTTCTTCCACCCGGGCATATGACCAGTTGTGCGTTTAAGCTACGGCGCATGATCCGCAAGTCTCTCGCTATCGCGGCGTTGGCCGGGGCCGCCGTGGTGCCCGGAACCGCGCACGCCGACGTCTCGCCCGCCGAATCCGCCGCGCGCGCCTACATCGACGCGCTGTTGTCGCACAACTCGTCCAACGTTCCGTTCGCGCCCTTCACTCGGCGGGTGGAGAACGGTGTGCCTACCGGTTTCACCGCCCTGGATCTACACCTTCAGCTGGATTACGGCCCGCAGTATCGGATCATCACGGCCATCCGCGACCTCACCGTCACCGCGAACGGCGACCATGTCGACGCGCACTACAACCTGGACACCGGCCTGTTCGGCGTGCCGCTGACGTCGGTGCACGTGGACGAGAGCTTCGAGGTCCCCAACGGGCAGATCACCGAGATCAACGCCAACTTCGGCTGATTCCGGACAGCACGACGGCCCGATGCCGGCTCGGTGGCATCGGGCCGTCGTGCTGTCCGGAATCGGCACTGATGCCGCTGCAAGCATTTCGCGCGCGGAGAGGGGGTGGTGCACGCGAGCCGGAATCATCGAATCCCCGAAACACACGGGTGCGGCCGAGCGATAGGGCCGGCATAGACGGAATGCATGTAGAGCGAGGCGAAGGCCGAGACTGACCGGTTCGATACGAGGCGGCGTGCGCCTCTTTTCTCGTTCTGTCCGCGTTTGACATGATTGTGTGTAGCTTCGGCTGAAGCTGTGGGATTTGGGGAGTTTTTCCTGATCTCGGATCTTGCCGAGATGGGGACTCAGGAGGACAGATGGACGATCGGGCTGACAACGCGTACGAGACCTTCGAGATGCTGCTGAATCGTGACACGCCCGAGGGAGCGATCAAGCGACTGCAGCAACTCGGCGTATCGGACGCTATCGTCCAGGGTGTTCGGAAACGACACGAGGATCGATTGCTGGCCATCCGTGAGATGGAGGAGCCGCAGTCGGTCGTGCTGGGTAATCGGTACACCTGGTACACCGGTCCGCAGGACGGCGACAAGTTCTGGCCTGCCCTCGCGCGTATTCTTGCACGTCAGGGCTTGTCGACGAGTTCGATTGAGGATTTGGATCGGTCGTCTACGCGCATCGTGTCGCTGCTCAATCATCCTCTCGAAGCGCGGTTTTCGGCGCGCGGTTTGGTGGTCGGCTACGTGCAGTCCGGCAAGACGACAAATTTTACCGCTGTCGCGGCGAAGGCGGCCGACCGTGGTTACAAACTCTTCATCGTTCTAGCCGGCATTCACAACGGCCTACGGCGACAAACCCAGGCCCGTCTCGTTCAGCAGCTGGTGCAGCCGAACTCGTCTTCCTGGATGCAGATCACCAATCTTGATCACGACTTCGTTCCGCCCGCGAACCCGGCGGGTTTCTTCGGATCCGCGAATCGGACTCAGCTCCTGTGCGTCGTCAAGAAGAACGCGACGGTGCTTCGGAAGCTTGTGCAGTGGCTGCGGGCTGCCCGGGAGTATCTGGGGGACACCCCCACTCTCATCATCGATGACGAGGCAGATCAGGCGACCGTAGCCACCAACACGATCAATCCCCTCATTCTGGATATGCTTGGCACGCTGCCGAAAGCGGCGTATATCGGCTATACGGCATCCCCGTTCGCCAACCTGCTTATCAACCCGGCCGATGACAATGACCTCTACCCGCGCGATTTCATCGTGAATCTGCCGAAACCGGCCGATCACTTCGGGACGGAGGTGCTTTTCGGTCGGCTCGTCCTCGACGGTGAGGATCCCACCGAAGTCTTCGACGGTTACAACATGATTCGTACAGTGCCCGACGAGGACGTTTCATTGGTTCGGCCGAAGACCAGGGCCGAGGCGGAGGACTTCGTACCTGTGCTTACCGACTCGCTGCGGCGAGCGGTCCGCTACTTCTGGATGGCCACGGCTGCGAGACGGGTTCGCGGTACCGGAAAACCGCATTCGACGATGCTCGTGCACACCAGCGTGCGGACCTCCGTACACAACAGCTTTCGAGCCCCGCTCGAAGCGTTCCGCGAGCGAACCGTGCGGGGTTTGAGCGATGCCAAGGTTCGGTCGGAGATGCGGGCGATTTGGGAGGAGGAGACAGCATGCGTGTCGGCTGCGGAGTTCGGTGAGGGCAAGGTCGACTTCGACGAACTCGCTGCGCATCTGCCCGGAGTACTCGAAGATTGCCGAATCATTATGGACAACTCGAGCAGCGTCGACCGACTGGATTACGAGAACGGGCCGGTGGTTGCAATCGCCGTGGGTGGCAACACCTTGTCCCGCGGTCTTACCCTGGAAGGACTGATCGTCAGTTATTTCGTCCGCGCTGTTACGGTGTACGACACGTTGCTCCAGATGGGCCGCTGGTTCGGATATCGGCACGGTTACGAGGATCTCCCGCGGATCTGGATGACCAAGGAGCTCCAGGATTGGTTTCGGCATTTGGCAACGGTCGAGGCCGAAATGCGACGTGACATCGATATCTATATGACCGAGACCAAGGACCCGATGACCTTCGCCGTCCGCCTTCGAACGCATCCTGCCCTGCGTGTGACAGCGGCCGCCAAGATGCAGGATGCGGTGACCGCGTCCGCTGGGTACGGTGGCCAGCGGGTCCAAACCCGGTACTTTCGTAAGGATCGAGAGTGGTTGCTCGGCAACCAGGAAGCGGCGCGCAAGCTGATTACAGCGGCTGCGTCGGCCCGGATCTCGATGGAACGGTCTTCGGAAGAGGGTCGCTTCATTTTCCGTGGTGTTCCGAGCGACTACGTATTGGAGTTCTTGCAGAACTATCGTTTCCATGAACGTTCGGAGGAGTGCAATGGCACAATGATGTCGCAGTACATCAAGGCGCGGATCCGTAACGGCAGTGCGTTGGGTCGATGGAACATCGTTGTCGCGGGCAATCCAGTGAAGGGCGATAATGTCTTCGAGTTCGCCGAGGGTGTAGCTGTCGGACGAGTCGTTCGGTCCGCGATTACGAGTGAACCCGATTTTATCGATATCAAAACGTTGATGAGCCGCAAGGATGCAGCTCTCGATCTCTCCGGACCCATTCAGACATGGTCGGAAAAGGAGATCCGAAAGCAGCGGGTGGCGCAACTCCCCGACGTCGGTCTGCTGGTCCTGTATCCCATTGATTCCGTGTCGAATCCGACTCGGAACCAGGCTGATCGCAAGCCCTTGAATGCTTTCGAGCATGTCATAGGTGTGGGCCTCGTGTTTCCGGAGCCTCGAAACTCCGACTCGACCGTGCCGTGGGAAGCGAACTACATCTCGGCTGATCTGTCCGCCGTTCCGGGTGGCGCCGAGATCGAAGACGAGGACCTCAGCGCGTTGGTCGACGAGGACCTGGCATGAAATCCGACTATAGGCAGACCATCGAAGATCAGTGGATGATGCTCTCCTCCACCCCCTTGCGCTCCCCGTCGGCGATGCGCGTTTCGGATCTCCCGGTGAAAACCAGCAATGGTCGCGTAGCGGCATGCGTCGACCCGAATAATTTTCGTCATCTGCTCGTCCCGATCAAGTCTCACCAGGTGATCCGGGAGGGCATCGATGGTCCGGTCCTGAACCTGTCGCGCCGACCGCTCGAGACCGAAAGCACCTATCAGGTGTATGCGGACCTTGCTTGTTTGGCACCCGATTTCAATGGTATTTTCGCCACCTTCTGCGCAGCCGCTCTGGAGGAGATCGAAGTATTCGAGCACTCACCGCTCAAAGGCTTGTACCGTGCCTTGGACAAGTGGCGAATGCTCTTTCAACGTTCGGGCGCTCCGCTCGGTCCGGAGCAGGTGGCGGGTCTGTTCGGAGAACTTTCGGTTCTCTGCTTCCTATTGGAAACAAATCCGAGCGCCCACCACTGGTGGCGCGGCCCATTGGGAAATTGCCACGATTTCTCGACCGGCGGCTCGGCGATCGAGGTCAAGACCTCCTTGGTGCCGAAGGGTCGTCGAGTGCGGATTCACGGCCTCGATCAATTGGATCCGCCGGCGGGTGGTGAGCTCCTGTTGACCAGCCTGCGGGTGGAACCGGCCGTCGACGGCCCCTCTCTCGAAACGATGATCGATCGGGCACTCGAACGCGCCGACGACGAGAGCGCTGTGCTCGGCCTGCTGGCGCTGGCCGGTTACCACCGTGCCGACGCGGACCACTACAGAGACAAGCGATTTCGAGTGGTCGAGCAGCGTTGGTACCGGGTCGAGGGCACGTTTCCCCGTCTGACCGAGACCATGCTCGAAGCGGCGTCGATTCCTGTCGTGGTCCATGACGTCGAATACACGATCGATCTGTCCGGGGAGACCCCCGCACCCTTGGAAGACGACGAAGTGGCCCGGTACGTGCATCGGATGGCGGAGGAGCCGGAGTGACTACCCCGATGTGGTACTCGCAGCCCTTCCCGCCCGAAGGGGCCAGCGCAGCGGAAGGCATCCGGAACCAGCTGGGTAAACCAGAACTCGACTATTTGACCATCCTGGTTCGCGAGTCGGCGCAAAATAGCTGGGACGCCCGCGCCGAGGAGGATGGCACGGTCCGCTTTCGCATGGACTTGCAAACGGTGGGTGCCGCGAACGCCCCGGCCTGGCGACAACATCTGCTTCGTGGGGCGCCGTCGGATGCGCACCTGCCGGTGCGAAAGGCATTGCAGCAGCCGCTGATTCGTGTCCTGTCGATATCGGATCGCGGCACGCAGGGACTGGGTGGACCAACCCGTGCAGACGATGTGGGCGATGACTGCGATCGCGACTTCGTTTCCTTTCTTCGGAACATCGGAGAACCCAGAGACAAGATGCTGGGGGGTGGAACCTACGGGTTCGGCAAGGGAATCCTCTATCTGGTGTCCAAGCCAGGTGTTGTCCTGGTTCACACCCGGTGCCGCTACGAAGGGCGCTACGAGACTCGGCTCATGGGCGCGGCGCTGTGGAAGAGCTACATCGGTTCGACTCCCGAGGGGGAGCGGCGTTTTACCGGAAGACATTGGTGGGGCGACACTTCGAAAGACGTGATCGAGCCGCTCGTAGGGTCCGACGCCGAACGCATCGCCCAGCAACTCGGCTTGGCCACGTTCGAAGAACACGAGACCGGCACGACGATCACAATCCTCGATCCCGATCTCGACGACCGCGAACCTTCCGAAGCGGCCGCATACCTGGCCGAAACCATTGCCTGGCAGTTGTGGCCGAAGATGTTGCCCCGCAAGGAGGTTGCTGGGTCGGCACCCATGGACTTCGTTGTCACCTGTGACGGCATCGACTATCCAGTTCCGGCGCCCGGGGGACGGGGTCACCCGCTGCGGTTATTCGTGTCCGCGTACCAGGAGATGGCCGGGACCGAAGGGCGGGAGTTGCGGTCTCGGCGTCCGAAGAAGTTGCTGGGTCGGTTCGGGATCGACAGGCGGGTGGCCCCGCCTTTCGAAGTAACGGCGGCCGCCGCGGCCGCCGGTATGGACGGCCATCTGCACCACGTATGTTTGATGCGGCCTGCCGAACTGGTGGTGACCTACTGGGCAGGGCCGACGCCGCCGAGCGAAATGGTCTGTTACGCAGGTGTTTTTCGCGTTGATCCCGCGATGGATGCGGTCTTCGCGGCGGCCGAACCGCCTACGCACGATGGATGGAATTTCCAGACGCTCGAGGATCGTGACCATCGGACCTTTGTCCGGACCACCTTCGCACGCCTGAAGGAGGAGACCGAAGCCATCCTTGGTATGCCGGTGGGTGATCGCACCGCGATCGCTGACGTCTCGTTGGGCGCCGCGAGCAATCGGTTCTCGCCGTTGATCGGCGGCGTTTGGGGTGTGGGCGGGGCAACTGATTATGGACGACCGGGCGAAACCCAGTTTCCGATCGGCAACCCGAGCGAGATCGATGAGTTCGAAGATGAGTTCGTCGACGCCGGGAACCGCCCAGGGGCGAGCGCTGACGGGATCGCGTCGAACCGGCAGCCGTCGCGGGATGGCGGCTCGTCAGAAGGGGGAATCAATCCGTCGCGACCAGGCGTATCGCGACGGGCCCGGGTCGAGTACGTGGGTCGGCCCTATGTGGACGAGCATGATGGAATCGTCGTGGTCGTCCAGGAATTTCGCCTTCCGGCACCGTTGCATCATCGCGTGACGGCCGAGCTTGCCGTTGCGCTGACTACCGACGGCGGCCGAGAAACCGAGCCGCCCGCGGGCGCCGCGCAACCCGCCCTGATCGGTTGGCAGGACGACAGCGGTGTGTTGCGCCAAGAGCCGCGCTTCGCGGTGACAGGCGGCGACGGCCGAATCTGGAAGGCCATCGTCAAACCGGCCCCTGACACCATGACTGAGATCAGGATTCGAGTCTCCGGGGTGGGTGTCTGATGCGGATCCTGCCCTACCGAGTTCCGACGGAGACGGTGGTCGCGCCCGAACCGTGGAGGTTGGTCCTCGAAGGAGAAGAATTCCCGCTGCCAGAGGCATACCCGGACTGGGATTACCAGACCGCTGTGACGCTTCGGCGTACGGTGACAATTGATCTGGAGACGACCCGACGTGAGTCGGGGCTCACGACCGACACTCCTCTGGCATTGGCGGTCGTGTGGACCTCGACGGGATCGAAGCTCAGAGGAACGGCCGCGCGACACATGCTGTCGGAAACGGGCCCGGTCGATCTGCACGTGCAGTTGCCAGGTACCGATCTCGGCGGAGTGCTTTTGCTCGACACTGCCCTGATCCTCGCCCGGCGCAGGACGGGTGACGAGAGGCCCACGGCCGCGCGACGCGGTGGCTCCGTACTCTGGAGCGATCGAAGTGAATTGCGATTGCAGGGCGATGCGCCCCAATTTCCCATGGCTGTCATCGATTTCGAAAAGACTATCTATCCTGTGTCTGCCGCCTGGCATCTGGAACTCGACTCACTCGAGACGGCCACTATGGGTTCGCTGCTGCTGCTCGTCAACGAGAAGAAATCGGTGGTTGCCGACGCGCTGACGAATGCGGCTCGGCCGCGACCACAGGATCGTATTGTTCTCGCCATTCTGTACGCGGACATCGCCAGGACAATGGTCGAACACGCCTTGCACAACAGCGATTTCGATGACGATTCGACCTATGCCGACGGTTCCTTGGGTGCCACTATCCAGTCGCTCTTCCATCGTCTCTTCCCGCAACGGTCGGTACGTGATGTTCGGGCGCAGGTCCAGCGTTCGCCCAGTTGGTTGTCCACCGAGGTGCAAGCCTCGCTGAATCTGTTCGAGGGAATCGCGTGAGCCTGTTGTACCCGCGACTCCTGCGGGCGCGGGCGAAGGAGTTGGCCGAGGAGTACCGAACTCTCGACCTGGCGAGTCTCACAGCGCGGTGGTCGGCGTACGACGACTCGGCCGTCTACGTGGCGACCGGTGGGGCGCGAGTTCAACCGGACCAATTGACCGAATTGCGGCAGACCGTCCTGGACCTGGCCGAGCGCTCGGGTTATCCGAATCCGCCCACACAGGACCAGAAGACGACCTTCGACCTGACTCTGGCCGAGACTCTGCATCGCAACATGCAGCTGGCTCCGGCCGAGGCGGCTGCGGGCGATGTTTGGGCATTTCTGGCGTTGATTCTCCTGCCCGACGTCGCGCACTGGCGTTATCCGAAGCCGCCGGGTGATCGAGTCCGTGGTAGTGACCTCACCAGGCATGTCTTCGGACGATTGTGGTGGCGTGCCCAGTTGGTCCACGCACCCGAAGACGCGAGCCCCTACGGGGCCCTGAAGGTCCTGGGAGAGTCGGCGTTCGATCAGATCTATGCCCGGCGTTCCGCTCTGGGCGGCAGTTCGCATCTCATCAAATCCATTCTGCGCGTGTGGAACAACCTCGACTTGGCTGGATTGACCGAGCGCAACGTTCTCCGTGAGTTCCTCAAACGCCTTCTGCGACTTGCACCCTTCGTGTTGTTCGACGGGTTGGACGACGACGCACTCGACGAAGAACTCACCGCGGTCGCGTACGAGACGATCGCCGGAATCCTGAGCAATGCGGGAGCCACCGACCGCGAGGCCGCCGAACGGGCGCGAAAGGCGACTGCTCGCTGCGCCCCGGGCTCTTTGTCGACGCCGGCGGAGCCCGCTGGCTCGGCATTCGGTGAATGGCTTGTCGACGCATTGATCCGCACCGGGGTAACGCGGGAACGTCTGGCCACCAAGCTGGGTGTCACGCCCGCGGCCGTCTCGGCGTGGCTCAACGGTCGCTCGAACCCTCGGGAGCCGTTGAAGCGGGATATCGCCGTGGTGCTCGGAATGGCTCCGCCGAGCGAAAGTCGTTCAGAATAGGCGCAGTTTCGGTGACAGACCGTCCACGCCGTTCATAGTGGCGAACCAGCTCCCGTTGACGGCGTCGTCGAGCGCTGCCGAGTCCACCGGGGAGTCCAACGCTGCCGCGAGAACGTGCACGGCCAAGCGTGGCGGGATTGCGTTGCCGATCTGCTGCGCGGTGTTGCGGTCGGACCAGGGGTAGTCTCGTGGAAAGGTTTGCAGTTGACCAGCCTCGGCGTTCGTGAACCGCGGGAGGTCTTGCCCAGTGATGGTGCTCTGAAGGCGGTTCCGGGAAATCTTTCCTGTCACCGTGGCCGACGGCTCATCCCAGTTGCGGTTTCCGCGAGCCTTCGGGTCGCCACCTGTTCCGTAATTCGAAATCACTTTGAAGTCGCGGCGATCGAGTGCGTCACCCATGGACTTCCACGGCAGCAGAACCATTCCACAATCGTGCTGTTTCATGCCTTTTCGGTAACGCTCGTGAGTTGGGGACGGCATGCGTGGACGACTCGTGCGGCGCGCCATGAGAATTGCGCGCCGCCGCGTCTGGGGCACACCGTACTCCTCTGCGTGGAGTACGCCCGCTTCGGCGAAATAGCCGATCTTCTCGAGCGCATGGGCGATCCTTTTCCATACGGGTAGGACGGCGGGGACCTGTTCGAGGACGATGACGTCGTAGGCCTCCCCTTCTTTGTAAGCCTCGAGCGCCCAGCGCAACGGCTCGAGCACCAAGCCGGTACGCTCATCTCCGGTCTGCTTGTGCAGCTCTTGGAGAGCTTCCGTGACATTTTCGCCGTCGATCATGAGGTCGATCATCTCGATAACGTGATTCAGGGCCTGCCGACCTGCACCGTTACCCGCGACGGTGTAGGTCTGGCATGGCGGCCCACCGGCCAGGATGGTCATGTCAGGTCTGGAGCCCGGTGCCGCCTGATCACCGGCCCGGTCCCGGCGGAAGTTTCGCGGTTCGAAGCGACGGACGTCCCCCAGCTCTGTCCGCAGCTTCGCCTGTTCCCGAGTCGCCACCGCGTCGGGATCCCACTCGATCCCATGTGCCTCGATACCCAGCCAATGTGCCGCGACATCGAGACCGCCGGGTCCGGCAAAGAGATCGACCATGTGGATCGATGAACTGCTCGCTGGTGGTTGTTCGGCCGGCACGGTTGCGAATCCTATAGCCCGACAAGCATTCAGCGGGCATCCGAAGTCTGAGTGAGCGCGTCACGGATGGAGTTCCCGAGTGCGCGGCCCACCGGAGGTGGTGTCGCATGCCCGATCTGGCGGTACTGCGAGGTCTTTCGGCCCGCGAACTGCCAGCTCGTCGGAAAGCTCTGCAGGAGCGCCGTCTGTGGGACCGTGAGGCGAACCATCCCCGCGCGGCCGCGAGTGGGATCCCAGTGGAATTCCTCCGTTGGTGGTTCGTTCGCAAGGCTCCCCCCGAAGACGCCCATGCGGGCCCAGGCGCGCTTCGTACCCGATGGACCGAGGTCGGGACCGCCGCGATCCATGGAACCGCCAACCAGGGTAGGAGCGAGCTGGTCGGCTTGGTCGGCCCACGCCGCTGCGCCACGCCAGCCACGCGAGGCCATTGACGGATACAGAACTCGTCCGACTGTCGTTCGTTCTTCGGGCGGGACGGGATTCGGGATTCGAAATCGAGTGATGCCGTCGCCCTGGAAGGCGACCAAGATGCCCTGCTTGCGTTCCTGTGGGACCCCGAAGTCAGCGGCATCGATCACGAACCACTGATGCCCGTAGCCCAGGTGGTCGAGTTCCTCTTCCATGTACGACCGGATGGATTCGTAAGTCGGCTTCGTGACGAGATCTGCGAGATTCTCGACAAGCAGACATCTCGGTCGGATGGCGTGCACGAGCAGGACCGTCGCTTGGAGCAACTGCAGTTCCGCATCGCTACCGCGGACGCGGCCGACGGTTGCGCTGGCCTTCACGCGAGGCAGACCCGCCGACAGCAGGTCGACATCGTAGGTGTCAGTGTAGTCAGCCGGATCGAATGTGAGTAGATCGTCCTTCAGGACTTTCCAGTTCGGACGATTGAGACGCAAGGTATCGCACGCAAGATCCCACCGGTCGAGCAGGAGGATCGGCCGGAATCCGGCCTGTTCCAAGCCGAGAGCGAGACCCCCGGCACCGGAGCAAACGTCGACCAGCGTCAACGCCGAATTCTCCTGTGTGGCAGTCGGCATCCGTATCTCCCCGGTCTCTGCGTTGTCAGACGGCCGACGGTACGCGGTCGCTTACGTTACGTAGTCAACCTATCGTCTGCGGCCGGAAGAATCGCCAGACGTCGGTGGGGCCGGTTTCACCATGTTCGGATTTCGTGAGAACGCCAACTTCGGCTGATTCCGGACAGCACGACGGCCCGATGCCGGCTCGGAGGCATCGGGCCGTCGGCGTTTCGCCGGTTCAGCTGCTGCCGAACCAGCCCGGCGGGACCACGCGATGCCACCCCAGACCCGGATGGTGGTGGCGGCGATCGGACGGATCGCACTCGTCGTCCCAACGGTTGTCGCGGTTCCAGTCCCAGAGTCCTGAGTGATCCCAGGGGTTGTTGTGGTTCGGGCGCGCGACCTCGGTGGTCGCCGGGGGCTCCTCGGCGTGAGCCGAAACCGCAAGTCCCGCAACGGGAGCCGCCGCGACCGCCCCGGTCACCGCCAACCGCAACACCGTCCGTCTGGTATTCGAGAACACGGTTCGTCCTTCCAACGTGGTTCCGCTGTAGTCACTCTCGCCGATCGGAGCGCCGCGGTCACGGGTGCGGGCACGAGTTGGGGGTGCGATTCATCCTTGAGGATGACTGGGCTGGGGGAGGTCCCCTACCCGACGTCCCGGATGCCGCCGTCCGGGTCCGCGGGATCGATATGCCAGCTCCGCACACGCCGCGGGCGAATCCGAATCACCTGATCGCAGAACCAGTCCGGCGCGACGGGCGGCACCTCGATGGTCACGACCTCGGCGACCCCCCGAATCTCCACGCCGCGCCCCCATCCGGGCTTCACCTCGCTCGGGTCGTCGGGGGTCATGTCATCGATCACGAGACTCACATTGGGGTTGGCGCGCACGTTGCGGTAGCGGGCAGCGGTGGGGGTGGGGCCGCCGATATCGATGGTGCCGTCGTCGTTGAGCTGGAAGCCGACGGGCACGACCTGGGGCTTGCCGGACGGGCTGACGGTCGCGAGGCGGGCCAGGTTCTGCGTGGCGAGGTAGGCGTGTTCGGCGGGCGTATAGGTCATGACCAGAGCCTAGAACCTCGAGGGAGGTTGAGATCAAGGCGAAGAGGTTGTCAGTCCGGTATCTCGGCCGAACCCACCGCTCGACGTTCCCGGCGCGAGACCTCGCACGCCTCGGCGATCCGGAACGCCGCCAGCGCGTCACGGGGTGTGCACGGGCTTTCGGTCGCGCCGGCGACCACGTCGAGAAAGGCGATCAGTTCCTCGGTGTACGCGCCGCGGAAGCGTTCCATGAACCCGGCGTACGCGGCGCTCGCCGAGACCGGATATCCCGGTTCGACCGAACGAAGGGGAGCCCGATCATCCAGTCCCACAACGGCATTCCCGCGCGACCCCAATACCTCCAGCCGCACATCGTACCCCGCCCCGTTGTACCGCCCGAGCGAAACCGTAGCCAGCGCACCGTCATCCATCCGCAACACCACCGCCGCGGTGTCCACGTCGTCCGCGTCGGCGAAGAACCGCTCCCCGCGATTCGCCCCCAACACGAACACCTCCGTCACCTCTCGCCCGGTCACCCACCGAAGGATGTCGAAGTCGTGCACACCGCAGTCGCGGAACAACCCGCCCGAGCGTGAAATGTATTGCGCCGGAGGGGGAAACGGATCCAAGGTCGTCGCACGCAGCGTGTGCAACCAACCCAACTCCCCGGACGCGACCGCCTCGCGCGCCGCCCGGTACCCGGCATCGAACCGTCGCTGAAACCCGATCTGCACCGGCACCCCGGCCCGTTCGACGTGCCGAACCACCGCCAACGTGCCCGCGAGATCGGCCGCGACCGGCTTCTCGCAGAACACCGGAATCCCGCGGTCCACGGCCGCCGTGATGAGCGACGGATGCGAATCCGTGGCCGTGGCGATCACCAGCCCGGCGATGCCCGAGGCAAGCAAAGTCTCGATGTCCGAGGCGAATTCGACGCCCAGCTTCGCCGCCGTCGTGCGCGCCCGGTCGCGGTCGGCGTCGGCGATCACGACGCGATCCACCCCGGGCAGTCCCGCGAGCGTCTCCGCGTGCGCGGCGCCGATGCGGCCGACCCCGACCAACCCCAGTCCGACCGTCATATGCGAAACTCCTGTCCGGTTATCGTGCGGGTTCGGCGGTCGTCGCGCGGACGACCAGGGCGGGTGGCACGCGGCGGCGTACGGGTTCGGTACGGCCCGAGCGCAAGCGCTCGACCAGTGCCGCCACCGCCAGTCGGCCGATCTCGGTGCGGGGCTGATCGATTGTGGTCAGGGCGATGTGGTGCAGCGCGGCGAGGGAGGAGTTGTCGTAGCCGATCACCGAAACATCTTGTGGCACACGCAATCCCGCGTCCGCAAGCGCGGACATCGCGCCCACGGCGTTGAAGTCGTTGCCGCACACCAGCGCCGAGGGGAAGTTCGCCGGGGAGAACAGTGCCAGCAGCGTGCGCACCGCCGCCATGCCCGCGGCGTCGGTGTGCTCGCTGGGCACCACCATCGGCTCGAGACCATGCCGCCGCATCGCGCTCTCGTAGCCGCGTCGGCGCGGCGCGGCGGTGAAGGCGCCGCCGCCGTCCAGGTGCACGATGCGCCGATGTCCCAGTGCCACAAGGTGATCCACGGCCAGACCGACCCCGGTCTCCCCGTCGTCGTTGACGGTGTCGACCGCGCCGATCGTCGAGCCGCGCGACACCAGCACCAGCGGGCACTGCCGGGCGGCGGCGCGGATGTCGGCGGTGGGCAGCACCGGTGACAGCAGGACGACTCCGGCGGGCCGGAAGGCCAGCAGACCGGACAGCGCGGCGCGCTCGCGGGACGCGCTGCGGCGGCCGGTGTTGAGGATGAGTTCGAGCCCCGCGTCCTGCGCCGCGGCGTCCATACCCTCGATCACGTCGGCGAAGTAGGCGTTGCTGAGATCCGACACCATGACCCCGACGATCGTGGAGGTGCGGCTGGCCAGCGACCGGGCCATGGCGTGTGGCTGATAGCCCAGGTCGCGCGCCGCCTCGAGCACCGCGCGGCGGCGGCGCTCGCTCACCTTGGGCGAGCCGCGCATGACGAGGGAGACCAGCGCCCGGGAGACACCGGCCCGCGCGGCGACGTCGTCCATCGTCGGTCGCGTCATGGCGGGGGCCTTCCGAGATCCCGGAAATCGGCTGTCGCGTCGAAGGTTACAGCGCGCCGGGACGGCGCACAATAGAGCGCTCCAATCGGACGAGCCGGTCGCCGCGAACTCGGGCCGTCGATCGATCCTGCGAGGTAGACATGACATTCGTGGACGCGACCATCCTTGACAGCACCGTGACCCAGGTTACATAGTTGGAGCGCTCCAATAGGAGCGCCCCACCGACAGCGGGAGCATCCGATGTCCGTACCGTCGTATCCGCTGCGCGTCGCCGCCGCACCGATCTCCTGGGGCGTGTGCGAGGTCCCCGGCTGGGGTCACGTCCTGGACGCGCCGACGGTCCTGTCCGAGATGACCGCCCTCGGGCTCACCGCCACCGAGTTCGGCCCGCCCGGCTATCTGCCCGCCGAACCCCGCGACTTGCGAAACATGTTGCGTCCCTATGGAATTGCCGCGATCGGCGGCTTCCTCGCCCTGCCCCTGCGCACCGCGCCCGACGCCGCCCTGCGCGCCGCACGCCGCAGCGCCGCCCTGTTCGCCGCCGCGGGTTCAGAGGTGCTCGTGCTGGCCGCCGCCACCGGACTCGACGGCTACGACTCCCGCCCCGACCTCGACGACGCCGGGTGGCGCACACTGATCGACACCGCCGCGGCCGTGCGCGACATCGCCGCCGAGTACGGGTTGCGTACGGTTCTGCACCCACACGTCGGCACGCATGTGGAGACCGCGGCCGAGGTGGAACGGTTCCTCGCCCGATCCGATCTTGACATCTGCCTCGATACGGGACACCTACTGATCGGTGGCACCGATCCCGTCGATCTCGCCCGCCGCCATCCCACCCGCATCGGTCACATTCATCTCAAGGATGTGCGAAACGCCCTCGCCGACGAGATGCGCGGCGGCAGAATGGAATACCGCCAGGCCGTGCGGCGGGGCCTGTTCGCCCCGCTGGGGGAGGGGGATGTCGACATCGAAGCCCTGGTCCGGTGCGTGCGGGCGGCAGGATACCGGGGTTGGTATGTGATCGAACAGGATACGGCGCTCGCACCGGGCGATTCGGCCGCCGGACCCAGCCGGGACGCCGAACGCAGCCTGCGCTATCTGGCGGGCCTCGGCACCCCCGCCCGGATCTAGGTAGGAAATATATGACGACGACGTCGAAACCGCGCCCTGGTCGGGGAGTCGGTTCGAATGGGGAGAACCGGGGCGATGGCCGCGGGTCGCCAGATGGGCAACAGACGACACCGAAATCGCGTCAGCGGAACGGCACTGGTCCGGGTGACGAGGACCGGAGCGAGGGCCGCGGGTCGCCGGGTGGGCAACAGCAGAAGTCGGCATGGAAACCGCATCAGCGTAAGGGAACTGGCCCGGGTGGCGGGAATTGGACCGAGGGCCGCGGAACGCCGAAACGGCACCGCCGCGCAGGAGTGGGAGGCAATGCGCGTCGACAAGCCCGATGGCGCGTGCTGCCCTGGTTGGCGGCCGGGGCGGCGCTGCTGGCCGCGTGCAGCGGCCCCGGCGCGGACGTGCCCGCCTCACAGACCCACAGCCCGGTCGCGGCGGGCACCTTGAACTCGGTCGCCGTCGTCACGCACGGCACCCCCGGTGACGCCTTCTGGAACGTCGTCAAGAACGGCGCCGAGGCGGCCGGGAAGGACCTCGGCGTCCCCGTCACCTACAACTCCGCGGGCGATCCCGGCGAACAGGCCAAACTCATCGACAACGCCGTCGCGCAAGGCGTCGGCGGCCTGGTGGTCTCGATGGCGAATCCGGAGGCGCTGCGGCCTTCGGTGGAACGCGCTGTGGCAGCGGGCATTCCGGTGGTCACCATCAACTCCGGCGAGGCCGACAGTGCCCGGTTCGGCGCGATCGCCCACGTCGGTCAGAGCGAGCGTTCGGCCGGGCAGGCGGCGGGCAAGCGGCTGAAGGACGCCGGAAAGTCCAAGCTGCTCTGCGTGATTCACGAGGCGGGCAATATCGGCGCGAACGAGCGCTGCGCGGGCGCCACCCAGGGTTTCGGCAACGCCACCACTTTGCAGGTCGACATCAACAATCCCACCGACGCCCAGTCGCGCATCAAGGGCGCGCTCGAGGCCGATCACGCCATCGACGCTGTGCTGACGCTCAATTCGCAGATCGCCGCCCGCGCGGTGGCCGCGGTCGGGGAATCGCATGCGACGGCCGGGGTCGCCACCTTCGACCTGAATCCCGATGTGGTGCAAGCGATTCGGGCGGGCAGCCTGCTGTTCGCGGTGGATCAGCAGCAGTACGAGCAGGGCTATCTGCCGGTGGTGCTGCTGCGTGCCTACCGGACGAATCTGAACACCGTCGGCGGCGGCGCGCCCGTGCAGACGGGCCCGGCGTTCGTGGACAAGGGCAATGTCGAGGCCATCGCCCAACTCGTGGCGCAGGGCACCCGGTGAGGTCAGGAGTGGACGAGTGCTGAACCGGATGATCGTGCGGCCCGAGATCGGGGCCGCGCTCGGCGCGCTGGTGGTGTTCCTGTTCTTCTCGATCATCACCGACAAATTCCTCACCCCGCTCGGCGTGGCGACCTGGCTGGACGACGCGTCGACGCTGGGCATCATGGCGGTCGCGGTGGCGATGCTGATGATCGGCGGCGAGTTCGACCTGTCGGCGGGGGTGATGACCGCCTCGACGGCCCTGGTCACCGCGCTGCTCGCGGTGCACGCGGGCTGGAACGTGTGGCTGGCGCTGCTGGTGTCGTTGCTGTTCGCGCTCGCGGTCGGCGCGCTCAACGGCTGGGTGGTGATGCGGACCGGGCTGCCGAGTTTCATCGTCACGCTCGGGACCTTCCTCGCCCTCCAGGGGCTCAACCTCGGGGTGACGCGGCTGGTCACCGGGACCGTGCAGGTGTCGGGGATCCGGTCGGCGCCCGGATACGCCTCCGCCGGTTGGGTTTTCGCGTCCACCACCGACCTCGGTGACGCGCGGATCCAGGCGTCGGTGGTGTGGTGGATCGTCGTCACCGCCGTCGCGACCGTGCTTCTGGTACGGACCCGGTACGGGAACTGGATCTTCGCGGTGGGGGGTTCGGCGGTCAGCGCCCGCGCGGTCGGCGTTCCGGTGACGCGGACGAAGATCCTGCTGTTCATGACGACCGCGTTCGCCGGGTGGGTGGTCGGCTCGTGCGACATCCTGCGGTTCGCCAGCGTGCAGGCCAATCAGGGGGTGGGGCTGGAGTTCCAGTACATCATCGCGGCGGTGGTCGGCGGATGCCTGCTGACCGGCGGGTTCGGTTCGGTGATCGGCGCGGCGATCGGCGCGCTGATCTTCGGCATGGCCCGGCAGGGCATCGTGTTCGCGCGCTGGGACAGCGACTGGTTCATGTTGTTCCTCGGCGTGCTGCTGCTGTCGGCGGTGCTGGTGAACAACGCCTTCAAGAAGCGGGCGGAAAGGGTACGCCGATGACGGCTCCGCTGATCGAAACCCTCGGTATCGGAAAGAGTTACGGCGGCGTGGTCGCGCTCGAGGACGTGTCCATGACCGTCCCCGCGGGCGAGGTGACCTGCGTGCTCGGCGACAACGGCGCGGGCAAATCCACCCTGATCAAGATCCTGGCGGGTGTGCACCAGCACGATACGGGCGAACTACGGGTCGAGGGGCAGGTCACGAGATTCGCCTCGCCGCGGGACGCGCTGGACCGCGGGATCGCCACGGTCTACCAGGACCTGGCCGTGGTGCCGCTGATGAGCGTGTGGCGCAACTTCGTCCTCGGCTCCGAGCCCACCCGCGGCGTCGGACCGCTGCGCCTGCTCGACCGGCGCGCGGGACAGCGGATCGCCCGAAACGCACTGGCGGACATGGGAATCGAACTGCGTGATATGGAACAGCCGGTGGGCACGCTCTCGGGCGGGCAACGCCAATGCATCGCGATCGCGCGGGCGGTCCACTACGGCGCGAAGGTGCTCATCCTCGATGAGCCGACCGCGGCGCTGGGAGTCAAACAGGCGGGCGTCGTGTTGCGCTATGTCGTCCAGGCCCGCGACCGCGGCCTCGGCGTCGTCCTGATCACCCACAACCCACACCACGCCTACCCCGTGGGCGACCACTTCCTGCTGCTGAAACGCGGTGCGGTACTGGGCTCGTACGGGAAGTCCGAAATCGACCTGCCCGAGCTGACCCGGCAGATGGCCGGGGGTGCCGAACTCGACGCGCTGGAACACGAGGTGCGGCGGGTGGTCGAATGAGTGGGCTGGTGGGGCCGATGCATGAGGTGCGGCGGGTGTCGAATGAGTGGCTTGGCGGGCTTGGAGCACGAGGTGCGGCGGGTGGTCGACTGAGTGAGGCCGGTCCGGAACACGAATTGCTGCGGGTGGTCTGATGAGCGGCCTGGGGACTTCGGAGCATGAGCCGTGGCGGGTGGGCGGGCTCGAGGCGTTGACGGTCGGGCGCGTCGGGGTGGATCTGTATCCGGAGCAGAGCGGGGTTCCGTTGGCCGAGGTGCGGACGTTCGCGAAGTCGCTGGGTGGGACGGCGACGAATGTGGCGGTGGCGGCGGCACGGCTGGGGCGGCGGAGTGCGGTGCTGACCAAGGTGGGGGCGGATGGGTTCGGGGACTATGTGCGAAACGCGTTGGGGGAGTTCGGGGTTGATGCCGGGTATGTTGGGACCGCGCCGGATCTGCACACCCCGGTGGTGTTCTGCGAGCTGAACCCGCCCGCGGATCCGCCCCTGCTGTTCTATCGCGCGCCGATCGCGCCGGACCTGACCCTCACCGAGGAGGACGTGCCCTGGGATGTCGTGGACTCCGTCCCTCTGTTGTGGGTCACCGGAACCGGCGTCAGCGCCGAACCGGCCCGCTCCACCCAGCGCCGAATCCTCCAGCGCCGCAACCGTTTAGGCAACACCGTCCTGGATCTGGACTACCGGCCGATGTTCTGGCCCGATGTGGAGACGGCGCGCCGCGAGATCACCTGGATGATCGAGCACGTCGACACGGTCGTCGGCAATCGCGCCGAAACCGAAGTCGCCCTGGGCACCTCGGACCCGAACGAGGCCGCCGACCTCCTGCTCATCCGGGGCGTCGGCACGGCCGTGATCAAACTCGGCGCGGCGGGCGTCCTGATCGCCACCGCCGCCGAACGCTGGACGGTGCCCCCGTGCCCGGTACAGGTCGTGTGCGGGTTGGGCGCGGGAGACGCCTTCGGTGGAGCGCTCATCCACGGCCTGCTCTCCAGCTGGGAGCCACAGCACATCGCCGCCTACGCCAACGCCGCCGGCGCCCTCGTCGCCGCCCGCCTGGCCTGCGCCGACGCCATGCCCACCGGGGCGGAGATCGAGGAGATGCTGTGCGGCTGAACTCGGCACTCCCGGCGACCTTCCGCCCGGTTCCATACTCGGCCGTCGACGCCGAGGATCCGGGAGTGTTTCCGTACGCAGCATTACCGGCGGCCATCCGTGCCGACGGTTCCGCAGTGCTCCCGCACGCAGCAGTACCGGCGACAGTCCGTGCGGAGGGTTCCGTACTGTTCCCGCAGGCAGCAGTACCAGCGACAGTCCGTGCGCATGGCTCCGCGGTGTTCCCGTGCGCAGCGGTCCCGGTGACAGTCCGTACGGAGAGTTCCAAAGCGCCTTCGTACTCGGCCGTATCGACCGCCGTCGGAGCGAAGAGTCCCGCAGTGTTTCCGTACCCAGCAATCGCAGCGATCATCCGCACGGGTGGCCTCGGAACGCTTCTGCGGTGGACAGAACGCAAAGGCAGCGGAGGCCGACTGTGCATCTGACCGATGAGCGCTGGCACGCTCTGCTGCATAGGCGGGCGGCGGACCCGGCAGCCGTGCAGCGGGCGTACGCCGACCGGCGGCGGCGAACCAGTCTGCTCTCCCCGCGCGGGACGCTGTTCCTGGTGGCCGCCGACCATCCGGCGCGCGGGGCGTTGGGGGTGGGCGCGGATCGCACGGCGATGGCGGATCGGCGAATGTTGTTGGAGCGCTTGCTGATCGCGCTGGACAATCCGGCGGTGGACGGGGTGCTCGGGTCGCCGGATATCGTCGAGGAGTTGCTGCTGCTCGACGCGTTGCACGACAAGGTCGTGATCGGGTCGATGAATCGGGGCGGGCTGGCCGGGGCGGACTGGGAGATCGACGACCGCTTCACCGGGTACGACGCCGAATCGCTGGTGAAGTTCCGGCTCGACGGCGGGAAAATGCTGCTGCGCCTGGTGGATTCGGATCCGGGCACCATTCCGACGCTGCACGCGTGCGCCCGCGCCGTCTCGGATCTGGCGATACACGGCCTGACCGCCATGGTGGAACCCCTGCCCTACCACCGAGATTCATCGGGCGCGCTGGTCATGCGCAAGGACTCCGCCTCCCTGCAACGGGCCATCACCATCGCCTCCGGCCTCGGCATCACCTCCGCCCACACCTGGCTGAAAATCCCCGCGCCAGAGGACATCTCGGTCCTGGATGCCACCACCCTCCCGGTCGTCGTCCTCGGCGGAGCACCCTCCGGCGACGTCCACGCCGACCTCACCTCCTGGGGCAGCGCCCTCCGCCACGACGTCACCCGCGGCCTGGTCGTCGGCCGCAGCCTCCTGTATCCGAGAAACGGCGACGTCGCCGGTGCCGTCGCCGCCGCGGCCCGCGTAGTACGGGAGGCACGATGACCGCACTGCCCCCTCCGACATCCCCGCTCATCGCGCCGCTGAAACTGACGAACCCGCCTCGCTCGATGCCTCCGTCCCCGCCTACCGCAAGGACGAGGTGCGAAAAGGAAAACCGAGCGACGTCACACCCCCGCACCCTCGCGACAAAGTTACGGGAGGCCGGACGATGAGCGGCCTCCATCGCCCCGACGGCACTCTGCGCGACGCGGATGATCCGGTCCTGCTCACCGCCGCCGCGGCGGGCTGGACCTACACCGGGTTGCGCGTGCTGCGGTTGCGGGCCGGGCGGCCGCGCGTCGTGCAGACCGGGGAGTACGAGGCGTTCATACTGCCGCTGTCGGGCTCGTGTGTCGTGCGCGTCGACGGCGAGCGGTTCGAATTGAGCGGCCGTGCAACGGTTTTCACCCGGGTCACGGACTTCGCCTACGTCCCGCGCGATGCCGAGGTGGAGCTGCTCGCACCCGTGGACGCCGAGATCGCCCTGCCCATGGCGCGCTGTACCCGGCACCTCGCGCCGAAATACGGTCCGGCAGAACAGGTTCCGGTGGAGGTGCGGGGCGCGGGGAACGCCACCCGGCAGGTCACCAATTTCGGCGTGCCCGGGGTGTGGGAGCACGCGGACAAGCTCAACGCCTGCGAACTGATCACCCCGGACGGCAACTGGTCGTCCTATCCGCCGCACAAGCACGATCGGGCCGGGGAGTGCGAGGTCGTCAACGAGGAGATCTACTACTTCCGCATCGCCGGGAGCGACGCGATCACACCGTCCCGCAAGGGATTCGGCGTGCATCGCACCTACACCGCGGACGGGTCGCTCGACGAGACCGTGACCGTCCGCGACGGTGACGTCTTCCTCATCCCGCGCGGCTACCACGGACCCTGCGTCGCCGCGCCCGGCTACCCGATGTACTACCTCAATGTCCTCGCCGGGCCCGCGCCCGAACGCTCCATGGCCTTCTGTGACGATCCCGCGCACGCTTGGGTGCGCGACAGCTGGACGGGCGCCGGGACCGATCCGCGCTGCCCGGTCACCGATCACCGCGGGCGCACCACCCGCTGAACGAGGGGCGACAGCCATGAAACTCACCACCGCGCGGGCACTCGTCGCCTGGCTCATCGCTCAGCACTCCGAAACCCTCGACGGCCGTGAGGTGCCGCTGTTCCCGGCCGTGTTCGCGATCTTCGGGCACGGCAACGTCCTCGGCCTGGGCACCGCGCTCGAGGAACGCCGCGACGTGCTCCCGGTCTGGCGCGGGCACACCGAACAGGGTATGGCCCTGGCCGCGGTGGGTCTGGCCAAGGCCACGCATCGCCGACAGGTCGGGGTGGCGACCTCCTCGATCGGGCCCGGCGCGCTGAACATGGTGACCGCCGCGGGCGTCGCGCACGCGAATCGTCTTCCGCTGCTGCTGCTTCCGGGCGACACCTTCGTCGGCCGCGCCCCCGATCCGGTGCTGCAACAGGTGGAGCACTTCGACGATCCCACCGCCACCGCCAACGACGCCTTCCGCGCCGTGAGCCGTTACTTCGACCGCATCGCCCGGCCCGAACAGCTGATCTCGACGCTGCCGCAGGTGGCGCGCGTGCTCACCGACGCCGCCGACGCCGGACCGGTGACGCTGGCGCTGCCCCAGGACGTGCAGGCCGAGACCTTCGACTTCCCGGAGAGCCTGTTCGAACCCGTCGTGCACACCGTGCGGCGGCCGCGCCCGGATCGCGACACGATCGCCGCGGCGTCGCGCGCGGTGACGAATTCGGAGCGGCCGCTGCTGATTCTTGGTGGCGGCGTGCGCTATTCGGGCGCGGGGGAGCAAGCGCTGGAATTCGCTCGGCGACACGGCATTCCGATCGCCGAGACCACCGCGGGCCGCACCCTCGTGCCGCACGAGGAGCCGCTCTACGCGGGGCCGCTCGGCATCACCGGTTCGTCGTCGGCCAATTCGCTTGCGGCACAGGCCGATCTGGTGTTCGCGCTCGGTACCCGCTTGCAGGACTTCACCACCGCCTCCTGGACGGTCTTCGCGCCGGACGCACGGCTCGTCAGCGTCAACGCGGCGGGCTTCGACGCGGTCAAGCACGGCGGCCTGGCCGTCGTCGCGGATGTCGCTGCGGCACTGGAGGATCTGGTGCCGCACCTCGCCGGGTGGCGGGTGGATCCGGAGTGGAGCCGTCGCGCCGCGACCGCGCGCGGCGACTGGGATCGCTACATCGACACACTGCGCGCGCCCAGCGCCGGGCCGCCGAGTTATGCCCAGATCGTCGGCGCCGTCAACGATCTCAGCGAACCGTCCGACTACGTGATGACCGCCTCGGGCGGACTGCCCGGCGAACTCGTCGGCGGCTGGCGCGCGGTCGGCGGCGAGCCCACGATGGACGTCGAATACGGATTCTCCTGCATGGGTTACGAATTGGCGGGCGCGTGGGGCGCGGCCATGGCGCATCGGCGCGGACTGGTCACCACGCTGCTGGGGGACGGGTCGTATCTGATGCTCAACTCCGAGCTGTTCTCGGCGGCGTTCGCCGGACACCCGTTCGTCGCCGTCGTCTGCGACAACGACGGGTACGCCGTCATCGCGCGCTTGCAGGAGGGGCAGGGCGGGGGCGCGTTCAACAACTTCTATCCCGACTGCCGCACCAACCACACCCGCCCGCCCCGGGTCGACTTCGCCGCGCACGCCCACGCCCTCGGCTGCCTCGTCTTCACCGCCGACGACCTGGACGGCTTCGTCCACGCCTACGCCCGCGCCCGCGCCGCCGCCGGGCAGCGGACCCGTCCGGCCGTCGTGGTCGTGCGCACCCAGCCCGCGGCGTGGACCGAGGCCGGGGCATGGTGGGAAGTCGGTGTGCCCGAACATCTTTCGGGCCGGGCGGAGCATGACGCCGGGAAGGCCACTCAGATCCGCCGACTGCGCCCCTGACCGCTGGGGCCGCCTACCCGCCCGCACCGCCGGGGCCACGGTGGCATACCGGTAAGCTGGTTGCAGAGCGCAATCGGTTCGGAAGTGGAGGTGCGCGGTGGAGGGCAGATCGGGATGTCCCATCAACGCCGCGATCGAGGTGATCGGCGACCGCTGGACGATGCTGGTGCTGCGCGATGTGATGTTCGGCAATCACCGGCACTTTCGCGAGCTGCTGGCCGGATCGGAGGAGGGCATCGCGTCCAACATCCTCTCCGATCGGCTCAAGCGGCTCGTCGCCGCCGGACTGCTGACCCGCGCGGACGCCCGGCCCGGTCAGAAGGCGGAGTACCGGCTCACCGAGGCGGCCATCCAACTCGTCCCGGTGATGGCACACTTGGGCAGCTGGGGTCTGCGGCATCGGCCGACCACCGTGCGGCTGCGCGTGCGCGCGGAGCTGCTCGAGGAGGGCGGTCCGGCGCTGTGGGACGAGTTCATGGACGAACTGCGCGAACTGCATTTGGGTATCGCGCGTCCCCAAGGCGATGGTCCACCTCCCTCGCAGCGTTTGCGCGCGGCCTACGAGCGCGCGCTGGCCGAGGATCGGACCGATGGGATCGATGGCTCGGACGGGTGAAGGACAGCGAGATGGCACGGGGCACCGTGAAGTGGTTCGACAGTAAGAAGGGCTTCGGCTTCATCGTCGCGGACGAGGGCGGGCCGGACGTGTTCGTCGACTACACCGAACTCGAGGGAGTGGGCTTCCGCTCGCTGACCGAGGGACAGCGGGTGGAGTTCGAGGTTCGGCGCGTCAAGGCCGGACCGGAGGCGCGCGAAGTCCGCGTTCTGCGGGAGTGATCACATTTCGCCGATTCGTGTTGTGCAGCTCACTCCCTGCAAATAAGTGTTAACGGGTTTCTTGATCTTCTCGATATGCGGTTGTCAGCCAGTTCGACTGGGACTCGACAATAGGAGAGGTATTTATGATCCCCGTTATCATCGACACCGGTAGCGCCGCCCTGAACGGTCTGTTCACCACCCTGGGCGCCGCCCTCCACGGCCTCGTGGACACCCTGTGGACGGGTTCTTTCGGCGGCTGAGCTGCTGTATCGGTCGCCTAGGCGACCTATAGGCCGGGCCCGGGCACCTCGCGTGCCCGGGCCCGGCCTATTTCGTGGCAGGCGCGCCGGTCCGGCCGGTATGCCGCCTATCACGGTACGATCACTGCCGCGAAAACCGGTGCCCCGAATTTCGTGGGCAGCGGCCACGCAACTCATGAGCTACGGCTTTGTGCGCGGGCGTCTGCAAATAACTTTCCGAGCGTCCGTCGCCGCCGCGCCCGTCCCGACCGGGCGTGCGCGCCGATCAGCCCGCCGACGGGGACGAGCCGACCTTGCAGCCCGCGTCGTAGGGGAACGGCAGGTCGGTGAGCCGGGTGGCGGCGGGATCGAGGGGGCGGCCGATCACAGGGGTGTCCGGCGGGATGGCGTGCGGATCGCCGGAACCCCCGGCGCGCAACGACTTTCCGTCGAGTTCGGGTACGGGAGCGATACCGAACAGGTCCAGGACCGTCGGGGTGATGTCGATCAGCGAGTAGCCATTGTGGGTGCGGCCCGCCGGGAAGTCCGGACCCCACGCGATCACGAAACTGGCCACCTCGTAAGGACTTTGGCCGCCGTGACCGCCCTCGGGCCGGTGGCCGTGGTCGGTGGTGACCAGGATGGTCCAGCGTTCCTCGGGATGGGTGCGGGCGCGCTGGTCGACCGCCGCGCGGATGCGGCCGACGAGGACGTCGACGCGGCTGATGGCGTCGCGGTACGCCTGCGGATTACTCGCGCGCAGCCGATGTCCGGCGATGTCGACCTGATCGAAGTGGGTGAAGACGAGATCGGCGCCGTCGGCGATCGCCGCGACCGTGGCCGCGGCGGTGCCGGTGTCGATCTCGGCCTCGCACCCGTAGGTGCCGAAGGCGTTGGCGCCCGCGGTGACGATCAGATCGGCGTGCGGTTCGCCCGCGGCGGCGATGCGGGAGATGGTGTCCCAGGTCGCGATCGAGGCCGTCTTCCGTTGTGGCGCGGCGGTTTTCACGCGATTGAAGACGGTGGGGAAGCGCCCGAGATGCTCGGGGGTGCAGGTGGCGTCGTTGTCGCAGATGCCGGTGCGGGTGTCCCATACGCCGGTCAGCACCGCCGACCACGACGGGCAGGAGACGGTCGTGTGCGGGGCGATCGAGTAGCGGCTGAGCGTCCCCTCGGCGGCGAGGCGGCGCAGATTCGGGGTGACCGCGGCGAGCACTTCGCTGTAGAGACAGCCATCGATACCGATGACGGCCACCTTGTTCGTGGCCGATGCGGCATTCGCGCGGGGCGCGACGAGCGCGAACAGGCCGGTCGCCAACAGGACCGTACAGCTACGCCGGGTCAGGGCCATGATCTCACGGTGACGGGTGTGCAGGCCGCTGGCCAGGCACGACGCGTTTCTTCGCCGAGGTTTCGCCGGGTCGGCACGGGAGCGATGGGCGGGGTTCACGGTGTTCACCCGGTGGTGTCCGGCTCGCAATGAAGTATGGGGTGTGGCCCGTCCCGTGCCTGCCCGATTGATGGTCGGGCGCCGCCATCGAGGAGGAGCGAGGGTTCTCGGTCTGCGGGCCTGGATGATCGAGGCGGGCATGCGTGGGGCGCGGTCGGTGAACGGGAGCCGTGCGGGTTCGGGATCGCGGGCCGGGGAAGTAGGTGAACGGCCGAGGGCGCGGGGGTGCGGTGCGCGAGCGGGAACGGTGCGAGCGGTCGAACGGACTGAGGGCGGGCGACTACTAGGGGGTAGGCGGGGCGGGATCGTGGACCATTAAGCTGACGGCGGTAATTTCCGAACCCTTCCCCAGGAGTGCCCCACAGTGAGCCAGAATGGCCGTCCTGTAGTTCTGATCGCCGACAAGCTCGCCCAGTCGACCGTCGACGCGCTCGGTGACGGTGTCGAGGTTCGCTGGGTCGACGGCCCGAATCGACCCGAGCTGCTGGCCGCCGTGCCCGAGGCGGACGCGCTGCTGGTGCGTTCGGCCACGACCGTGGACGCCGAGGTGCTCCAGGCCGGTAAGAACCTCAAGATCGTCGCCCGCGCCGGTGTCGGCCTCGACAACGTCGACGTGCCCGCGGCCACCGAGCGCGGCGTCATGGTCGTCAACGCGCCGACCTCCAATATCCACACCGCCGCCGAGCACGCGGTCACGCTGCTGCTGGCGGCCGCGCGGCAGATCCCGGCCGCCGACGCCACGCTGCGCGAACACACCTGGCAGCGCGGCAAATTCAACGGTGTCGAAATCTTCGGCAAGACCGTCGGCGTCGTCGGGCTCGGCCGGATCGGTCAGCTGTTCGCGGCGCGGCTGGCGGCGTTCGAGACCAAGATCGTCGCCTACGACCCCTACGTCTCGCCCGCGCGCGCCGCGCAGCTGGGCATCGAACTGCTGACGTTGGACGAACTGCTCGCGCGCGCCGACTTCATCTCGGTCCACCTGCCCAAGACGCCGGAGACCAAGGGCCTGCTCAGCAAGGAGAAGCTGGCGCTCACCAAGAAGGGCGTCATCATCGTCAACGCCGCGCGCGGCGGGCTGATCGACGAGGCCGCGCTGGCCGAGGCCATCAAGTCCGGGCACGTGCGGGCCGCGGGCATCGACGTGTTCGAGACCGAGCCGTGCACCGACAGCCCGCTGTTCGAGCTGCCGCAGGTCGTGGTGACCCCGCATCTGGGCGCCTCCACCGCCGAGGCGCAGGATCGCGCGGGCACCGATGTCGCCAAGTCCGTATTGCTCGCGCTCGCAGGCGAATTCGTGCCCGGCGCGGTGAACGTGACCGGCGGCGCGGTGGGCGAGGAGGTCGCGCCCTGGCTCGAGATCGTGCGCAAGCAGGGCGCGCTGCTGGGCGCGCTCGCCAGCGAGCTGCCGGTCAGCCTCGAGGTGCAGGTGCGCGGCGAGCTGTCGTCGGAAGACGTTGCGGTGCTGGAACTTTCGGCCCTGCGCGGCATCTTCTCGGCCCTGATCGAGGAGTCGGTCACCTTCGTCAACGCCCCCGCGCTGGCCAAGGAGCGCGGCATCGAGGCCACCGTCACCACCGTGTCGGAGAGCCCCTCGCACCGCAGCCTGGTCGACCTGCGCGCCGTCTTCGGCGACGGTCGCACCCTCAATGTCTCGGGCGCGCTCACCGAGCCCGAGCAGGTCCAGAAGATCGTCAACATCAACGGCCGCAACTACGACATGCGCGCCGAGGGCCTCAACCTCGCCGTCCTCAACTACGACGACCGCCCCGGCGCCCTCGGCAAGATCGGCACCATCCTCGGCGAGGCCGACATCGACATCCAGGCCGCCCAGCTCAGCCAGGACGTCGACCAGGAGGGCGCCACGGTCATCCTCCGCGTCGCCAAGGAGGTCCCGGCCGATGTCCAGCAGTCCATCGCCGAAGCCGTCGGCGCCGCCAGGGTCGCCGTCGTCGACTTGAGCTGAGCGCGTAGCGATCTCGCTCGTCCCTGTTGTTCCGGCATCGGGGCCGGAACAACAGGGAACGTGGGGTACCGCCCCGCTGAGCGGATCCAGAGGAAGCTCCGTCGGGAACGACCCACCCCAGGTCTACCAACCCAGGTGCACCACCCCAGGCGCACCAACCCAGCCGCACCCTTTATTCGGATCCGCACCCGTTGTAGGGCCCTGCAAGGGGTGCGGATCCGAATAAAGGGTGCGGCTGTACTGCCGTACCTGGGGGTGGTGGTCCTCGTGGGGCGCGGGAGGGTTGACCTGGGGGGAGGTGGGGGAGGGGGAACCGTTATCGTGGCCGGGTTGTTGTCGGGCCTTGGTGGTTGTGGAATGGAGCGTGAGATGAAGCTTGCTGTCATCCCGGGGGATGGGATCGGGCCCGAGGTGATCGGGGAGGCGCTCAAGGTGCTCGATGTGGTGGTGCCGGGGGTGGAGCGGACCCAGTACGATCTGGGGGCGAAGCGGTATCACGCTACGGGAGAGGTACTGCCGGAATCGGTGTTGCCGGAGTTGCGGCAGCACGACGCGATTCTGTTGGGGGCCATCGGGGATCCGTCGGTGCCGAGCGGGGTGCTCGAGCGGGGGTTGTTGCTGCGGACGCGGTTCGCGCTCGATCATCATGTGAATCTGCGGCCATCCAAGTTGTATCCGGGCGTGACGAGTCCGCTCGCGGGGACGCCGGACATCGACTTCGTCGTGGTGCGCGAGGGGACCGAGGGGCCGTACACCGGGACCGGCGGCGCGATTCGCGTGGAGACGCCGCACGAGGTGGCGACCGAGGTGAGCACCAATACGCGCTTCGGGATCGAGCGTGTCGTGCGGTACGCGTTCGAGAAGGCGCGCGCGCGGCGCAAGCATCTGACGCTGGTGCACAAGACCAACGTGCTCTCGTTCGCCGGATCGCTGTGGCAGCGGACGGTGACCGAGGTCGGCGCGGAGTACCCGGATGTCGAGACCGCCTACCAGCACATCGACGCCGCCACCATCCACATGGTCAACGACCCGGGCCGCTTCGACGTCATCGTCACCGACAACCTGTTCGGCGACATCATCACCGACCTGGCCGCGGCCGTCTCCGGCGGTATCGGCCTGGCCGCCTCGGGCAATATCGATGCCTCCGGCACGAATCCGAGCATGTTCGAACCGGTGCACGGCAGCGCCCCCGATATCGCGGGACAGTCCAAGGCCGACCCGACCGCCGCGATCCTGTCCGTCGCCCTGCTGCTGACCCACCTCGGCCGCACCGACGAGGCCGCGCGCATCGAGGCCGCCGTGGCCAAGGATCTCGCCTCCCGATCCGGCGCCGCCTCCACCGTCGAGATCGGCGATCGGATCGCCGCCGCCGTCTGATCCTCCGGCACCGACACGGCCCCGTGTCCGAATTTCCTTCGGACACGGGGCCGTTCGCCGTACCGCGCGGGATGGATTGCCCCCGAGTCAGTTTCGAAGCGCATCCGCTTCACTGTGAAAAAGCTTGCCTCCCTTGCGGTGCCAGCAACCTTCCGGGCCCTCCCAGCAACCCACGCTCCCGGTTTGCCCGAACCATCCGGATCAGTTCTTCAGCACCCCTTGATGTTCCGGCGCCGCCCGCCCGGACCGGCCGAGCGGAACCAGCGGCACCGCGGCCACCGCGATCACCGCGGCGACGAGATAGGCGGCCGGGAAGCCCGCCGCCGTGATGACCGCGCCGAAGAGGGGCGCGATCGCCGCCGAGGCGAGGTTCTGGCCGGTGTTCTGAATCCCCAAACCCCTTCCGCTCCAATAGGGCCCTGCTATCTCGGCCACCGCCGTGAACGCCAAACCGTTGTCCGCCACGGTGATCACCGAGGCGATCACCAGGATCGGGATCGCGGCCCACCACCAGCCCACCCACGCCGTCAGGGCCAGTCCCGCCATCGACACCACGGCCGCCACCGCCACCGTCCGCAGCGGCCGCATCCGGCTGCCCACCCGATCCGACCAGACGCCCGCGCCGATCCGCCCCGCCGCCCCCAGCAGCTGCGTCGCCGTGACCAGCGCACCCGCCGCCCCCAGCGACAACCCGACGTCGCGATGCAGCCACAACAACGCGAAGGTCCACACCGTCGCCTGCGGCACGACCAGCAGCACCGACACCCCGTGAATGCGCCACAGGGTCGCGTCCCCGCGATACGGATTGACCGGCTTGGCCGCACCCGCCCCGCCCGGCCGCGGCGGATCCACGATCCCGACCGCGCACGCCGCCGCGGCCAGCCCGGCCATCACCGCCGGAACCAGGATCGCCACGGAAAACCCATGCGCCGCAGCCACAACCGGGATCGTCAACGCCCCGATGCCGACGCCCAGCGGTTGTGCAGTTTGCCGAATTCCCATGGCCAGCCCGCGCCGTTCGGGCGGGAACCAGCCCACGATGACCCGGCCGCTGGCGCCGTTGGTGCTGGCCGCGCCCATCCCCGCCACGAACAACAACGCCCCCAGCGCAACGTAATTGGTGACCGTGGCCGCCGCCGCGCCCGCCACGCAGATCACCAGCGGCCCGGCGACCAGCACCGCGCGCTCGCCGATCCGGTCGACCGCGTACCCCCAGGCGATGAGCATGCAACACAGTCCGACTGTCGGCATGGCCACCAGCAGACCCGCAGTGGCCAAAGGCATTCCGCGCTCGGTCAGGGCGGGCAGCAGGAACGGCGTGCCGTGCACGATGACCGCGCTCGAACCCTGCGCGAACACCCCGAGGGCGAGCATGAGCCACCGGCGTGCCGTGCCGACGGAACGATCGGCCTTCGCGATCTCGCTCATCCACCTCACCTGAATCTCATATATTGGGAACAGTGTCCTGTATTGTGGACACGCCCTCACGGTACACCCACCGCGCGAGTCGAGATCGCGCAGGTCGTTAGACTCCGCACATGCGTCTAGGTCGAGTTGCCAGCCCCGACGGGGTCGCTTTCGTCAGCATCGAGGGTTCCGAACCGGATGCCACGGTCCGCGAGATCGCCGAACATCCGTTCGGTACACCCACATTCACCGGCCGCAGCTGGCCGCTGGCCGACGTGCGCCTGCTCGCGCCGATCCTCGCGAGCAAGGTGGTGTGCGTCGGCAAGAACTACGCCGCGCACGCCGCGGAGATGGGCGGGGACGCGCCCGCCGACCCGGTGATCTTCCTCAAGCCCAACACCTCGATCATCGGCCCGAACGCCCCGATCCTCTTGCCGCCCAGTTCGTCTCGGTGCGACTACGAGGGCGAGCTGGCGGTGGTGATCGGGCGCCCCTGCAAGGACGTGCCCGCCGCCCGCGCCCGCGATGTCGTCCTGGGTTACACCGTCGCCAACGACGTCACCGCGCGCGATCAGCAGCAGCACGACGGGCAGTGGACCCGCGGCAAGGGTTACGACACGTTCTGCCCGCTGGGCCCGTGGATCGAGACCGAGCTCGATCCCGCCGATCTGGAGATCCGCACCGAGCTCGACGGCGAGGTCCGCCAGCGTAGCCGGACTTCGCTTCTGCTGCACGACATTCCGAAGTTGATCGAGTGGATCACCACCGTGATGACCCTGCTGCCCGGCGACGTCATCCTCACCGGCACGCCGGAAGGTGTAGGACCGGTCGCGGATGGGCAAACTGTCTCCGTGACGGTCGAGGGCATCGGCACCCTGGTCAATCCCGTTGCCGCCAAACGTTGATCGAGAGAAGGAACATGACTGACGTACGGGTCCGATTCTGCCCGTCACCGACCGGCACGCCCCATGTCGGCCTGATCCGGACCGCGCTGTTCAACTGGGCGTTCGCCCGACACCACGGCGGCACCTTCGTGTTTCGCATCGAGGACACCGACGCCGCCCGCGACTCCGAGGAGTCCTACCACGCGCTGCTCGACGCGCTGCGCTGGCTCGGACTCACCTGGGACGAGGGTCCGGAGGTCGGCGGGCCGTACGGGCCGTACCGGCAGTCGCTGCGGCGCGAACAGCATCTCGACGTCGTGCGGCGGTTGCTGGCCGCGGGCGAGGCCTACGAATCCTTCTCCACCCCAGACGAAGTCGAGGCCCGCCATCGCGCGGCCGGACGCGATCCGAAGCTGGGCTACGACAACTTCGATCGCGACCTGACGCCCGAGCAGATCGCCGCCTACAAGGCCGAGGGCCGGGGCGCGGTGATCCGATTGCGAATGCCCGACCGGGACATCACCTGGACCGACCTCGTGCGCGGCGAGACCACCTTCCGCGCCGGGTCGGTGCCGGACTTCGCGCTCACCCGCGGCACCGGCGAGCCGCTGTACACGCTGGTCAATCCGGTCGACGACGCGCTGATGAAGATCACCCACGTGTTGCGCGGCGAGGATCTGCTCTCCTCGACCCCGCGGCAGATCGCGCTGTACGAGGCTTTGGCGCGGATCGGGGTCACCGACTTCACCCCCGAGTTCGGGCATCTTCCCTTCGTGATGGGACAGGGCAACAAGAAGTTGTCCAAACGTGATCCCGAGTCGAATCTGTTCGTCCACCGGGACCGGGGATTCATTCCCGAGGGTTTGCTGAATTACCTGGCGCTGCTCGGCTGGAGCCTCGCCGAGGATCGCGATGTCTTCACGATGGCGGAGATGGTTGCGGCCTTCGACATATCGAAAGTGAATTCGAATCCGGCCCGGTTCGATCAGAAGAAGGCCGACGCGCTCAACGCCGAGCACATTCGTTTGCTCGATTCGGGCGATTTCGCGCGCCGGCTGCGGGAGTACCTGACCGACCACGGGCACATCGGGGCCGAAGTCGACGAGGCGGTTTTCGCGACCGCCGCCGAGCTGGTGCAAACCCGGATCGTGGTGCTCGGCGACGCCTGGGATCTGCTGAAGTTCCTGTTCGTCCCGGCCGAGCGCTTCGCCATCGACCCGGCCGCGGCCCAGAAGAACCTCGGGTCCGACGCCGAGCCGGTGCTGCGGGCGGCCGTGCGGGCGCTGGAGGGTGTTGCGGACTGGACGGCCGCCACGCTGGAGGAGGCGCTGAAAACGGCCCTCGTGGACGAGCTGGGCCTCAAGCCGCGCAAGGCGTTCGGGCCGGTGCGGGTCGCGGTCACCGGATCGCACATCAGCCCGCCGCTGTACGAGTCGCTGGAACTGCTCGGGCGCGAGATCACGCTGGACCGGTTGCAGGCCGCCCTGAAGCAGCCCGCCTGAGCCTCGCTACGGCCGAAAACAGCGGTTCTACCAGGCGATTTGCAGGTTTCCGGGCCGGGTTTGGTAATCTTCTTCCCGGCCCGGAAAGCGGTCCCCGCCCCACGAGGGCGCGGCCGAAAGCCCAGGTCATTGGGGTATGGTGTAATTGGCAACACAGCTGATTCTGGTTCAGCCATTCTAGGTTCGAGTCCTGGTACCCCAGCGGGAGGCGTCAGCCTCCAGGCGATTTGGTCGCCGAGGTCCCGGCCGGTTAAGCTGACCGGGCCTCCGATCCGGAGCGCCGATCCTGGTCCCGTCGTCTAGCGGCCTAGGACGCCGCCCTCTCAAGGCGGTAGCGCGGGTTCAAATCCCGTCGGGACTACAGAGAAGCCCCAGCTCACTGAGCTGGGGCTTTTTGGTGTCCCGGCCTGCGGCCGGGAACAAGGGGGGTCGAGCCGGGATCAAGGGGGTTGAGGTGGGGACAAGGGGGGTTGAGCCGGGAACAAGGGGGTCGAGCTGGGGAAGGGGGGTGAGGCGGGGGCGGTCTAGTCCCGCAACGGCCAGGTCGACCCGCCCGGGGGCGTCTCCGGCATGCCGAGCTTGCGGTGGTCCCAGCTGCGGGTGCGTTCGGGGATGAGGCGGACGGCGACGCGCTTGTTGAGCATGGCCTCGACGAAGGGGCGGGCCTCCTCGGTGTAGGGGGCGGTGTAGCGCTCCCAGACGCTGACGCCGACGCGGAACAGGGCCTCGGGGTCGTCGACGATCTCGGCGCGGCCCTCGATCGAGACACCGCGCAGCTGGTCGTAGCTGTCGCCCGCCTCGACCAGGACGGTGACGCGGGGGTCCCGGCGGAGGTTGACCGCCTTCTGCGACTTGGCCTTCGTCTCGAACCAGATCTCGCCGTCGACCAGGCCGTACCACATGGCCGCCAGATGCGGCAGGCCCGTCTTGCCCAGGGTCGCGAGCGTCATGATGCGGCTGCGCTCGAGGAAACCGGCGATCTCCTCGTCGGACATCACGATCTGCGCGCGTTGATTCACTCCCATGGGTCGACTGTAATTTACGCCGTATGGCCGCGCTCACAGCTCGGCCCGATCAGAGCCGTTTGTGCAGCGCCTCGGCGGCGGCGACCAGGTCGGCGGCCCAGCGCGCGCCCGGCCGACGGCCCATCCGATCGATCGGCCCCGACACCGACACCGCGGCCACCACCGCCCCGCCCGAATCCCGCACCGGCGCCGACACACTCGCCACCCCCGCCGCCCGCTCGCCCGCGCTCTGCGCCCACCCGCGCCGCCGCACCTCGGCCAGCGCCCGCTCCCCGAACACCGCCTCCATCAGCACCCCGCGCTGCAACTCCGGATCCGCCCAGGCCAGCAGCACTTTCGCCGCCGACCCCGCGGTGAGCGGCAGCCGCGCCCCGACCGGAACCGTGTCCCGCAACCCCGCCGCCGGTTCCAGCGCCGCCACACACACCCGCGCGTGCCCGTCCAAGCGGTACAGCTGCACACTCTCCCCGGTGATCTCCCGCAGCCGCGGCAGAATGGTCGCCGCCGCGTCGAGCAGCGGGTCGTCGGCCGAGGTCGCCAGCTCCGACAGCGCCGGACCCGGCCGCCACAACCCGTTGTTGTCCCGGGCCAGCATGCGATGCACCTCGAGCCCCACGGCCAGCCGATGCGCGGTCGCCCGGGGCAACCCCGTCCGCGTGCACAGCTCGTTCAGCCCGCACGGCTGCTCGGCCACCGCGTAGAGCACCGCCATGGCTTTGTCGAGCACCCCGATACCGCTATGCTGTCTCATACAACGATACTAACGTCTCGCATACTGAGATACGAAAACATGTCGCATCATCTCCACAGGTAGCGAGCGGGAGTCTCGAAGGCCCGAGAAGAAGGCCCGACCCAATGGGTTCGTGGCCGTCTCGCCGTTCGGCGGTCGAAGCGCATGCGCGAAGCGCGAGTCTCGACCGCCGAACGGCGAGACTCAGGGCCACGAACCCCGCCGCGACGAAGGAGCGGCCGAAATGAAGGAGCACTCGATGGCCGATCGGCCACGCACTCTGGCGGAGAAGGTCTGGGAGCAGCACGTCGTCGCCCGCGGCGCGGGGGAGGGCGAGGCTCGCGAACCCGATCTCATCTACATCGACCTGCATCTCGTCCACGAGGTGACCAGTCCGCAGGCGTTCGACGGGCTGCGCGCGGCCGGGCGCCCGGTCCGCCGCCCGGACCTCACCATCGCGACCGAGGACCACAACGTCCCGACGATCGACATCGATCAGCCGATCGCCGACCCGGTTTCGCGCACGCAGGTGGAGACGCTGCGGCGCAATTGCGAGGAATTCGGGGTACGGCTCCACCCCATGGGCGATATCGAGCAGGGCATCGTGCACGTGGTCGGCCCGCAGCTCGGCCTGACCCAGCCGGGAATGACCGTGGTCTGCGGTGATTCGCACACGTCCACGCACGGCGCGTTCGGCGCGATCGCGATGGGCATCGGCACCAGCGAGGTCGAGCACGTGCTCGCCACTCAGACGCTGTCGCTGCGCCCGTTCAAGACCATGGCCATCAACATCGATGGCCAACTGCCCCCGGGCGTCACGAGCAAGGACGTCATCCTGGCCGTCATCGCGAAGATCGGCACCGGCGGCGGCCAGGGCTACGTGCTCGAATACCGCGGCGAGGCCGTGCGGTCCATGTCGATGGAGGCGCGGATGACCATGTGCAACATGTCGATCGAGGCCGGGGCGCGCGCGGGCATGATCGCTCCCGACGAGGTCACCTACGAATTCCTGAAGGGCCGCCCGCACGCCCCGAAGGGCGCCGACTGGGACGCGGCCGTCGCCGCGTGGGAGGCGCTGAAGACCGACGAGGGCGCGGAATTCGACGCCGAGGTGCACATCGACGCCTCCGCGCTGACCCCGTTCGTCACCTGGGGTACCAACCCCGGACAGGGCGCGCCGCTGGGCGACACCGTGCCGGATCCCGCCGACATCAGCGACGAGACCGCGCGCGAGTCGGCCGAGAAGGCGCTGCGCTACATGGATTTGCGGCCGGGCACGCCGCTGCGCGAGGTGCCGGTCGACGCCGTGTTCGTGGGCTCGTGCACCAACGGCCGTATCGAGGACCTGCGGGCCGTGGCCGAGATCCTGCGGGACCGCAAGGTGGCCGACGGCGTGCGGATGCTGATCGTGCCGGGTTCGATGCGGGTGCGCGCGCAGGCCGAATCCGAGGGTCTGGGCGAGATTTTCACCGCCGCGGGCGCCGAGTGGCGGCAGGCGGGCTGCTCGATGTGCCTGGGCATGAACCCCGATCAGCTTTCCCCCGGTCAGCGCTGTGCTTCGACCTCCAACCGCAACTTCGAGGGGCGGCAGGGCAAAGGTGGCCGCACACATCTGGTTTCGCCGCTGGTCGCCGCCGCCACCGCGGTGCGCGGAACCCTGTCCTCACCTGCGGATCTGAACTGACCCGCCCCGACTTTCGAGGAGAACTCATGGAACCGTTCAAGGTGCACAAGGGGATCGGCGTCCCGCTGCGGCACTCCAACGTCGACACCGACCAGATCATCCCGGCCGTCTACCTCAAGCGGGTGACGCGAACCGGCTTCGAGGACGGGCTGTTCGCGGCCTGGCGTTCGGATCCGGGCTTCATTCTGAACACCGAGCCCTACAACCGGGGTTCGGTCCTGGTCGCCGGTCCGGATTTCGGCACCGGATCCTCTCGCGAGCACGCCGTCTGGGCCCTGCTGGACTACGGCTTCCGCGTGGTCATCTCGTCCCGCTTCGCGGACATCTTCCGGGGCAACGCGGGCAAGGGCGGCCTGGTGGCGGCCCGAATGTCACAACATGATGTCGAATTGCTCTGGAAGTTGCTCGAGGAACAGCCCGGTCTGGAATTGATCGTGGACCTCGAGGCCCGCACGGTGACCGCCGCAACGACCGTGTTGCCCTTCGATATTGACGACTACACCCGCTGGCGGCTGCTCGAGGGCTTGGACGACATCGGCCTGACACTGCGCCAGGAAGCCGCCATCGACCGGTTCGAAAAGGCAAGGCCGGCATGGAAACCGACCACCATTCCGAGCCCTATTTCGCAGACGTAAACAGTCCCGGGTGTTAGCTGAGAGCTACCAATCGAGATTGCTGCACGTGTGCCACGCCACATGAAATTTGGCGTGGCACATAGACTCTTGCCCATTGAGGGTTTACCGTGGTACCTAGTCGGTCCGACGACGGGCCATTAGTCTGCGGAGGATTCAATGAACAAGGCGGAACTGATCGACGTTCTGACCGAGAAGTTGGGCACTGACAGGCGCACGGCCACTGCGGCAGTCGAGCAGATTGTCGACACGATCGTGCGCGCGGTGAACAAGGGTCAGAGTGTCACCATCACCGGATTCGGTGTCTTCGAACAGCGCAAGCGCGCGGCCCGCGTGGCGCGCAACCCCCGCACCGGCGAAACCGTGAAGGTGAAGCCGACTTCGGTGCCGGCCTTCCGGCCGGGTGCGCAGTTCAAGGCGATCATCGCCGGCAAGCAGAAGATCGCGGCGGCCGGTCCCGCCGTGAAACGTGGTGTGGCAGCGCCGGTGTCGGGTGCGGCCAAGAAGACCACCGCCAAGAAGACCACGGCGAAGAAGACGGCGGCCAAGAAGACCACGTCGACCGCGGCCAAGAAGGCGACGGCCAAGAAGACGGCCACCAAGGCCCCGGCCAAGAAGACCGCGGCGGCGAAGAAGACCACCACCGCGGCGAAGAAGGCCCCGGCCAAGAAGACCGCGGCCAAGGCCACCGCCACCAAGAAGGCCACGGCCGCCAAGAAGACCCCGGCGAAGAAGACCTCGACGGCCAAGAAGACCACGGCCAAGCGGACCGCCACCAAGCGGACCGCGCGCCGCTGACCTCTCGGCACAGATCGGCCCCGGCCTGAAAAGGGCAGCCGGGGCCGTTTCTGTGTGCGAGGGCCGCCGGGGCCGTTTCCTGTGTACCTCAGCGGCTCTTGAGGGCCTTGTCGAGATGGTCGGCGGCGACCAACCGCCCGTCGGCGAACGACAGCACCCACACGCTGCCCTTGCGGTTGCGCGCGGGAGGCAGTGTGAGACCGTCGATTTCGGCCCAGTCGTCGAGCAGGTGCGGAATCACCTTGCCCTGACTACAGATAACGCGCACGGTGTCGGCCGACACAAGCGCACGCGCCCGGTCCAGCGCCGCCTGAGGCGCTGCGGCATAACCACTTTCGGACAGCAGCGGCTCCGGCGCGATCTCGACGCCGAGCGCGTCCGCCAGCGGCCCGACCGTCTGCCGGCAGCGCAGCGGCGGCGCGGAGAAGATCTCCTCCGGCCCGAACGCGAGCAGATTCGGCACCAGCGCCTCGGCCTGGTGCCGCCCGGCCTTCTCCAGCGGCCGTTCCTCGTCCGGCCCGGTGAACCGATCCCGCCGACCGGCCTTGGCGTGCCGCACGATCAGCAGTGTCGCCGTCTCCGCGGGCAGCCGCAGGAAATTGCGCACGATCCGCCGATCCATCGGATACGACAGCTCGTCCATCACCCGGTCGACGCGATGCCAGCGCAACTCGTCGACCTCGTCGTTGGGTTCGAAGTCCCCGCCCAGCACCGCGGCGGCCCAGTAGTCGACCCGTTTCACCTTGCGGTGCCCCGTGATCGGATAGGTCACGTACCCGAGGTAGCGCCCGAGACGGCAGCGCAGCCCGGTCTCCTCGGCGACCTCGCGCACGGCGGCGACGATCGGAGTCTCACCCGGATCGAGCTTGCCTTTGGGCAGCGTCCAGTCGTCGTATTTGGGCCGGTGCACGAGGGCGATCTCGAGGCCGCCGTCCGCGCCCCGGCGCCACAGCAGCGCGCCGGACGCCTTCACGTTCGGGGATATCCGCGGGTCGGAGAACGCCAGTTCATCGTTGAGATCCTCTGCCAGCGAACGGTTCACTGCTGATCCGGTCGCCGCAGCCGCATCAGGAACTCCTGATGATCACGCACCTCCACCGGTCCGTCGGCGTCGGGATCCGGTTGCGCCTGCCAACTTCCGTCGGCCTCGAGCACCCAGCAGCGGGTGCCCGGATCCAGCGCGGAGTCGAAGACGACCTCGAGCTGCTCGCACAGCCTCGGATCCTTCACCTGCGCCATGACTTCCACGCGCCGATCCAGATTGCGGTGCATCATGTCCGCGCTGCCGATCCACCACTCGTCCTGGGCCTGGAAGTGCAGCACCCGCGAATGTTCCAGGAAGCGACCGAGAATCGAGCGCACGGTGATGTTGTCGCTCATGCCCGCCACACCCGGCCGCAGCCCGCAGATGCCGCGCACCACGATCTCCACCGGCACCCCGGCCTGCGAGGCGCGGTACAGCGCGTCGATGATCTGCTCGTCCACGATCGCGTTGCACTTCAACCGGATCCGCGCGGGCAGCCCCTGCCCGGCGAGTTCGATCTCGCGCCGGATCCGCTCGACGATGCCCGACCGCACGCTGCTCGGGGCCACCAACAGGTTGCGGTAGTGGGCCTTTCGCGAGTATCCGGTCAGCGAGTTGAACAGGTCGGTGAGGTCCGCGCCGATTTCCGGTGCGGCGGTGAGCAATCCGACGTCCTCGTAGAGCCGGGCGGTCTTCGGGTTGTAGTTGCCGGTGCCGATGTGGCAGTAGCGGCGGATGGTGGAGCCCTCGCGCCGCACCACCAGGCAGGTCTTGCAGTGCGTCTTCAACCCGATCAGACCGTAGACCACGTGCACGCCCGCCTGTTCCAGCTGCCGCGCCCATTTGATGTTGGCCTGCTCGTCGAAGCGCGCCTTGATCTCCACCAGCGCCACCACCTGCTTACCGGCCTCGGCGGCGTCGATGAGCGCGTTGACGATCGGGGAGTCGCCGGAGGTGCGGTAGAGCGTCTGCTTGATCGCCAGCACCTGCGGATCGGCGGCGGCCTGCTCGATGAACCGCTGCACGCTGGTGGAGAACGAGTCGTACGGGTGGTGCACGAGCACATCGCCCTCGCGCAGCGCGGCGAAAACGTTTCGGGGCGTTTCCCTCTCGCCGAACGCGGGCGGGGTCGCCGGAACGTAGGGTGCGTCCTTGAGCGCGGGCCGGTCCACGCCGTACACCTGCCACAGGCACGACAGATCCAGCAGGCCCGGCACCTGGATGACGTCGGCGGGGTCGACGTCGAGTTCGCGCAACAGCAGTTCGAGCATGTGCTCGGTCATGTCGTCGGACACTTCCAGCCGCACCGGCGAGCCGAACCGCCGCCGCGCCAACTCCCGTTCGAGCGCCTGGAGCAGATCCTCGTCGCGGTCCTCGTCCACCTCGAAATCGGCGTTGCGGGTGATCCGGAACGAGTGGTGCTCCACGACGTCCATGCCCGGGAACAGCTGTTCGAGATGGGCCGCGATCAGATCCTCCATGGGAAGGAAGGCGATCAGCGCGCGCTGTCCCTCCTGCACCTCACGGGTGACCCGGACGAAGCGATTGACGTTGTCGGGCACCTTGACCCGCGCGAAGTGCTCGCCGCCGGTCTCGCGATCCTTCACGGTCACGGCCAGATTCAGGCTCAGGCCGCTGATGTAGGGGAAGGGGTGGGCCGGGTCGACGGCCAGCGGGGTGAGGACCGGGAAGACCTGATCCTGGAAGTGCTTGGACAGCCGGGTGCGCTCGTCGTCGTCGAGATCGGACCAGCCGAAGATCGCGATGCCCTCCGCGGCGAGCGCGGGCCGCACCTGATCGAGGAAGACCCGGGCGTGACGCACGGCGAGATCCTGGGTGCGCTTGGCGATCAGGCCGAGTTGTTCCGTGGGCGTGAGCCCGTCGGCGGAGCGGACCGCGAGCCCAGCGTCGGCGCGCCGCTTGAGTCCGGCCACCCGGACCATGTAGAACTCGTCGAGGTTCGAGGCGAAGATGGCGAGGAACTTGGCCCGCTCGAGCAACGGCTCGGAGGTGTCCTCCGCCAGGGCCATCACCCGGGCGTTGAAGTCGAGCCAGCTCAGTTCGCGATTGAGATAGCGATCCTGGGGCAACTTCGTCGCCTCGGCGGTCGCGGGCGGGGGAGTGGCCGCGGGCGGCGCCGCCGGTAGTCGGGCCTGCGTTAGGTCGGTATCGCTCACGGTCACGATCATTCCTTACCTCGGGCGATGCCTCGCGTGACACCGCCGATCGACACCTGGTCGCCCATCCGGCGATCATCTAGCACACATGTGACCCGGCCGTGCACCTCCGCGTGAGATCTGTGTGAACAGGGCGCGGCCAGCCGATGTCGTCGAGCACGGCCGCGGTGGCCGGGCCGACGCCGAGCGCGGCGGCGTCGTCGAGGTCGGCGGCGGTGTCCACGTCCAGCCGCAATCCGGGCCAGTGCCCGCCGAGATCCTTTGCGCCCGAATCGATGTGGCGGCGCGCCGAGCCGGGGCCGAAACGCGGTGCCAGCGGGGCGGTTTCGTCGCGCACCAGCAGCGCGGCGGTGCCGTGACCGGTGTGGTCGGCGACCAGCGACCGGCCCGTCGGCGGCGCGGTCGCCAACATGTCGCACAGTTCGTCGGCGCGCAGGGCGGGCAGATCCGCTTGCAGCGCAAGCAGTTCCACGGGTCCGAACGCGCGGCGCACGGCGTCGGCCGCGTCGGTCAGGGCGGCGTTGAGGCCGTCGTCGGCGGCGGCCGGATCGGGATGCACCCGCGCCCCGAGCGCGCGTACGGCCGCGGCCACCTCGGCGTCGGGGGTCACCACGGTCACCGAGGCCAGTCCGGCGGCGGTGGCCGCGCCGACGGTGTCCGACAGCATGGCCAGCACCAGCCGCGAGCGGTCGGTGGGCGACAACCGCTCGGCGAGTCGGCTCTTGGCCCGCGCGAGATTCTTCACCGCGATCACGGCGTGGACGGCATCCGGACGCATGGGCCCATCGTCGCACGCCGGGCACAGTGGTGGACGTCATGCCCGGTCAGCGGAATATCGCGAGGATGCCCCATGCCGGGTGGCATATTGGCCACATGACTAGCGCGGCAGTGATGGGTGCGGGATCGTGGGGCACCGCGTTCGCGAAGGTGTTGAACGACGCGGGTACGGACGTGACGATGTGGGCGCGGCGGGCGGAGGTGGCCAAGGCCATCGCCGCCGAGCGGCACAATCCCACCTATCTGCCCGAGGTGGACCTGACGGGCATCGCGGCCACCGACGACTATCGGCAGGCGCTCGACGGGGCCGACATCGTCGTGCTGGCCGTCCCCTCGCAGTCGTTGCGCGCGAACCTCGCGGCGTGGAGCGAGCACGTGCCCGCCGGGTCGACGCTGCTGAGCCTGGCCAAGGGCGTCGAGACCGGGACGCTGCTGCGGATGAGCCAGGTCGTCCACGAGGTCACCCGCGCCGACCCCGGCCGCATCGCCGTACTGTCCGGGCCGAACCTGGCCCGCGAGATCGCCGCCGGGCAACCGGCCGCCGCGGTGGTGGCGTGCGTGGATCCCGAACGCGCCGAAGCGGTTCAGCACGCCTGCGGCACCGGCTACTTCCGCCCCTACACCAACACCGACGTGATCGGCTGCGAACTCGGCGGCGCCTGCAAGAACGTGATCGCGCTGGCCTGCGGCATCGCGGCGGGAATGGGCCTGGGCTCCAACTCGATCGCGAGCCTGATCACCCGCGGGCTGGCCGAGATCATGCGGCTCGGCGTGGCGCTGGGCGCGAATCCGGTGACCCTCGCGGGGCTCGCCGGGGTGGGCGATCTGGTCGCGACCTGCACCTCACCGCTGTCGCGCAACCGGTCCTTCGGGCATGTGCTGGGCGCGGGTGGCTCGATGGAGGCCGCGCAGCGCGCGACCAACGGCCAGGTCGCCGAGGGCGTCAAGTCGTGCACGTCGATCCGCGCGCTGGCCGAGCGCAGCGAGGTGGAGATGCCGTTGACCCTGGCCGTGTCGCAGGTGTGTCACGAGGGCCTGTCGGTGTCCGACGCGGTGGGCCAGCTGCTCGGACGCCGGATGAAACCGGAATGAGTGGCGGCACGCCGGTTTGGGTACGGTTCGCTCTATGACTAATCGGATCAGGGTCGCGGTCGTCTTCGGCGGGCGGAGCAACGAGCACGCGGTGTCGTGTGTCTCGGCGGGCTTCGTGCTGCGCAACCTCGACCCCGACCGATTCGAGGCCGTCCCGGTCGGCATCACCCGCGAGGGCACCTGGGTGCTGGCCGGTTCGGACGCGCGCACGCTCGCCATCGCGGATCGCGCGCTGCCGTCGGTGGAATCCGGGGGCGCGGAGCTGGTGCTCGGCCGGTCCGGCGGTCTGGTGCCCGTAGACGGTTCCGAGGGGCCGGGGCCGATCGATGTCGTGTTCCCGGTGCTGCACGGCGCTTTCGGCGAGGACGGCACGGTGCAGGGGCTGCTCGAGATGGCCGGGCTGCCGTACGTCGGCCCCGGGGTGCTGGCCAGTGCGACCGGGATGGACAAGGAGTTCATGAAGAAACTCCTTGCGGCCGAAGGCATTCCGGTCGGCGACTACGTCGTCCTACGGCCGGGCACGGCCACCGTCGCCGAGGCCGATCGCCGACGCCTGGGACTGCCGGTCTTCGTCAAACCCGCCCGCGGCGGCTCCTCCATCGGCATCACCAAGGTCGACGACTGGGACGACCTCGAGGCCGCCATCGCCGTTGCGCGCCAACACGATCCGAAGGTGATCGTGGAGGCGGGCATCGAGGGGCGCGAGGTCGAATGCGGGGTGCTGGAGTTCCCCGACGGCCGGGTGGAGGCGAGCGTTCCCGCCGAGATCCGCATGCCCGAGGGCGAGGCCGCGTTCTACGACTTCGACACCAAATACCTCGACGACATCTGCGAGTTCGATATCCCGGCCAAGCTGGACGACGATGTGGCCCAACAGATTCGGGACCTGGCCGTCCAAGCCTTCCGCGCCCTCGACTGCCAGGGCCTGGCCCGCGTCGACTTCTTCGTCACCGCCGACGGCCCGGTCATCAACGAGATCAACACCATGCCCGGCATGACCTCGATCTCCATGTACCCCCGCATGTGGGAGAGCACCGGCATCGACAACCCCACCCTCGTCACCACCCTCATAGACACCGCCCTCACCCGCGGCACCGGCCTCCGCTAGCCCCTCGCCGGTACGCTGGACCCCGTGCTCGTCGCGATGACCCTCCCCGGCCTGGCCCTCCTGCTCATCGCCGTGGCCTTCGCCGAGGTCCTGTTCCGCAAGTCCACCGGCCGCACGGCCCTGCCCTGGATGCGCGACCGAGACGGCCGCGGCGCCGCCGCAATCGGTTTCGAGCAGTTCGACGCGGTGTTCGATTCGGGGAAGCGGTACGAGTTCGAGGAGCGTCAGTCGGTGCTTATGCATCGGGAGAGTCCGGGGGATGGGGACTCGGGCGGGGTGGATGTGGATTTGGGTGCGGGGAAGGTGCGGTTGCGGCGGGAGTGATCATCCGGCGCGCCAGGCGTCGCGCACGATCGCCTCGAGGGTGGATCGGTGCGGGCTCCAGGCGAGTTCGCGGATGGCTTTCGCGGGATCGCTGACGATGATTCTCGGTTCGGCGACGGCTGGGTGATGGTCTACTGAAAGACGTTGTCCGGTAACCGTTTCGACCGCATCGATCACCTCGTTCACACTGCTGCCGATTCCGCTGCCGACGTTGTAGGTCGTATGCCCGCCTGGCGGCATATGGTCGATCGCGGCGGCGAAGGCGTCGGCGGCATCCGAGACGTGCAGATAGTCACGCACCGATGAGCCGTCGCCATTGACCGCGAGCGGGCTGCCATCCCGGGCGGCGATGAGCGCGCGTGGGAGCAGCCGAGTCGGATCGGGATCGACTCCACCCGCGACGTTCAGCATTCGGATGACGACGGCGGTCAATCTTCCGGTGCCGCACTGCGATTCGATCGCCGACTCGGCAGCGAGCTTGCTGCTCGCGTAAGGATGCGGAGGGGCGGTCGGCAGCTCCTCCGTCATCGGCTGCGTCTCGGGACTCCCGTAAACGGAACCCGTGGAGGCGAAGACGATCCGACCCACCCCGGCTCCCTCCATCGCCTCGAGCAACGCGACGGTGCCGACCACATTGGCCCGGAAGTACCGGAGCGGTTCCCCCACGGATTCCCGCGCTCTCGCGAGTCCCGCCAAATGACAGACGGCGTCCACGCCCGACACGGCTCGACGAAGGGACCCGGCATCGAACAGATCGGCCATCCGGGTAGCGCTCACCCCGTCGATACGGATAGTGCCTTCGCGCACCATCGCGACAGGCTCATGCCCTCGTTCCGCCAGCGACCCGACGACCGCGCGGCCCACGTACCCGCTTGCTCCGGTGACCAGTACGCGCACGGCGTCATCATGTCAGGCCGAGGGACGCGGCAGGCGGCACTCGTAGAGCGGGGGCCGAAAGTTCCGAGGCCGATGCTGTCGCAGGATCTCTCGCAACGCCTCGGCCGATCGGGTATCCGTCGCGCCCACCAATTCCGATACTCGGCGCAACGTGAGAGCGTCGAGCCCACGACGGTCCGCGTCGGCCACGTATCCGTCGATCATCGCGACCGTCTCGACGGTCGGCGTCCGGGTGGGTGGCCGGTTGGTGAGTCGCTGGCGTTCGATATCGACGTCGCTGTACCCCCGCCGCTTCCGCAGCACCCGCTCGATCTCGTCGAACGTGGCCGTGTCCGCAACCGCCCGCGCGAGCGTGCTTTTCGCGAGGGCATCGGCCGGAACGTCGTGCACGTCGACCGAGGCGTCGCCCACCTCGACGATCACACCCCGCTGAGTCCCCACTCGACCGCGAAATCCGGCCGCCGCGGCGGCGAGCAGACCGTTCGCCTCGGACGGATGCCACATCCAGACTTCTTGCAGCGCGGCGAAATCCGAGGCGACCAACCGTCCGAACGGTTTCGCCTCCAAAGTTGCGAGCCGGTCCGCCGCCTCCGCCGACGTGAGCTCGCCATCGAGCCCGATTCCGGTAACCAGCACCTGCACCGGCAGCCCGGTACGAACCGCTGCGGCGAGCGCGACGGAATCGGCCAGTGGGCTACGCAACCCCGCCTCGTCGCCCGTGGCGAGTATGTCGCCGCCTACATCGACGACGACCAGCCGACCGGCACCGAATGCCGTTGTGGCACAGCGCATATGCGCGGCCAGCCCGACGACACCGGCGGTCGCGTCGGCAAGCAGTATCGGTAGCCGCACGTGCCGCGCGAGTCGCGGCAGCGTCGACCGACCGTCCCCACGAAGACGCGCATCCGCCCGCACCTCCCACACCCCACCCAGGTCGGCCAGCCCCGAGAAATCAGCCACCGCCCGCGGCCCGGGCGTCGGATCCACCATCAACCGATCCCACGACCAGGTCATGATGGCAGCAATCTGCATATCCGGCCTTGCCGCTGCCAATGCGGCCGCCGTGATCGCATCGCCCCCACCACCCGCCGCGATCGCTATCGCCGTCATGGCCGTCACTGTAAGGAACTCGCGCTGGTCGGTTGGACCATACGGAGCGGGTCCTGCCCTCGCTCCGAGCGGCGTACGCGAGGATCGAGGCGTGAACGAACGCGACCACCTCGAGCACTACGTCCGATCGGGCAAGTTGATGCAGCTTGCCAGCGTGAGCGGCGATGGGACGCCGCGCGTGTGCAGTGTCTGGTATCTGCCGAACTTCGCTCCCGACCTGCTGTATTTCGTCTCCCGAGCCGACCGTGAGCATTCGGAGAACATTCGCCGCACGCCCTCGGTCGCGGGGGCGATCATCGATATCCCCGTGGTCGAGTTGGGGCAGACCGCGCGCGGGGTTCAGTTCGTGGGGCAGGCCCGAGAGCTTCCGGGAACCGGGATCGATGAGCTGGCGGCCAGATTCGTGGAGCGCTGGCCCAACGCGAAGCGCGTGTTCGATGCCATGCCCGGGGGTGCCTCGCGGCTCTACGAGATCGCTGTCAGCGAGTGGGTTCTGTTCGATGAGGAGAACTATCGGTCCGATCCTCGTCGGCGCATTTCGGGCCGCTAGTTCGGCACCGGGCCGGGATCGATCGGCTTCGGGGGTAGCACCTTGGTGATCGTGTTCGAGATGTCCTGCAGCGGAGTCGGTCCCGCGCTCGTGGGCATGGTCACCGCGATGTAGGTGCTGCGGTCGACGGCGAACCAGGTGCCCGAGGTGGCGTTGTTGGTCTGGTCGCGGACCTCGAACCAGTTGACGCCGTTGACGATCTGGAGGGGCGATGCCTGGTTGAACTCCAGCGGGCGGTCCAGGCCGCAGCGCAGGACCACCGCGTCGCCGCCTTCGGTCGGCTGCCATGCGGACGTGGCAGGTGGGGCGGGTTGCGCCAGTTCGGATTTGGTGAGGTCACCGACCTTGTCGGGCAGGGCGGCCAGCAGATCCGCGCACGGCTGGCTCGTCGCGCCGGGGGCGGGGACCGAGCCGAGGGCCAGCGGGTCGCGTGTGGTGTGCTGGCGGGACATGACCGCGATGACGAGGACCGCGACGATCAAGGCGACCGGGAGGGCGACGGCCGTAGCGATGAGGGCGGGGGAGGTCGGGGGCGACTCTTCCGCTACCCGACTCTCCGTCTCGGAGCGCTCGCCGTCCTCGCTCATTCCCTGATTCGTCTCCCGCGTCGTCCGTCGTTCGGCCCACCGAGCCTAACGACCAGGGCGATTCCGACCGAACCGGGGGCCACGGTAGCGTAATGCGGCCCACACCCCGCCCGCGCACGGAAGGAGATCGCCATCGCCGAGACGCCGCGGACCGTGCGTGAACTCGGGGAGTTCGGGCTGATCGCGCGCATGAACGCGGGGCGCGCGCAGGGGTCGAATGTCGTGGTCGGACCCGGCGACGACGCGGCGGTGATCGCCGCCCCGGCCGGACGCTATGTCGTGACCACCGACATGCTGGTGCAGGACCGACACTTTCGCCTCGACTGGTCGAGCCCGCGCGATATCGGCGCCAAGGCCGTCGCGCAGAACGCCGCCGATGTCGTCGCCATGGGCGCCGAGCCCAGCGCCTTCGTCGTCTCGCTGGCCTGCCCGCCCGACACCGCCGTCGAATTCGTCGACGGCCTGGTCGAGGGCCTGTGGGCCGAGGCGCGGCGCGCGGGCGGATCGATCGCGGGCGGCGATGTGGTGAGCGCCCCGCTGCTGATCGTCTCGGTGACCGCCTTCGGCGATCCCCTCCGGCCTCCCGTCCTGCGCTCGGGCGCCCAGCCGGGCGACATCCTCGCGGTCGCCGGTCGGCTGGGCTGGTCCGCCGCCGGACTCGCCGTCCTGTCCGCCGGACTCGATCCGGCGGCGTACCCGGAAGTCGTTGCCGCCCACCGTCTTCCGCGACCGCCCTACGAGTCGGTCCGGAATCTGCCCCGGGGCACGGTCGTCACCGCCATGACCGACGTCTCCGACGGCCTCCTCGCCGACACCGGACATGTCGCCGAATCCTCCGGCGTCGCCATCGATCTCGACCCGGACGCCGTCCGCGATCCCGCCCTGACCCCGGTCGCCGAACGCCTCGACGCCGACCCGCTCGCCTGGTCCCTCGCCGGTGGGGAAGATCACGCCTTCGCCGCGACTTTCCCTGGCGGACAGCCACTTCCGCCCGGCTGGACGCAGGTCGGCCGCGTCACGGACGGGACCGGTGTGACCGTCGGCGGCCGCGCATGGTCCGGACCGGTCGGCTGGGAGTCGTTCGCGGGCGGAGGTTGACCTACCGCGGTGGCAACGGCCGCGCTATGTTTTCCGGCCATGGGCGCAAAACCACTGTCGGAGATCATCGATACGGGCTGGGCCGAGGCACTCGCGCCGGTCGCCGAGAAGATCGGCGAGATGGGCGAGTTCCTGCGGGCCGAGAACGCCGCGGGGCGAGGCTACTTCCCGAAGGGCGAGAACGTGCTGCGCGCGTTCCAGCGGCCCTTCGACAAGGTGCGGGTGCTGATCGTGGGCCAGGACCCCTACCCGACACCCGGCCACGCCATGGGCCTGAGTTTCTCGGTGGCGCCGGACGTTTCGCCCGTGCCGCGCAGCCTCGCCAACATCTTCTCCGAATACACCAAGGACCTCGGCTTCCCCACGCCCTCGTGCGGTGACCTGTCGCCGTGGTCGGATCAGGGCGTGCTGCTGCTCAACAGGGTGCTCACCGTGCAGCCGGGTCAGCCCGCCTCGCATCGGGGCAAGGGCTGGGAAGCGGTGACCGAGCAGGCGATTCGCGCGCTCGTCGCCCGCGACCAGCCGTTGGTGGCCATCCTGTGGGGCCGCGACGCGTCCACGTTGAAGCCGATGCTCGGCACCGTGCCCTACATCGAATCCGCCCATCCCTCACCGCTGTCCGCCTCGCGAGGTTTCTTCGGTTCGAGGCCGTTCTCCCGGACCAACGAGTTGCTCGGTACATTGGGTGCCGCCCCGGTCGACTGGCGGTTGCCGTAGCCGTGGCGTGAGGTTGTTCGAGCGAATCAGGAGCAGTTGCATGCAGATGAAATCCGTCCGTGGTGCCGTTGTCACCGCAGTCGCCGGAGCGGCCATCCTCGGTGCGCCCGCCGTGGCGCAGGCCGGGACCATTCCGTTGGAGCCGGAGGCGACCACGCAGGAGGCGGGTCCGGTGCTGGCGCTCTACGATCCGCAGACGGGTTCGGCGTCGCTGTCGTCCAATGTGAACGCGCGGGTGCTGTGCGTCTTCCAGAGCGTCAGCGCGCAGGGTGGTCTGGACTGCCTCAACGGCGGTCAGTGAGTTTCACGCGGCGGACCATGCGGACCTCGACGGCCGGGGTGAACGCCTCGATCTTGCGCGTGCCGTCGAGTTCGAAGCCGTACTTCCGATAGAAGGTCTGGGCGCGCGGGTTCTCCTCGAACACCCACAGCGAGGTGTCGACCTCGAAGTCGAGGATCGCGCGCAGCAGATCGTGAGCGACGCCGGTGCCGTACCAGGGAGCGCGAACGTACATCGCGTTCAGCTCCCGGGGGGCCACCGGCGTTTCCTCTCGGGCGGGGCCGCCGCTGGCGAAGCCGATGACGGTGTCGTCGGTCACCGCGATCACCGTGCTGCCCGGGTAGCGGACGCGGACGCGCTCCCAGGCGGCGGCGCGCTGGTCGACGTCGAAGGCCGCGAGCACGTGCGCGGGGACCAGCTCCCGATACGCCTCCCGCCAGCAGGCGATATGACATTCCGCCAGGCTCCAGACGTGCGGGGCGTCGAGTTCGAGAATGCGCCAGTCGGTCACGATGTCCTCGGGGACGACGAAACCCCGGCACCGTGGGCGCCGGGGTTTCGCGGGTAGTGGGCGCGGCTCAGCCGCGGACGACCTTGCCCGCCTTCAGGCAGGAGGTGCACACGTTCATCCGACGCGTGTTGCCCGGGGCGACCTGGGCGCGCACGGTCTGGATGTTGGGGTTCCAGCGACGGTTGGTGCGCCGGTGCGAGTGCGAAACCGACTTACCGAAGCCGGGGCCCTTGGCGCAGACGTCGCAGACGGCAGCCATAGTCGCGAGCTCCTTCATGTCATGTGGGGACCGCTGTCGCGAGGACAGCCCGTCCGGAAACGTGTCTTCAATGCCTGTCGGCGAGAGCCGCCGACACCCGCGACCGAACGCGGTCGCGTGAGGCAACCCTGCAAGAGTAACGGGCGGTCTCCGCCGATGTCCAATCGCCCCCGCTCGGTTGCTCGTGGCCCGGCCGCCCGTTCCGTGCTCAGGCGCTGCCCGCTCGGCACCACGCGCTTCGGCGGCGCCGGGGAGCCGACGGTCCAGCGTGGCGGCGGGTGTGGTTTGTGCCACGGGGAGGGTGGAACCACCGAGGTGGACATGGCGATGGGTGCGCCGGGGGTGTCGGTGGGGCGGGTTAGGCTTGGCGGGGGTGTGCGCGGGATCGCGGTAGCGGTGGAAGGACGGTGACGGTGCCCGGGGTCCGGGAGGTGCTCGACGGCGCGGCGTTGGCTCGCTGGGGCCGACTCTGCCTGGACGGACTCGAGCGGCACCGCGAGGAGATCAACGCGCTCAACGTCTTTCCGGTCGCCGACTCCGACACCGGCACCAACCTGCTGACCACCATGCGCGCCGCCGTCGAGGCGGTCGCCGCCACCGACTCTGCGCACGCCGTCGCCGCCGCCATGTCCCGCGCGGGAACCCTTGGCGCGCGCGGCAATTCGGGCATCATCCTCTCGCAGGTCCTGCGCGGCCTCGCCGAAGCGGTCGTCGACGGCCCCCTGACCGCCCGCACGTTCCCCGTCGCCCTGCGCCGCGCGGCCGTCCTGGTCCGCGAATCCCTGAGCGCCCCCGTCGACGGCACCATGCTCACGGTCCTGGAGGCCGCGGCCGCCCGCGTCGCGGAGTCGTCCGGAGAATCCCTGGCCGACCTCGCCTCGGCCGCCGCCGAGGGCGTCGCGAAGGCCGTGCGCGAGACCACCTCCCAATTGGGCGTCCTCCGCGAAGCCGGGGTCGTGGACGCGGGAGCCCGCGGCCTGCTGGTCCTGTTCGACGCCTGGGTCGAGGTGATCACCGGCCAGTCCCCGAGCCGCCCGCCGTACCTGAAGGACAACACCGCCGGTTCCATCTCGGAACCCGCTTCTTCCCCTTCGGTTCCCGCTTCCCCCTCGGTTCCCCCTTCTTCCTCGCCTGCTCCCAGTTCTCCCTCGTCCGTTCCCGCTACTTCCTGGTCGGTTCCCGGTACTTCCCCATCGGTTCCTGGTTCGCCCTCCTCGGTTCCTGGTTCGTCCTCGTCGGTTCTCGGTTCTTCCCCGTCTGTTCCCGGTTCTCCCCCACCTGTTCCCACGACTTCCCCTCGTGTTCCCGCCACTTCCCCTCTTGTTCCCGCCGAAGGCAGGGACCTCCTCGCCACCATCGGAACCGCCGAGGTCTCCGACCTGGTTCGCCCCGCCCCCGCCATTCCGCAGTACGAGGTCATGTACGTGATCTCCGAAACGGATGACGAGCGCATCGCCGAGCTGCGGAAAAGCCTTGCGGCGCTGGGTGATTCGGTGGTCGTCGTGGGTGACGGCGGCGGCGCCTTCTCCGCCCACGTGCATTGCGCCGACGCGGGCGCGGCGGTGGAGGCGGGGCTGGCGACCGGCGCGTTGAGCAAGATCCGGATCGAGGGCCTGGCCGTGAATCCCCTTGCGGTGCAAGGCTCCGGCGAACGCGGGATTCTGGCGGTCGTGCGGGGCGCGGGCGCGGCGCGGCTGTTCGAGGACGCGGGCGCGACGGTCCTGGACGGCGAGGTGACCGCCGAGGTGCTGCTCGCCGCCATCCGCGCGCTGCCGCATCGGGAGGTGCTGGTGCTGCCCAACGGCGCGCTGCCCGCCCACGAACTGGTCGCCGTCAGCGTCGCCGCGCGCGACGGGCGGCGCGAGGTGCTCATGCTGCCCAGCGGGTCGATGGTGCAGGGTCTGGCGGCGCTGGCCCTGCACGACGCGGGCCGGATCGCCGTCGACGACGCCTTCACCATGTCCGAGGCCGCCGCGGGCACCCGCTGGGGCGCGCTGCGCATCGCGACCGAGCGGGCCCTCACCATCGTCGGGACCTGCGGCGAGGGCGACGGGCTCGGCCTGGTCGGGCACGACGTGGTGGTCATCGACCCGGACCTGCGGGCCGCCGCGCGCACCCTGCTGGACCGGATGCTCGGCCTCGGCGGCGAACTGGTGACGCTGCTGCTGGGCGCGGACGCCCCCGCCGGGCTGGCCGACGAACTGGCCGAACACATTTCGGCGACCTTCCCGGGCGTGGAGGTCGTCTCCTACGACGGCGGCCAGCCGGTGGACCTGGTGCAGATCGGGGTGGAATAGATGGCGACTCTGGGCGACCGGCTCGATCACGTGCTCGGGGTGAAGGCGGCCGAACCGCTGGCCGACGCCTTCGACATGCACACCGTCGAGGATCTGCTGCGCCACTACCCGCTGCGCTACGCCACCCAGGGCCAGCCGCTCACCGAGGAGGCCCCCGAGGAGGGCACGCACATCACCGTCGTCGGCCGGGTCACCAAGACCGAGCTGCGGCCCATGCGCCAGCGGCGCGGCAAACTGCTCAAGGTCGAACTCGACACCGGCTCCGCGCGCCCGGTGGAGATCACCTTCTTCAACGGCGACAAGGTGAACTACCTTGTGAAACAAGGCGTTCGGGCGATGATGTCGGGCACCGTGCACTGGTGGCGGCCCGACCGCTGGAACCTCTCGCACCCCTCGTACCTCATCCTCCCCGAGGCGGGCGAGACCATCGAGAACCTCACCTCGGTGCGCGGCGGCGGCAGCCTGCGCGGCCTGGCCGAGAGCGCGAAAGGCGCTGCGGGCGTGGACGTCTCGTTCTTCGAACGCGAGTTCATCCCGGTCTACGCGGCCACGGCCAAGGTGCAGAGCTGGGACGTGCTGGCCTGTGTCCGGCAGGTTCTCGACCAGCTCGACCCGATCGATGACCCCCTCGGCCCCGAGATCCGCGCGGAACACGCGCTGATGGCGATCTCCGACGCGCTGCGGCTGATCCATCTGCCCGAACGCAAGTCCGATATCGAACAGGCAAGGGAGCGTTTGCGTTTCGACGAGGCGCTGGCCTTGCAGCTGGTGCTCGCCGAACGCCGCCACGACGTTCAGGGTCGCACCGCCCCGTCGTGCCCGCCCCGTCCCGACGGCATCGCCGCGGCCTTCGAGGAGCGGCTGCCGTTCGAGCTGACCGCCGGGCAGCGGAAGGTGATCGGTGAGATCTCCGACGATCTCGCGCGCACCCAGCCCATGCACCGGCTGTTGCAGGGCGAGGTCGGTTCGGGCAAGACCATCGTCGCGCTGCACGCCATGCTCCAGGTGGTCGACGCCGGATTGCAGTGCGCGCTGCTGGCGCCTACGGAAGTGCTTGCCGCACAGCACTATCGGTCGCTGCGCGCGATGCTGGGCGATCTCGGCACGGCGGGGGAGCTGGGCGCGGACGAACGGGCCACCAAGGTCGTGCTCGTCACCGGTTCGATGCCGACGGCGACGAAGAAGGCGGCCCTGCTGGACGCCATGACCGGCGAGGCGGGCATCGTCATCGGCACGCACGCGCTGATCCAGGACGCGGTGGAGTTCCACGCCCTGGGCATGGTGATCGTCGACGAGCAGCACCGGTTCGGCGTCGAGCAGCGGGACGCGTTGCGCGCCAAGGCGAAAGGCGACACCAGCCCGCATCTGCTGGTCATGACCGCGACGCCGATCCCGCGCACCATCGCCATGACCACCCTCGGCGATCTGGAGACCTCCACGCTGACCGAACTGCCGCGTGGCCGGTCGCCGATCACCACCCGCGTGGTGCCCGCGCGCATGAAACCGGCGTGGGTGGAACGGGCCTGGGAACGCATCCGCGAGGAGGTCGGCGCCGGACGGCAGGCGTATGTGGTGTGCTCGCGCATCGGCGACGAGGACGACGAACCGAAGGGCAAGGGCCGCAAGGCCAAGGCCGCCGAGGACAAGGAACAGCCCACCACCCATTCCGCGGTCGACGTCTACGAGACATTGAGCGCGGGACCGCTGGCCGGGCTGCGCGTGGGTCTGCTGCACGGCCGCCTGCCCAACGACGAGAAGGATCGCGTCATGCGATCGTTCAACGAGGCCGAGATCGATGTGCTGGTGTGCACCACGGTCGTCGAGGTCGGGGTGGACGTCCCGAACGCCACCGTCATGGTCATCGTCGACGCCGACCGCTTCGGCGTCAGCCAGTTGCATCAGCTGCGCGGCCGCGTCGGCCGTGGCAAACATCCCGGCCTGTGCCTGCTGATCACCGAGACCGGGCCCATGGGCACCGCCATGGCCCGCCTCGAGGCCGTCGCCGCCACCCTCGACGGCTTCGAACTCTCCGTTCTCGACCTGCGGCAACGACGCGAGGGCGATGTCCTCGGATCCGCGCAGTCCGGCACCGCCCGCAGCCTGCGCCTGCTCTCCCTGCTCGACGATCTCGAAGTCATCACCGCCGCACAGCAACTCGCCCGCGACGTCGTCACCGCCGACCCCGGCCTCCGCGACCACCCCGGCCTCGCCTCGATGATGCGCGCCGCCGTCGACTCCGAACGCATCGAATACCTCGCCAAATCCTGACGGGCGCCGCCACTTCGACCGGAATCCGCCCGGGGGGCCGCGGTCTGTCGGGATGCTCGGGTCTCCTTGTCCGACCGCAATCAGCCCCGGGGCCGGGGTCTCGGGGTGCTCGGGTCTCCTTGTTCGGCCGGGGACCGCGGTCTGTCGGGATGCTCGGATCGCTCCTTGTCGGTGGGTGATGAGATGCTGCCGGATGGGAGTATGCGGCGAAAGGAGGCGCGGTGGTAGCGATCGAAGTCGGAGGGTGGGGGAGGACGGCTCTGCCGCAGCTGTTTTCGCGCTTGCCGGTGCGGCAGGGAGTGGGCGGGGTGCCGCCGACGCTGCTGGTGCTGGCGGGGATCGTGAGCGTGCAGTTGGGGGCGGCGCTGGCGACGCGGCTGTTCGTGGCGACCGGGCCCGCGGGGGCGGTCAGCTTGCGGTTGTTCTTCGCGGGGATCGTGCTGCTGCTGTTCTGGCGGTCGGGGCTGCGGGTGGGGCGGCGCGCGGTGCCCGCGGTGCTCGGCTTCGGGCTGGTGCTCGGGCTGATGAACCTCTGCTTCTACGAGGCGATCGACCGGATTCCGCTGGGTATGGCCGTGACCGTCGAATTCCTCGGACCGCTCGGGCTCGCCCTCGCCGGGTCGCGGCGCTGGGTCGATCCGGTGTGGGCGCTGCTCGCGGGCGGCGGCGTGCTGTTCCTCACCCGCGCCGACGGGCCGGTCGCCTGGACGGGAATCGGCTTCGCGCTGGCCGCGGCGGTCTGCTGGGTCGGCTACATCCTGCTCAGCGCCAAGGTCGGCGAAACCACCAGCGGCGGTGGCGGTTTGGCGCTGGCCATGGCGTTCGGCGGCCTGATCGTCGCGCCGGTCGGCATCGCCGACGCCGGGGCCGCGCTGCTCGATCCGACGGCGCTCGCTGCCGGATTCGGGGTGGCGCTGCTGTCGTCGGTGGTGCCGTATTCGGTGGAACTCGAGGCGCTGCGCCGCATTCCGCCGCGGGTGTTCGGGGTGCTCATGAGCCTGGAGCCGGCGGTCGCGGCGCTCGCGGGCGTGGTGGTGCTGGGGCAGTTGATGAATCTGCCGCAATGGGCCGGAATCGGTTGTGTGGTCGCGGCTTCCATCGGCGCCACCCGCAGCGCGAAACGGTGATCAGCGCGCCGCGCGCGGATACGGCAGATCAATCGAGCTGTTCTCCGCGATCGCGAGCGGCCGCCCGATCTGCGGGAACGCCCGTTGCGGACAGGCCGCGCGCTCGCACACCTTGCAGCCCGCCCCGATCGGGACGGCCGCGGAGGGATCGTCGAGTTGCAGCCCCTTCGAATACACCAGCCGGTCGGCGTATTCGATATCGCAGCCCAGTCCGATGGCGAATTCCTTACTGGCCGTGCCGAATCCGTGCGGGCCGGGATTGGCCGTGCGCGCCACCCACAGATAGCGCCGCCCATCGGGCATCGACGCCATCTGGGTGAGGATCCGCCCCGGATGCGCGAACGCCTCGTGCACCACCCACAGCGGGCAGCTGCCGCCCACGCGCGAGAAGTGGAACGCCGTCGCGGACTGCCGTTTGGAGATGTTGCCCGCCCGATCGGTGCGCACGAAGAAGAACGGCACCCCGCGCTGCCCCTGCCGTTGCAGGGTGCTCAGCCGATGACAGACCGTCTCGAAGCCGACCTCGAAACGCAGGCTGAGCAGGTCGATGTCGTAGCGCAACTCCTCCGCCGAGCGCAGGAACCTCCCGTACGGCAGGATCAGCGCGCCCGCGAAGTAGTTGGCCAGGCCCACCCGCGCGAGTCCCCGCGATTCGCCGGTCAGCGCGGGCGTGTCGCCGAGGATCTCGTCGATCATCGGGCCGTAGAGCAGGAAGGCCAGCGTGGTCGCGATCTGAAACGCGCGCTGCCCCGGGCGGAGTCGCCGGGCCAGGGTCAGGGTGCGGGTCTCGGGCTCGTAGTACCGCTTGGGGATGTTCGGGTCCGCGCCGTCGCCGCGCACCAGCACCGTCACGCCCGCCTTCTCCTCGGCGACGCGCGCGAGTTGCCGGTCCAGCGAGCCGACCGACAGCCCGCACTCCTCGAACAGGCGCTCGGCGGCGAGGTCGAGCTGGGCGATGTGATTGTGCTGGTCGTAGAAGAAGTCGCGCACGTCCTCGTACGGCATCGGCACCCCGGGCGCGCCGGTCGGCGTCGCGACCTTGGACGACAGCAGGTCGAGCTGATCGGTCGCCGCGCGTAGCCGCCGGTGCATGGACACGATCGTCTTGGCGACCTCGGGTAGCCGCGTGGCCAGATCCTCGACCTCGGCCGCGGGCGGCGCGGTCCCGCCCGCCGCCTCCACGAGCACCTCGTGCAGATCCGAGACCAGCCGCGCGTCGGAATCGGCGGCGAAGAACTGGACGTCGAGGTCGAAGGTCGAATTGAGCTTCAGCAGCACCGGAATCGTCAACGGCCGCTGATCCCGCTCGAGCTGGTTGAGATAGCTGGGCGACAGGTCCAGCGACTTGGCCAACGCGGCCTGGGTCATCCGCCGTTCCTCGCGCAACCGCCGCAGCCTGGCTCCCGCATACATCTTGCGCACGAGCCGATGCTACCCACCCGCCTTCGCAATCATTGCAATATCCCCGGCAGGTCCCCCCAATTCGATCATGGCCCGGCGTTTTGTACCAAACGCCCCCTGCGTAGGGTGCGAACCTATGCCACGGCCCGCGAGACGGCGCCGGTCGGCGCGTCGGGCCGCCGACCGGTCCGCACGAGCAGGCGGCTACTGCAGCGCGACTTTGCCGCCGCCCGAGAACATCGAATCGTGCAGCACGATGTAACGAGGCACGGCATCGGCGGGGAGGTCGAACACGACCTGGGCGGTGACCTTGTTGCCGGGATTCACCGAGGCGTAGAGACTCGTGTCGGGCTGGAGGTTGATCGCCGCCGCGCCGTCGTTCTCGAATTTGCGCCCGCTCTGATCGAAGACGTATTGATCGGACGGTGAGAAGCCGTGCGGCTTATCGGAAGTATTGGTGACCGTCATCGTGACGATCGTGTAGGCCCCCTGGGCGGTCCGCCGCAGGAAGGGGTTGTCCCCGACCACCTTCAGTCCGGTCTCGACGTTGGTCACCACGAACTCGAACTTGCCATCCCGAACCGGGGTGTTCAGGCCGGGGAGTGCCGCCTCTTGCTTCGGCGGCGGTGCCGCGTTCGTGCCCTGGTTGTCGGCCTGCGCGGCGGCGGGTGCGGGTCGAGCGGTCGCCGACGAGGCTGTTTTCGTGTCCTTGCCGCCGACCATCGCGCCGATGACGCCGAAACCGAAGCAGCCCAGGATGATCACGCCGAGGACGATCAGCAGGACGCGCCCGGGACCCGCTCCCTTCTTCGGCGGCATCCCCGGATAGGGCTGCACCGGTTGCCATCCCGGAGGCGGTGATCCCGGCGGCGGCCATCCAGCGTTGGTCATTACTCCACCCTCTCGATTGTGCTGCTGCTCACAGACTTTGCCGAAGCACATCGAGGGGATCGCGGGGTTCGTTACAGGCGTCGGACGACGGGACGGGCTCCTCGTTCTCGGTCCGAGAGCGAGGAGCCCGTGTGCTCTAGCGCAGAGAATGAGCCGCCCGCACCATGTTTCGCAGCGACGCCTCCACCTCGGCAGGCCCTCGCGTCTTCAGCCCGCAGTCCGGATTGACCCAAAGCCTCTCGGCGGGAACGGCTTTCAGCGCCGCCGTCAGTGAGGCCGTGATCTCCTCGACCGAAGGCACACGGGGGGAATGGATGTCGTACACTCCCGGCCCCACGCCCAGATGGAATCCGATCGTGTCGAGGTCGTCGAGGACCTCCATTCGTGATCGCGCCGCCTCGATGGAGGTGACGTCGGCGTCGAGAGCGGCTATGGCGCCGATGATCTCGCCGAACTCCGAGTAGCACAGGTGGGTGTGGATCTGGGTCGCGTCGGACACGCCGCTGGTGGCGAGGCGGAAGGCGCGGACGGACCAGTCGAGGTAGTCGGGCCGGGCGGCCGCGCGCAGGGGGAGGAGTTCGCGCAGGGCGGGCTCGTCGACCTGGATGACGCGGATCCCGGCGGACTGGAGATCGACCGTCTCGTCGCGGATGGCGAGCGCGATCTGCCCGGCGGTGTCGGCCAGCGGCTGGTCGTCCCGGACGAAGGACCAGGCCAGAATGGTGACAGGACCGGTGAGCATGCCCTTGACCGGCTTGTCGGTGCGCGACTGCGCGTAGGCGATCCAGTCGACGGTCATCGGCGCGCGGCGCACCACGTCGCCGTACAGGATGGGCGGGCGAACGCACCGGGTGCCGTAGGACTGCACCCACCCGTTCACGGTCGCGGCGAACCCGTCCAGCTGTTCGGCGAAGTACTGCACCATATCGTTGCGCTCGGGCTCGCCGTGCACGAGGACGTCCAGGCCCAGCCCCTCCTGCAAGGCGATGACCGCGTCGATCTCGGCGCGCATCCGTCGCCGGTACTCCTCGGCATCGATCTCGCCCGCGCGAAACGCCGCGCGCGCCTTGCGAATCTCGGACGTCTGCGGATACGAGCCGATCGTGGTGGTCGGCAGCGGCGGCAGGTTCAGCCGATCCCGTTGCAGCGCACGGCGTTCCTCGGCAGGGGCGCGATGGTGGGTGCCGAGGGCGGCGAGGCGGGCCCGGATCCGGTCGTCGTGCAGCCGGGGATCCGCGCGACGGCTCGCCGAAGCCCTTCGCGCCGTGGCCAATTCGTCCGCCACGGCGTCCGTACCGGAACGCAGCGCGGTCGCCAGGGTGACCACTTCGCGAACCTTCTCCGCACCGAAGGCCAGCCACGAGCGCAGGGCCGGATCGAGATCGGGCTCGGCGATCAGCGAATAGGGTACGTGCAGCAGCGAACTCGACGTCGACACCGCCAGCTCGCCGACGCTGCCCAGCAACGTTCCCAGCGTGCCGAGCGCGCCGTCGAGATCCGCCCGCCACACATTGCGCCCGTTCACCACGCCCGCGACCAGCAGCTTGTTCGCCAGCGCGGGCACGGCGGCGATATCGTCGACGGTGGCGCCGCGGGTGAGATCGACTGCGACGGCCTCGATATCGGTCGCCGCGAGTGCCGCCAGGGCCGGTCCCGGGCGGCCGAAATAGGTGGCGACCAACAGGGCCGGACGTTCGGACGCCTCGGCCAATCGGCCGTAAGTGTCACGCACCGAGTCGATTTCGTCCTCGGTCAGATCGGTGACGAGGATCGGCTCATCGATCTGCACCCACTCGGCACCGGCGGACGCCAACCGCGCCAACAGCTCTCGATACAGCGGCACCAGATCCGCGAGCCTGCTCACCGGTTCCGTGCCGTCGACGCCCTTGGCCAACTTCAGAAATGTCAACGGCCCCACCACAACCGGGCGCGCGGGCACGCCCAGCTCGCGTGCCTCCCGCAACTCCGCGAGCACCTTGTCCGGCCGCAGCGCGAAGACGGTGTCCCGGCCGATCTCCGGAACCAGATAGTGATAGTTCGTATCGAACCACTTCGTCATCTCCAGCGGTTCGATCGACTCCGCCCCGCGCGCCGCGGCGAAGTACCGGTCCAGCGGGTCCTCGATCCCGGCGACCCGAGACGGCAACGCGCCCAACAGGACCGCGGTGTCGAGCATCTGGTCGTAATAGGAGAAGGTGCCGACCGGCACCGAGTCCAGCCCGGCGTCGCGCAGCGCGGTCAACTGAGCGCGCCGCAGCGCCGCGGCGACATCGTGCAGTTCGGCGGCGTCGATCCGCCCGGCCCAGTAGCCCTCGATCGCGCGCTTGAGTTCGCGCCGCGGACCGATGCGCGGAATGCCGAGAACCGTTGCGGTGAACGGCGTGTGGGAAATCTGAGTCACGGTGTTCTCCAGTACTGGAAGTCACTGGTCACCGCCCTAACGGCAGACGAAGCCCCGAAACGCAGTGCCCGTCCGCCCGATCCACGAGGCGGTGGCCGCCGGGTACGGCGTACCCGGCACAGTCGGCAGGTCTTCGGACTCGCGGGCGCGTCTTCGTTCCTACTGGCCGTCGCTTCCCAGGTCGAACCCAGTGCGTGTGACGGCGGTCGTTCCCACTCACCGCTGCGGGACAGTCCCGGATTCCCACCGGGTTCCCTCTCGCCGGTCCGGGGACCGGCTCGACACCGCACTCCGACGCTCGGGGCTCCAACTCGTCGGCGCGGTGAACCAGCTGCGTCCTCGAGCATAAGCTACGGAGCCGTTGACACAACTTCGCAGAAGTCGGGGCTACCCCTGTGAGGATCGGTGCGAAGGCGTCATCGACGTCCGGCCCAGGTCGCGAGGCAGGTACCTTAATATAATGTTCTCCAAAGTGCTGGTCGCCAATCGCGGTGAAATCGCCATCCGGGCCTTCCGTGCCGCCTACGAACTCGGCATCGGAACAGTGGCGGTTTTCCCGTACGAGGACCGTAATTCGCTGCACCGGCTCAAGGCGGACGAGTCCTACCAGATCGGCACGGCCGGCCATCCCGTGCGCGCGTACCTGTCGGTCGAGGAGATCATCAAGGCCGCCGAGACCGCCGGGGCCGACGCGATCTACCCCGGTTACGGTTTCCTGTCGGAGAACCCGGACCTCGCCGCGGCCTGCGCCCGCGAGGGCATCACGTTCATCGGGCCGTCCGCCGAAGTGCTCGAACTGACCGGCAACAAGGCGCGGGCCATCGCCGCCGCGCGGGCCGCCGGACTGCCCGTCCTCGATTCCAGCGCGCCCTCGGCCGATGTCGAGGAACTGCTCGGCGCGGCGACGTCCATGCGGTACCCGATCTTCGTCAAGGCCGTCGCGGGCGGCGGTGGGCGCGGGATGCGGCGCGTGGCCGAGGCGGGGCAGCTGCGCGATTCCATCGAGGCCGCCATGCGCGAGGCCGAGTCGGCGTTCGGCGATCCGACGGTGTTCCTGGAGCAGGCGGTGGTCAACCCCCGCCACATCGAGGTGCAGATCCTCGCCGACCAGCACGGCGATGTCATGCATCTGTTCGAGCGCGACTGTTCGTTGCAGCGGCGGCATCAGAAGGTGATCGAGCTCGCGCCCGCGCCGAACCTGGATCCCGAACTGCGGCAACGGATCTGCGCCGACGCGGTGGCCTTCGCGCGGGAGATCGGTTACAGCTGCGCGGGCACCGTGGAGTTCCTGCTCGACGAGAGCGGCAACCACGTCTTCATCGAGATGAACCCGCGCATCCAGGTCGAGCACACGGTCACCGAGGAGATCACCGATGTCGATCTGGTGGCCGCGCAGTTGCGGATCGCGGCCGGTGAAACCCTCGCCGACCTGGGATTGAGCCAGGACGCCGTCGCGATTCGCGGTGCGGCCCTGCAATGCCGGATCACCACCGAGGATCCCGCCAACGGCTTCCGGCCCGACACCGGGCGGATCACCGCTTACCGCAGCCCGGGCGGCGGCGGGATCCGGCTCGACGGCGGCGCGAACCTCGGGGCCGAGGTCGGGGCGTATTTCGACTCCATGCTCGTCAAACTCACCTGTCGCGGAAGGAATTTCGAGCAGGCCGTGGCGCGGGCGCGACGGGCCGTGGCGGAGTTCAGGATTCGCGGCGTGGCCACGAACATCCCCTTCCTGCAGGCGGTTCTGGACGATCCGGACTTCCGGGCGGGGCGGGTGACGACGTCGTTCATCGACGAGCGGCCGTACCTGCTGAATCAGCGGACCTCCGCCGACCGCGGCACCCGCATCCTGCGGTATCTGGCCGATGTCACGGTGAACAAGCCGCACGGGGAGCGGCCGACGGCGGTGTATCCGCACGACAAGCTGCCCGCCATCGACCTGTCGACGCCGCCGCCGGACGGTTCGCGGCAGCGGCTGCTGCGCTTGGGGCCCGACGCGTTCGCGCGGGATCTGCGCGATCAGCGGGGCGTCGGGGTCACCGACACCACCTTCCGCGACGCGCATCAATCGCTGCTGGCGACGCGGGTGCGGACCAACAGCCTGTTGCAGGTGGCCGATCATGTGGCGCGCATGACGCCGGAGCTGCTGTCGATCGAGTGCTGGGGCGGCGCGACTTACGATGTGGCGCTTCGGTTTCTGCACGAGGATCCGTGGGAGCGGCTGGCGGCGTTGCGGGAGGCTATCCCGAACATCTGCCTGCAGATGCTGCTGCGCGGCCGGAACACGGTGGGGTACACGCCGTATCCGGAGAAGGTCACCCGGGCGTTCGTGTCCGAGGCGACCGCGACCGGGATCGATATCTTCCGAATCTTCGACGCGCTCAACAATGTCGATCAGATGCGGCCCGCGATCGACGCGGTGCGCGAAACCGGCACGGCCATAGCGGAAGTCGCGATGAGCTACACCGGGGACCTGTCGAATCCGGACGAGGATCTCTACACCCTCGACTACTATCTGAAGCTGGCCGAGCAGATCGTGGAGGCCGGGGCGCACATCATCGCCATCAAGGACATGGCCGGTCTGCTGCGGGCCCCGGCGGCGAGCACGCTGGTCGGCGCGCTGCGGCGGGAGTTCGACCTGCCGGTGCACGTGCACACTCACGACACGCCCGGTGGGCAGTTGGCCACGTATCTGGCGGCCTGGCAGGCCGGGGCGAACGCGGTCGACGGGGCGAGCGCGCCGATGGCCGGCAGCACGAGTCAGCCCGCGTTGTCGGCAATCGTTGCGGCGGCGGCGAATTCGGAGTTCGACACCGGGCTGAACCTGCGAAACGTGTGCGATCTGGAACCGTACTGGGAGGCGTTGCGAAAGGTGTACGCCCCCTTCGAATCCGGGCTGCCCGGGCCGACGGGGCGCGTCTACGAGCACGAGATTCCCGGTGGGCAGCTGTCGAATCTGCGGCAGCAGGCGATCGCGCTGGGGCTCGGGGACCGGTTCGAGGAGGTCGAGGCGAAATACGCCGCGGCGGACCGGTTGCTGGGGCGGTTGGTGAAGGTGACGCCGTCGTCGAAGGTGGTCGGGGATCTGGCGTTGTCACTGGTCGGTTCCGGTATCGACGTCGAGGACTTCGCGAAGGATCCGGGCCGCTACGACATCCCCGATTCGGTGATCGGCTTCCTGCGTGGCGAACTCGGCACGCCCGCGGGTGGCTGGCCGGAGCCCTTCCGCACCCGCGCGCTGGCCGGTCGGGGCCCGGCCAAGCCGGAGACGCCGCTCACGCCCGCCGACGAGGCGGCGCTGAACGGAACCTCCCAACAGCGGCGAGAGACATTGAACCGCTTGCTGTTTCCGGGACCGACCGCCGAATTCCTCGCGCACAGTGAGAAGTTCGGCGACACGTCCGGGTTGTCGGCGAACCAGTTCTTCTACGGGCTGCGGCGCGGCGAGGAACACCACGTCCACCTGGAGAAGGGCGTCACGCTGCTGATCGGATTGGAAGCCATCTCCGAACCGGACGAGCGCGGGATGCGTACGGTGATGTGCATCCTCAACGGCCAGTTGCGTCCGGTCACGGTACGGGACCGCTCCGTCGCGACCGAGATCCCCGCCGCGGAAAAGGCCGACCGCGCCAACCCCGGCCACATCGCGGCGCCGTTCGCCGGAGTGGTCACGCTCGTGGTCTCGGAAGGGGATTCGATCTCCGCCGGGGACACGATCGGGACCATCGAGGCGATGAAGATGGAGGCGGCGATCACCGCGCCGCGAGGTGGGGTGGTGCGGCGGATCGCGATCGCGAAGGTGCAGCAGGTGGAGGGTGGGGATTTGTTGTTGGATGTTCGGCCGAATGAGGCTGCGGCTGATTGAGGTTGGGGTTTTCGGGGGCCGGTCTTCGAATTCGCGTCGGTCCTCGAGTTCTCGTGGGGTTCCGAGGGTTTGATTAGCCCTCGGTCCTGAGGTTTCGCCGGTTCTCTGAGCCGTCCGTCGCTGGTCCCTGAGTCTCCTCTCCTGTCCCTGGGCCGTCGGTTCTGAGCTCTCGCCGGTTCTCTGAGCCGCCCCTCACCGGTCCCCTGGGCGTCCCGGCTCTTGTTCCTGGGCGTGCCCGGCTCGTGTTCGTGGGCGTTCGCGCTCTTGTCCTTGGGCCGTGCCCGCTCGTGTTCGTGGGCGTTCGCGCTCTTGTCCATGGGCCGTGCCCGGCTCGTGTTCGTAGGCGTCCGCGCTCTTGTCCGTGGGCGTGCCCGACTCCTGTCGTGGGCGTCCCGGCTCTTGTCCGTGGGCGTCCCGGCTCTTGTCCGTGGGCGTCCCGGCTCTTGTCCGTGGGCGTCCCGGCTCTTGTCCGTGGGCGTCCCCGCTCTTGTCCGTGGGCGTCCCCGCTCCTGTCCCTGGGCGTCCCCCTCTTGCCCCTAGGCGCCTGGCCCTTGTCCTTGAGCGTCCCCGCTCCTGTCCCCGAGCGTTCCCTTCCTGTCCCTGAGCGAAGCGAAGGGCAAGGAAGCTGACGCCTCGATCGACCTCCCGCGAACCGCGAACTGTAAATTCGACCGGACTCGAGAGGAAGGTACTGGTTTGACACGGATCGTGTCCGGAATCGCGGGCGGACGACGGCTGCGCGTACCCCCCGCCGGAACGCGCCCCACCTCCGACCGAGTCCGCGAGGCCCTCTTCAACCTCATAGCCGCTCGAATGGATTTCGACGGCCTCCGAGTCCTCGACCTCTACGCCGGCTCCGGCGCCCTCGGCCTGGAGGCCCTCTCCCGAGGCGCCGCCCACGCCCTCCTCGTCGAATCCGACCGCAAGGCCGCCGCCACCATCCGCGCCAACATCACCGCCCTGGCCCTCCCCGGCGCCGAACTACGCCCCGCCACAGTCACTTCCACCCTCGCCACCCCACCCGAAACCCCCTACGTCCTAATCTTCTCCGACCCCCCCTACGCCCTCGAAACCCCCCTGATCACCGCCGACCTCCAGGCCCTCACCACCAACAACTGGCTCCAAGCAGACGCCCTCATAATCATCGAACGCTCCACCCGCACCCCCCCAACCCCCTGGCCCACCCCCTACACCCCCCTCAAACCCCGCACCTACGGCGAAACCCGCCTGGACCTAGCCACCTACCCCCACTAACCCCCAGGCGCACGAACCCAGCCGCACCCCTTATTCGAATCCGCACCCGTTGCAGGGCTCTACAAAGGGTGCGGATCCAAATAAAGGGTGCGGCTGGGCTGCCGTGCCTCTGGGTGGCGTACCTGGGGCAGTTGTTCGTCCGAGGCGGTGTGGTGCCGTTCCTGGGTGGCCGCACCTTGGGGGCTGTGCGTCCAGTCGCTGCGGCCGGGTGGCCGTCCCTTGGGCAGCCGCACGCAAAGCAGTGCGGCTGCGTCGAATGAGGTTAGCTTCGGCGTTCGGCCAAACGGGTGAGCAGGCGTTTGTGGACGGTCGGGGGAAGCATGTCCGTGACGTCGCCGCCGTAGGTGGCCACCTCTTTGATGAGGGAGCTGGAGAGGTAGCTGTAGGCGGGGTTGGGGCCCAGGAAGTAGGTGTCCACGCCGGAGAGTTTCTTGTTCATCTGGGCCATTTGGAGTTCGTAGCCGAAGTCGGTGGCGTCGCGGAGGCCCTTGACGATGGCGGTGATGCCCTGGTCGCGGGCGAAATCGACCAGTAGGCCGTGCCAGGATTCGACGCGGATGTTGGGGAGGTCGGTGGTCGCCTCGCGGATCATCTCCATGCGTTCGTCGATGGAGAACATGCCCTGCTTGCTCTTGTTGATCATCACCGTGACCACGACCTCGTCGAACTGCGCGGCGGCGCGCCTGATCACGTCGAGATGCCCGTTGGTCACCGGATCGAACGATCCGGGGCAGAGTACTCCAGCCATGTTCGAACGCTAACAGTCCCCGAGGCCGGATGTCTGCAGGGGATCGAGTGATTCGTGCCCTCCCCGGACGGTCCGGGGAGGGCACGAATCGGTCAGAACGGGCGAATGGTCAGCCGCCTCGGCTCAGGGAGATCCGCCTGTAGGACGAAACCCTCCGGACCATCGCCGTGCGCACGGGCCAACGCGCGATGGAGCCGGGGCGCGACCTCGCCGGTCGGGAGCTCGTCCCAGGTCCACCGCACGACGCGATATCCGTTGGCGCGCAACGCGTCTTCGCGCTTCTTCTCGACGAAGACCGCGTCCCCGGGATCCTGATCGGGACGCAGCAGCCGCCCGTACTTGACCCGTCCGTCGAATTCGCCGACCACCCCGGTGCCGTCGTAGTAGAAGTCGACCCGGCCCAGGAGCCGACCCTCCTCCGAGTAGACCTCGCCCTGGGTCGACGGCGCCGGGAAGCCGAGCCGCCGCAGCATGACCCGGCTGCGCGACTCGCCGACGCTCTCGCTGTGCGGATCCAGGAACGCGGCCACGCGCCGGGCCAGTCCCACGCCCCGCCGATATCGGGCGGCCTCCAGTTCGATCGCCAAATCCGTTGGGGTGATACCGAATTCGCGAGCGAGGGCGTCCGCGATCACCACCGCTGCCTCGAACGGGACGGTTCGGGCCACGTCGACGACGGTCCGGGCGGGGGTCGTCAGCAGCATCCCGTGCAGCTCGGCCACGCCGCCGAGCGGTGCGCAGTGGACCTTCAGATGCGGTTTGATGCGGCCGCCGTTGCGCCTGTTGCGGGTGACGCAGACGCGGTCGAGCAGCGCGCCCCAGACCGGCGCGCCGTAGACCACCGCGGCCGATTGGTGACTCAGCACGGCCTCGTCGGTGAGGTCGGGCAGGGCCGCAGCGATGAGGGTGCGGTGGCGGGCCGTCGCGTCGAGATGGGCGAAAGCGGTTTCGTCGGCGTAGGTTCCGCGGCGCACCCGTCGCCAGGAGCCGCCGGTGCACAACCGGCGGATCTGGTCGTCGGTGACGCCGTCCGCCACCACCTCCCGGCGGCGGCGGACCTCGGCGCCCGCACCCGTTCGGGTCTCGGGCCAAAGGTCTTGGCCGAGTGGGGGTTCGGGGTTCGTCATTGGGGCTCGGTGTCGGGGTTGGGGCGTGGTCGTCGCGGGGGAGCGGCCCGGCCCGTGCAGCGGTGCACGCGCAGCACCGGGCGGTCCCGCGAGGTGGAAGATTTGGTGGCGTTGCGCCACGACGTGCGACATCCCTTGCAACGTTTCACTGCGACCTCCACATCCGTTCGGAAGCAATTGGTTTGCCTCCATAGGACGCCGGGTATTCCACTGCGGTTCCATCTTTATTCGACCAGCTCACAGCCGCACCCCTTATTCGGATCCGCACCCGTTTCCGGGTCTTGGAAGGGGTGCGGATTCGAATAAGGGGTGCGGCTGGGGTTGCCGAAACCTTGGGGAGCGGTCGGTTTTGAAGGCCGGGGTGGCTGTGTCGGAAGGCGGGTGTGGCGGGGATGAGGGACCGGTGGGCGGTGTCGAGGGGCCGGTGGCGCGCTGGTGTATTTCGCGCTCGTGGCCGCCGTGTTCTTCGTGCTCAGCACCGGGGGCCTGGCCGAGGGACTAGGGAAGGCTGGGCCGAGGGACTGGAGGCTGGCCGAGCGGCTGGGGCTGGGCCGAGAGACTGGTGGGCGGGGTCGAGGGGCCAGTGTGGTTGGGCCGAGGGGCCTATGAGCGTGGGGTCAGAAGACCCAGAGGCGGAGGGTGAGGAAGCGGAGGGTGCCTACGGCCGCGGTGATGGCTATGACGGCGATGGCCTCGGTGATGTTGTTCAGAGTGGGGGCGGCTACGTCGAGGATGGCGAGGGCCGCGGAGGTGATGGCGAGGCCGGCGAGGGCGAGGCCGCCGCCTTCCAATTGGGCTGTCAGCCAATTGACTCGGTCGGAGGCGTGGAAGGTGAGGCGGCGGTGGAGCTCGTTCGCCAGGGCGGTGCTCACCACCGAGCCCGTGAGGTTGGCCAGTTGCGGGCCGCCGGAGTAGCAGACCAGGAACAGCAGGAAGTAGCCGATATTGCTGAGGCCGCCGACGAGGGCGAAGCGAATCAGCTGCGGGAACCAGTGGTCCGCGCGCAGGAAGGTGACCAGTCGGGCGGGCGACACGCGCGGCGCCACGACATCCGGATATGCGGGGTCGTCCGAACCGGACTGGGGGAGAACCCACATGCCCGGCGGACCCGGATACAGGACAGCCATTGTCATTCCGATCGAACTACGTCTACCGCTCGGTAAGAAGTTACACCAAACGGAGAGCATCCCTCCAGATGTTTTCTGTGGCGTTGGAAACACTCAGCGACACACCGGGAGTGAACTGGGCAGATGATCGTGACGAGAGGCACACTGGGCCGAGAGAGAGTTCGGCAGGAGAGTGGGGTCTGATGTACCGCGTATTCGAGGCACTCGACGAGCTGGTCGCGATCGTGGAAGAGGCGCGGGGCATCCCGCCGACTCGCAACTGCATAATCCCCCGCGGTGACGTGCTCGAACTGCTCGACGACGTGCGCGAGGCGCTGCCCGGCGAACTCGACGACGCCCAGGATGTGCTCGACCATCGCGACAAGATCGTCGACGACGCGCGGTCCAGCGCCGAGAACACCGTCACGGACGCCAATGAGCAAGCGCACCAGACGGTTACGGCCGCCCGCGAGGAGGCCGACCGGATCCTGGCCGACGCCAAGGCCCACGCGGACCGGATGGTCGCCGAGGCCCGGGCCCACGCCGATCATCTGGTGAGCACCGCGCAGGCCGAATCGGACCGGATCGTGGCCGATGGGAAGGCCGAGTACGAGGCCGTTACGGGACGAGCACGGTCCGAGTCCGATCGCATGATCGCCGCCGGGCAGGCGTCCTACGACCGTTCGGTGGCCGAGGGACAGGCCGAGCAGGACCGGCTCGTCGCGCAGACCGAGGTGGTCCGGGCGGCGCACGCGGAGTCGGCCCGGTTGATCGACGCGGCGCACGCGGAGGCGGACCGACTGCGCGAGGAGTGCGATCAGTACGTGGACTCGACGCTCGCCGATTTCGAGGACACGTTGCACAACACGCTCCGGACCGTCGGCCGGGGACGGCAGCAGTTGCGTAGCGGGTTGGGGATCCCGGATTACGCGGCCGACTTCCGTCGCTGAGTTCCGCTCGACTCGAAAGAGCTAGCACCGCTCGCCAACCCGAATCCGCCCGCTAGGGCACCTGCTCGGAAACGAAGCGCTGCTAGAAGCACCCCTTGGAAGCCAGCCTTCAGTGGCCCACGCTCCAAGGATCGAGGCAGCGCAGCCGCACCCTTTATTCGAATCCGCACCCCCTCCAGAGCCCTGCAAAGGGTGCGGATCCGAACAAGGGGTGCGGCTGTGTTCGTACACCACTTGGAGGTAGGAACCCCAGGAGCAGGTTTTGGGGGTCACCAGGGCGTCGCGTATTGTGGAGTGGTTGCCCATTCCACACCTACACGAGTGAGTTGTGATGTCTTCCGATGCCGGGTCCGGTCAGCGTCGTCGATCGACGGATGCGGGATTTGTGCTGGATACGCGGAGGTTGGGGCGGGCGCCTGGGTCTCTGCGGGAGGTGCGGCGGGGGGTGGTCGCGCCGGAGAAGATCGGGTTGGATCTGGTGGGGATTCCGGCGGGGGGTGAGATCGAGATGGATCTGGTCTTGCAGGCGGTTTCGGAGGGGGTGCTCGTTACCGGGACCGTGACCGCGCCGGTGGAGGGGGAGTGTTCGCGGTGTCTGGAGGCGTTCTCCGATGAGATCGAGTTGCATCTCACGGAGTTGTTCGCGTATCCGGATTCGGCGACCGAGCAGACCACCGAGGAGGACGAGGTCTATCGGCTGGTCGATGACAAGATCGACCTGGAACCGGTGATCGTCGACGCCGTCGGGATCGAGTTGCCGTTGCAGCCGCTGTGCGAGCCGGACTGCGCGGGACTGTGCCCCGAATGCGGTGTGCGGATGGCGATTGCGGGTTCCGATCACTCGCATGAGATACTGGACCCTCGCTGGGCGGGGCTTGCGAAATTCGCGGCCGATCCCACAGCGTCAGACCTGAACCGATCACCAGAGGAGAATTAGTCGTGGCCGTTCCGAAGCGCCGGATGTCCCGCTCCAACACCCGTTCGCGGCGCAGCCAGTGGAAGGCCACCGCGCCCACCCTGGTCACCTGCCCCAACCGGGCCTGCGGTCAGAAGACCCTGCCCCACATCGCCTGCCCGAACTGCGGCACCTACAAGGGCCGTCAGGTCGCCTCGGCCATCTGAGCGCGCCATCCGGTAGCCCGATCGTGACCGCAAGCAAGGATTCCGCGGACGCACCGGCCGTGGGCGAGACCGCCGACCACACCCCGCTGCTCGAAGCCCTCGGTGTCGACGTGCGTCCGGATCTGCTGCGGCTCGCGCTCACCCATCGGTCCTACGCCTACGAGAACGGCGGCCTGCCGACCAACGAGCGGCTGGAGTTCCTGGGTGACTCGGTGCTCGGTTTGAGCATCACCGAGCGGCTGTATCTCGAGCATCCGGCCAAGTCCGAGGGCGAGCTGGCCAAGCTGCGCGCCAGCGTCGTGAACATGCACGCCCTGGCCGAGGTCGCCCGCGGTCTCGGCGAGGGCGGGCTGGGTCGGCACCTGCTGCTGGGCAAGGGCGAGGAGCTGACCGGCGGTCGCGACAAGCCGAGCATCCTCGCCGACGGCATGGAATCGCTGCTCGGTGCGGTGCACTTGCAGCACGGCATCGAGGTCGCGCGCAGCGTGGTGCTGCGGCTGTTCGCGGATTTGCTCGAACGCGGTCCGCGCATGGGCGCCGGACTCGATTGGAAGACCAGCCTCCAGGAGCTCACCGCCGAACGCGGGATCGGCGTGCCCAGTTACGAGATCACCTCGACCGGGCCCGATCACGACAAGGAGTTCACCGCCACGGCGGTGATCGGCGGTCAGGCGTACGGCAAGGGCATCGGCCGATCGAAGAAGGAAGCGGAGCAGAAGGCCGCGGGCGCCGCCTGGCAGGCGCTGAACTCCGGAAGCTGAGATGCCCGAACTCCCCGAGGTCGAGGTCGTCCGCCGCGGTCTGGCCGAACACGTGGTCGGCCGCGTCGTCGAATCCGTCGCCGTCAAACACCCCCGTTCCGTGCGTCGCCACCTCATGGGCGGCGACGATCTCGCGGGGCGGCTGGCGGGGCTGCGCGTCGAATCCGCCCAGCGCCGCGGCAAATTCCTGTGGCTGACCTTCGACGACCCGGACACCGCGCTCGTCGTGCATCTGGGCATGAGCGGCCAGATGCTCGTCCAGCCCGCGGACGCGCCGCTCGAGAAGCACGCGCACATCGTCGCGATGCTCGACAGCGGCGCGCAGGTCCGCTTCGTCGATCAGCGCACCTTCGGCGGCTGGGCGCTCAACGACATCGTCGAGGTCGACGGCACCCGCGTGCCCGAATCGGTCGCGCACATCGCCCGCGACCCGATCGATCCGCGCTTCGATCCCGAGGCCGTGGTCGAGCGCATGCGGGCCAAGCACTCCGAGATCAAACGGGTGCTGCTCGACCAGACCGTCGTCTCGGGCATCGGCAACATCTACGCCGACGAGGCGTTGTGGCGGGCCGGAATCCACGGCGAGCGCATCGCCGCCAAGCTCACCCGCCCCGCGCTGCGCGGACTGCTGACCGAGGTGCGCACCGTCATGGGCGAGGCGCTGCTCGCGGGCGGCACCTCCTTCGACGCGCTGTATGTGAATGTGAACGGCCAGTCCGGCTACTTCGAACGCTCCCTGGCCGCCTACGGCCGCGAGGACGAACCCTGCCGACGCTGCGGTGCGCCGATCCGTCGGGAGAAATTCATGAATCGTTCGTCGTTCTCCTGCCCGCGCTGCCAGACGAAGCCCCGCGCGGGGCGCAACTGAAGCGCTACCGTTTTCTTTGCGGGCCGCGACGTGCGGACCGTGAAAGGGAGGACGGATGCGCAAGCTGACCTACTACGTCGCCTCGACGATCGATGGCTTCATCGCCACCGAGGACGGTTCGGTCGACTTCTTCCCGGTCGGGGGTGATCACGGTCCCGCGATCACCGCGCTGTACCCGGAGACCCTGCCCACGAAGGTGCGGGAGTCGCTGGGAGTGGACAAGCCCGGCAGCACCTTCGACACCGTGCTGATGGGCCGCAAGACCCACGACTTCGGTGTCCGGACCGGGACGTCGAGCCCGTACTCGCATCTGCGGCAGCTCGTGGTGTCCACGACACTGCCCGAGAGCCCCGATCCGGACGTCGAGTTGATCGCGTCGGATCCGCTGGACCGGGTGCGAGAACTGAAGCGGGAGAAGGGACTCGGGATCTGGCTGTGCGGCGGCGGGGAACTCGCCCAGGTGCTGCTGCCCGAGATCGATCAGGTGTTCCTGAAGCTGTATCCGATCGTGCTGGGTCACGGCCGGGCGTTGTTCGGTGCGGGCCCGAAACTGCCGGAGCCCACCAGGTTTCGCGTGCTGACCAGTCGCGTGTTCGAGGACGGAGTCGCTTTCGTGAAGTACAGCCGGATTCGCTAGTGTCCCAGGACGTTTCGGGAGCCGATCCGAGGCAGGCCGCGCTGGCCTCCCTCCGGGAGATCGCGTTCTGGATGGAACGCGCCCGCGCGGAGACGCCGCGGGTGCGGGCCTACCGGCGGGCGGCCGATACCGTGGCCGCGCTGTCGGAGGTCGACTTCGATCGGTATCGGCGGGACGGGAACTGGCAGGAGCTGGCCGGGATCGGGCCCAAGACCGCGGCGGTCATCGCGCAGGCCGTCGCGGGGGAGGTGCCCGATCGGCTGGCCGAATTGCGTTCCGGCGCAACGGTTATCGCGCCGACGGGGGCCGAGTTGCGCAAGCGGCTGCGGGGGGACCTGCACACGCACTCGGATTGGTCGGACGGGGGCAGTCCGATCGAGGAGATGATGCGCACGGCGATGGCGCTCGGCCACGAATACTGTGCGCTGACCGATCATTCGCCGCGGTTGACGATCGCGCGGGGGCTCTCGCCGGAGCGGTTGCGCCGTCAGCTCGACGTGGTGGCCGAACTCAACGCCGAGCTCGCGCCGTTCCGGATCCTCACCGGCATCGAGGTCGACATCCTCGACGACGGCGGTCTGGATCAGGAACGCGAACTGCTCGAACGGCTGGATATCGTTGTGGCGAGCGTGCATTCGCATCTGCGCGACGACAGCGAGACGATGACCAAGCGGATGGTCTACGCCGTCGCGAATCCGCTCGTCGACGTGCTGGGCCACTGCACGGGCCGATTGGTCACCGGCGGCCGGGGGACGCGGCCGGAGTCGCAGTTCGACGCCGAGGTGGTGTTCGAGGCGTGCCGCCGGTACGGGACCGCCGTCGAGATCAACAGCCGCCCCGAGCGCCGCGACCCGCCTGGCCGGTTGATGCGGCTCGCGCTCGAGATGGGGTGCTACTTCTCGATCGACACCGACGCCCACGCGCCCGGCCAACTGGACTGGCAGTGGTACGGCTGCGAGCGCGCCCAGGCGAACGAGGTTCCGGCGGAACGGGTCGTCAATACGTGGGGTGTCGAGGAGTTGCTGGCGTTCACGGGGCGGTAGGGCGGACCCGTCAGAGGATCGCGAAGGCGACCACGATCCCGATGCCCAGGTGGGCGGCGGCGACGAGGAGGGACTGGACGGCGTAGGTGGGGGCCTTCAGGAGGCCGCCGATGTCGAGGCCGACGACGCGTTCCAGGATCCGGACCGAGATCACTTGGGCGACAATGCCGATCAGCCCGTAGACGGCCGTGGCGATGAGGCCCTCGAGCAGGCGGCCGGCCGAGGAGTAGATGGCCAGCACCACGATCAGGGCCATGCTGACCATGCCCGCGGCCGCGACGACGACGGCGTTGGGATTGCCCGCGCAGACCATCGACCGCAGCGGGCCCGGGGTGGTGATGTCGATGGCCCAGAATCCGATCAGCATGAGCACGAGCCCGACGACCGCGTACAGGATGATCGCGCCCACGCCGTGGCCGATCGTGCTCCAGTACCCCGATTCGAGCGCAAGGGTGGTGGCCAAGGGGATCCTCCGGTGAGTGATCGATGAGTCAGACGGATGCTACTTGGTCGGTATGCGATGCGGGACGAAGGTCGAACTGTCGTCGGTGATCAATCCCGGCGTCTCCCGGATGCCCATCCCGGCCGACGTGTCGCCGACCATCCACGCCCCGATGACCGGGCGCATTCCGTCGAAATCGGGCAGCGGATCGAGCAACTGGTACACGAAGCCCTCCTCGCCGTACACGCCGCCGGTGGAGGTCTCCATGCCCGCGCCGACGATCGTCATGTTCGCGCCCTCGCGGCCCAGTTTGGGTTTGCGGATGTACTCGGTGAGCTCGTGCGGGTCGTCGATGTAGGCGGGCAACAGGTTCGGATGGCCGGGGTACATCTCCCACAGCACCGCCAGCAGCGCCTTGTTCGACAGCATGGTCTTCCACAGCGGTTCGACCCACACTGTGCTCGGCAGCGAGTCGACCACCCGCTTGCCGAAGTCGTCGTCGAGCACCCACTCCCACGGGTACAGCTTGAACACCGACCGGATGGGTGCGTCGGCGAGGTCGACGAAACGCTCCAATTCGGTGTCCCAGCCGACCTGTTCGATCGGCAGGGCGATCGTGTCGAAACCCGCCTCGGCGGCCGTCTCCTGCATGTAGGCGGTGGTGACGTTGTCCTCGCCGGACGCGTCGGCCGCGGACCAGGTGAAGTGCAGTTCGTTGCCGGGCAGCTGGTCGAGCACCTCTCCCCAGCGTTCGACGAGCTTCTCGTGCAGCGAATTCCATTGGTCGTCACCGGAATACAGGTCGGTCAGCCAGTGCCACTGCACGATCGCCGCCTCCAGCAGCGAGGTCGGGGTGTCGGCGTTGTACTCCAGCAGTTTCGCCGGGCCGCGACCGTCGTAGCGCAGGTCGAAGCGGCCGTAGACGTAGGGATCGGAGCGCTGCCACGACTCCTTGATCGGGCCCCAACTCCATTCGGGCAGACCGAATTCCGCGAACCGCTCGGTCAGCACGACGTGTTCGCACGCCTTCAGGCACATCGAGTGCAGCACCTCGACCTGAGCCTCGAGGCCGAGGATCTCGTCGAGATCGAACTCGTAGTACACCGACTCGTCCCAGTAGGGCCGGGGTTGTCCGTTGGTGTCGACGCCGGGCGAGCCGAACACCAGGCCCTGATCGGCGATGATCTGCTGCCAGCTCGCCCGGGGGCGGGTGCGCACGCGGCGCATCTAGGATCCTCCGCTCTTGGAACCGCCGCTCGTCGTGCCGAGGCCGCCGCGGACGACGGTCCCGCTCTTGGTGGTGACGTGCGCGCCTTTGGGTTCGACGGTGCTGCCGCCGACCGGTGGGCGGCCGACGGTCTGGGTGGGGCCGCCGTAGTAGTAGCGGTACTGGTGGCCGTTGTAGAAGAAGATGCCGGGGCCGAGATACGGTCCGCCGCCGTAATATCCGCCACCGCTGCCGTACGCGGCCTGCGCCTTGACGCAATCGTCGTCGGGCTGCACGGTCTGCTGCCCGTTGTCCTCGGTGATGCAGGTCGCGGTCACGTTCGGCGGGGCGGTGGCCGCGCGGTACGCCAGATACCCGCCGCCGACCAGCGCCGCCACACCCGCGACCGCGCCGCCGCCGATGAGCATCCGCTTGCGCTTGCGCCGCTTCTCCTCGAGCGCCTCCGCCGCCGCGCGCTCGGCCTCCTCGGCCCGCTTGCGCGCCTTCTCCCGCGCCCGCGTCTCGGCGAGCGTCGGCGGCCGCGGCTTGGTCACGCCGGGCTCCTGCCGCTGCATACTGCCGCGCATCCGCCGGGGCTGCTCACCCTGGTCGAAACCGGTGGCGGACAACAGGTCCGGCGGCGTCGCCGGGGGCGGACCCGACGGCTCGGATTCGCCGGAGCCGGGCAACCCCACACTGGCCTGCTGCGCGAACGGATCGGGCGCGCCGGGCATGGGATTCGCCGGGTCCCCCAGGCGGATCGTGGGCGCGTTCCCGGAACTGGGCGTGGCCGGTCCCGTGGGAGTACGCCACCACTCGTCCGAGGTGTCGGCCTCGGCCTGCGTGCCGGGTTCCGGATGGTCGATCCGAGAGGTGGACTCCGTGGCGTCCTTCGCCGCGCCGGACTCGGAAGCCGTTGCGCCCGAAGGGGTTTCGGGTGTGGAGGAGCCGGGGTCCGGGTCGTTCGGCTCGGGGTTGTTGTCGGGACGGTTGCCGGACTTGTCAGTTGCCAACGATCGACTCCCTGTTCCCCGCCGCTACCGTTCCTCGAAGCCGGTGGTACCGCCTTGCGCGGCGCCCCAGTCTTCCACAACCAGATCGACTCGGCCAGGCGTGTTGCCGGACCGCAACAGTCGCAGCAGTGCCTCGCACTTGTCGCGCGGGCCCTCGGCGATCACGTGGACCCGGCCGTCGGCGGTGTTGCGGGCCGATCCGACCAGGCCGAGCTCCAGGGCGCGGGATCGGGTCCACCAGCGGAACCCGACGCCCTGAACCTGGCCGTGCACCCACGCGCTCAACCGGATCGGATCGGCCATCACGCGTCGATCTCGAAATTCAGCGTCACCTTGGTACCGGCCTTCAGGGTCCGGCCCACGGTGCACACCTTGTCGATGGCGCGCTGCACGGTCACCAGCAGCCGTTCGCGCGCGGCCTCGTCGAGCTCGCTCAGATCGAGTTCGAACACCTCGTCCAGCTGCGGGTACACCTCGTTCTCGCGGTCGGCGGCGCCCGAGACGCGGATGGTGGCGTCGTAGTTCTCGCCCAGCCGATTCGACAGCGGGAAGTCCGAACTCATGCCCGAACACGCGGCCAGCGCGATCTTGAGCAGCTCGCCGGGGGTGAACACGCCCTCGACGCTCTCGGAGCCGATGAGCACCTCGGCGCCGCGCGAGCTGCGGCCGGTGTAGCGGCGGGTGCCCGTGCGCTCCACCCACAGGGCGGTCGGCGAGGTGGCGGTCTTTTCTGCCATACGACGATCCTGCCATTGGTTCCGTCCGACCCGCATACCAGTGCCGTGCGGCCCGGCTCACGCCTGGAAGCGGTATCCCATGCCCGCCTCGGTGAGCAGATGCTTCGGCCGCGACGGGTCGTCCTCGAGTTTGCGTCGCAGTTGCGCGAGATACACCCGCAGATAATGGGTTTCGGTCGCGTACGACGGCCCCCAGACCTCGCGCAGCAATTCGCGGCGGCCCACGAGTTTGCCCTGGTTGCGCACCAGCATCTCGAGCACACCCCATTCGGTGGGCGTGAGGTGGACGTCACGGCCGTGCCGGGTCACCTTCTTGGCCGCGAGATCGACCGTGAACGAGGGTGTTTCGACGACCGGGTCCACGCCCTCGCCGACGGTCGTGGCCCGCCGCACCGCGGCCCGCAGCCGGGCCAGCAGTTCGTCCATGCCGAACGGCTTGGTGACGTAGTCGTCGGCGCCCGCGTCGAGGGCCTCCACCTTGTCGCCGGAGTCGGTCCGCGCCGACAGCACGATCACCGGCGCCCGGCTCCAGCCGCGCAGCCCGCCGAGCACCTCGATGCCGTCCATATCGGGCAGGCCCAGATCGAGGACCACGACATCGGGATGTTTCTCCGCGGCCGCGCGCAGCGCCGCGGCGCCGGTGGCCGCGGTGACGACCTCGTAACCGCGCACCGACAGATTGATCCGCAGCGCGCGCAGGATCTGCGGTTCGTCGTCGACCACGAGCACCTTGGTGGGCGCTGGCGCCGGTGTCGTCACCCGTTCTCCTGTTCGTCTCGGTCGGCCGGGAGGTCCAGCACCATGGTCAGGCCGCCGCCCGGGGTCGGCTCGGCGTGCACGGCGCCGCCCATGGCCTCCACGAATCCACGCACCACCGACAGGCCGAGCCCGACGCCGGTGGAGTTGTCGCGATCGCCGAGGCGCTGGAACGGTTCGAACAGCTGATCCTCCAGGCCGGTCGGCACTCCCGGCCCGTAGTCGACGACGGTAATCGACACCCGGTCCCCGGTCCGTTCGGCGGTCACCCGGATGGGCGTGTCGCCCGGCGTGTAGCGCAGGGCGTTATCGATGAGGTTGGCCAGCACCCGTTCCAGCAGACCGCTGTCGGCGCGCACCGAGACGTCGCCGACCTCGACCTTCACCCGGGCCACCGCCGCCCGGCGCGCGCCGCGCGAGCCCATGGTGAGCCCGACGACCGTGCGGCCGACGACCTCGTCGAGGTACACCCGCCGCAGCTGGGGTCGCACCGCACCGGCCGCCAGGCGCGAGGAGTCGAGCAGATTGCCGACCAGTCCGGTGAGCTGATCCACGGATTCCTCGATGGTTTCCAGCAATTCGGCCGTGTCCTCGGGCGAGAACTCGACCTCGTCGCTGCGCAGGCTCGACACCGCCGCCTTGGCCGCGGCGAGTGGAGTGCGCAGATCGTGGCTGACCGCCGACAGCAGCGACCGGCGCAACCGGTCGGCCGCGAGCACCCCGGCCGCGGCCTGGGCCTCCTCGGCGAGTTGCCGCCGCTGCACGAGCCCGGCGGCCTGTTTGGCGACCGCGCCGAGCACCATGCGGTCGGTGGGGGTGAGCGGCCGCCCGCTGAGCAGCAGGCGGTGGCTGTCGTCGCCCGCGTCGATCACGGTGTCCGCCTGCGGGATTCGCGTCGGCGGGCGCTCACCCGCCCCGGCGAGCATCCGCTCGTCGTCGATGAGGCTCGCGGCCCGCTGGCCGAAGGTCTCCCGGGCGCGTTCGAGCAGATCCTCCAGTTCCGCGCCGTGCAGCACGGCCCCGGCGAACAGGGCCAGCAGCTCGGCCTGCCGCGACGCCTGCCGGGCCTCGCGGGCGCGCGCGGCGGAGATGTCGACCAGCGCGGCCACCGCGACCGCGACCATGGCCATCACCACGATCGTGAGCGAGTTGTTCAGCTCGGCGATGGTGAGGCTGTGCCGCGGCGAGACGAAGAACCAATTCAGCAGCAGCCCACCGAGAATCGCCGACAACGCCGCGGGCGCGACACCGCCCAGCAGCGACACCCCGATCACCCCGATGAAGTACAGCGCGCTCTCCCCGTCGAGGTTGAGCCGCCCGTCCAACCAGACCGCGCAGACCACGGTGATCAGCGACGGCACCAGCAGCGCCATCGACCACGAGGCCACCTTGTGTTCGCGCGGCGTCGGCGACCACCGCATCGGCCGGCGGGCCTCCTCGTGGGTGACCATGTGCACGTCGATCGTGCCCGAGCGCTGCACGACGGTCGACCCGATGCCCTCGTCGAGGATCCGCGCCCAGCGCGAGCGCCGGGACGTGCCGACCACGAGCTGGGTGGCATTGACCTGCCGCGCGAAATCCAGCAGCGCGGTCGGCACATCCTCGCTGGTGATGGTGTGCAGTTCGGCGTCGAGTCCGGCGGCCAGATCGCGCAGCCGCTCGAGCCGTTGCGGCGAGACGCCCGCCAGGCCGTCGCCGCGCACCACGTGCACGACGACGAGATCCGCGCTGGACTTGGTGGCGATGCGGCTGGCGCGGCGCACGATCGTCTCCGACTCCCGCCCGCCGGTCACCGCCACCACGACGCGCTCGCGGGCCTCCCAGGTGTCGGTGATCCGATGGTCGGAGCGGTAGCGGGCCAGCGCCGCGTCGACCTGATCGGCCAGCCACAGCAGCGCCAATTCCCGTAGCGCCGTGAGGTTTCCGGGTCGGAAGTAGTTGCGCAGGGCGGCGTCGACCCGGTCGGCGGCGTAGACGTTGCCGTGGGACATCCTGCGCCGCAACGCCTCCGGGGTGATGTCGACCAGCTCGACCTGATCGGCGCCGCGAACCACCCAGTCGGGCACGGTTTCTCGCTGCGTGACGCCGGTGATGCGCTCGACGACGTCGTTGAGGCTCTCCAGATGCTGCACATTGACCGTGGAGATCACGTCGATGCCCGCGTCGAGGATCTCGTGGATGTCCTGCCAGCGCTTCTCGTGCCCGGATCCAGGGACGTTGGTGTGGGCGAGTTCGTCGACGAGCACGACCGCCGGGTGGCGGCGCAGCACGGCCTCGACGTCGAGTTCGGGCAGGGTGGCGCCGCGATAGGTGAGCTGCCGGGGCGGGATCCGCTCGATGCCCTCGAGCAGTTCGGCGGTCTTGGCTCGGCCGTGCGTCTCCACGATCGCGGCCACCACGTCGCGGCCGCGTTCGAGGCGGCGATGCGCCTCGGCCAGCATGGCGTAGGTCTTGCCCACGCCCGGGGCGGCGCCGAGATAGATGCGCAGTTGGCCGCGTTTCACCCGTCCATCATGGCTTTTCTCCGCGCGTATCCCGCGCATTGCGGCGTAAGCGATGCGTCAAGGCGCGGGGCGGGGGCGCTAAGAAGCCGTCAAGGGCGCTCGTTGCGGGGTTGCGCGGCGCTGTACTCACTGCGGTCGTGTTCGTAGAGAGGTTCCGTCATGTCTGTCGTGGTGTTCACGCTGGTGACCGTGGGGGTCTTCGCCCTGCTCGGTCTGATTCAGCGGGGAGTGGAACGGCTGTGACCGCGAATGTGGTCGGCCTGGTGCTGGCCGTGGGTGTCGCCGTGTTCCTGGTGGCGGCGTTGGTCTTTCCGGAGAGGTTCTAGTGTCCACGACAACCGCGGGGATCGTCTTCGTCGGATCCCTGGTCATCGCGCTCGCCCTGGTGCATATCCCGTTGGGCGACTACATGTTTCGCGTGTACACGAGTGAGCGGCACTCGCGGGCGGAACGACTGATCTATCGCGGTATCGGGGTGCGTCCCGGCGTCGAGCAGAGCTGGGCGGTGTACGCGCGCAGTGTGCTGGCGTTCTCGGCGATCGGGGTGCTGTTCCTGTTCTTCCTGCAACTGGCGCAGGGCAGGCTGCCGCTGCATCTCGTGGATCCCGGCACGCCGATGACGGCGGATCTGGCCTGGAACACCGCGATCAGCTTCGTCACCAACACCAACTGGCAGAACTACGCGGGCGAGTCCACGCTGGGACACCTCGTGCAGATGGCCGGGCTGGCGGTGCAGAACTTCGTCTCCGCCGCGGTCGGTATGGCCGTGGCGATCGCGCTCGTGCGCGGGTTCGCGCGGACGCGGACCGGGGATCTGGGCAACTTCTGGGTGGATCTGGTGCGGGGCACCCTGCGGATCCTGCTGCCGATCGCGTTCGTGTTCGCGATCGTGCTCGTCGCCGGGGGCGTGGTCCAGAACTTCCACCTGTTCGACCGGAGCGCGAATACCGTTGCGGGCGCGGCACAATCGCTGCCGGGCGGTCCGGTCGCGAGCCAGGAGGTCATCAAGGAGCTGGGCACCAACGGCGGCGGCTTCTTCAATGTGAACTCCGCGCACCCGTTCGAGAATCCGACCGCGTGGACGAACTGGGTGGAGATCTTCCTGCTGCTGGTGATCAGCTTCTCCCTGCCGCGCACGTTCGGGCGGATGGTCGGTTCATCCAAGCAGGGCTACGCCATCGCGTCGGTGATGGCGATCCTGGCCCTGCTCAGCGTGACGCTGACGAACCTCTTCCAGCTGCGGCACCACGGGACGGTGCCGACCGCGGTCGGGGCGGCGATGGAGGGCGTGGAAACCCGCTTCGGCGTGTCGAATTCGGCGACCTTCGCGGCCGCGACCACGCTCACCTCGACGGGGGCGGTGGATTCGGCGCACGACTCCTACACCAGCCTCGGCGGGCTGTGGCCGCTGTTCAATATGCAGCTGGGGGAGGTCGCGCCCGGCGGCACCGGATCGGGCCTGTACGGCATGCTGATCCTCGCGGTGATCACCGTGTTCGTGGCCGGACTCATGGTCGGGCGGACTCCCGAGTATCTGGGGAAGAAGATCACCCCGCGCGAGATCAAGCTCGCCGCAACGTATTTCCTCGTCACACCGCTGATCGTGCTGACCGGGACCGCCGTCGCCATGGCCCTGCCGGGGGAACGCGCGGCGATGGCCAACGGCGGGCCGCACGGCCTGACCGAGGTGTTGTACGCGTTCACCTCCGCGGCCAACAACAACGGGTCGGCGTTCGCGGGCCTGAGCGGGAACACGGTGTGGTGGAACACCGCGCTCGGACTGGCGATGGTGTTCGGGCGTTTCGTGCCCATCGTGTTCGTGCTCGCCCTCGCCGGTTCGCTCGCCCGCCAGGGCCGCACCCCGGCGTCGATCGGGACGCTGCCCACGCATCGGCCGCAGTTCGTCGGCATGGTCGTCGGCGTCACGATCATCCTGGTCGCCCTGACCTTCCTGCCCGCGCTCGCGCTCGGGCCGCTCGCCGAAGGAATCCACGCATGATCGCCATGCTGATCCGGTCCCTGCCCGACGCGCTGCGCAAGCTCGATCCGCGCACGCTGTGGCGCAATCCCGTCATGCTGATCGTGGAGATCGGCGCGGTCTGGGCGACGATCCTGGCGATCGCCGAGCCGAGTTTCTTCGCGTGGGCGATCGTCGGATGGCTGTGGCTCACCGTGCTTTTCGCCAATCTCGCCGAGGCCGTCGCCGAGGGGCGCGGCAAGGCGCAGGCCGACTCGCTGCGCAGGGCCAAGACCGACACGATCGCCCGGCGGCTGGTGGGATGGTCCCCGGGCGCGGAGCGGGTGCGCGAGGAACAGGTGCCCGCGCCGGAACTGCGGCGGGGTGACCATGTCGTGGTCGAGGCCGGGCAGGTCGTTCCCGGGGACGGCGATGTGGTGGAAGGCATTGCGTCGGTGGACGAATCGGCCATCACCGGCGAGTCCGCGCCGGTGATCCGCGAATCCGGCGGCGACCGTTGCGCGGTCACCGGCGGCACCACGGTGCTGTCGGACCGGATCGTCGTGGAGATCACCCAGGAGCCGGGCGGATCGTTCATCGACAAGATGATCGCGCTGGTGGAGGGCGCGGCGCGGCAGAAGACGCCGAACGAGATCGCGCTGAACATCCTGCTGGCGGCGTTGACGATCATCTTCGTGTTCGCGGTGGCGACCCTGCAACCGTTGGCGATCTTCGCCCGATCGAACAACCCGGGTGTCGCCGACGGGCTCGCCCTGAACGCGCACGGCGTGACCGGGATCGTGCTGGTCTCGCTGCTGGTGTGCCTGATCCCGACCACGATCGGGGCGCTGCTGTCGGCCATCGGCATCGCGGGCATGGACCGGCTGGTGCGGCGCAATGTGCTGGCCATGTCCGGGCGCGCGGTCGAGGCGGCCGGGGACGTGAACACACTGCTGCTGGACAAGACCGGCACCATCACCCTCGGGAACCGGCAGGCCGCGGAGTTCGTGCCCGTGCCCGGCGTCGCCGCCGACGAATTGGCCGACGCCGCACAGCTTTCCAGTCTCGCCGACGAGACGCCCGAGGGTCGCTCGATCGTCGTCCACGCGAAGACCGCCCACCACAAGCGGGAACGCACGCCCGGTGAACTGGTCGGCGCGACGTGGGTGGCGTTCACCGCCCAGACCCGCATGTCGGGGGTGGATCTGCGCGACGGCCATCGGCTGCGCAAGGGCGCGGCCGGTGCGGTCACGGAATGGGTTCGCGCCCAGGGGGGTTCGGTGCCGCCGGAGCTCGGCGCGACCGTCGACGACATCTCCGCCTCGGGCGGTACGCCGCTGGTGGTCGGGGAGATCGTGGACGAGAAGGCCCGGGTGCTCGGCGTCGTCCATCTGAAAGACGTTGTGAAACAAGGGATGCGGGAGCGGTTCGACGAGATGCGGCGCATGGGCATCCGGACGGTCATGATCACCGGGGACAATCCGTTGACCGCCAAGGCGATCGCGGACGAGGCGGGTGTGGACGACTTCCTCGCCGAGGCCACGCCCGAGGACAAGCTGGCGCTCATCAAGCGGGAGCAGGAGGGCGGGCGGCTGGTCGCCATGACCGGTGACGGCACCAATGACGCGCCCGCGCTCGCGCAGGCCGACGTCGGTGTCGCGATGAACACCGGGACCTCGGCGGCGAAGGAGGCCGGGAACATGGTCGATCTGGATTCGGATCCGACCAAATTGATCGAGATCGTGGAGATCGGCAAGCAGTTGTTGATCACCCGCGGCGCGTTGACCACCTTCTCCATCGCCAACGATGTCGCCAAGTACTTCGCGATCATTCCCGCGCTGTTCGTGGTGTTGTTCCCCGGCCTGGACGTGCTCAACGTCATGCGCCTGCACAGTCCGCAGTCGGCGATCCTGTCCGCGGTGGTGTTCAACGCCCTGGTCATCGTCGCGCTGATCCCGCTCGCGCTGCGCGGGGTCGGCTATCGCCCGGCGAGCGCGTCCGCGCTGCTGTCCCGCAATCTCGCGATCTACGGTGTCGGCGGCCTCATCGCCCCGTTCATCGGGATCAAGCTCATCGACCTCGTCGTCCGATTCCTCCCCGGGATGTCCTGATGCACCTGTCCACCTGGATCCGCCAGCACCTGGCCGCCCTGCGCGCGCTGCTCCTGCTCACCGTGATCACCGGAATCGCTTATCCTCTGGCCGTTTTCGCGGTCGCGCAGCTGCCGGGCCTGCACGACAAGGCCGAGGGATCGGTGCTCGCGCGGCACGGCGAGGTGGTCGGCTCGCGCCTGCTCGGGCAGAGCTTCACCGACGGCAACGGCAACGCCCTGGTCCAGTACTTCCAGTCCCGCCCGTCCGCCTCCGGCAAGGGCGACGGCTACGACCCCACCGCGACCAGCTTCGGCAACCTCGGCCCCGAGAGCATCGTCGACACCCTCGACCCCGACCCGTCGAAGACGAAACAGTCTCTGCTGACCCAGATCTGCGCCCGCAGCAAGACCATCGGCGACCGCGAGGGCGTCTCCGGCGCCCGCCCGTTCTGCACCCCCGGCGGCGTCGGCGCGGTCCTGTCGGTCCTCGGCCCCCGCGACGCCCATGGCGAGGTCACCCACCCCACCGAGGTGGTCAGCGTGAACGAACCCTGCCCCGCCACCCCGTTTCTCACCACGTACCTGAAGACCAGGGTCGTCTGCGCGACCCCCGGCGCCGACTACTCCACCGGCCAACTCGTCCCCATCAAGGGCGACGCCCCCACCGCCACCCCCGTCCCCCCCGACGCCGTCACCACCTCCGCCTCCGGCCTCGACCCCGACATCTCCCCGACCTACGCCACCCTCCAGATCCCCCGAATCGCCAAGTCCCGCAACATCACCGAGGACCAACTCCGGGCCCTGGTCGCGACCCACACCTCCGGCCGCGACCTAGGCTTCCTCGGCGAACCCCGCGTCAACGTCCTCGAATTGAACCTGGACCTGGACGAGCGGTTCCCGTACGGGAGGTGACTCAGGCCGTGACCTCGTTCAATTTGCCGGTGGCCACGTCGAAGACGAAGCCGCGTAGGGAGGTCGTGTTGGTGATGAAGGGGCTGGCTTGGACGCGGTGGAGGGATTGGCGGACGTCCTCGTCGAGGTCGGGGAAGGATTCGGGGGACCAGGTGGGTTTGAGGCCGGTTTCGTCTTGGAGGGTGCGTTTGAAGTCGTCGTCGGTGAAGGTGAGCATGCCGCAGTCGGTGTGGTGGATGAGGATGATCTCGGTGGTGCCGAGCAGGCGTTGGCTGATCGCGAGGGAACGGATCTCGTCGTCGGTGACGACGCCGCCCGCGTTGCGGATGACGTGGGCCTCGCCCTCCTTCAGGCCGAGGATGCGGTAGACGTCGAGGCGGGCGTCCATGCAGGCGAGGACGGCGACGTGTCGGCTCGGGGGGAGGGGGAGGGGGCCTTTGAATTGGGCGGCGTATTCGGCGTTGTTGGACAGGTATTCGTCGGTCACCGTCATGATCGCGCCTTCGGGTCGGGGGTGCGGACATTCACATGTACGCATAGACGGTGACCCCCGTCGTCCCCCGACGCGAGGCTTTCGCGCAGGGTGAGGCCAATCCTGGCGAGTCTCAGACCCGCTCGTCGAGTACCCGGTGGAGGGTGCGGGCAAAGGCCGCGGGTTGGCCGGGGTAGCCGGATTCGCCGTCGGCGAATCCGCCGTGGTGGCTGGGGAAGACGACGGGCCGCAGGTCGAGCAGGGCCGCGGTGGCGACGGTCGTGCGGGCGGTCAGGGTGTCGCCGGTCTCCTCGCCCACCGCGAAGACGATGCGGGTGGGCGCCGCGGTCAGGGCGGGGATATCGGGCTCGTAATCGGTTACCGCCCAGGAGGATTCGGACAGCAGCGGATCGTCGCGGGAACCGTCGTCCTCGGACGGCAGCCCGAACTGGGCGGGATCGATCGGGCGGTCGAAGAACTCCTCGGTGAACTCGCCCTGCCACATCGTGGAGGCCAGGAACACCGCCATCCCCGCCCCGGAACCCTTGGCGCGGTAGGCGTCCCGGGTCTGCTCGCGAATCCGCAGAGCGAGATCGGCGTCGGGGAGGGTCCGGATGAGCGGGGGCTCGTGCGCGACCAGGGTCAGCACGTCGTCGGGGTGGGCGGCCACCAAGGCCAGCCCGGTGATCGCGCCGCCGCTGCTGGCGAAGATCTCCACCGGGCCCACGCCGAGTTCCCGGATCAGCGCGTGCAGATCCGCCGCCTGCGTCGTCGGCGAATTGTCGGTCCGGCCGTCGGTACGGACGCTGCGCCCGAGCCCGCGGGGATCGTAGGTGACCACCGTGCGCTCGGGAAAATGGGCGGCCAGCGCGCGGAAACCGCTGGCGGCCATGGGTTGTCCGATCATGAGCAGCGGCGGCCGCCCGTCGCCGGGCGGCAGCGGGCCGTGCACGTCGTAGACGAGATCGACCTCGGGAAGGTGCAGGGTGTACGTCGTCACAGGTATGCCGACGCCACCCGGCACCGAAACTCATCGCTACTGCGCGGCCGCCTGCCGCTTGGGCAGCTTCCAGCCCGGACGCGGGTAGTGGCAGGTGTAGCCGTCGGGGTAGCGCAGCAGGTAGTCCTGATGCTCCGGCTCGGCCTCCCAGAACTCCGCGGCGGGGGTCACTTCGGTGACGACCTTGCCGGGCCACAGGCCGGAGGCGTCGACGTCGGCGATGGTGTCGAGGGCCACCCGCTTCTGCTCCTCGTCGAGGTAGAAGATGGCCGAACGGTAGCTGCTGCCGATGTCGTTGCCCTGGCGATCCTTGGTGGTGGGATCGTGGATCTGGAAGAAGAACTCCAGCAGGGCGCGGTAGTCGGTCCGCTCGGGGTCGTAGACGATCTCCACCGCCTCGGCGTGGCCGGGATGGTTGCGGTAGGTGGGATGGTCGTTCCGGCCGCCGGTGTAGCCGACCCGGGTGGAGACCACGCCGGGCTGCTTGCGGATCAGATCCTGCACGCCCCAGAAACATCCGCCGGCCAGAATCGCCTTTCGCGTGTCGCTCACGCGTCCTCCTTCACGAAGAGAGTCCGGTACTGCCCGTAGCCCTCCGCCTCGAGGTCGTCGAGGGGGATGAACCGCAGCGCCGCCGAATTGATGCAGTAACGCAGGCCGCCCGCCTCGCGGGGGCCGTCGGGGAAGACGTGGCCGAGATGGCTGTCACCGTGCGCGGACCGCACCTCGGTGCGGATCATGAGGTGACTGAAGTCCTTCTTCTCCCGCACATTGCCGTCATCGATCGGCTTGGTGAAACTCGGCCAGCCGGTGCCGCTGTCGAACTTGTCGACCGAGGCGAACAGCGGCTCGCCGGAGACCACGTCGACGTAGATGCCCGGCTCGTGGTTGTCCCAGTACTCGCCGGTGAACGGCCGCTCGGTGCCGTTCTTCTGGGTGACGTGGTACTGCTCGGGCGAAAGCGCGGCCACGGCCGCGGGATTGCGGTTGTATTCCTGTGCCATATGACCTCCTCATATCGACACCCGGTACAACCCGCGCCCCGGTGCGGAAAGTTCCGCCCGGTGGCGGCGTCACACTTCGGTCACATCTGGCGCGTCATCGCACACGATACGCCGCGCCGATAGTTTCCCCTACCCCATACCACCCGTCTCCCGAAAATCGCTCTGCGTCAAGGGTTCCCGCCCCCGCGCCTCGACCCGCCGGATCAGCTCGTGTACGCGCGGATCGCGGGCGAGGCGGCTGTCGAGCACCACATTGACCGCCCCGCGCAACAGGGCGTAGGGCTGCCAGCCCGCCGGGGAGATGGTCCGGGCCGCGCGCCGCTCGATGCCGTCGGCCACGACCCTCGCCGCGTGCTCGGCGCTGATCCGCACGTTCAACGGCCACGGCAGCATGGTCGCCAGGATCCGGCCGAGGGGATCGCGATCGAGGGTGTCGTGGGTCATCTCGGTGTCCACCAACCCGAAGTAGGCGACGCCCGCGCTCGCGCCGACCGCCGCCAGCTCCACCCGCAGCGCCCGCCCGAGCTGTTCCACCGCCGCCTTGGTGATCATGTACGGCGATCCGGCCATGCCGGGAGCGAAGGCCGCGCACGAGGAGACGACCACCACGTGCCCGCCCGCGGCCACGATGGGGTCGAGCGCGGGACGCACGGTATTGAACACCCCGGTGAGATTCACCGCGACCACGCGATCGAACGCCCGCCCGGCCATCGTGCGCAGCGTGGCCGGTTCGGGCGCGATGCCCGCGTTGGCGATCACCACGTCCAACCGCCCGAACTCCGCGACCACCCGGTCCACCGCGTCCGCCATCGCCGCCCGGTCGGTGACATCCGCGCCGACGGCCAGCGCGCGCGGGCCCAGCCCGGCCGCCGCCGCGGCCGCGGCGCTCTCGTCGATGTCGACCGCCGCGATCCGCGCGCCGCGCCGGTGCAGCTCCCGCGCCAGGCGCAGGCCGATGCCCCGGCCCGCGCCGGTGATCAGCGCCACCCGATCGCGGACGGGGAAGGACGGTGCGCTCATCGGGTCACCTCGTAGGATCGCGCGTCGAATCGGCGTGTGCGCCTGCGGTATTCGAAGCTCCAGTTGGGATACAGCCCGGCGTTGCGGCCGTCGGGCGTGGTGTAGTAGCTCTCGCAGCCGCCGGTGAGCCACACCGTCGAGGAACTGCGCTCGGCCATCTCCGCCAGGAACCGCTCCTGCACCGCCGGGCGCACCTCCACCCGCCGGGAACCGTTGCGGCGCACCGTCTTCAGCGCGTCCACGATGTAGGTGATCTGCGATTCGATCATGAAGACGGCGGACTGGTTCCCCGCCGCGCCGAACGGGCCCAGCGTCATGAAGAAGTTGGGGAACCCCGCGAGCGCCACGCCCAGATAGCTCTGCGGCTCTTGGTCGTACAGTTCCGCCACCGAGGTGCCCGCGCGCCCGGTGATGCGGTCGTAGGCGCTCGGGATCGGGGTGAAGCCGGTGGCGTAGACGATGGTGTCCACCGCGCGCTCGGCGCCGTCGCGCAGCACGATCGAATGCGGCCGGATCTCGGCGATGCCGGTGGTGACCACCTCGACATTGGGCCGGGTCAGCGCGGGCAGGTAGGCGTCGGAGAAGATGGCCCGCTTGCAGCCGATCACGTAATCGGGGGTGAGCGTGCGCCGCAGCCGCGGATCGGCGACCTGCCGCCGCAACTGGAACCTCGCCAGCGGCTCGTAGAGGTGCCGGAACCGCTGATCCACCAACGAGATCAGCCCGAACCCCTCGATCGCCGCGTACCAGCTGCCGCGAATCGCCTTCCGCGCCAACGGAAGCCGACTCAGCAGCTGCCGTTCCAGCGCGAGCGTGGGCCGGTCCAGACGCGGCACGATCCACGGCGCCGACCGCTGGAACAGCAACAGCTCTTTCACCAGGGGTTGGATCTCCGGCACGAACTGCACGGCCGAGGCGCCGGTGCCGATCACCGCGACCCGCTCCCCGCGCAGATCGTGGGCATGATCCCAGTGCAGCGAGTGGAAACTCGTCCCGGCGAAGGTGTCGGCGCCCGCGATGCGCGGATACTTCGCCTCGGCGAACACGCCGGTCGCCGAGATCAGGAAGTCGGCGGTGAGCCGCCCGCCCGTGGTGTCGATATCCCACACCGCGCGGTCGTCGTCCCAGCGGGCGTCGAGCAGTTCGGTGCGGAACCGGATGTGTTGCGGCACATCGTGTTCGGCGGCGACCGACCGCAGATACTCCAGGATCTCGCGCTGCTGTCCGTAGACGCGCGACCAGTGCGGATTCGGTGCGAACGAGTAGCTGTAGAGCTGGGAGGGCACATCGCAGGCGCAGCCCGGGTAGGTGTTGGCCCGCCAGGTGCCGCCCAGGTCGTCGGCGCGTTCGAGGACGAGCACGTCGTCGAAACCGGCCTCGCGCAGCTTGATCGTCAGGCCGATGCCGCCGAATCCGGCGCCGATCACCACGATGTGCCGGTGCTCGGGGGTGGGTGTCACGGGCGATCCTTTCGCCGATCAGAGGTCGAGTACGAGATGGTCGCCCGCCGCCCGCGAGACGCACACCAGCATCTGTTCGTCGCGATCGATCCCGGCGTGGTCGCGGTGGTCCACCGCGCCGGACAGCACCCGCACCCGGCAGGTGCCGCAGAACCCTTGGCGGCAGGAGTAATCCACATCCGGCAGTTCGCGGCGCAGCGCGGCCAGGGCCGTCTCCTCGGCGCCCACCCGGATCCGGCGGCCGGTGCGCGCGAGGGTCAGCTCGAAGGCGCGGCCGTCGACGACCGGGGCGGGGGAGAAGCGTTCGGTGTGCAGCGATCCGGTCGGATTCAGCTCGAACAGGTGCCGCCGCGCGGCGGCCAGCATCGGCGGCGGACCGCAGACATACACGGCCGCACCGGGTTTCGCCGCCGCGAGGATCGCGGCGACGTCGGGGACGCCGCACTCGTCGTCGGGCCGCACCTCGGCGCTCGGCAGTTCGTCCAGGAACGGCATGGTCTCGCGGGAACGTCCGGTGTACACCAGCCGCCCGCGCGCACCCGCGGCCCGCACCATCGGCAGGATCGCGGTGATGCCGATGCCCCCGGCGAGGAACAGATACGACGGCGCCTCGACGAGGGTGAACGCGTTGCGCGGACCGCGAATTCGCAGCGCCGACCCGGCGCGCAGTCGGTCGTGGATCTCCAGCGAGCCGCCGTCGCCGTTCGCGATGCGCCGCACCGCGATTCGATACCGGTACCGGTCGCGCGGATCGCCGCACAGCGAGTATTGCCGCTGCCGACCCGAGGGCAGGAAGACGTCCAGATGCGCCCCCGGCCGCCAGCTCGGCAGCGTGCCGCCGTCGGCCGCGCGCACTGTCAGGCTCACCACGTCGACCGCCTCGCGGGTGACCGTCTCGACCACCACGTCCCGGTCGAAACCGGTGCGCCGCAACGGTTTCGGCGGCGACAGCAGCGGCGCGGCCCGGGCCGCGGTGACCACCGAGCGGTACAGGCCCAGCGCGGCCGCGACCATGCGCAACCCCGGCGGGGGCGTCGTGTCCATCACCGGTCCGCGGCGCGCGCGGCGGGGGAGTGCGCGAGGTAGCGCAGCGCGGTGTCCATCGGACCCAGCTGCGAGGGATGGAAGCCGGGCCGCAGATACCGCGGCACCTCGGTGAGGAACACCGTCCACTTGGGGATCACACCGCGGCGCGTCGCGTCGAGGAACTGCCAGCCCCAGAACCGGCCCTTGGTCGGCGACGGATCCTTGCGATACAGATAGGCCGCCGAGAACACGAACAGCGGCAACAGCGTGCCCGCGGCGAGCACCGCCGTGCGGGCCTTGCGCAGATAGCCCCCGTCGAGATACATGTAGGCGTCGTAGACCACGCTGCGGTGCTCCACTTCCTCCGCGCCGTGCCATCGGACCAGATCCAGCATGGCGGGGTGCATCCCCTTGTCCTCGAGCACCTCCGCGTTGAGCAGCCACTCCCCGAGCACGGCCGTGAAATGCTCCATGCCCGCGAACAGGCCGAGCCGCTCCTTGAGCCACTCCTCGCGGGCGCGCCCGGCCAGGCCGTGGTCTCCGAGGAACCGGTCGACCAGCCAGGCGATGCCCTGCACATAGGAGTCGACGTCCAGGCCCAGGGCCTGCAGATGCCTGCGCGCGGCCTCGTGACTGTTCGCGTGCGTCGACTCCTGCCCGATGAATCCGCGCACCTCCTCGCGCAGCCGTTCGTCGCCGATGTGCGGCAGCGCCTCGGCGAGCGCCCGGGCCATCGCGCGCTCGCCCTCGGGCAGCACCAGATGCATCACGTTCACGATGTGGGTGGCCAGCACCTCGCCCGGGATGTAGTGCAGCGGAACCGAGTCGAAGTCGAAGCGGACGTCCCGGGCGGTGATGGCGTGCGCCTCGTCGCGATAGTGATGCGTCGTCGCATCAGCCGTATCAGCCATGCCTCGACCGTACAATGCAACAAACCTCCTCGCAATGTTGCGCAACAATTCGATATAAACGTTGCACAAAGGCGTCCGGCTGCTAGTTTGAGTGGGTGACGACCGCGTCGAAGACCCCAGCATCGCGCGCGGACATCGCCGACGAGGTCGAGGAGCGCATCCTGGACGCGGCGCTGTCCCGATTCCAAGAGGTCGGCGTGAAGAAGACGACCATCGAGGACGTCGCCCGCCACGCCGGGGTCGATCGCGTGACGGTCTATCGCCGCCTGGGCTCGCGCGACGATCTCGTGGCCGCCGTCGTCCGGCGCGAGGTCGGGGCCGTGCTCGCCGAGATCGCGGGCATCCCCGAGCGCCACGACACCCTCGACGGACTGGTGGCCGACATCTTCGTCACCGTCGTAACCCGTTGGCGCGCACACCCTCTCGTGCGCCGCATGCTCGACATCGAGCCGGAACGGGTGATCATGAACCTGACCGTCGCGGGCGCGAACGTCTTCGCCATGAGCGTCGCCACCGCCGCCGCGGCCCTGGAACAGGCCGTCGACCGCGGGCTACTGGCCCCCGTGCCCGACCTGACCGGGCGCTGCGAGGTCATCTGCCGCGTGGTGCACTCGCTGATCCTGACCCCGCAAGGTGCGCTGGATCTGGCGACCGAGGAGCGGCTGGCCGACTTCGCCCGCCGCTACCTCGTGCCGATCGTCGTCGCGCCCTAACGCAGGGCGCTGCCCGCCTGCCATTCGGCCCACGGGATGGTCCAGTCGCCGTTGTTCCAGGACTGCTGCGGCGGGCCGGTGGTGCCGTGGATCTCGACCACGTCACCGGGCATCGACCAGTCGAAGAACCATTTGGCGTTCTCGCCGTTGAGGTTCAGGCAGCCGTGCGAGGTGTTGGAGCTGCCCTGCGCCCAGACCGTCGAATCGAGCTGATGCAGGTAGATGCCGTCGCCGCTGATGCGGGTGGCCCAGTTGATGGCCTCCTTGTAGCCCAGCCGGTCGTTGACCGGCAGGCCGTAGGTGGAGGAGTCCATGATGACCGGGTTGCCCTTGTCCATCACGGTGTAGACGCCCGCGGGGGTGTTGAAGTAGATCGTCTTGTTGCCGATCTGCTCGCTGCCCCCGCGGCCCATCGAGGTGGGCATCGTGCGGATGAGCTTGCCGTCCTCGAAGACCTGCACCTGATGGGTGCTGTCGTCGGCGATCGCCACATGTGACGGGCCGATCTTGAACGTGGTCTTCGTATCCTCCTGGCCGTAGAGGCCGTTGCCGAGTTCGGCGCCGTAGATGTTGGCCTGCACGGTCACCTTGGTGTTCGACGGCCAGTACTTCTCCGGCCGCCAGTGCGCGTTGCGGTCGTCCATCCAGTACCAGGAGCCCTGCACCGGCGGATCGGTGGTGACCGTGAGCCGCTTCTCGGCCGCGGCCCGGTCGGGGATGTCCTCGTCGAAGTGCGCGACGATCACCGTGCCCACGCCGTAGGTGCCGCCCTCGGCCAGCGTCTGGCCGCCCGTGGTGGTGAGGTACAGCTTGGTCTGGTTGCTGGGGGTGATGGTGGCGAAGGACGCCTTGAACGGTCCGGTCGGCCCGGTGATGGACAGGCCCTTCGCGTCGACGGTGTAGGTGTGGTCGTAGCCCAGCGGGCCGCTCGGCTTCCACGCGGTGCGGTCGGGGGTGAGAATGCCCTCCACCGGCTTGCCCTGTTCGTTGACCATGCTGACGTCGGTCAGGATGCCGTCGGAGGCGCTCACCTCGATCTTGCCCAGCGGATCGACGTTCTTGCTGCCGTTCCCGGGCGTCACCGCGATGACGGGAGTCGCCGGGCCCGGCGTCGCGGGCCCCGGTTTCGACACGGTCCCCGACGAGGACGAGCACGCGGCCGACAACATCACCAGGGCACAAGCCACGGCGATACCGAATCGGCAGCGCCGACCTGACATGGTTTTCTCCTGCGAAATCGCCCGACTGTCTCCGACGGGACAGTCTACGCAGCGCCTGCGACCGGCCGCACATCCGCGGGTGTTGCCGCGGGTTTACGCGGGATGGGCGGTGGGTACCCAGCAAACCGTCGTGTGTCGGTGGCGAGGTGGTTGAGTGATGGGCGCGAACCTGATGATCGTGGAGGACGACGACCGGGTCCGCACCGCCCTGCGGCTGGCCATGGAGGACGAGGGATACGACGTCGCCGAGGCCGAGGAGGCCGAGGACGCGCTCGAGCATCTGCGCGACAACGGCGCCCCCGATGTGATGATCGTCGATCTCATGCTCGGCGATATGGACGGCTTCAGCTGTATCCGCGAGATCCGCCGCGACCACGACGTGCCGATCATCGTGGTCAGCGCCCGCGACGACACCCACGACGTGGTGGCCGCGCTGGAGGCGGGGGCCGACGACTTCGTCACCAAACCGTTCGAGATCAAGGAGATCACCGCGCGGATGCGCGCCCTGCGCCGCCGCGCCCAGCAGTTCGCCGAGCCGCCCGCCCCGCAGGAGGTCGTGCTCGACGCGGATCCCGAAGCGCCGCTGCTGCTTTCGCCGGAGGCGGGCACCGTGCGCCGGGGCGACGAGGAACTGCATCTGACGCTCACCGAGTTCCGGCTGCTGTGCGAACTCGCCGAGACGCCCGGCCGGGTGCTCTCCCGCAGCGTGCTGCTGGAACGGGTCTGGGACCGTGGCTTCTTCGGCGACGAACGGATCGTGGATGTGCACGTGCGCCGGTTGCGCACCAAGGTCGAGCGCGATCCCTCCGAACCCGCCCTCGTGGTGACCGTGCGCGGGCTGGGGTATCGGCTGGACGTCCGGCGGTGAGGTGCTGACTCGGCCCGAGCGCCGCCAGAACCTGCGCGCGCGAGCGGTTTTCGCGTTCGCCGCCACCTCCGGAATGGTCTCGGCGCTGCTCGCGGCGTCGGTCACCCTGCTGCACCGCGGCTTCTGGGAGACGCTGATCACCTGTGCCATCGCCGGAACCGGCATCGGCGCGGTGTTCGGGCTGTGGCTCTCGCGCCGCCTGCTCGGGCCGCTGCGCCAGGTGACCGGCACGGCCGCCCGGATCGCCTCGGGTCAACTCGGCACCCGGCTGCCCGACACCGACGATCCCGATCTCGCGCCGACCGTCGACGCCTTCAACGCCATGGTGGATTCGCTGCAACGGCGGATCGACCGCGAGCGGCGGCTGGTGGGTGACGTCAGTCACGAATTGCGCACGCCCCTCACGACTTTGACCACCAGCGTCGAGGTGATGAGCCGTCACGCGGACGAACTGCCCGAGCGCTCGCGCCGGGCGCTGGATCTGGTGCGCGCCGAACTGGACCATCTGCGCCGCCTGCTCGACGATCTGCTGGCGCTGGCCCGCGCCGAGGCGCGCCTGCACGCCGCCGACGCCGAACCGCTGTCGGTGCGCGAACTGCTCACCCACACCCTCGCCGAACTCCGCGTCCCGCCCGATCTGCTGCGCGTCGAGGGCGAGGCGACCGTGCTGGGCCGCAAGCTGGAACTCGAACGGGCCGTGGTGAATCTGCTCGAGAACGCCCAACGCCACGGCGGGGGAGTTGTTGCCGTCGGCGCCCGGCGTGCCGGTACCGAGGTGATTATCACAGTCGACGACGCCGGTCCGGGGATCGCTCCCGAGGACCGCGAACGCGTCTTCGAGCGGTTCGTCACAGTGCGCCGCGGGCGGCGTTCCGGCACGGGCACCGGCATCGGATTGGCGCTGGTCGCGGAAACCGTTGCGGCGCACGGCGGCCGGGTGCGCTGCGGCGAACGGGACGGTGGCGGAGCACGATTCACGGTCTGTCTACCCATAAGTGACGCAACTCACTGAAAACGCCTGCGTAACACGACTGTAATGAAGCCGACAGGTTGCCCGCAAAGAAATCTGGCAAATCTAACTACGTGAAGCAGACCCGAAGACCGAGTATGCCGAGCAGTTCCTCCGGCGCCGCCACCCTCGAAAGAGGGCGGGCCCACTCGCAGACCGTGATTCGCACCCCGCGCCTCGGCGACGGCGCGCGGATGTGGCAGATCGCGGTCGATTCGCAGGTGCTGGACGCGAATTCGAGCTATGCCTATCTGCTGTGGTGTCGCGACTTTCGCGGCACCTCGGTGGTCGCCGAAATCGGTGGTCGAATCGCGGGATTCATCACCGGATATCTGCGGCCGCAGGCGCCGGATGTGCTGTTCATCTGGCAGGTCGCCGTCGACCACGCCTTCCGCGGCCGGGGGCTGAGCGTGACGATGCTCGAGCATCTGGTAGATTCCGTTGCGGCCCAAGGCATTTCGACCTTGGAGACGACGGTGTCGCCGGACAACGAGGCATCGCTGGCGATGTTCGCCTCGCTGGCCCGCCGCCGCGGCGCGCGCATGACGCGCCAGACCTTGTTCGAACCCCAGGATTTCCCGGACGGGCACGAAGCAGAGGACCTGTACCGGATAGCGCCGCTCACGACCGCGGCGCGGGAGAAGGAAAGCGCAGTTGCGCACACCTCAGGAAGGATCATTCGATGACCACCGCTGAGATGACCGTTTTCGAGAATTTGGAATCGAATGTGCGCGGCTATTGCAGGTCCTGGCCGACGCTGTTCGACACCGCTCAGGGTGCGTGGCTGCGAGACGGCGAAGGCCGCGATTATCTGGACTTTTTCGCGGGCGCGGGAGCGTTGAACTACGGGCACAACAATCCGGTACTGAAGCAGGCGCTGCTGGATTACATCGCGCGCGACGGCATCACGCACGGCCTGGACATGTCGACCGTCGCCAAACAGCAACTGCTGGAGACGGTGAACCGGGTGCTGCTCGAGCCGCGCGGGCTGGACTACAAGGTGCAGTTCCCCGGGCCGACCGGCGCGAACGCGGTCGAGGCGGCGCTCAAGCTGGCCCGCAAGGTGACCGGCCGCACCACGATCCTCAACTTCACCAACGCCTTCCACGGCATGACGCTGGGCGCGCTGTCGGTGACCGGTAACGCCGCCAAGCGCGCGGGTGCCGGTGTGCCGCTGGTGCACGTCAACCCGATGCCCTACGACGGCTACCTCGACGGCGGCGACGAACTCGACTGGATGGAGAAGGCGCTCGACGACAACTCCTCCGGCGTGGACAAGCCCGCCGCGGTGATCGTGGAGACCGTGCAGGGCGAGGGCGGGGTCAACGTGTCGCGCCCGGAGTGGCTGCGCCGGTTGTCCGAATTGTGCTCGGCGCGCGGCATTCTGCTCATCGTCGACGACGTGCAGATGGGCTGCGGCCGGACCGGGCCGTTCTTCTCGTTCGAGATCGCGGGCATCACCCCCGACATCGTCACGCTGTCGAAGTCCATCGGCGGGTACGGCATGCCGCTGGCGCTGGTGCTCATGCGCCGCGACCTGGACCAGTGGTCGCCGGGCGAGCACAACGGCACCTTCCGCGGTAACAACCCCGCCTTCGTCACCGCCCGGGTCGCGCTCGAGCACTTCTGGAGCGACGATCGATTGGAGAAGTCGACGATCGCCAAGGGCGACCGGATCCGAAAGTCGTTCTCGGAGTTGGCCGAGCAGTACACCGGCGTGTCCACCCGCGGCCGCGGGCTGGTGCACGGGCTGGTGTTCGACGAGCCCACCCAGGCGGGCAAGGTCAGCCGCATCGCCTTCGAACACGGCCTGCTGGTGGAGACCTCCGGCGCCGAGGACGAGGTGGTGAAGCTGTTGCCGCCGTTGACGATCACCGACGACGAACTCGACCACGGCCTGAGCATTCTGGGCCGGGCCGTGGACATGGTGCGAGGAGGTAACTGACCATGATCGTCCGGACCACCGACGAGATCACCGGGACCGACCGCGACGTCGCGGCCGAGAGCTGGCGCAGCAAGCGCATCATCCTGGCCGGGGACGGCGTCGGATTCTCGTTCCACGAGACCACGATCGAGCCCGGCACGACGCACGAGTTCCACTACGCCAACCATGTGGAGGCGGTGTGGCTGGTCGAGGGCGAGGGCACCCTGCACGACCTGGACAACGACGTACGCTATGAACTGGGCCCCGGCACCATGTACCTGCTCAACGGTCACGAGCGGCACCGCGTCGAGACCCGCACGAGGATGCGGATGCTGTGCGTGTTCAACCCGCCGGTGACCGGCCAGGAGGTGCACGACGAGAACGGCGTCTATCCCCTGATCGCCGTCCCGCAGTAGTGAGGAGGAGAACACTTCGATGACGTTGGCCGAGAGTCGAATCGACCGTTACCCGACCCGCACGGCGGGGCCCGCGCCGCTGGCCGAGCGCACCGATCCCACCGTGTGGGGGCGGATCGAGTCGCCCGCGCTGGCGGACTTCGACGCCGACGGGTACTCGATCATCGACGCGCTGTTGAGCCCGGAGGAGGTCGCCGGATTCTCCGCCGAGATCGATCGCCTGGCGAACGATCCCGAACTGCGGCTGGACGAGCGGGTGATCGTCGAGAAGCGGTCGAATCGGGTGCGGTCGATCTTCGAGGTGCACCGGATCAGCGCGGCGGTGGCCGAGTTGGTCCGCGACGAGCGGGTGCTCGGGCTGGCCCGTCAGGTGCTGGGCTCGGAGGTCTACATCCATCAGAGCCGGGTGAACTACATGCCCGGCTTCGAGGGGACCGGTTTCTACTGGCACTCCGACTTCGAGACCTGGCACGCCGAGGACGGGATGCCCGCGCCCCGGGCGGTGAGCCTGTCGATCGCGCTGACCGACAACTACCCGTTCAACGGCAGCCTCATGGTCATGCCCGGTTCGCACCGCACCTACGTGCCGTGCCAGGGCGAGACCCCGGCCGACCACTACCGGGAATCGTTGCGGGAGCAGCAGATCGGCGTTCCCTCGCACGCGCACATCACCGAACTGGCCGACCGCCACGGCATCGCCCAGTTCACCGGCGCGCGCGGCTCGGCGTTGCTGTTCGACTCGAACGTCATGCACGGCTCGGCCAACAACATCACCCCGTTCCCGCGCTCGAACATCTTCCTCGTGTTCAACAGCGTCGAGAACACCCTCCAGGATCCGTTCGCCGCCCCCGCGCCGCGACCGACCTACATCGCCGCGCGGGATTTCACGCCCGTGCGCTGAGGTGCGCATGAAGCGCCGCCCACTGATGGAAAGGTGATGCGATGAGGTTCGGGCGAAGCGCCGCCCGCTGACTGGGAAGCGGGTGGGCTGAGCTCCGCGCGAAGCGCCGCCCACTGTGCCGGAAGTGGGCGGCGCTTCAGGGTTTTCAGGGCCGGGTGAGGGCCGCGTAGCGCGCGATGTGGGCCGAGGTGCTGCCCCATTCGTTCTGGATGGCGGTGAGGCGTTTGAAGTAGTGGCCGATGGCCAGTTCCTCGGTCATGCCCATGGCGCCGTGCAATTGGACCGACTCCTGGCCGATGCGGCGGGCGGCCCGGCCGACGGTGGCCTTGGCGGCGGCCGCGGCGCGGGCCCGCACCGCCGGGTCGGCGTTGAGCTTCAGGGTCACCAGATACGTTGCGGCGACGGCCTGTTCGAGTTCCAGGAGCATGTCGACCATGCGGTGCTGCAATGCCTGGAACGCGGCGATCGGGACGCCGAACTGCTGACGCTGCTTGGTGTATTCGACCGTGTCCGCGAGCACCCGGCGCATGGCCCCGACGGCCTCGGCGCAGATCGCGGCGATCGCCTCGTCGGCGGCCGCGGCCAGGGACTCCTCGGCTCCGCCGTCCGCGCCCAGCAGCGCGTCGGCGGGCACGCGCACGCCCTCGAGAACGAGGTCGGCGGCGCGGCGCTCGTCGATGGTGCGGTACGGGTGCTGGGTGATGCCCGCGGTGCCGCTGTTCACCACGAACAGCGACAGACCCGCCTCGGTGCGGGCGGTGACCAGCAGCTGGGTGGCCAGCGGGGCGGTCGTCACCACGATCTTCGCGCCGTCGAGCACCCACGAATCCCCGTCGCGCCGAGCGGTGGTCGCGACCCGGGTGAGGTCGTGGCCCGAATCCGCCTCCAGCGCGGCCAGAGCCGTGATCACCTCGCCGGAGGCGATGCCGCGCAACAGCTTTCGCGCGCGGTCGCCGCCCGCGCGCCGCAGCAGGCCCGCGCCCACCACGACGGTGTCCACGTACGGTTCCACGACCAGCGCGCGGCCCAGTGCCTCGGCGATGATCATCGTCTCCACCGGGCCGCCGTCGAAGCCGCCGACGCTCTCGGGCAGGCTCGCGCCGAGGATGCCGACCTCGTCGGCGAAGGCGCGCCAGATCTCCGGCTGCCAGCCCGCGCCCGTGCGGGCCGCCGCGCGGCTCTTCTCCAGGTCGTAGCGGGCCGCCAGGAACTCGGTGACGGTGTCGCGGAGCAGCTGTTGTTCGGCGGTGAGTTCGAAGTCCATGTCACAGTCCCAGGGTTGCCTTGGCGATGATGTTGCGCTGAATCTCGTTGCTGCCGGCGTAGATCGAGCCCGCGCGATCGTTGAAGTAGCGCAGCGGCGCGACCGCCTGCCAGTCCTCGCCGCCGAGGTAGCCGTCCGCGGGCGGCACGTAGTCGGCGACCGGGCCGCCGGGCATGGCGGCGTGCGGCTGATAGGCGCGCCCGCGCGGACCCGCCGCCTCGAGCGCGAGTTCGGTGAGTTGCTGGCTCAATTCGGTGCCGAGGATCTTCAGTGTGGACGCCGCCGGTCCCGGATTCCTGCCCTGCGAGATCGCCGACATCGTGCGGTACTCGAGGATCTCCAGCACGTCCGCGCGGATGCGGACATCGGCCAGTTTGGTCGAGAACGACGGATCGTCCAGCAGCGCACCGCCGTTCGGGCCGGGCTGTCGGCCCGCCTGCTCGGCCAGCGCCTCCGCCATCACCTGCAACATGGGGCTGAGCGCGGTGCCGCCGCGTTCGAAGTTCAGCAGATACTTCGCGACCGTCCAGCCCTCGTCGATCCGGCCCAGCACATTGGCCTTGGGCACCCGGACCTCGTCGAAGAAGACCTGATTCTGCACCTGCTCACCGGAACTCATGACCAGCGGCCGGATCTGGATGCCGGGCGCGTCCATCGGGATGAGCAGGAACGTGATGCCCTGCTGCTTGCGTTCCAGCTTCGAGGTGCGGACCAGGCAGAAGATCCAGTTCGCCTCGGTGGCGTGGGTGGTCCAGATCTTGCTGCCGGTGCAGACCAGATCGTCGCCGTCGGACACCGCGGCCATCGCCAGCGACGCCAGATCCGATCCCGCCTCGGGCTCGGAGTAGCCCTGGCAGAAGAACACCTCGCCGGTGAGGATGCGCGGCAGGAAGAAGTTCTTCTGCTCGTCGGTGCCGAAGGCGATGATGGCGTGCGCGACCATCTTGATGCCCATCGGCGACAGCGCCGGGGCGCCCGCGACCATCGACTCCCGATCGAAGATGTAGTGCTGGGCCGGACTCCAGTCGCAGCCGCCCCACTCCACCGGCCAGGCGGGCGCGGCCCAGCCGCGGGCGTGCAGGATCCGCTGCCACCGCATGCTGGCCTCGTGATCCGGATACACGCTCGTGGCGAGCCGACCGGCACGACGCAACTCCGGGGTCAGGTTCTCCTCCAGAAAATGCCTCACCTCATCGCGAAACGCCAGATCGGTGGGCGACCAGTCCAGATCCACGGACAACTCCTTGCGGGATTATTGGAGCTCTACCTTCTCATTCTCCCGCTGGGGATTGCAAATGGTCGTTAACTTAGCGGCTCCGCGCTTGACATTCCACTGTGGAGGGCTCATGCTGATACGACATTCCACTTTGGAACATCGACAGGACGCGATCATGGACATCTCGACCGGAATCCGGGTCTCCGACGCCGAGCGGCAGCAGGTGACCGAACTGTTGGTGCGGGCCGTGGGTGAGGGGCGGATCGATCTGAGGGAGTACGAGGAGCGGTCCGCCCTGGTCTACGCCGCGCGCACCGCCGAGGACCTGCGCGCGGTCGTGGCCGATCTGCCCGCGGCCCCCGTGCGGACCCGGTCCGCGGCGACCCCGCGCGTGCCCATCTGGCAGCGCATCGAGGGGGGCGCGTGGCTGGGCGCGGGCGTGCTGAACCTGCTGATCTGGGCGGCGGTGAGCCTCGGGGTGGGCGAAATGGTGTACTTCTGGCCCATCTGGGTCATCGGGCCGTGGGGCGCGGTGCTCGCCTTCCGGGTGCTCACCGGGTGGGAGGCGGGGCGGAAAGCCGACCGCCGGTCGGGAATTCCCGGTGCGGCACACCCAATTCGGGCACGGTGACAACCAAATTGTCATAGCCGCTTGCGATCTCGGGTGGGGTGTGCGGAACAATAAGGCCCCATGACCGCATCTCGAGTGTTTCGTTCGTTGCTGCGTGCCGTGCCCGCGGTGCTTCTCGCCGTGGTCGCCGCGGCGACGTTCGCCGTGGCGGGCGGGGTCGCCAGCGCCCAGGCGCCGGGCATCCCCTCCGTGCCGAACTTCAACCACCGCTTGGAACTCGGCCCCGGCCAGAGCCAGTACACCGGCAGCGTCGCGCAGGGCAAGTCCGAGGGCTACGCCATCGCCGCCGGGCCGGGCCTGACCATCCACCTCGAGGTCGCCTCGCCGAACAACAACGCCCGCGTCTCGGTCGCCCCGCTCATCGGCCCGATGATCGCCACCGAGGCCCCGGTCGCCGACTTCGTCACCGACGGCACCGACTACCAGGTGCGGATCACCTCCGCCGACGGGTACGCGGCCGACTACACCCTGACGGTCACCGTCTCCTGACCGCCGACCTGCCGGGCGAACACGATCGCCCGGCATACTCGGGGCAACGGCCCCCGACGAGGTAGCCTGGCCGACTGTGCACCTGAAGAGTCTGACGCTGAAGGGATTCAAATCCTTCGCGTCCGCGACGACGCTGCGCTTCGAGCCGGGCATCACCTGTGTGGTGGGCCCCAACGGCTCGGGCAAGTCGAACGTCGTCGACGCGCTCACCTGGGTGATGGGTGAACAGGGCGCGAAGGCGTTGCGCGGCGGGAAGATGCAGGACGTCATCTTCGCCGGGACCGCGGGCCGCGCGCCGCTGGGCCGCGCCGAGGTCACGCTCACCATCGACAACTCCGACGGCGCGCTGCCCATCGACTACGCCGAGGTCTCCATCACCCGCCGCATGTTCCGCGACGGCGCGGGGGAGTACGAGATCAACGGCAACACCTGCCGATTGATGGATGTGCAGGAGTTGTTGTCCGACTCCGGCATCGGCCGCGAGATGCACGTCATCGTCGGCCAGGGCCAGCTGTCGGCCATTCTGGAATCGCGTCCCGAGGACCGCCGCGCCTTCATCGAGGAGGCGGCCGGTGTGCTCAAACACCGCAAGCGCAAGGAGAAGGCGGTCCGCAAGCTGGAGGCCATGCAGGCCAATCTGGCTCGCCTCACCGACCTCACCACCGAACTGCGCCGCCAGCTCAAACCGCTGGGCCGGCAGGCCGAGGTGGCCCGCCGCGCCGCGACCGTGCAGGCCGATCTGCGCGACGCCCGATTGCGTTTGGCCGCCGACGATCTGGTGGGCCGCCGCCGCGAACTGGAGAGCCAGCAGAGCAAGGAGGCGTTCGCGCGCGAGCAGCAGATCAATGTCCAGGCCGAACTCGACGCCGCGAATGCCGCACTGGCGCAACAGGAATTCCAGCTGTCCCGGCTGACGCCCAGCGCCGAGGCCGCCGCGCAGACCTGGTTCCAGCTCTCGGCCCTGGTGGAACGGGTCAACGCGACCATCCGCATCGCCCGCGACCGCGCCCGCAACCTCGCCATGGAACAGACCACCGGCGGCGGCCGCGACCCCGAACAGCTCGAGGCCGAGGCCGCGCGGGTGGAGGCCGAGGAGGCCGAACTGCTCGAGGCGGTCGAGATCGCCACCGAGACCCTGGAGGCCGCGCGCGATCAGCTGCACGAGCGCGAACAGGCCGCCAAGGCCGCCGAACAGGCCCATCTCGCCGCGGTGCGGGCCATCGCCGACCGCCGCGAGGGCCTGGTCCGGCTCTCGGGGCAGGTCGACAACCTGCGCCACCGCGCCCAGTCCGCCGACACCGAGATCACCCGGCTGTCCACCGCGCTGACCGAGGCGCGCCGCCGCGGCGCCGAGGCGGAGGCCGAATTCGAGTCCGCCCAAACCGAATTGGGCGAACTCGACGCGGGCGAGGAAAGCCTCGACACCGCTTACGAACACGCCGCCCAGGCCCTGGAACTCGCCGATCGGCGCGTCACCGAACTGCGCGAGCGGGACCGCGAGGCGGGGAAGAAGGTCGCCTCGCTCACCGCCCGCATCGAGGCGCTGACCATGGGCCTGTCCCGCAAGGACGGCGGCGCGTGGCTGCTGGAGAACCATGGGGCGGGGCTGCTCGGCCCGCTGTCGGGAATGCTGCGCGTGCACCCGGGCTACGAGGCCGCCGTGGCCGCGGCCCTCGGGCCGCTCGCCGATGCCGTTGCGGCCGAATCGGATTCGTCGGCACAGGCGGCGTTGCGCGCGTTGAAGGAGGCCGATGGCGGCCGGGTCGCCCTCGTCTTCGGCGGCGCCGCCGCGCCCGGTGCGCCCGGTGTCGCGGGGGGAGCGGCGCTTCCGCCCGGCGCGCGCCCGCTGGCGGAGGTCGTCGACTGTCCGGCGAATCTGCGCGCGGCGATCGACGCCATGACCGCGGGCACCGTCGTCGCCGACGATCTGACGGTGGCGGCGAATGTGCTTGCCGCGCAACCGAAGCTGCGGATCGTCACCCGCGAGGGCGATCTCACCGGAACCGGCTGGCTGCTCGGCGGCTCCGACCGCGCGCCCAGTCAACTCGAGATCCAGGCCGATATCGACGCCGCCACCGCGGATCTGGCCTCGTGGCAGCGGCAGGCCGAGGAGGTCGAGGCGGCGCTGTCGGGGGCGCTGGCCGAGCAGAACGACCGCAAGCAGGCCGCCGACCAGGCGCTGCTCGCCCTGCACGAATCCGATCAGGCGATGGTCGCGATCTACGACCGGCTGGGACGGCTGGGCGAGACCGCGCGCAAGGCGCGACAGGAATGCGACCGGCTGCTCACCCAGCGCGCCGACGCCGAATCCGCGCGCGACGAGAATCTCGCGAAGCTCGCCGACCTCGAGGAGCGGCTGCGCCACGCCGAATCCGAACAGTCCCTGCTGGATTCGGACTCCGACGCCGGAACCGAGACCGCGGGCCAGGCCCGCGAGGAGGCCGCGGCCGCGCTCGCCGAGGCCCGGTCCCTGGAGGTCGAGGCGCGGCTGGCGGTCCGCACCGCCGAGGAACGCGCGGAATCGGTTCGCGGCAAGGCGGATTCGCTGCGCCGCGCCGCCCGCGCCGAACGCGAGTCCCGCGCCCGCGCCGAACGCGCCCAGGCCGCCCGCCGCAAGGCCGCGGACGTGGCCGCGGTGGTGGCGGATTCGGCCGAGCGCGTCGCCGCCGAACTCCAGACGGTCGTCGGCCGGGCCGCCGCCCGCCGCGACGATCTGGTGCGCCGCCGCACCGAATGCGCGGCCCAGGTCGAGCAGACCAAGGAACGGGTGCGCGCGCTGGGCGCCCAGCTCACCCAGCTGACCGACGCCGTGCACCGCGACGAGGTGGCCCGCGCCGAGGCCGCGCTGCGCATCGAACAGCTCGAGCAGAACATCGCCGAACAGTTCGGCATCGCGCTCGACGACCTGATCGCCGAATACGGCCCCGACGTCCCGATGCCGCCGTCGGCGCGGGAGATGCAGGAGTACGAGCAGGCTCGCGAGCGCGGCGAGGCGGTCAGCGAACCGCAGCCCATGCCCTACAACCGGGCCGTCCAGGAACGCCGCGCCAAACAGGCCGAGAAGGACCTCACCACGCTCGGCAAGGTGAATCCCCTCGCGCTGGAGGAGTTCGCGGCCCTCGAGGAGCGCTACACGTTCCTGTCCACCCAGCTCGAGGACGTCAAGAAGGCCCGACAGGATCTGCTGGACGTGGTCGCCGAGGTGGACGCGCGCATTCTCCAGGTGTTCGCCGAGGCGTACGAGGACGTGTCGCGCGAATTCGTCGAGGTGTTCGGCAAGCTGTTCCCCGGCGGCGAGGGGCGGCTGCTGCTGACCGAGCCGGGCGATCTGCTCGCCACCGGCGTCGAGGTCGAGGCGCGGCCGCCCGGCAAGAAGGTCAAGCGGCTGTCGCTGCTGTCGGGCGGGGAGAAGTCGCTGACCGCGGTCGCCTTGCTGGTGGCCATCTTCCGGGCCCGCCCGTCCCCGTTCTACGTCATGGACGAGGTCGAGGCGGCGCTGGACGACACCAATCTGCGGCGGCTCATCGGACTGTTCGAACAGTTGCGGGAGAAGTCGCAGCTGATCGTGATCACCCACCAGAAGCCGACCATGGAGATCGCCGACGCGCTGTACGGGGTGAGCATGCGCGGCGACGGCATCACCCAGGTCATCTCGCAGCGGCTGCGCGGGGAGAACCTGGTGGGCGCGCCGACCTAGGGGGCTACAGCCGTTCCGGCAGGACGGTGAAATGGCGGACGGTGCCCGAGATGCCGGGCAGCTCGGCCGGTTCGGTCCAGGTGCGGAAGGTGTCGAAGCTGTCGCTGTAGAGGTAGGTGCCGCGTTCGGGTTCGTCCAGGTCGTAGTGGTCCAGGAAGATTCGCCACCGGCCGTCGGGCAGCTGGATCACGCACTGCCCCTCGCACGGCCCGCCCCACCCGGCCCAGTCGCCGGTCTCGACGAATCGGTATGGGCCCGTGGGGGATTCGGCCACGGCCAGTTCCACGAGCTTGGTGGACTCGTTCTTGGTGAAGGCGTGGTAGCGCCCGTCGGCGGCCACGATCGTGGTGTCGATGTAGCCGAGCGTGTCCGGCGCGGGGTCGAAGCCGGGCAGCGGGGTCAGCGGGCTCCACGAGCGCAGCGCCGGATGCAGGGCGGTCATCAGGTACGGCCGGAAGTTCGGGCCGGTGTTGAGCGAGACCACCACGCCGATCCGGCCGCGGCGGTCCACGAACCACTCCGGGGCCCAGGTGTGTCCGACGTCGGGGACCGGGACGAGCAGTTCGTAGAGGAAGGTCCAGTTCACCCGGTCGGTGCTGCGGGCGAAGCCGATGGTGTCGCCGTCCCAGCCGGTGGTGTAGGTGAGGTAGTACGCGCCGTCGAAGCCGCGGAAGAGGCTGGGGTCGCGGCACAGTCCGGTGGGCGGGCGGTAGGCCGCCGCGCGCAACAGCGTGAAATTGGTCGCGTCCGTGGATTCGTAGACGTACATATCGGTTTCGCTGTCGTTGGTGAACGCGGTCATCGTGTACCGCATCGGCACCCCCGTCGCCGCGGCGCGACCGGCGATCGTCATCCCCAGCGGCAGGCCCGCCGCCAACGCCAGCATCGATCTCCGGGACAGCGTCATGCGCGAATTATGGGACGCGCGGACGCCGAAGGTTTGCCGACACTCCGATCGGGTACGGGGGTCAGCCCTTTTTCACGCCGACCGCGCCGACGGTGTCGAAGTAGGAGACCATGGTGTCGTCCTCGGGTTCGGGCCGCCACAGCGGCACCCGGACCAGACCGGGTTCGGCCAGCTCGAATCCGTCGAACATCGGCTCGATCTCGGCCCGCGAGCGCAGGATCAGCGGCGTCGGCGTCCGCCTGCTGACCTCGACGGTGTCGGCCAACTCCTGCGGCGGCCAGTCGTCGCTGCACATGTGCGAGATCACCAGCATGCTGCCCGGGGCGAGCCGGTCCCGCAGATCGGCCAGCATCCGCCGCGGGTCCGCGCTGTCCGGGATGTAGTGCAGCAGCGCGACGAGCAGCACCGCCACCGGTTTGCCGAAGTCCAATTGCGCGCGCACCTCCGGATCCGACACCAGGGCGTCCAGATCGCGGGCGTCGGCGCGGATCGCGGTCGCCCACGGGACATCGGTGAGGATGCGGCGGCTCATGGCGACCGCCACCGGATCGATGTCGGTGTAGACCACATGCGCGTCGATATCGAGATCGGCGAGGATCTCGTGCACATTGCCCGCGGTCGGGATGCCCGAACCGATGTCGAGGAACTGCGTCACGCCCTGTTCGGCGCAGAAGGTGACCGCCCGGCGCAAAAACGCCCGATTGGTCCAGGCCGCGCGCAGGCTGTGCGGCCACTTCTTGCGGCTGCTCTCGGCCACCTCACGGTCGACGCTGAAATTGTGCGAGCCGCCCAGCGCGTAATCGTAGATGCGCGCGATGCTCGGTACGGTGGGGTCGATGTCGTCGCTGGCCCAGTCCGGTAACAGCGGGGACGAATCGGAGTTCTCGGGCATCGGTCCCCACTTCGCGGTCGTTGTCGTACACGGGCCGTCGATGCGGCAGACCCACCATACCGGCAGCGTGGGTCAGCGTCGCGCAAGCAGCGACTTCAATTGCGCCGCACCGGTTTCCGCGAGCCAGGCGTCGAAGGTCCGCAGGCCCGGGTGGATCGCGCGCAGCGCCGGGATGTCGGCGTGCCAGCGGGCGCCGCCGCGCACCAAGGCGAGCACCGAGGCGATGAGCGGGCCGAGCGGGCCCAGTTCGTCGTCGGTGAGCTGGTGGTAGCGGACCGGGTGGCCGGTGGCCGCGGCGATGGCCGCCGCGGCGGCGACCGGGGTGAGTTCGTCTCCGGCCAGTTCCAGGACCCGCCCGTGGAAGCGGTCGGGATCGGTGAGGGCCGCGGCGGCGATGGCGCCGATGTCGTCGACAGCGATCACCTGCATCGGGCCCTCGGGGTCGAAGACGTGCCGGTGCACGCCGTCGACGATGCCGTCGATGGGGGTGTCGCGGGCGAGGTAGTTCTCCATGAAGCGCACCGGTCGCAGCAGCGTGTACCGCAGGCCGCTGGCGATCACCGCCTCCTCGATGACCCGCTTGCCCACGGCGACGGGTTCGTCGGTGGTCTCGGCGAACGAGGCGATGCTCGTGAACACGATCTGGTCGGCCCCGGCCCGCCGCGCGGCCTCGAGCACGGCCAGACCGCGCGACTCCTCGGACTCGCGATCGGTGGCGGGGCCCACGGGATTGGGGGTGACCGCGAAGACCGCCCGCACCCCGGCCGCCGCGGGGCCGAGGGTCTCGGGCCGGTCGAGGTCGCCGGTCACCAGTTCGGCTCCGGCCGCGGCCAGTTCGCGCGCGGCGGGAGCGGCGGGATCGCGCACGAGCGCCCGGACGGGGCGGCCCGCGGCGAGCAGGTGGCGTGCCGTGGCGCCACCCTGTCGGCCGGTGGCGCCGACGACGAGGACGGGATGCTGTTCGGACATGGTGTGTCGACTCCTTTGGGTAGAATCCGGGTTACTCGACCCGTATCGCGACCGTACGAGCGCCGCGCCCGGGACCGCCAGCCGCACAAGGATTTCCGTAACGAAATGAGCCTCACCACCGCGCCGGATCCGCACCCCCGCGCCGACGCCCGCCGCAATCGCGCCCTGATCCTGCGCGCCGCCCAACAGGCGTTCGCCGAGCGCGGGACCGAGGTGTCGCTGGCCGAGATCGCCCGGCGCGCGGGCGTCGGCGCGGGCACCGTGCACCGGCATTTCCCCGCCAAGGCCGACCTGCTGGAAGCCGTTGTGCAGCAACGGATCGACGGCCTGGCCGCGCTGGCGCTGCGGCGACGGGGCACGGCGGATCCCGGCGCGGCCCTGATCGAGCTGTGCGTGCTGGTGGTGACGCGGGCGCGGGAGCACAAGGCGGTATGCGATCTGCTCGGCGCCGACGACGGCTGGCCGCGCGCCCTGCTGCCCCGCGCGGGGGAGCGGTTCCGGCGCGCGCTGGGCGAACTGCTCGCGGAGGCGCAGCGGCACGGGGACGTGCGCGCCGATCTGACCGTGACCGATGTGGAGGTGCTCATCGCGGGTTGTGTTGCCATGCAACGGGCTTCGCGGAGCGGGCGGACGCTGACCCGGCCCGCCGCGATGCTGCTGGCGGCGATGCGCGTCGACGGGGGCGTGACGAAACCCGCGGATTCCGGGGAACCGCGTAACGAAACCCATTCGGGTTACGTCACATCGAGTACCGACTGCGCGGTTTGCGGTGCGGCCCTTCGGCATTCGCGGACCGGCCGACCGGCGCGCTACTGCTCGGCGGCGTGTCGGCAGAAGGCGCACCGGGAGCGCGCCGCGGCGAGCTAGGCCGTCCCGGAGAACTCAGAGCAGATCGCTGACGTCGTCGGGGACGTCGACGGCGTACTTGCGCAGGGTCTCCATCGGGACCACCTCGAGCGCGTTCTCGTGCGTCGCCGCGAGCACGACGGGTGCGGCCACGCCGTCCTCGTGCGCGTGCAGCCAGCGCACCGCCACCACACACCACCGGTCACCCGGTTGCAGGCCGGGGAAGTTGTTCTCCGGCCGCGGGGTGAGCAGATCGTTGCCGATCGACTTCTGATGCTCCAGGAACTCCTGGGTCACCACTGTGCACACCGTGTGGCTGCCCAGGTCTTCGGGGCCGGTGCTGCAACATCCGTCCCTGTAGAAGCCGGTGAGAGGATCGGTGCCACACTCCTCCAGCGGTCCCCCGAGCACATTTCGATCGGTCACTCCGCCGATCCTATTGTCTCTGTGTTGGATTCGCCGCGCCTTCCGGCCCGTGGTGTACGCACGGCGAGAAAACTACCCTCGTGGTCATGCGGATTGCGTTCGGCACCGACGAAACGACCGACCTGACCCGCCACGTACAGGGGTGGCTCACCGAGCACGGGCACGAACTCGTCCTCGTCGCGGCCGATCTGGCCTGGCCCGACGTGGGCCGCGACGTCGCCGAGGCGGTCGCCGACGGCCGCGCCGAACGCGGTGTGGTGTGCTGCTGGACCGGTACGGGTGTCTCGATCGCGGCCAACAAGGTCGCGGGCGTGCGCGCGGCCCTGTGCACCGACCGGGCCACCGCCGAGGGCGCCCGAAAGTGGAACGACGCCAACGTCCTCGCCCTGGGCCTGCGCCTGACCTCCCCGACGGTCGCCGAGGAGATGCTCGACGCCTTCCTCACCACCGCGCCCGAGGAGTCGGAGGCGGGCAACTTCGGCCGCCTCGGCTGAGGTCGGCGCGCGTGGCGTGCCGCAGACCACATCGGGCAGTTCTGACAGGATGGGCCCGTGACTGCGCAAGCTTGGATTCTGATCGCCGCGATCGCCGCCGTGCTGGTGGTGGCGCTCGTGGCCGGGTTCGTCCTGTACAAACGCCGCCGGGTCACGCTGACCCCGGCCGCTCCCGACAAGGAGCTGACCGATCGGTCCGGCGGGTATACGGCGTCCGGCGGGTTCAGCTTCAGTCAGGGCGGGGCCGGGACCGGGACGCTGACGCCCCCGAAGGAGCCCGAGCCGGTCCCCGTCGAGCGCACCGACGACGAGGGCCAGCCGCACATCGGCGACGACGCCGCGATCCCGCGCGATTCGGCCCGCCGGTCCATCACCGACGTCCGCCTGCCCGAGCCGGAGATCGAGGAACCGAGCGAGCCCGAGGCTGCGGCGCCGGCCGAGCCGCCCGTACCCGCCGAACCCGAACCCGAGACCGACGGCGCGACCGCGCTCGCCGAACCCGAGGCGCCCGCACCGATCGAGGAGATCGAGCCCACCAGCGGCCGTCTCACCCGCCTGCGCGGCCGCCTGGCCCGCTCCCAGAACGCGGTCGGCAAGAGCCTGCTCGGCCTGCTCGGCGGCGGCGATCTGGACGAGGACTCCTGGGAGGAGATCGAGGACACCCTCGTCATGGCCGACCTCGGCACGGCCAGCACGGCCACCGTGGTCGACCGGCTGCGCGAGGAGCTGGCCGCCCGCACGGTCCGCACCCCCGAACAGGCCCGCCAGGTGCTGCGCGACGTGCTGGTCGAGGCGCTGCGCCCGGAGATGGACCGGTCCATCCGCGCGCTGCCGCACGACGACCACCCCTCGATCCTGCTGGTCGTCGGCGTCAACGGCACCGGAAAGACCACCACCACCGGCAAATTGGCGCGCGTGCTGGTCGCCGACGGCCGCCGGGTGCTGCTCGGCGCGGCCGACACCTTCCGCGCCGCCGCCGCCGACCAGTTGCAGACCTGGGGCGAGCGCGTCGGTGCGGAGACCGTGCGCGGCCGCGAGGGCGCCGACCCCGCCTCGGTCGCCTTCGACGCGGTCAGCACCGGCATCGACAACGGCGTGGACGTGGTGCTCGTGGACACCGCGGGCCGCCTGCACACCAAGACCGGCCTGATGGACGAGCTGGGCAAGGTCAAGCGCGTGGTGGAGAAGAAGGCGGCCGTGGACGAGGTGCTGCTGGTGCTCGACGCGACCGTCGGCCAGAACGGCCTCACCCAGGCCCGCGTCTTCGCCGAGGTGGTCGACATCACCGGCGTGGTGCTCACCAAGCTCGACGGCACGGCCAAGGGCGGCATCGTCTTCCAGGTCCAGCATGAGCTCGGCGTTCCGGTGAAACTGGTTGGTTTGGGCGAGGGGGCCGATGACCTCGCCCCCTTCGAACCGGGCGCCTTCGTCGACGCGCTACTCGGCTGACCAGCGAAAACGCCTCCGACTTCCGCATCGCGGCAGTAGTCTCACCCGGAATTACAAACCGCTGAGAGAGCGCCGAAACACAGACGCAACACCGGCGGCCGATCCGTTCACGCAGGTGAAACATCGCAGCGGCACGGATGAAACACCGAATCGCGAACCTTCTGTGCAGGCTCGTAGCCGTAGTTCTGGCCGGGCCCGAGATGAGGAGGAACAAGGTGGCGTATCCCTTGGTCGGTGTCCCGGACACCGGTGACACCGCTTGGATGCTGGCGAGCTCGGCGCTCGTCCTGCTGATGACACCAGGGCTCGCGTTCTTCTACGGAGGCATGGTCCGTTCGAAGAACGTGCTCAACATGATCATGATGTCCATCTCCGCGATGGGCATCGTGGGCGTGCTATGGGCGATCTACGGCTTCTCGGAAGCGTTCGGCGACAACAAGTTCGGCGTCGTCGGCAATCCGGGGCAGTTCTTCGGGCTGAAGGGCCTGATCGGAGGTAACGGCGTCAAGGCCGCGCCCGCCGATCCGGCGACGGGGGCCGCCGCGGTCTCCGGCACAGACATCCCGCTGGCGGGCACGATCCCGATGACGGTCTTCGTGGCCTTCCAGTTGATGTTCGCCATCATCACGGTGGCCCTCATCTCGGGTGCGGTCGCGGACCGCTTGAAGTTCCGTGCCTGGCTGGTCTTCGCCGCGATCTGGGCGACGGTCGTCTACTTCCCGGTGGCGCACTGGGTGTTCGACTTCGACGCCAAGGACGCCGCGGGCAACGTGGTCCACTCCGGCGGCTGGATCGCCAACAAGCTGCACGCGATCGACTTCGCCGGTGGTACCGCGGTGCACATCAACGCCGGCGCCGCGGGCCTGGCGCTGTGCCTGGTGCTCGGCCGCCGCAAGGGCTGGCCGCAGACGCCGATGCGCCCGCACAACCTGCCCTTCGTCATGCTGGGCGCCGGTCTGCTGTGGTTCGGCTGGTTCGGTTTCAACGCCGGGTCGTCGGTCAGCTCCAACGGTATGGCCGGGTCGACGTTCCTCACCACGACGTTCGCCACCTGCGCGGCCATGCTCGGCTGGCTGGTCGTGGAGAAGGTGCGCGACGGCAAGCCGACCAGCCTGGGCGCGGCCTCGGGCATCGTGGCCGGTCTGGTCGCCATCACGCCGTCCTGTTCCTCGGTGAACGTGTTGGGCGCGTTGATCATCGGTCTGGTCGCCGGTGTGCTGTGCGCGCTCGCGGTCGGGCTGAAGTTCAAGCTCGGTTTCGACGACTCGCTCGACGTGGTCGGCGTGCATCTGGTCGGCGGTCTGGTCGGCACCCTGATGGTCGGTCTGGTCGCCGCGCCCGAGGCGCCCGCGGCCGTGTCCGGTCTGTTCTACGGTGGTGGTTTCGATCAGCTCGGCAAGCAGGCGGTCGGCGCGTTCAGCGTGCTGGCCTTCTCGTTCATCGTGTCGTTGATCATCGCGTTCGCGATCAAGTTCACCATCGGCCTGCGGGCCTCCGAGGAGGAGGAGTTCGAGGGCATGGACGACTCGGCGCACGCGGAAACGGCATACGATTTCGCTGCTGTGGGTGGCACGGCACGTACCGCCGTCAAGGAGGCATGACCAAATGAAACTCATCACCGCAATCGTCAAACCGTTCACTCTCGAGGACGTCAAGGCCGGGCTCGAGCAGGCGGGCGTGCTGGGCATGACGGTCAGCGAGGTGCAGGGCTACGGACGGCAGAAGGGCCACACCGAGGTCTACCGCGGCGCGGAGTACTCGGTCGATTTCGTCCCGAAGGTCCGGGTCGAGGTCGTGATCGACGACGCCTCCGTGGAGAAGGTCGTGGAGGTGATCGTCGAGGCCGCCCGCACCGGCAAGATCGGTGACGGCAAGGTCTGGGTCACTCCGGTGGAGTCGGTCATCCGGGTCCGCACCGGCGAACGCGGCGGCGACGCTCTCTGAGCGGAAACGCGGAAAACAATTCCAACGGCGGCCTCGCCCTGCACCGGGATTCCGGACGGGCGGGGCCGCTCGCATTTCAGGGCGGTGGGTTGTGGGCAAGCAGGCGAAAGACGAATCCATGGACGGCGCGAAGGATCTGGTGCGCGCGCGCGATCAGCTCCTCGAGGGCGGCGACACCCGGCGTCCCCGGCTCGACGCCGAATCCCTGCGCCAGGCGCTGGTCGATCTGCACGATCTGTGGCTGACCGGCAAGGGCGCCGAACTGGGCATCACCCGCGACAGCGGGCTGGCGGTGATCGCGGTCGGCGGGCTCGGCCGCAAGGAGATGCTGCCGTACTCGGACCTGGATCTGGTGCTGTTGCACGACGACGTGGACCCCGCGCGGGTCGCGGAGGTGGCCGACCGGCTCTGGTACCCGCTGTGGGACGCGCACATCAAACTCGACCACAGCGTCCGCACGGTCCCGCAGGCGCTGCGGGTGGCCGCGAGCGATCTGACCGCGGCGCTGGGCCTGCTCGACGCCCGGCACATCGTGGGCGACGAGGAACTCAGCAATCTGCTCATCGGCGGCGTGCGCCGCGAATGGCGGACCGGAATCCGTTCGCGCTTCGGCGAATTGGTGGAACAGGCGCAGACCCGCTGGAAGCGCAGCGGCGAGATCGCCCATCGCGCCGAACCCGACCTCAAGAACGGCCGCGGCGGCCTGCGCGACATCCAGCTGCTCGACGCCTTGGCCATCGCGCAACTGACCGACGCCATGCCCGGACTGGGCCCCGACGTGCCCGGCGGCGGCCTGAAACAGGCCCGCCGACGGCTGCTCGACGTGCGCACCGAACTGCACCGCGTGGCCGGGCGCGCCCGCGATCAGCTGCGCGCCCAGGACGCCGACGAGATCGGCGCGGCGCTGCGCATCGGCGACCGCTTCGATCTGGCCCGCACCCTCAGCGACGCCGCCCGCACGGTCGGCTTCTCGGTCGACATGGGCCTGCGCACCGCCGGAAACGCCCTGCCGCGCAAGGGTTTGGCGCGGCTGCGCCGGATGCCGGTGCGCCGCCCGCTGGACGAGGGCGTGGTCGAACACGCCGGTGAGGTGGTGCTCGCGAGAGACGCTCGGCCGCAACGGGATCCGGGCCTGATCCTGCGCGTCGCCGCGGCGTCGGCGCAGTCCGGGCTGCCCATGTCGGCGACCACGCTGAACCGGCTCTCCGAGGACGCGCCCGAACTACGCGAGCCCTGGCCGCGCGAGGCCCTCAACGATCTGCTCGTCCTGCTCGGCACCGGCCGCGCCCTGGTCGACGCGATCGAGGCGCTGGATCGAAGCGGCCTGTGGGGCAGGCTGTTTCCGGAGTGGGGCGCGGTGCGCGACCTGCCGCCGCGCGATCCCATGCACACCTGGACCGTGGACCGGCACCTGGTGGAGACCGTCGCCTACGCGGGCGCGCTGAGCACCCGCGTCGCCCGCCCGGACCTGCTGCTGCTCGGCGCGTTGCTGCACGATATCGGCAAGGGCCGCACCGAGGATCACAGCATCGTCGGCGCCGAACTGGCCACCCAGATCGGCCGCCGGTTGGGGCTGTGGCCGTCGGATGTGCGCACGCTCAGCGCGATCGTGCGCTATCACCTGTTGCTGCCCGACACCGCGACCCGGCGCGATCTCGCCGATCCGCAGACCACGCAGTCGGTCGTGGACGCGCTCGACGGCGATCCGCAGCTGCTGGAGTTGCTGCACACCCTGGCCGAGGCCGATTCGCTGGCCACCGGTCCCGGCGTGTGGGGCGACTGGAAGGCGTCGCTCATCGGCGATCTGGTGCGGCGCTCGCGGCTGGCCATGGCGGGTGAGCCACTGCCGCAACCGGATCCGATCGATCCGGAACTGGTGGAGAAGGCCAAGTCCGGCGGCGTGCACGTCGAGCTGCGGCCCGGCGACGGGCGCTACACCCATCTGGTCACCGTCATCGCCCCCGACACGCCCGGCCTGCTCTCCGAGGCCGCGGGGGTGCTGGCCCTGCATTCGCTGCGGGTGCTGTCGGCGTCGCTGGGCGGGGCGGGGGAGTCGGCCATCGACACTTTCGTCGTCACCCCGAAGTTCGGCGATCCGCCGGACGCGGGGCTGCTGCGTCAGGAGCTGATCCGGGCGATCAACGGCGACCTGAACGTGGAATCGGCACTGGCGAAGAAGGAACGCGATTCGGGCCTGCGGTCCAGCCCGTACGCCCAGGCCGAACCGCGAATCATGTGGAGCGACAGCACGATCGGCGGCCCGGTGCTGCTGGAACTGCGCGCCGAGGACCGCATCGGGCTGCTCACCCGGCTGGCCGCCGCGCTGGCCCGCACGGGCGCGGACGTCCGCTGGGCGAAGGTGGTGACGATGGGCGCGGCCGTGGTCGACGCGTTCTGCCTGGATCTCGGGGCCGACGACACCCCCGCCCGCCGCGCGGAGATCGAGGCGGCGTTGCTGGCGGTGGTTCCGCATCCCGAACCGAAGAAACCGCCGGAAACGGACAGCTGAACCGGGTCCGCGGCGAGTATCCGGACTGGACACCTGCTGGTTAACCAGATCGTTGCAAGCCGTCGCTCCGACTCGGCCGCCGAGCCCGTGCGCCCACCCTAATATCAGCCTCGTCCGAGCTTCACAATGCTGGTCGAGCGTGAGGGGAGCGGGATCGGTGGCCATCGAAGTCGTGTCCGCATCGATCATGACCAGCGACCGCACCCGGCACATCGCGCGCTGCGTCGGCGACGACCGGTGGGTGGTGTCGTGGCTGCCCGGCCGCACCCTCACCGGCACGCAGGCCGTCACCGCGATGACCATCGCCGCGACGGTCGACGAGCAGACCGGGTTCGGCGACGTGGACTGGTCCAGCCTGGACCCCATGGCCCGCCAACTCGGCCTGACCGCGCGCGAGGCGGCGGGCATGGTGGCCGCCGAGGATCGCGACATCCGCCAGACCCCTCGGCCCAGGCGGCGCTCACTGGATTGATCCGTGCCCGTACCCTGGTATGACGAGTGACGTCCCCTCTCGAGAAACCAGGAGCGCGATCGGTGTTCGAATCCCTGTCCGACCGGTTGACCGGTGCCCTGCAGGATCTGCGCGGGAAAGGGCGACTGTCACCGGCCGATATCGACGCGACCGCGCGGGAGATCCGGCTCGCCCTGCTCGAGGCCGACGTCGCGCTGCCGGTGGTGCGGCAGTTCATCGCGCGGATCAAGGATCGCGCCAAGGGCGCGGAGGTCTCGGCGGCGCTCAACCCCGCGCAGCAGGTCGTCAAGATCGTCAACGAGGAGCTCATCGGCATCCTCGGCGGCGAGACCCGGCGGCTGCGGTACGCCAAGAACCCGCCCACGGTCGTCATGCTGGCGGGTCTGCAGGGCGCCGGTAAGACGACCCTCGCGGGCAAACTCGCGAAATGGCTGCGCGGCCAAGGACATACGCCGCTGCTGGTGGCCTGCGATCTGCAACGCCCGGGCGCGGTGACCCAGCTCCAGGTGGTCGGCGAGCGGGCCGGGGTGCCGGTGTTCGCGCCGCATCCGGGCACCTCGATCGGCGGCGAGAACCAGTTGGGCATCACCGCGGCCGATCCCGTCGAGGTCGCGAAGGCGGGCGTCGAGGAGGCCCGGCAGAAGCAGTACGACGTGGTCATCGTCGACACCGCGGGCCGACTCGGCATCGACGAGGAGCTCATGCGGCAGGCCGCGGGCATCCGCGACGCGGTCCAGCCCGACGAGACGCTGTTCGTGCTCGACGCCATGATCGGTCAGGACGCGGTCACCACGGCCGAGGCGTTCCGCGACGGTGTCGGCTTCACCGGCGTGGTGCTCACCAAGCTCGACGGCGACGCCCGCGGCGGTGCGGCGCTGAGCGTGCGCGAGGTGACGGGCGTGCCGATCCTGTTCGCCTCCACCGGTGAGAAGCTCGAGGACTTCGATGTCTTCCACCCCGACCGCATGTCCAGCCGCATTCTCGGCATGGGCGATCTGCTCACCCTGATCGAGCAGGCCGAACAGGTCTACGACCAGCAGCAGGCCGAGGAGGCCGCGCGCAAGATCGGCTCGGGGGAGATGACCCTCGAGGACTTCCTCGAGCAGATGCTCGCCATCCGCAAGATGGGCCCGATCGCCAACCTGCTCGGCATGCTGCCCGGCGCCAACCAGATGAAGGACGCGCTGGCCGCGGTCGACGACAAGCAGCTCGACCGGGTGCAGGCCATCATCCGCGGTATGACCCCCGCCGAACGCGACAACCCCAAGATCATCAACGCCTCCCGTCGGCTGCGCATCGCCAACGGCTCGGGCGTGACGGTCTCGGAGGTCAACCAGCTCGTCGACCGCTTCTTCGAGGCCAAGAAGATGATGGCCGCGATGGGCCGTCAGATGGGTATGCCCGGCGGCAACCGGCGCGGCGGCAAGAAGGGGAAGAAGGGCAAGAAGGGTGGTCGCGGCCCGACGCCGCCGAAGGTGCGTGGTGGGTTCCCCGGGATGCCCGCGCTGCCGGGCGGTATGCCCGCCGGATTCCCCGACCTGTCGAACATGCCCGCGGGCCTGGACCAGTTGCCGCCCGGCCTGGACGGCATCGACATCTCGAAGCTGAAGTTCCCGAAGAACTGACCGTGCGGCTGCATCTGCGCGGAGTGGTCCTGCCCGACGACGAGGTCCGGGACCTGTGGGTGCGCGACGGGCGGATCTCCTTCGAACCCGTCCGCGACGCCGAAACCCTGTGCGACACAGGCTGGATCGTGCCCGGCCTGGTCGACGCCCACTGTCACGTCGGCATCCGCTACGGCGGCGGCCACGAGGACCGCGCCGGGGCGGTCGCCCAGGCCGAGACCGAACGCGACGCGGGCGCGCTGCTGCTGCGCGACGCGGGCTCACCCATCGACACCCGCTTCATCGACGACCGCGACGACCTGCCGCGGATCATTCGCGCGGGCCGCCACATCGCGCGGCCCAAGCGCTACATCCGCGAACTCGGCATCGAACTCGACGACGAACGCGACCTGCCGCGGATCGTCGCCGACCAGGCCCGCCGCGGCGACGGCTGGGTCAAGATCGTCGGTGATTGGATCGATCGTTCGGTCGGCGACCTGCGCCCGTTGTGGAGCGACGCGATCCTGAAGGAGGCCATCGACGCGGCCCACCGCGAGGGCGCCCGCGTCACCGCGCACGTCTTCGGCGAGGACGCCCTGCCCGGCCTCATCGAATCCGGCATCGACTGCCTCGAACACGGCACCGGCCTCACCGACGACACCATCGCCCTGATGGTGGCCCACGGCACCGCCCTGGTCCCCACCCTCGTCAATATCGACACCTTCCCCGACATCGCCTCCGGCGCAACGAAATACCCCACCTACGCCGCCCACATGCGCGACCTCCACCGCCGCGTTCGCGACACCGTCGCCGACGCCCACGACGCGGGCGTCCCCATCTACACCGGCACCGACGCGGGCGGCTCCATCCGCCACGGCCGCATCGCCGACGAGATCCAGGCCCTCGCGAACGCGGGCCTCACCCCCCACGAGGCCCTCGGCGCGTCCTCCTGGAACGCCCGCACCTGGCTCGGCCACCCCGGCCTCGAACCCGACGCCCCCGCCGATCTCGTCGTCTACCAATCGGACCCACGCACCGACCTCGCCACCCTGGCCACCCCCACCCACGTCGTCCTCCGCGGCCACCCCTACCCCGGCCGCGACCCCGTCACGACCCACCGCTGACCGCAACCCGGCGAACATTCCTTCCATCCGATAAGATCTGGACAACCGTCCACCGGCCCGGGGCAGGCGGTTGAGGGGATGCCCCGGCCGGGGGCGCACGGTGTCGGCGTCGGGTTCTCGACCCTGTCCGTGTCAGAATGTCCTCGTTCGAAGGACCGATCCTTCACCCGATGCGACCGGACGGATTCGACGATGGCCGCCGAGGACCTCGCATGACGATTTCACCGCTACCAAGACTGCTGTCGCTGGCCGAGTGGGACGAGTTGCCGGAGGACACCAGTGCTCACATCGAGTTGCAGGAAGGTGTGCTCATCGTGTCGCCCCGCCCGATGCGAACACACGCGCGTGCCGGTCTCCGCCTGGCCCGGCAACTGGCCGAGCAACTCCCACCCGACCTCGAGGTGCTGACGGAGTTCGAGGTGTGCGTCGACGACAGCGACCCGCCCACCATCCGGATCCCGGATCTCGTCATCACCCCGACGGACGGCCCGGAGAAGCGATTGCGTCCCGAGGAAGTCCTGGTAGCGGTCGAAATCATCTCTCCCGGATCGCGACGGACCGGCACGGTCACCAAACCCGTCGAATACGCCGAAGCCGGAATCCCCAACTACTGGGTCCTCGACCTGGTCGCCCCGATCACCTTGACCGCCTACCACCTGGCCGGTGACTTCGGCTACGTCGAAGCCCCCGCCGCCTCGGGCCGCTTCACGACCACCGTGCCGGTCCCGCTCGCGATCGACCTCGACGGGCTGGTCTGACATGTGTCGGAACGCCACGTGTCAGAATGAGTGCTGTTGGACATATCCCACACCACCGACGCGATCGGACGGATCATGACCATGAGCGCCGAGGTATCGACGATTCACCCTCTGGGTCCCACGACTGTGGAAGACTGGCTGGCCGAGGAACAGCCGGTTGATGGATCTCGACTCGAGCTCATTCTGGGGTATCTGTACATGACGCCGCCGCCTACGGGTTCGCATCAGCACGCCAGCTTTCGGCTCGCCATGTGGTTGGACGAAGCCTTGAAAGCCGCGGGGCGGGGTGATCTCCATGTGCTTCCCGGGGTGGGCGTGCGTTTGAGTACGGCGTTCCGGACCGGCGTCATCCCGGATGTCGCCGTGGTGGACGTCGATTTCCACCACACCAGTTTCGCTCCCGAGAACGTGGTTCTCGCGGTGGAGGTCTGGTCGCCCGGCAACAGTCGCGCCGAGCGGGACACCAAGGTCGCGGCGTATGCGGGGGCGCGGATTCCGTACTTGTGGATCGTGGAACTGCCGAATCGGGAACCCGCCAAGTTCTGGGGATACCGGCTCGGGGAGAACGGCTATCGACAAGAGGTCTTCGTCGAGTCCGGCGAGATCATCAGCCCTCCCGCACCTGTTCCGGTCGAAGTCCGCACGGCGGATCTGCACTGAGAACGGACCGATTTCAACCACCGCCACCCCGTCTGGCAGAATGGTCGATCGTCCTCGTCGAGGACGGTGTCAGCCCGTCTCCGGTTCCGTACCGCGCGGCGGTCACCGCACCTGACGCAAAACCGGGCCCGTACTCCGTGCGGGTCGCTGAATTGCGACCGTGACCGAAACATCGAAAGGCATCAGCAGCACATGGCTGTCAAGATCAAGCTCACCCGGCTCGGCAAGATCCGCACCCCGCAGTACCGCATCGTCGTCGCGGACGCGCGGACCCGTCGCGACGGCCGGGCCATCGAGTCGATCGGCAAGTACCACCCCAAGGAGGAGCCCTCGCTGATCGAGGTCGACTCCGAGCGCGTGCAGTACTGGCTGGGCGTCGGCGCGCAGCCGACCGAGCCGGTCAAGCGCATCCTGGAGATCACCGGCGACTGGCAGAAGTTCAAGGGCCTGCCCGGCGCCGAGGGCACCCTGAAGGTCAAGGCCGCCAAGCCCTCCAAGCTGGATCTGTTCAACGCCGCGCTGGCCGCCGCCGACAGCGAGCCCGTCGCCGAGGCCGTCACCCCGAAGAAGAAGGCCGCCAAGAAGGCCGACGAGGCCGCCGAGACCGAGGCCGCGGAGTAATGAGCACCGTCGTCGCCGATGCCGTCGAACACCTGGTTCGCGGCATCGTCGCCAATCCCGACGACGTCCGCGTCGAACTCATCACCAGCCGCCGCGGCCGCACGGTCGAGGTGCACGTCCACCCGGACGATCTGGGCAAGGTGATCGGCCGCGGCGGACGCACCGCGACCGCGCTGCGCACCCTCGTCGCCGGGATCGGCGGCCGGGGCATCCGGGTCGACGTGGTCGACACCGATCAGTAGATGGAACTCGTCGTCGGGCGGGTCGCCAAATCCCATGGGGTGCGCGGCGAACTCGTCGTCGAGGTGCGCACCGACGAACCCGAGCTGAGGTTCGCCCCGGGCGCGGTCCTGCGCGGCCGCGCCCCCCGCTCGACCGACATCCGGTCCTACACCGTGGAGTCGGCCCGTGACCATTCGGGCCGTCTCCTCGTCCGGTTGACCGGCGTCGACGACCGCACCGCGGCGGACGCGTTGCGCGGCACCCTGTTCCTGGTCGACACCGCCGACCTCCCGCCGTCGGAGGATCCCGACGAGTTCTACGACCACGAACTCGAGGGCCTCACCGTCCGGCTGCCCGACGACACCGTCGTCGGCGAGGTCACCGAGGTACTGCATTCGGCCGCGGGCGAACTGCTGTCGATCCGCGCCGCCGACGACGGCCGCGAGATCCTGGTCCCGTTCGTCACCGCGATCGTGCCGACCGTCTCGATCGCCGAGGGCCTGATCGTCATCGATCCGCCCGAGGGCCTGCTCGACGGGGAGTGAGATGCGGATCGATGTGATCACGATCTTCCCCGAATACCTCGAACCGCTGCGAACGGCGTTGCTGGGCAAGGCGATCGAGAAGGGCATCGTCGAACTGGGCGTGCACAATCTGCGCCGCTGGACCCATGACGTGCACCAGGCCGTCGACGACTCGCCCTACGGCGGCGGCCCCGGCATGGTCATGAAACCGACCGTCTGGGGCGACGCCCTCGACGAGGTCTGCCCCGACGACGCCGTCCTGATCGTCCCCACCCCCGCGGGCGTCCCGTTCACCCAGGCCACCGCCCAACGCTGGTCGCGCGAGCGGCATCTCGTCTTCGCCTGCGGCCGCTACGAGGGCATCGACCAACGCGTCGTCGACGACGCCGCCCGCCGCGTGCGCGTCGAGGAGGTCAGCATCGGCGACTACGTCCTCATCGGCGGCGAGGCCGCGGTCCTCGTCATCACCGAGGCCGTCGTCCGACTCGTCCCCGGCGTCCTCGGCAATCAGCAATCGCATCAACAGGATTCGTTCTCCGACGGCCTCCTCGAGGGCCCCAGCTACACCCGCCCGGTCTCCTGGCGCGGCCTCGACGTCCCCGAGATCCTCCTCTCCGGCAACCACGCCAAGATCGAATCCTGGCGCCACGAACAAGCTCTCGCGCGCACCCGGGAACGTCGCCCGGACCTGTTGCCGCCGGAGTGAATTCGCCCGAATCTCCCCGGTCCGCCGCACCGAAATGGGTGCGTATGTGGATGCCCGTCGGAGGAACTCTGTAGTGTCTGCGGACGTGACGACAGCCTCCGAACCCGTCAGCACCGTCCGCCTGGCCAGTGTCAGCCGTCGCATCGCCGACGAGCTGAGTGTGCGCGACGAACAGGTCAGAGCGGCCGTCGAACTGCTCGACGGCGGCTCGACCGTGCCGTTCGTGGCGCGCTACCGCAAGGAGGTCACCGGCGGCCTCGACGACGCGCAACTGCGTCATCTCGAGGAGCGCCTGCACTACCTGCGCGAACTGGACGAGCGCCGGGTGTCGATTCTCGAATCCATCCGGGGCCAGGGCAAATTGGACGCCGCGCTGGAGCAGCAGATCATGCTCGCCGAGACCAAGGCCCGCCTCGAGGACATCTACCTGCCCTACAAGCCCAAGCGCCGCACCAAGGCCCAGATCGCGCGCGAGGCCGGACACGAACCCGTCGCCGACGCCCTACTGAAGGATCCGTCCACCGACCCCGCCCAGTACACTGCCGAACAGCTCGACGGCGCCCGCGCGATCCTGGTCGAACGCTTCGCCGAGGACGCCGACCTGGTTGGCGAACTGCGCGAACTCATGTGGAACCGCGGCCGCATCTCCTCCCGGGTACGCGCGGGCAAGGAGGAGGCGGGCGCGAAGTTCTCCGACTACTTCGACTTCAGCGAGCCGTTCACCAAACTCCCCTCGCACCGCATCCTCGCCCTGCTGCGCGGTGAGAAGGAGGAGATCCTCACCCTGCACCTCGAACCCGACAGCGAGGAGCCGGAGGAGGGCGAGCGCAGCATCTTCGAGGGCCGCATCGCGCTGAAGTTCGACATCGCCGACCGGGGTCGCCCCGCCGACTCCTGGCTGCTGGACACCGTGCGCTGGGCCTGGCGCACCAAACTCCAGGTCAGCCTCGGCATCGATATCCGCATGCGGCTGCGGCAGTCCGCGGAGAAGGACGCCGTCGACGTCTTCGCCGCCAACCTGCGCGATCTGCTGCTCGCCGCGCCCGCGGGCAACCGCACCACCATGGGCCTGGATCCGGGCTACCGCACCGGCGTCAAGGTCGCCGTCGTCGACGGCACCGGCAAGGTGCTCGCCACCGAGACCATCTACCCGCACAAGCCGCAGGGTCAGACCGAGAAGTCGCTGGCCGTGCTCGCCGCGCTGGTGGCCCGGTTCAATGTCGAGCTGATCGCCATCGGCAACGGCACCGCCTCCCGCGAGACGGATGCCCTTGCCGCCGAACTGATCTCGCGCATTCCCGACAACAAGCCGACCAAGATCGTCGTCTCCGAGGCAGGCGCGTCGGTGTACTCGGCCTCGGCCTACGCCTCCCAGGAACTGCCCGACCTGGACGTCTCGCTGCGCGGCGCGGTCTCGATCGCCCGCCGCCTCCAGGACCCGCTGGCCGAGCTGGTGAAGATCGAGCCCAAGTCGATCGGCGTCGGCCAGTACCAGCACGACGTCTCCGAATCCCTGCTGGCCCGTTCGCTGGGCGCGGTGGTCGAGGACGCGGTGAACGCCGTCGGCGTCGACGTGAACACCGCCTCGGTGCCGCTGCTGTCGCGCGTGTCGGGCATCTCGTCCACGGTCGCGGAATCCATTGTGACGCACCGTGATCAGAACGGGCCCTTCCGCAGCCGCACCGCGCTGCTGAGCGTTCCGCGGCTGGGCCCCAAGGCGTTCGAACAGTGCGCGGGCTTCCTGCGCATCCGCGGCGGCGACGATCCGCTCGATACCTCCGCGGTGCATCCCGAGGCGTATCCGGTGGTGCGGCGCATCCTCGACGACACCGGCCGGGGCATCCAGGAACTCATCGGCAACACCTCGGTGCTGCGCTCGCTGCGCCCCGACGCGTTCACCGACGACACGTTCGGTCTGCCCACCGTCACCGACATCATCGCCGAACTGGAGAAGCCGGGCCGCGACCCGCGCCCGGAGTTCAAGACCGCCGAGTTCGCCGCGGGCATCGAGAAGGTCGCCGACCTGAAGCCCGGCATGGTGCTCGAGGGCGTGGTCACCAATGTCGCGGCGTTCGGCGCGTTCGTGGACGTGGGCGTGCATCAGGACGGTCTGGTGCACGTTTCGGCCATGTCGCACAACTTCGTTCGCGATCCCCGCGAGGTCGTCAAGTCCGGCGACGTGGTCAAGGTGAAGGTGCTCGAGGTCGATGTCGCGCGCCAGCGCATCGGCCTCTCGCTGCGCCTGGACGACGAACCCGGCGCGGGCGGCAAGCCCGACAAGGGGCAGGGTCAGCGCGGCGGCAATCCGCGCCAGCGCGCCCAGGGCCAGAACCAGAACCGGGGCAACCAGGCGAAGGGCAATCAGAACCGCGGCGGCCAGCGCCGCAACGCCCCCGAACCCACCGGCTCGATGGCCGACGCGTTGCGGCGGGCGGGCTTCGGCCGCTGACATCCGCTCGACGGCCGCGGTTCGGCCCGATGTCGCGTGCGTGCTGCACAATGTGGCTGGGCGAAGGTATCGGACACGCGGGGGCGAGTGGGTATGACGGATGTGCGACGGTGGTTCGACGACTCCGTGCTGGACGCGGGGCGATTGCCGTTGATGTGCTTCCTGCTCGGCTTCATCGTGGGCTTCCTGCTGATCCGGCTCAGCGTGCGGCTGATCCGCAAGCGGGTGCGGTGGTGGCCGGGCAATCTGCGCGCCGGTGACGTGCACATCCACCACATGGTGTTCGGCGTGGTGCTGGTGCTGCTGTCGGGCATCGGCATGGTGACGACGTATCGCAGCGGGGTGGGCACGGTCAGCGCGCTGGCCGCGTCGTTCGGCGTGGGCGCGGCGCTGGTGCTCGACGAGTTCGCGCTCATCTACTACCTGCGCGACGTCTACTGGGAGGAGCAGGGCCGCACCTCGGTGGACGCGGTCTTCGTGGCGCTCGCGGTGACCGGTCTGCTGTTGCTCGGCTTCCATCCGCTGTGGCTGCTGGACATCAACGACATCCGCCACGACGACAGCCTGCCCGGCCGCGCCCTCATCACGGTGTTCTCGCTGGTGAACCTCGGTCTGGCCGCGATCGTGATCGCCAAGGGCAAGATCTGGACCGGCCTGTTCGGCATGTTCTTTCTGCCGCTGCTGCTCGTCGGCGCGCTGCGTCTGAGCCGCCCCGGCGCGCCCTGGGCCCGCTGGCGCTACGCGGGCCGGTCCCGTCTCATGCAGCGCGCGATCCGCCGCGAGCGCCGGTATCGCCGCCCGGTCATCCGCGCCAAGATCTTCGTCCAGGACCTCATCGCCGGAAAGCCCGACGTCGCCCACGTCCGCCGCGCCGCCGAGGAGGAACTGGCCCGCAAGGTCGTGCCCGCCCCCGCCCCGCCCGCCCAATCCCGGGTGACCCGGCAGGTCGCCGAGATGCACTAGCGACCGGCCACCGGCGGACCCATCGCCCCTGGCAGGGCCCGATTAACGGTGTCCCCGCGCGGTCTGGCACAATAGCCGGGTTGCCCTGGGCCCCCGGCCCGGCGCACCGCCCATATCCGGAGCACGAACCGGTCGAGCTCGAGCCGCCAGGTTCCTCTGTTCACGCGAACTTCCCAAAGGACGGAAATGAACACCCTCGACTTCGTCGACGAAAAGTCGCTGCGCACCGATGTCCCCGACTTCCGGCCGGGCGACACCGTCAATGTGCACGTGAAGGTCATCGAAGGCAACAAGGAGCGCATCCAGGTCTTCAAGGGCGTCGTCATCCGGCGCCAGGGTGGCGGCATCCGCGAGACCTTCACGGTCCGCAAGGTCTCCTTCGGTGTCGGCGTGGAGCGCACCTTCCCGGTGCACAGCCCCAACATCGACCACATCGATGTCGTGACCCGCGGTGACGTTCGCCGCGCCAAGCTGTACTACCTGCGCGATCTGCGCGGCAAGGCCGCCAAGATCAAGGAAAAGCGCTGAGCGACGGCTCATCTCGAGACCCCCGGCCCGCGGCCGGGGGTCTTCTGTTTGCGGCGGTGGACATTTCATGGCATACGCTCAGGCGGCGGCGCGCCCACTCGGGGCGTGCTCGGCTAGTCTGATCGGCGTGGCAGAGGAGAGTGAGTCGGTGACGGTGCCGGAACCAGGCGACGGGCGCTCGGGCGAACACTCGCCGAAACGGCGCCGACGCGGCGACAAGAAGAAGAGTCGCCCGTTCTGGCAGGAGTTGCCGATTCTGATCGTCATCGCGGCGGTCATCGCGGCGCTGGTGGTCAACTTCATCGGCCGCCCCTACGTGATCCCGTCGGAGTCGATGGAGACGACCCTGCACGGCTGCACCGGGTGCACCGGCGACCGCATCTACGTCGAGAAACTGAGCTACGACTTCGGCGATCCCAAGCCCGGTGACGTGGTCGTATTCGTCGGCCCCACCGATTCCTGGAACCGGACCTACCACTCCAACCGCAACAGCAACGTCGTGCTGCGCGGCATCCAGAACTTCTTCTCCTTCTTCGGCCTGGTCCCGCCCGACGAGAACGACCTCGTCAAGCGCGTCATCGCGGTCGGCGGCCAGACCGTGCAGTGCTGCGACTCGCAGGGCCGCGTCCTCGTCGACGGCAAACCCCTCGACGAGCCGTACGCCCGCTACCTCGTCCCCTACACGCCCGGCCTCCCCTATGCGTCCTCCAATGCCGTGGGTCGCGAGTTCGGTCCGATCAAGGTGCCCGACGGGCATCTGTGGGTGATGGGCGACAACCGCAACCGCTCGGCCGACTCGCGCGCCCACGTCGAGGACCAGTACCAGGGCACCGTGCCGGTGAGCGACGTGCGCGGTAAGGCCGTGTTCAAGATCTGGCCGCCGAGCCGGATCGGTCCGGTGCACGCGCAGAACCCGCAGTAGCCGCGGGGTCGGGCGCAGCGAACACGGACGGCCACGGCATAATCGAACGGTGGGTGCAGTGGGGCGCAAGCAGCAGCGCGTCGCTCGGAACGGCAAGAGCGGCAAAGGGATTCGGACCATTGCTGTTCGGGGCGGTGATTGGCCGCCGCGAGTGGTGATGCGCAAGGCGGGCGGGTTGCGCACCCTCGAGGCGGCGTTGATCCGCAGCGGGCTGGGTCCGGTCGCGGGGGTGGACGAGGCCGGACGCGGGTGCTGCGCGGGCCCGCTCGTGGTGGCGTCCTGCCTGCTCGCGCCCAAGGCGTACGACTCGCTGGCCGACCTCGACGACTCCAAGAAGCTGACCGAGGCCACCCGCGAACGCCTGTTCCCGGTGATCCAGCGCCGCGCCCTGGCCTGGAAGGTCGTGATCATCCCGGCCTGGGAGATCGACAGCATCGGCATCCACGTCGCCAATATCGAGGGCATGCGCCGCGCGGTGATGGGCCTGGACACCGAACCCGGTTACGTGCTGACCGACGGCTTCCGCGTGCCCGGCATCCCCGTGCCGTCGCTGCCGGTGATCGGCGGCGACGCGGCGGCGGCCTGCATCGCCGCGGCGAGCATCCTGGCCAAGGTCACCCGCGACCGCATCATGGTCGAGATGGACCGGCGCCTGCCGGGTTACGGATTCGCCGCCCACAAGGGCTACAACACCCCCGAGCACATGGCCGCGCTGAAGGAGCTCGGCCCCAGCAGTGAACATCGCCGCTCGTGGCGCAATGTCCGGCTGACCGATTCCATCGATCCGATCGAGATCGACCCGGACATGCCGGATGCGACGCGAGTGGCTGTCGATGCCGCGCATGCGAGATGATGTCAGCACCGCATAAGTGGCCAGAAGGAGGACGTCCCACCCGATGAGTGCCGAGGACCTCGAGAAGTACGAAACCGAGATGGAACTCTCGCTGTATCGCGAGTACAAGGACATCGTCGGTCAGTTCTCGTACGTGGTGGAGACGGAGCGGCGCTTCTACCTCGCCAATTCGGTCGAGCTGCGACCCCAGAACGCCGACGGCGAGGTGTATTTCGAGGTGCGCATGTCCGACGCATGGGTGTGGGACATGTACCGTCCCGCCCGCTTCGTCAAACACGTCCGCGTCATCACCTTCAAGGATGTGAACATCGAGGAGCTGGAGAAACCGGACCTCCGCCTGCCCGAGTGACGGGGAGTTGTCCACAGCGAATCCGTTGTCCACAGGCTATCTGTTTCCCCAGGTCGCGCCCCCGACCGAGCCCGCCGGACGAGCCATGCTGAGCGGGTGGCAGACAAACTGGCGCTCGGCGCACACGGTGAGGAACTGGCGGCCCGCTACCTACGCGACGCCGGAATGCGAATCGTCGATCGGAACTGGCGCTGTAGACACGGCGAACTGGATCTGATCGCCCGGGACGCGGCGGTGACCGCGTTCGTGGAGGTGAAGACCCGCACCGGCCTGACCTTCGGCCGTCCCGCGGAGGCCGTCACCTGGGCCAAACAGCAACGCATCAGACGTCTGGCCGTGCTCTGGCTCAAAGAGCATCCCGGTGTCTGGCGGCGCGTCCGCTTCGACGTGGTGTCGGTGCTGCTGCTGCCCGACCGCGAACCCGTGATCGAACACCTCGAGGCGGTGTTCTGAGATGGCTCTGGGACGGGCGTTTTCGGTGGCGGTCACCGGTTTGGAGGGCCAGCTCGTCGAGATCGAGGCCGATATCGGTCAGGGCCTGCCGTCGGTGCATCTGGTCGGCCTGCCCGACACCACCCTCCAGGAGTCGCGCGACCGCGTGCGGGCGGCGGTCACCAATTCGGGGGAGAAGTGGCCCGACGGCCGGGTCATCCTCGCGCTGTCCCCGGCGACGCTGCCCAAGGTCGGCAGCGTCTACGACCTAGCCCTGGCAGTGGCTGTGCTGGACGCGAATTCGGCGATTCCGGGGGAGCGGCTGGTAGGCACGGCCCTGCTCGGCGAGCTCGCGCTCGACGGCCGGGTGCGGCGCGTGCGCGGCATCCTGCCCGCGGTCCTGGCCGCGCGCGGCGCGGGCCGCACGACCGTGGTGGTCCCCGGTTCGGGTCTGACCGAGGCCGGCTTGGTCGACGGCATCACGGTTCTGGGCGCGGAGACCCTGCGCGAGCTGATCGACTGGCTCCGCGCCGAGGGCGAGTTACGCGGTCCCGACGGCCCGCTGAGCGCGGCGCCCGGCTCCTACGGCGATCTCAACGAGGTGGTGGGTCAGGACGAGGCGCGCTGGGCGCTGGAGGTCGCCGCGGCGGGCGGCCACCATCTCCTGCTCACCGGCCCACCCGGCATCGGCAAAACCATGCTGGCTCAACGTCTTCCGGGCCTGTTGCCGCCGCTCACCGACCGCGAGGCCCTCGAGGTGACGGCGATCCACTCGGTCGCGGGCACGCTACCCCCGGACCATCCCCTGATCACCTCCCCGCCCTTCGTCGCCCCGCACCACTCCACCTCGGTGAGCGCGATCGTCGGCGGCGGCTCGGGTTCGGCGCGGCCGGGCGCGGTGAGCCGGGCCCATCGCGGAGTTCTCTTCCTCGACGAATGCGCCGAGATCGGAACCAAGGTCCTGGAGGCGCTGCGAACCCCGTTGGAGGAGGGCGAGGTTCGCATCGCCCGCCGCGACGGCGTCGCGCGCTACCCGGCCCGCTTCCAGTTGATCCTGGCGGCCAATCCGTGCCCGTGCGCCCCGGCCCGCGACGTCGACTGCATCTGCGCGCCGCTGGCTCGCCGCCGTTATCTGGGCAAACTGTCGGGGCCGCTGATGGATCGGATCGATATCTGGGTGCAGATGCACGGCCAGGCCGCGGGCGCGTTCGCCGCCTCCGAGGCCGAGAGCAGCGAGGTCGTCCGCGCCCGAGTCACCGCGGCGCGCGCGACGGCGGCCCGGCGCTGGCGCGACTTCGGCTGGTCGGCCAACGGCGAGGTCCCGGGTCACGTTCTGCGCCAACGCTTCCGGTTGCCGCGCGAGTCGCTCGTACCCGTGGAGAGCGCTCTGCGGCAGGGCCGCATGTCCGCCCGCGGCGCGGATCGCGCGATCCGGGTGGCGTGGACGATCTGCGATCTGCGCGGCGGTGAGGTGCCCAGCGCCCAGGATGTCATGCAGGCGTTGAACTTTCGGCAGCGCGGTGCGCTGTGACGACGATGACGCGAGGGGGAGCGATGTTCGGGCGCGACGAGAATGTGGTCCCGCTCGACGCCGACCGGCGGCGGCTGGCGTGGGTGTATCTGTCCCGGGTGGTGCAGGGCCCGTGCCCGGCCCTGTCCGCGCTGATCGAGCAGGTCGGCGTGGTGGAGGCGGCGCGCGCGGTGCGGGAGTGCGCACTGCCGGAATCGCTGCGCCGCCCCACCGAGAAGCGCCGCGAAACCGATTGCGCGCAGGCCGATCTCGATCTCGTCACCCACCTGGGCGGCCGCGTGATCACCCCCGACGACCCGGAATGGCCCGCCTGGCGCCTCCTCGCCCTGAGCCGCCTGGACCCCGGCCGCGACGCCGACGCCGCACCGCCGCTGGTGCTCTGGGCACGCGGCCCGCTATCCCTGCTCGAGGCCACCGAACAGGCCATCGCCGTCGTGGGCGCGCGATGCAGCAGCGGCTACGGCGAACGGGTGACCGGCGAGATCGTCGGTGACCTCGTCGACCGCCACTGGACCATCGTCTCGGGGGCGGCCTTCGGCATCGACGGCACCGCCCACCGCACCGCATTGGCCTGTGGCGGAACGACCGTCGCCGTCCTCGCCTGCGGCGTGGACCGCCCGTACCCCGCCCAACACGACCGACTCCTGTCCGAGATCGCCGACACCGGCCTGGTGATCAGCGAATACCCACCCGCCAGCCCCGCCCACAAACATCACTTCCTGGCCCGCAACCGCCTCGTCGCCGCCCTCGCCGACGGCGTCCTGGTCGTCGAGGCGGGCCTGCGCAGCGGCGCCCGCAACACCGTCAAATGGGCCCGCCGCCTGGGCCGCCCGGCCCTCGCCGTCCCCGGCCCGGTCACCGCCGCCTCCTCGGTCGGCTGCCACCGCATGATCCGCGAGGGCGAGGCCCTCCTCGTCACCAAGGCCGAAGAGGTCCTGGCCGAAGCAGGCCCCCTCCGCCTCCCCCTCCCAACCCCCACCCCCCTGACCCCCGAAGAATCCACCATCTACGAAGCCCTCCCCAAATCCGGCTCCCACCAACCCACCGACCTGGCCACCCGAACCGGCCTCCCCCTCCCCACCATCCGAGCCACCCTCCCCGCCCTAGAACTAGCGGGCCTGATCGCCTGCGACTCCTCGGGCTGGCACCGCATAGAAGGAGACCCACGATGAAACCGCATTCGCCGCGCCCGTCGCAACCGATGAATCAGTCGATGGGTATCTGTGTCCGCTGTCCGCCGAGCCCCGGCGGCTTCGACCGTCGAACTCGGTGATTCCGAATGATTTTCGGAATCGCGCCATTCGCGGCCCCGCTGCGTCGAGACGACCTCGAGGCACAGCTGATCGCCCCTTCATGGGACGAATCAGCGTTCGCCTCCTCCGAAAGCGGTTGTCCTGTACCGTTGAGCCCACATATCTCATAGGTGTTCGGTGGGGAATGTCGAAGAAGCTCGAGTCGGGTACGTTGGCGGTGCTTGCGGGCTTGGCGCTCGCCATCTCGGCCTTGGATCTTTCCGGTGCGCTGGACGGGGCCTCCTGGTTGAAAGGTCGCGTGCCCGTACTCACGCTACTGGCCGTGGGTGTGATCATCACCCATATAGCGGTGGTCTCGTGGAACAGCGGCAAAGAAATGGAGAAGCTGACCCAACTCATCGCGGGTGAAATGCGGGAGGCCGTCAATGGCGTGAAGTTTCGCGAGATCGCCGACACCGCCTCGTACTATCGGTGCATCGTCGATCTCATCCTCAATGCTCGAACCTCGATCGACGATCTGACATGGGGTGTCGTATCGCCCGCGCAGACCTCGATCGCGACGACACGTGCTTACGAGGCGTATACGAATGCTGTCGTCCAAGCGTGTGGCGGGCGGGGCAACCGGTCCACTCTGGTTTACCGAGAGATAATGTCCTTTCCGGACGGGGCGCGCATCGGAAAAGTGAAGAAGTTGTTCGACCGAAACCTGCCGAACTATCATCTGAGGTTCTTCGATTATTCGCATCAGGGCACCCCACCGCTCTTGCAGTTCTTCGTATTCGATGGAGTCGAGGTGCTCGTGGCGGTCATGGCCACGACCTCCTTCGAGAACCGGTATTTCCGGATAGAGGGTGCGGCGATAGCTCAGCTCTTCCGTTCGTACTTCGAACTGGCCTGGCGCCAGGGGATCGTATTGAAGGACTCGCATCAAGTCCGTCGCAATCTCCTGCGGGAGATAGAGCTCAGGGTCGGAGACGGAATTTCCGACTCTTCAATGGGAGGCCCAGACCCGCACTAGCCCAACCGAATCCGCCGATGATAAGCCGCCCGAGCCGCCGCATCCGGCTTCGTGAACGCCGTCGTCATCCCGCTCAACTCCGACGTCACCCGCCGAACGCGGTACGGCAGCAGCGAACTCAGCCGGATCACCGGACCCAACGACCGCGGCACCGTGACCAAGGGGCGGTTGCGGCCGATGCAGCCGACAATTGCGTCGGCGACGTCCTCCGGGTCCAGCGTGGTCACGCGCAGCATCCACTCCGGCATATTCGCCCCCGCCGACAACTCGGTGCGGACATTGCCCGGCAGCACGGCGGTCACCTGGATACCGGAGTCGGCCAGTTCCAGATGGACCGCCTCGGTGAACCCGACGACGGCGTGCTTGCTCGCGCAATAGGTGGCGAGGCCGGGAATGCCCGCGGTCCCGGCGAGCGAGGCGATATTGATCAGATGTCCGCTCCCGCGCGGCACGAAGCGCTGCAAGGCCAGTCGCGTCCCCGTCATCACCCCGCGCACATTGATGTCGAGGATCCGATCCGTCATCGCCTCGGGCTCGTCGGCGAACAACCCCGACGGCATGATCCCCGCATTGTTCACCAGCACGTCGAGCGGACCCAGCTCCCGCTCGGCGGCATCGAGAAAGGCGGCGAACGAACCACTGTCGCTCACATCGAGGGGCAGGCCCACCACGCCGCCGCCCAGCGCGACCGCGGTCTCGGCGACCAGATCCGCGTCGATGTCCCCGATGGCCACCTTCGCCCCGGTCGCGAGAAACGCTCGCGCCGTGGCCGTTCCGATGCTCCGCGCCCCACCCGTGATGACCACGACGCGCCCAGCCGATCCGACGCGCCTCGGTGTCCGTGCCATGCCCATGCCCTTCAGTCGACGACGCGAGCAGCGTATGCCGCGAACCCCGATTCCTCAATCACTTGATTGAATCATCTGATTGAGGCACACTCCACACGACGAGAGGAGTTGTCCGATGACCGCACGCGGCGATGAGAGCCTGTGCGCCCCTTACGAGATCGAGTTCCCGTTCGAGCGGACGGTCGGGCCGGTCCTCGGAACGTTCCTCGGCGGCCTGCGCGACGCGCGACTGCTGGGTGCACGGACCCCGCGCGGCACCGTGGTGTGCCCGCCCGCCGAATTCGATCCCGTGACCGGGCAGGAGCTGACCGAACTGGTCGATCTGGAACCGGTCGGCGTCGTCGAATCCTGGACCTGGGTGCCGCATCGGCCCGGCGATCCGGTCGACCGCGATTTCGCCTGGGCGCTGATCCGCGTCGGCGGGGCGGAGGGCACGTTCTTCCACGCCCTCGACACCGGCGGCGATCCGTCCGTGCCCCGGCCGGGGCTGCGCGTGCGGGCACGCTGGGCCGACGAACGCCGCGGGGAGATGCGCGACCTGATCTGCTTCGAACCGGAGGTCGCCCCGTGAATCGCCCACTGCCCGAACCGATTCGGCTGATGCCGACCCCGCTGCGCATGGAGTACACCTTCGTCGCGGGCACCGGCCGCTCCACCTTCCTGCGCGGCCTGGCGCAGCGCCGCCTGCTGGCCCGCACCTGCCCGTCCTGCGAACACGTCTACCTACCCGCCCCCGAGTTCTGCGCGCGCTGCCTCGTCGAACTCGACCAGCCCGCCGAACTCGACGGGCGCGGCACGGTCTCGACCTTCTGCGTGGTCAGCTTCCCGTTCCCGGGCCAGACCATCGATCCGCCCTATGTCGTCGCCTACATCCAACCGCACGGCGCGGACACCCGCCTGATGCATCTGATCCGCGAGGTCGACATCGCCGACGTCCACATCGGCATGGCGGTCGAACCGGTCTGGGCCGAGGGCGACACCCTCGAACCGTCCTGGATGAGCATCCGCCACTACCGGCCCGTCGCGGAGGTGCCACATGCGTGAGGTCGCCGTCGTCGCCAGCGCCCAATCCCCGTGCCTGGCCGCCAACCGCCGCGACGATATGGCGGGCATCCTGCTGCCCGTCATCCGTGAGGCCCTGGCGAGCATCGAATTGCCCAGGGACCGAGTCGATTTCGTGGTCTCCGGCAGCCACGACTTCCACGAGGGCCGCACCTTCGCCTACATCGATTCCCTCGACGCGGTCGGCGCGTGGCCGCCGATCTCGGAATCGCATGTGGAGATGGACGCCGCGTGGGCGTTCTACGAGGCGTGGGCGTGGCTGCAACTGGGCCACGGCGATATCGCCCTGGTCTACGGCATCGGCCGCGGCTCCCTGCCGAGCGATCTGGACCAGGTCGTTCCCACTCAGTTGGATCCGTACTTGCTCACCCCGCTGCGTCCGCACCAGGATGCGATCGGCGGCCTGCAAGCCTGCGCGCTGCGACAGGCCGGGATCGTCTCGGAGCGGCGGATGGCGGAGATCGTGGCACGCAGCCTGGCCGATGCCAGGTCGAATCCGCACGCCCAGATCAGCGGCGAGCACGACATCGACGAGCTGCTCACGAAACCGTATGTCGCCTCGCCGCTGCGTGCCCACGACATCGCGCCCGTCGGCGACGCGTCGGCGGTCGTCGTCCTCGCCGCGGGCGACGTCGCGCGCTCGCTCACCGACCGCCCCGCCTGGGTGCGCGGCATCGATCACCGCATGGACACCCACTATCCGGGTTCCCGCGACCTGACCCGATCCCCCTCGGCCCAGCGGGCAGCGGCCGAGGCCGCGAAGTCCGCGGGCTTCACCGCCGCCGACACCGACCTCGCCGAACTGCACATCGAGTACTCCGCGCAGGAACCGCTGCTGGCAAGGGAATTCGGCCTCGGCCCGACGACGGCGATCAACCCCTCCGGCGGCCCGCTGGCCGGTCGCCCCACCACCGCCACCGGCCTGCTGCGCCTGGCCGAGGCGGCCCGCGCGGTGCGCACCGGCCGCGCCGATCGCGCCCTCGCCCACGCCACCAACGGCCAAGCGCTGCAACAGAATCTGGTCTGCCTCCTGGAAGGAGACGCCCGTGGCTGAACCCATAGCCGTCGTCGGCATCGGCCAGGGCAAACAGGCCAAACGCCGGGAGGTGACCATCGGCGCACTGGTCCGCGAGGCGGTGGCCGCGGCGCTCGCCGACGCGGAACTCGAACTCGGCGAGGTCGACGCGGTCGTATTGTCCAAGACCCCGGACCTGTTCGACGGCGTGATGAATCCGGAGCTCTACCTCGCCGACGCGCTCGGCGCGCGCGGCCTGCCGGTGACCCGCGTATTCACCGGCGGCAGCGTCGGCGGACACGCGGCCATCTACGGCGCCCATCTGATCGAGGCCGGCCTCGCCCGGCGCGTGCTCGTCGCGGCGTATTCCAAGGAGTCCGAGGGCAATTTCACCTGGGCGCTGTCGCGCGGCCTGCCCTTCAGCGCGCGGTTGGGCGCCGGTGCGGGCGGCCACTTCGCCCCGGTGATCCGCGAATACATCCGCCGCTCCCGGGCGCCCGAGCACATCGGCTGGCAGGTGGCGGTGAACCACCGGCTCAACGCGCTGCGCAATCCCTTTGCGCACGTGCACATGCCGGACATCACCGTCGAGAAGGTCCGCGAGTCCAAGATGCTGTGGGACCCGATCCGCTACCTCGAATCCTGTCCGTCCTCCGACGGCGCCGCCGCCATCGTCCTGGCCGGAGCCGCCGAGGCCGACACCGCGACCCGCCCGCCCGCGTGGATCCACGGCATGTCCTGGCGCACCGAGACCGGCCACTTCGCCGGACGCGACGAGGTCAACCCCCGCGCGGGCGCCGAATGCGCGGCCGACGCCTACCGGCAGGCGGGCATCGCCGACCCGGCCGCCGAGATCGACGTCGCCGAGCTGTACATCCCCTACAGCTGGTACGAACCGATGTGGCTCGAGAACATCGGCCTCGCCCCGCTGCACGAGGGCTGGAAACTCGTCGACGACGGCACCACCCGCTTCGACGGCGAGCTGCCCATCAACCCCTCGGGCGGCGTCCTGTCCGGCAACCCCACCGGAGCCACCGGCCTGGTCCGCTTCCTCGAGGCGGCACAACAGGTTCGCGGGCTGGCGGGGGAGCATCAGGTCGACGGTGCCCGGCGCGCGGTCGGACACGCCATGGGCGGCGCGTCCCAGTTCCACGCCCTGTGGGTCGTCGGTGCCGAACGGCCGAATTCATGAACGCCACAAAGGAATCCCCGCTGCTCGTGGAGCGCGTCGGCGCGGTCGCGGTGCTCACCATGAACCGCCCGCACCGCCGCAACGCCCTCGACCTGGAGCTGATCGGCCTGCTCGCCCACGCCTGGGACGAGATCGACGCCGACCCCGACATCCGCGTCGCCATCCTGACCGGCGCGGGCGAAAGCTATTGCGTCGGAGGCGATCTGTCCGACGGCTGGATGACCGATGGCCGCGCCCGCGCCGACTACGACCCCACCGTCATCGGCCGCGGCCTGCTGCTCACCCGCTCGCTGGCCAAACCGCTGATCGCCGCCGTCAACGGCGCCTGCCTCGGCGGCGGCCTGGAGATGTTGCAGCAGACCGACATTCGCGTCGCCGAGGAGCACGCCACCTTCGGCCTGCCCGAGGTGCAGCGCGGCCTCATCCCCGCCGCCGGATCCACGGTCCGGCTGAAACGGCAGATCCCCTACACCCGGGCGATGGAGATGATCCTCACCGGCGACCCGCTCACCGCGTCCGAGGCCCTCGCCATCGGCCTCGTCGGCCACCTCGTTCCCAGCGGGGGCGCGCTCGCGAAGGCGCACGAGATCGCCGATCGCGTCGCGCGCAACTCGCCGCTGGCGGTGCGCAACGCCAAGGCCGCGCTGCTGGCCACCGGCTGGCTGCCCGAGGAGGATGCCCGCGCGATCGAATACCGCTTCGCCCGTGAGGTCATCGCCTCCGACGACGCGCGCGAGGGCCGAAAGGCGTTCGTGGACAAGCGAGAACCGAGATTCACCGGACGGTGAGGAAGGACAGCAGTATGCGACGGGTATTCGTCGTCGGCGTCGCCATGACGCCGTTCGTCAAGATCGGTTCGCGCGAGTGGACCTATCCGCGGATGGTGGGCGAGGCCGTGCGCGGCGCGCTCGGCGACGCGGGCATCGGCTACGAGCAGGTCCAGCGCGCCGCGGTCGGCTACGTGTTCCAGCCGTCCACGGCCGGACAGCGCGCCCTCTACGACATCGGGCTGTCCGGCATCCCGATCGTCAACGTCAACAACAACTGCGCCACCGGCTCGACCGCCCTCATGCTCGCCCGCGAATGGGTCGGCGGCGGACTCGCGGAGGTGACCCTCGCCGTCGGATTCGAGCAGATGACCAAGGAGGCCATGGCGGGCCCGGCCACCAAACCCGCGGTCACGACGGTCGATCCGCACCTGCGCGCGATGGCCGAACAGTACGACTTCGCCGCCGCGCCCCTGACGACGCAGTTCTTCGGCAACGCGGCGATCGAGCACATGAAACGCTACGGCACCACCCCCGAACAGCTGGCCCGGGTGGCGGTCAAGAACCACGACCACTCCACGCGAAACCCGTTGGCGCAGTTCCAGGTTCCGTACACCCTCGAGCAGGTGCTCGGCGACCGTCCTGTGCACGGCCCGCTCACCCGCTCGCAGTGCTCGCCCATGTCCGACGGCGCGGGCGCGGCCGTACTCGCCAGCGAGGACTTCGTGCGCGCCCACGGCCTCGAGGCGCAGGCGGTGGAGATCCTCGCCCAGGAGCTGGTCACCGACGGCGACGCCGCCTTCGGCACCGGCTCGATGATCGACGTCGTCGGCGCGCCCATGACCCGCGCCGCCGCGAGCCGCGCCCTCGACACCGCGGGCCTCGGCATCGGCGACATCGACGTGATCGAACTGCACGACTGCTTCTCGATCAACGAACTGATCACCTACGAGGCGCTCGGACTGTGCGGCGAGGGCGAATCGGGACCATTCGTCGAATCCGGCGCCACCACCTACGGCGGCGACCTGGTGGTCAACCCGTCGGGCGGACTGATCTCCAAGGGACATCCGCTCGGCGCCACCGGTCTGGCGCAGGCCGCCGAATTGTCCTGGCACCTGCGGGGACTGGCCGGTGACCGCCAGGTCCCCGGCGCCCGGACGGCGCTGGCGCACAATCTGGGCCTCGGTGGGGCCTGCGTCGTGACGATCTACGCCGCGCCCGGCGGCGGCCATGCCTGAGGATCGGAGAGAAGTGCTCGAAACATCTGTCATCGCAAGCGATCCCGCGACCCGCCTGCGCCTGCCCACGCACAACGGGCACGCCCTGCTCGCGGGCCTGCGCCGCCACCGCCGGGATCCGGTCATGACGCTGGGGGAGACGGTGCTCACCGGCGGCGACGTCATCGACGCGCTCAGCCGCTACGCCGCCGCGTTCGCCGCGCACGGCATCGACACCGGCACGCCCAGCGCGCTGCTCGCGCTGAACCGGCCCGAGGTGCTGTTCATCATCGCCGCCGGCCAGATCCGCGGGCATCGCCGCACCGCGCTGCATCCGATGGGCGGGCTCGACGACCACGCCCACGTGCTCACCGACGCCGGGATCACCTCGCTCGTCATCGATCCGCTGCCCCAATTCGTCCGCCGCGCACGCGAACTCGTGGACCGGGTGCCGGGCCTGACCAAGGTGCTCGTCCTCGGCCCGGTGCCCGACGAACTCGCCGATGTCGGCGTCGACCTGCTCGCGGCCGCCGACGAATTCGAGCCCGCGCCCATCGAGGCCGTCGATCTCCCACCGGATTTCGTCGTCTCGGTCAGCTACACCGGCGGCACCACCGGCAAACCCAAGGGCGTCATCGGCACCGCGGGCGGTATGGCGGCCATGACCCAGATCCAGCTGTCGGAATGGGAGTGGCCGCGCCGCCCTAAGTTCCTCATCTGCACCCCGCTCTCGCACGCGGGCGCGGCGTTCTTCGTGCCGGTCGTGCTGCTCGGCGGGGAGGCCGTGGTACTGCCGCGCTTCGACGCCGGAGAGGTGTTGCGCGCCATCGAGGAACATCGCATCACCGCAACCATGCTGGTGCCGTCGATGCTGTACGCGCTGCTCGACCATCCTGATATCCACACCCGCGACCTGTCCTCGCTCGAGACCGTCTACTACGGCGCCTCCGCCATCGATCCGAGCCGCCTCACCCAGGCCATGGAACGCTTCGGGCCGATCTTCGCGCAGTACTACGGCCAATCCGAGGCGCCGATGGCGATCAGTTACTTGGCCAAGGACGAACACGATCCGGCTCGGCTCACCTCCTGCGGACGCCCCTCGGCGGCCCTGCGCACCACGCTGATCGGCGCCGACGGCACGGTCGTCGCGCCCGGTGAGGTCGGCGAGATCTGCGTGTCCGGTGCGCTGCTCGCCGCCGGATACCTGAACCTGCCCGAGGTCACCGCCGAAACCTTCCGCGACGGCTGGTTGCACACCGGCGATCTCGCGCGCGAGGACGAGGACGGCTTCTGGCACATCGTCGGGCGCAGCAAGGACATGGTCGTCACCGGCGGCTTCAACGTGTTCCCGCGCGAGGTGGAAGACGTTGTCGCCGAACATCCCAAGGTGCAGGGCGTCGCCGTCGTCGGCGTGCCGGACGACCGCTGGGGTGAGGCGGTCACGGCCGTGATCGTGCTCGAACCCGGCCTCGCCGAACGAGCCGAGGCGGTCGCGACGATCACCGAGGAGATCCAGCGGGAGGTCAAGCGCCGCAAGGGTTCCGTGCAGGTGCCCAAGCACGTCCTCGTCGTCGACCGGCTCCCGCTCACCGGTCTGGGCAAACTCGACAAGAAGGCGGTGCGGGCCACCGCGGTCGAACTGCTCGGCGGCTGAGCCGCTAGCGCAGCCGCAACCGCCGCATCATCCGCAGCGTGCGCACCGTGCGATCGACGTACCGGTCGTAGGGCCGGTCGGGCGGCGGGGTCAGCACCTGACGTTTCAGCGTGGCCACGTTGGTGGACTCGGTGAACTTCAGCAGGCCCCGATCGCCGTTGCGCACGCCCATGCCCGACGCCTCGAGCCCGCCCGAGGGCGCGCTCTTGCCCGCGTACGCCAGCGCCGCGCTGTCGTTGACGTTCACGTGTCCCGCCGCGAGCCGCGCGCCCACCGCCCGCGCCGCGGCCAGGTCCCGGCCCCACACGCTGGCGCTCAACCCGTACCGGGTGTCGTTCGCCCGCGCGACGGCCTCGTCCACGGTCGCGAACGGATACAGCGACACCACCGGGCCGAAGGTCTCCTCGGCGAACAGATCGGTTCCGGCCGTGACGTTTTCGAGCACGGTCGGTTCGTAGAAGGTCGGTCCCAGATCGGGCCGGGCCCGGCCGCCGGTGAGCACCCGCGCGCCGCGCTCCCGCGCCTGCTCGACCTGCGCGGCCACCCGATCGCGATGCTCCGCGGAGATCAGCCCGCCCATTTCGATGTCGAAGTCGTAGCCCGGGCCGACGCGCAGTGCCCCCACCCGGGCGACGAACTTCTCCCGGAACGCCGCGTACACCGACTCGTGGGCGTAGACCCGCTCGATGTGCAGGCACAGCTGCCCGGTGTTATTGAACACGCCCGCGACGGCACTCGCGACGGCCTCGTCGAGGTTCGCGTCGGGCAGCACGATCATCGGATTCTTGCCGCCCAGTTCCAGACACGCCTCCACGAGCCGCCCCGCGGCCTGCGCGGCGACCCGGCGGCCGGTCGCCTCCGAACCGGTGAACATGACGAAATCGGCCCGATCCACCACCGCCGGACCCACCACCGGGCCGTCGCCGCAGACGATCTGGACCAGCCCCTCGGGAATCCCGGCCTCCCGCAACAACTTCAGACCGTAGGCGGGGCTCAACGGCGTGCGATTGTCGGGTTTGAGCACGACGCCGTTGCCCGCCAGCAGCGCGGGCACCGCATCGCAGTAGCCGATGGCGAACGGGAAGTTCCAGGGCGCGATCACCCCGACCACACCGCGCGGCTTGCGGATCTCGGTGGAGGTGCTGACGAACGGGATCGCGCCCGGATGCCGCACCGGCCGCAGGATCCGCTCGGCGTGTTTCAGATAGTGACTGGTGGCCATCGGGATATCGCACAGCTCCTCGAAGGCCATCCGCCGCGCCTTGCCCGTCTCGAGCTGGATGAGGTCGGTGATCGTTCGATGGTGCTCGAGCACGAGCCGATGGAAGCGTTCGAACACCGCCAGGCGCCGCCGCATCGGCCAGCGTGCCCAATCCGCCTGCGCCGCACGGGCTTCGGCGAAGGCGGTGTCCACATGGGCCGCCGAGGACTGCGGCAGCCGCGCCACCGTCTCCCCGGTGAAGACCTCCACCACCGGAATCGTGTCGTTCGGGTCGCCGGTGACGAGTGCGGTCAGGCCCGAGAGGTCGTGCACGGGAGCGGTCAGCGTGCTCATGCCGGGGGACTCTATCAGTTGATTAGATCACTTGATAGAGTTCGGTGAAGGCGCTGGCCCGCCGGTGATTACAATGCGGCGGGTGACCAATGGACAGGGCGGCGAGGCCGAGTTGCGGGTGAGCGCGGAGGAATTGGCGATGCCCACCGATCAGCGCCTGGTGCTGGCCGCGGAACGGCTGTTCGCCGAGCGCGGCGTCGACGCGGTCTCGCTGCGCGCGGTCATGGCCGCCGCCGGAACCAATGTCGCGTCCGTGCACTACCATTTCGGCTCCAAGGACGCGTTGATCGAGGCGCTCATCCGCCAGCGCAGCGACGCCGTCGCCAGCCGCCGCACCGCCCTGCTCGACGAGATGGAGGCCGCCGGCGAGATCACCGCCCGCGGCCTCGCCGAGGCTTTCGTGCTCCCGGTCTGGGAGATGGCCGTCGGCGAGGGCAGCGCCTGGGTCAAATTCATCGCGGGCATCCTCGGCAGCGGCCACCCCGCCCTCCGCACGGTCGCCGACGGCTTCACCGACCAGGCCGTCCGCTTCACCGCCCTCCTGGAATCCCGCTACCCCGACCTCCCCCGCCCCACCGTCCGCTTCCGCCTCGCCCAAGCCATGACCCTCACCTTCCAGGTCCTGGGCGACGTCCACCAAACCCAAACCCTCCTGGCCATCTCCGGCGTCCGCCTCGCCCCCGACGAGGTCCTCCCCGAACTGGTCGAGGTAGTCACCGCCATCCTGGCCGGCCCGCCACCGGAGTGAGATCGAAGGCGGCTCCGAGCGTCGTCGGTCCCGGCGCGGGACCTTGCCTGCCGCACGCTCGTCGGCCACCGTGGAGGCATGGACGAGTTGCCCGAGGACCTCACCGAGCTGTTGGAGGAGTACGCGCGGCATCTGCGTCTGGGCCGCAACCGATCCGCGCACACGGTGCGCGCCTACGTCGGTGACGCGCGCTCGCTGCTGTTGCATCTGTGCGCGCGGGCGGCGGATTCGGGGGTGGGGGAGATCGACCTGTCCTTGCTGCGCTCCTGGCTGGCCGAACAGGGCGCCGGGGGAGCGGCGCGCACGACGATGTCCCGGCGGGCCTCGTCCGCCCGCACCTTCACGGCCTGGCTGACCCGCACCGGCCGCCTGCCCGTCGATCCGGGCCCTCGGCTCGCCTCACCCCGCCCGCACAAGGTCCTTCCCGCGGTCCTGGGCCGCGACCAGGCACGCGAGGCCCTGACCGCGGCGGAATCCGGTGCCGCCCAGCACGATCCGATCGCCCTGCGCGACCGGCTCATCGTGGAACTGTTGTACGCCACCGGAATTCGCGTGAGCGAACTCTGCGGCCTCGACATCGACGACGTGGACCGCGAACGCCGCCAGGTCCGCGTCCTCGGCAAGGGCAACAAGGAACGCTCGGTCCCCTTCGGCGTCCCCGCCGATCAGGCCCTGGAATCCTGGCTCCGCTACGGCCGCCCCCTACTGGCCGCCACCGATTCCGGCCGCGCCCTCCTCCTCGGCAGACGCGGCCGCCGCCTGGACCCCCGCCAAGCCAGAACCGTTGTCCACGAAGTGGTCTCCGCCATCTCCGGCGCCCCCGACCTCGGCCCACACGGCCTCCGCCACACCGCCGCCACCCACCTCCTCGAAGGCGGCGCCGACCTCCGCGTGGTCCAGGAAATCCTCGGCCACGCCAGCATGGCCACCACCCAGCTCTACACCCACATCTCCATAGACCGCCTCCGCCAGGCCCACGACCAAGCCCACCCCCGCGCCTGACCAGGTGCCCGCCCCCCGGCTCGCAGCACCCTCGGCAACGACGTGATCACCACCGACTCCGACCCGGCACCTGCTCGTGTGCCGCCGTCCATGCCGGTCCGCCGCTATAGCAGACCGCGAAACCGCCTGCCGCTCTGCGACATTCAACTATCGAGCGCGTCGATATACTTCCCCGCGAACCGTCGCTGAAACGCGCGCATGATCGGCCCCCCTAGCCGCAGATACCAGGTGCCCGGCCGCGAGAAGGCCGCGACGGTCGCGTGGACCGCATCGTCGGCCGGGTCGTAGTCCACCTCGAACAACTCCTCGCCGATCGCCGGATGCCCCGGCAGGGTGCCGTAGGCGAAGCCGCGGCGATCCGGTTCGTCGACCACGTAGATCACCCGGCACGGCGCGTTCATCCCGAACGGCCCCAGCCCGAGCCGGACCGTCAGCTCCGTGCCCGGCCGCGCCGTCGGCGTATCCGCCTCGCGAAAGATGCCGGTGCCCCGCTGCATTCGATAGCTCAACACCTGCGCCGCGGCCGCCTCGAACCGTTTCCGACCCGACCCGATCCGCCGACGCACCCGGAAATGGTCGTAACCGGGCGGGAATTCACGCGCGGTGGCGCCGACTTCTGCATAGGTGAACGGCCGTTGCTCCGACATGACCCCATCCTGCTGGCCCCGCGACAAACTTGCCAGATATATCGCGAGCTATCAGCGATACGACTTGCTACCATCCTTAGGTAACCCTAATACGGAGGTGTCTCCCTTGGCTCGTCCCCGCCACAACTTCGTGGTCCGCGGCACCGAACGCCTGACCGATCATCTGATCCGAGTCCGGCTCGGCGGCCCCGGCTTCGCGACCTTCCAGCCCAACGACTTCACCGATGCGTACGTCAAGCTCGTCTTTCCCCGCCCCGACGGCGAGGTCGTGCGCACCTACACCGTCCGCTCCGTCGATCCCCGGACCGAGGAGATCGCCATCGACTTCGTCTACCACGGCGACGAGGGCGTGGCCGGGCCTTGGGCGGCCGCCGCCCGCCCCGGCGACCCGATCGAGCTGATGGGCCCCGGCGGCGCCTACGCCCCGCGCCCCGACGTCGACTGGCATCTGCTCGCCGGTGACGAGGCGGCGCTGCCCGCCATCGCCGCCGCCTGCGCGGCCCTGCCCGCCGACGCGGTCGGTCGTGTCTTCGTCGAAGTCGCCTCCGCCGCAGACGAAATCGCGGTCGAACACCCCGCCGGTGTGGAACTCACCTGGGTCCACCGCGGCGACCGCGATCCGGGCGAGGCCCTGGCCGCCGCGGTCCGCGCCGAACCATGGCGCGAGGGCCGCGTGCACGTCTTCATCCACGGCGAGGCCCAGGCCGTCATGCACGATCTGCGCCGCTACATCCGCCGGGAGCGCGACGTCCCCGCCGACCTCGCCTCCATCTCCGGCTACTGGCGCCGCGGCCGCACCGAGGAGGGCTTCCGCGACTGGAAGCGCGCCCTCGCCGACCGCGAACAAGCCGACGCCACCGTGCGCTGAACCACTCGGTGGCCTCGGCCACAACCCACACCGTTCGTCTCCAGCACGCCCTATACCTGTACCGAACCCTCGGCGACCGCCCGGGCGTGCAAAGGAGACGAACGCAATGCCGCACCAGCCCTTGATAACCCATGTCTCCGACACGGCGGTAAACCATGTCTCCGACACGGCGGTAAACCATGTCTCCGACACGGCGGTAAACCATGCCTCCGACACGGCGGTAAACCATGCCTCCGACACGGCGGCAACCCATGCCTCCGACACGGCGGCAACCCATGCCTCCGACACGGCGGCAACCCATGCCTCCGACACGGCGGCAACCCATCTCTCCAACACCGCGGCACCCCATGTGTCCAACACAGCGGGCACTCGTGTCTCCGACAGCGCGGTAACCCATGTCCCCAACGCCGCAGTAACCCATGTCTCCGACACCGCGCGGTGGGTCGCGGCGCATCGCGCGGTGGAGTCGGAGCGCCCGGACGCCTTGTTCGAGGACCCGCTCGCCGACCGCTTGGCCGGAGCGCGCGGCCGCGCCATCGCCGCGACCGCCGAATCCTCGATGTCCGACAATTGGTTCCTCGTCACCCGAACCAAACTCATCGACGACCAGGTGACCGCCGCGATCGACCAGGGCTGCGAGGTGATCGTGAACTTGGGCGCGGGCCTAGACACTCGCCCCTACCGCCTGCCCCTCCCCGCCGATCTCACGTGGATCGAAACCGACCTCCCCGACCTCATCGCCGAGAAGGAAACTCTCCTGACCGACGAGACCCCGCGCTGCCGCCTCATCCGAACCGCCCTCGACGTAACCGACATCGTCGCTGTCGCAACACTTCTCGACACGATCGCCGACCGCCGCGCACTGGTACTCACCGAGGGCCTGCTCATGTACCTGCCCGAACCCGCCGTCGCGGCCCTGTCCACCACCCTCCACCGCCCCAAGGTCCAATGGTGCCTGGACTTCAGCACCGCCGGAGTGGCCAACCTCATGACGAACCGAAACGAGGATCTACTCCAACGCGCCCCCTGGATCTTCCTGCCCCCCAACGGAATCGCCTACTTCGAAACCCAAGGCTGGCAAACCGAATACCTCGATTCGATCTTCACCGCCGCCATAACCTTCGACCGCCTCCCCTTCCCCAACGCCCGAGAAGCCCTGACCGGCCCCCAACCCGACCCCCGCGCCCCCGGCGACTGGCCCTACAGCGCGGTCGCCCGCCTGACGTACTGATCCCTCCGCAGCAGAAGCCCGCGTTGTCGGCTCCTCGCCCGTCAGGTGTCGCTCTGTCGGCTCCCGTTGCCCCCTCGGCTTGTTAGCCCTTGCCCGTTGGTCTGTTGGCCGTTGGTCGATGGCCCGTCGGGAGTGTCCCAGTTCGGTTTCCAGCTCCTCGGCGGTGCTGCCGTCGTGGTCGCGCAGGGCGGCGGCGACCTCGGCCTGTTGGTTTGTCGGCCCGTCGGCCCGTCGGCCCGTCGGCCTGTTGGTTTGATGGTCCATCGGTCCATCGGCCCATTGCCCCGAATCCCAGCCGTTCCTCGGCCCCCAGATCCGGCATGAGGTCGGCCGGGAGAACGTCTTTGGCCCATTGGCCTGATGGTATGTCGGTCTTCGGGCTGTGGGCCCTCGGCCCGTCAGCCTCTCACTTGCAGGCCTCGGCGTGGCGGCCGGGCGGCGCGGGGAGATGCCAAGCTAGTTAGCCTCTCGCTCTCAGCCCCTCGGCCCGTCAATCTCTCGGCCTCAGCTTGCATACTCTGGCACCGCCCGCGAATCAGTTTGCCTGGCTTGCGAACCCCGCCCCTTCACTCGAGAGCGGCAGCCGCTGTTTTCAGGGCCTCGAGTTCCCGGCGGGCAAGAGCGGGGAGGGGATGGTCGTTGGCCGGGTCGATCCACCGTTCGTAGGCGTTTTCAAAGGCACGGACGCCGAGTTCGGCCGCGAGGCTGGCCGTGGGTTCGGGGATGCCGCGGGCGTGGAGGGCTTCAGTGATGGCGGTGGCCAGGCCCGCGTGTTTGAAGGCGGCGCGTTCTCGTAATTCGGGGTTGGCGGCGATGACTTCGCGCAGTCGGGGCCCGAATTCGCGCTGGGTGGGGGTGAAGGAGGCGGTGACGGTGTCGAGGCCCGCGGCGACGGCTTCGAGGGGGGTGGCCGAATCGGATACGGCGGCAATGCCTTCCGCGAGGAGACGCCCGTGGATCTCCTGCCCGGCGAACAGGACCTCGCGCTTGTCGGGGAAGTGGCGGAAGAAGGTGGTTTTGGTGAGGCCCGCGCGTTGCGCGATCTGGATGACGGTGGTGCTCTCGTAGCCCTGCTCGCCGAACAGGTCCAGGGCCGCGAGGACGAGTCGTTCGCGCGCGTTCGGTTCCCATCTCGCCATGCCCATTAGCCTAGGTGAAGTGACCGAGTTCCGTCAGTGACGTGACTCGGTACCGTCACGGTGTTACGGTGACGGCACCGAGTCACATCACCGAGGAGTTCCCATGCGAGTCTTCGTCACCGGACCGTCGGGCCATATCGGCTCCGCCGTCATCCCCGAACTAGTGAAGGCGCGCCACGAGGTCGTCGGCCTGGCTCGATCCGAGTCCTCGGCCGAGGCCGTGCGCGCGCTGGGCGCGGAGGTCCGTCGCGGTGACCTGAGCGATCTCGACGGCCTGCGTGCCGCGGCGACCGCTGCCGACGCCGTCGTCCACCTCGGTTTCAAACACGACGACATGCGCGCCGGGGACTTCGCCGGTGCCGTCGCCGCCGACCTGGCCGTCGTGCGAACCTTCGGCGACGCCCTGGCGGGAACCGGCAAGACCTTCCTGGGCGTCGGCCTCGCCCAGGGCGACACCGAGGAGAACGACGCCGCCATTCGCGCCAACCCGCGCTCGGAGGTGGCCCGGACCATCGCCGGGTTCGCCACTCGCGGCATTCGCCCGCTGCTGATCGGCATCCCGCCGGTCGTCCACAGCAATCGCGACCGCCACGGCTTCATCCCCATCCTGATCGAAACCGCCCGCGGCACAGGTGTTTCCGCCTATATCGGCGACGGCGCCAACCGCTGGCCCGCCGTCCACACCCTGGATCTGGCCCGCCTCTACCGCTTGGCGTTGGAGCACGCGCCGAGCGGCCTCCAACTCCCGGCCGCCGCCGAGGAGGGTGTTCGGGTCCGCGATATCGCCGACACCATCGCCCGCCACCTCGACATTCCCACCCGTAGCCTCGAGCCCGCCGAATCCGCCGCGCACTTCGGCTATTTCGGCCCCTTCGCCACCATGAACATCACCATGCCGCCCGCCGCGGCCCGCGAACTCCTGGACTGGCGGCCGACCCATCCCGACCTCATCGCGGACCTCGACGAAGGCCACTACTTCGCCCGACCCTGACCGACGCCGGACGCGAAACCCCTTCATTCCGACGTGCGTCGGGCACGATGAGAGCGGTGGAAAGGGGTGCGATGCCGGTTCGCTCGTCGCCGCGTCGGCAGTGGTTCCGAATCGTATCGGGCTCCCTGCTGATGGTCGCGGCCGTGGTCCTCGGCGAGGTCGCGGCCGTGGCGGCGTTCTTCGGGGCGGCGCTCCTGACCGCCACGGTGCCGATCCTGATGGTGACCTCCGTCGTCGTAGCGTTCGTAATGTGCTGGCTGGCAGCGCTTTTGGTGACGCGCCTCGTCCGGCTGCCTCGGCCGCTCGCCACGATCGCCGCCACCGTCGGCGTTCTGTGCCTGGTACTTGTCGCGACGCTGACGGTCCTCCGGCCGTTACCCGGTACGCCGAGCCGACCACGGCCACCGGAAGGATTGGCGTACTGGGCACTTTCGACGGGCTCGCGTCTCGCGGTGCTTCACATCCCCGCCGTCGGGCCGCCGCGGCCGACGCCGATCGTCGTGGTCGGCGGCGGACCGGGGGAGGAGGACGTCGCCGATCCCTCCCTGGTCGACTTCTTCCGGCGATTCGCCGCGCTCGGCTACGACGTCTACCTCTACGACCAGATCGGCAGCGGCCTGTCCGAACGGCTGACCCGGCCCGAGGAGTACCGCGTCGCCCGGCACGTCGCCGACCTCGAGGCGCTCCGCGAACGCCTCGGAACCGAGCGCATGATTTTGTCCGGCGCGTCCTGGGGCGGCAGCCTGGTCGCCACCTATATGGCGAGCCACCCCGATCGCGTCGACCGCGCCGTCTTCACCTCACCCGCGCCCCTCGATTTCGCGGAATGGTCCGACGCGGACCTCACCCCCGCCGCGCGCCTGACGCCCGAGCAACGCGAACGAGCCGACGCACTGCTGCCCGGGACACCGCGATTCCTGTTGTGGTACTTCCTCGGTCGAGTCAACCCCGACGCGGCCCACCACCTCGTCCCCGATCGCGAGGCCGACGCGTTCTTCGACGCCTATTTCCAGCACCTCGCCCCGGGAACGGTCTGCGACCCGGCCCGCCTACCACACGAGGCGGTGAGCGGATTCGGCTTGTACGACAACGTCTTCACCGTGCGCGACGCCGAAAGCCGCCCGCCCGCAACCCGTTCCGCCCTCACGACCAACACCACACCTGCCCTGATCATCACCGGCGGCTGCAACTACGTCCCCTTCGACATCACCCGCCAATACCGCACCACCCTTCCCAACTCGACCCTGGTCTGCCTCTCCGACGCCGGACACGTCGTACGCCTCGATCGACCCGACATCTATTTCGACGCGATCCGCGCCTTCCTGCTCGACGCCCCGTCCCCGATCCCGCCGTGGACGGACTCCCGATCCTGCTGACATCCCAACGACACCCGATCAATTCGATTCGGACGGCTCGTCATCCGGGAACAAGATCGGGCTGACGAGATACGGTCTGCGACCCGGACCCGGCGCATTGGCCGCCAAGGGGGCGACCACCTCGTTCAGGCGGGCGAGCATATCCGCGAGTTCGTCGGCCGACAGCCACAGCGTCGCTTGCCGATAGCTGACGGAATCGGCGTAGGGATCGGCGCCGGGCCGGTCGAGATAGGCGTTGAACTCGGCGATCAGAACGGCCATGGCCGCGGCGAATCCGCGCCGGTGCTCGTCGGTGCTCATGGTTCCGCCCGCCTCCGGAGCGATCCTGGGCCGGTCGGGCCGCAGCCGATACAACCGTTCGACGCCCCCGCGCACCCGGCGCTCGTCGGCGACCTCCAATATCCCGCCGTCGACGAGCAGGGTGAGGTGGCGGTAGATGCTCGTGCGCGACACATCGGGAAGGCGGTCACTTAAATCGTTCGCATTGCGCACCCGCCCCCCGGACAGCGCGTGCACGATGCGCAGTCGCACGGGGTGGAGCAGGAGATCCGTCGGAGCCATAGGCGAACTATCCCATTTCTGGTACCGTTCCCAAAGTTGGGACTGTTTGAGAAGGTGTGTCATGCGCGATGTGCCGGGGCGGCGAATATCCCTGGGCGGCAACGAGATCTACCTCGAGGAAGCCGGTTCCGGGGAAACGCTCGTCGTGTTCGAATCCGGTTCGGGCGCGGGCCGCACCCTCTGGGACGCCGTGGTGCCGCTGCTGTCCGACGTCGCCCGCACCGTCGCCTACGACCGTGCCGGTCGGGGCCGCAGCGGCCCGGTCGCGCCGCAGAGCATCGACGACATGGCCGCGACCCTCACCGCGTTGATCGACGACCTCGCGCCGAGCCGCGTCGTCCTGGTCGGACACAGCATGGGCGGACTCATCGTTCGCCGTGCCGCCGAACGACTTTCGATCCGCCCGGCCGGACTCGTCCTGGTCGACCCGACTCCCGAGACCGCGCCCTGCTACGACGACTGGACACCCACGGCCCGCAAGACCGACCGCATCCTGGCCGTCCAGCAGCTGCTGGCCCACTCCCGCCCGCTCATGCGCCTGCTGACCCGCTCCTACGGCCGCATGTTCCCGGCCGACACCTACGCGACCATGCTGGCCGAGGACTTCACCCCGGCGGGCATCGCGCGCACCCGGCACGAGGTGCGGGCCGTGGCGGCCGCGCTCGGCGAATTCCGCGCTCGCCCACCGCGATTGCCCGACTGCGGCGTCGTGGTCATCTCCGCGCGACGCGCCAACCGTTTCCAGTCGCGCAACCTGGCGACCCTCCGCGAGCATCAGCGCCGCTACGCCGAACAGGTCGGCGGCCGGTTCGAGGACGCCGATTCCGAGCACATCATCCCCGCCGAGCGTCCCGAGCAGGTCGCCGCGGCGGTCCGCGGCCTCGTGCTCAGCGCAGTTCGCGGTCCCAATCCTCCGCCCACGCGGTGAGCGGCCGCATCGCCGCCACCAGCCGCCGCCCGATCGGCGTCAGCGCGTAACCGCCGTCGTGCCGCACCAGCCCGACCTCGCCGAGTTCGCGCAGCCGCCTGGTCAGCACGCTGGAGGACACGTCGCCGCACGCGGCGCGCAACGCCCGGAAGGTCAGCGGCTCCTCGGACCGATCGAGCTCCCAGATCACCCGCAGCATCCACCGGCGTCCGGCCAGATCGAGCAGGGCCATGACCGGGCGCCCGGTTGCCGACCCCCGAACCTGCCGTCCCGGCCGCGGCGCGTCGGCCACCGCTACGCCCCCGGCTGGGGCAGCGGCGAATCCTCCAGTCGCGCGGCCATTGTCGCGACCGCCGCCCGCAGCGCGCGCAACGGTCGCAGGAACAGCGTCACATGCGCGAGCCTCCCGTCGTCGGTGAATTCCTCCCGGACCAGACCTTGCAATTCGCCGCCCGCCGCCCGCGCCGCGAAGGCGAACAGCTCATCGCCCGCGCCGTGCCACCGACACGTCTCGGCGACCTCGTCGAGAACGGTGGCGATCAGCCCCAGCATGTGCGCGACATTCGCGCGCCCGTGGTAGTCGGCGACCGGGCTGGAGAAGATCGCGTCCTCCGCCAACCGGGCCGCCACGCCTGCGGTGTCACCCGAACGCCAGGCGCCGAGTGTGATGCCCTCATCCATGCCTCTATTTTAGAGGCAAGCCCGGATCGGGGTCTCGGCCCGATGATGCTGGGATGCGATCGACACATGTGCGCACCGAAGACGGAATCTCCTTGCACGTCGGCGTCTCCGGCGAGGGTCCGGATGTCGTCGTCCTCTCCGGCGGACCGGGCTGTGTGCACTACCTCGAGCACGACCGGCTCGCTCCGCGCGGCACGCGGGCCTGGTTTCCCGAGCCCAGGGGAGTCGGGCGCTCGGAGGGCGGCCCGCACGATCTCGCCTGTGCGATAACCGATCTCGAAGCCGTGCGCAGGGCGAACCACATCGAGCGGTGGGTGGTGCTCGGTCATTCCTGGGGATCGGATCTGGCGGTGCGGTACGCGCTCGAGCATCCCGATCGGGTCGCGGGTGTGGTGGGGGTCGCGGGGCACGGACTGCACAAGGACCGGACCTGGTCGAAGGCATACGAGGCCGCGCGGCACCTGGAGGACGACATCGAAATCGGCTGGGCCCCGGACGTTCACGAGGTGTTGAGCGCGTCGTTCGTGTCCTGGATCCACGAACCCCGGCTGTTCCGCGAGCTGGCCGACAGCGAGGTGGCCATGACCTTCCTCGCCGCGCAGCACGACATCCGGCCGTCGTGGCCGCTGCGGCAGTTGGCGGCCCTGCTCCCGCGCGGCCGGTTCGAGGAGATCCCAGGGGTCGCCCACAACCTCTGGTCGACCGATCCGGAGATCTGGGTCGAGGTGGTCACCAGGGCATGCCACGATCACCTCCGGCGGTGATGAGGGGGACCAGCTGCTCGTCCGTGGTCCAGGCGCCGTGATGGCCGATCATGGTCGACTCCAACGGTTCTCGCTCGGAACGGATGAGCACGCTGCGGCCCTCCGCGACCGCGATGAGATCCCGATGCGGCCGCGGACGACCGGGTCCGGGGGCATCCGGCCGAACCAGTGCTCGTCCAGCGCCTGCTCCCGGCTCACGATTCGCGCGTGCTGCCCTAGTTCCCCGGTCCAGCAGGCCGTGACGTCGGCGAGTGCGTCGGGATGTTCGAGATGGATGTGCCGCACCCGGGACTCGCCCGCGATCAGCCGGACCCCGCGGTGGAGCGCCCCGCGGGAATCGAGATCGAGCACCGCGTCCGCCTCGATCATGCCGTGATCGCCGGTGACGAGCAGCGTGCACGCCGACGGCAGATCGGTCAGCAGATCGGCCACGCACGCGTCGACCTCGCGCAGCACCGTCCGCCACGCCTCCGATTCCGGTCCGTGCAGATGTCCGGCGGCGTCGAGGTCGCCGAAGTAGGCGTACGCGAACCGCGAGGATGCTTCCGAATGCGTTGCGACAGACAGGATTTCGGCCCGCACCTCCGCGAGGGTGCTCGCCGGATGCATCGTTCCCGTCGCCCGGAACGCCGCGCGCGTCAATCCCGAATCGCCCTGATATCCGGGCATCACGTAGTGCACCTCGATGCCGTGCGCCGCGAGATCCTGCAAGCGACTTCGCCTGTGCTGCATGGCTTCCGGCGGATGACTGTCGGACGCGTCCGGGCCGGTCGCCGCGTCGAGCCGCCAGCGCAGCGCGTTCAGCACGCGGAGTCCGCCCGGATCGGGGACCGCGAAGCTGTATCCGACGATCCCGTGGGCGGCGCAGGGCGCGCCGACGGCGAGGCTGGCGAGACTGGCCGCGGTGGTCGCCGGGAATCCGGCCATCAGCGTGGTCGTCACCTGGTTCGCCAGCGTCGGCGCGATATCCCGGTGCCGCCTGAGCGGTTCGGCGCCGAGCCCGTCGATCACCAGCAGCACGACATCCCGATTGGGCGTCAGCGCCAGTGGATTCCCGTAGTCGAGCCCGAAAGTCGCTGCCACGGAGGGCAATACGTCGGCGAGGGTCCGCATCGGCCCGGTCGTGGTCATCGCATTCCTCCGTCACATCGAACCGCCGTCGGCACGGCGAGATAGCGGCCGACCGCCGCGAGATATCGGATGATCTCGTGCGTCGCCAACCGGTCGTTCCCAGAGATCATTTCGTCAGGATCTGCGCTCGCCGATCGAGCGGACCAGCGAATTGCATCGGGCATCCTCATTGCTTCGCCTCCGGGGGAGCGGGGGTCAGTGGTTTCAAACGCAGCGGCGCGGTCCGCAACGCGCCGAGTGGGTCGAGATAGTCGTGGCCGCGGCGCAAACCCCAGTGCAGACAGACGCCGGGACACCCCGGATGGCCGGGTTCGAGGGAGCCGACGACCTCGCCGCGCCGGACCCGGCGGCCCTCGGGCACGGCCGCGCGCACCGGCTCGTACGTGGTGCGCAACCCGCTCGGATGATCGATCGACACCACCGGTTTGCCACCCACCTCGTCGGCGAAGATCGTGACCCCGTCACCCGCCGCGAGCACCGATTGACCCGCCGCGCCGCCGAGATCGACGCCGCGATGGCCGGGCAGCCAGTCCCGCGGCGGTTTGTCGAACCGGCGCAACACCGGCGGTCGCGGGTGCAGCGGCCAATCGAACCGGCCCGCGGGCGCGGCGTCGGCGGGGGGAGCGACCAGGGTGATCGCCAGGAGCGGTCCGGTCAGGGGGAGGAGTTTGGTCCATCGCATACGGCCAGCGTCCTCACGACACTCCGACGTGGAAAGATCGTCTTCGGCGAGTGTGGACAACTGCGGGGGTGTGAGCGGAAAGGACGTCGATGTCCCGATGAGCGAGCCGGAGGCCGACGAACTCGACTATCGCTTCACCCTCGCCAACGAACGCACCTTCCTGGCGTGGATCCGCACCGCCCTCGGCCTGCTGGCCGCCGGGGTCGCGGTGCGCGAACTGGTCCGGCCCTTCCGCCGCCACGACACGCGCACCGCCCTGGCGCTGGCCTGCATCGTGCTCGCCGGGATCGTCGCGCTCGGCGCGTACGCGCGCTGGCGGCGGGTCGAGGAGGTCATGCGCCGCGGCGGCCCCCTCCCGCGCACGGTGCTCGCGCCCGTCCTCGCCGTCGGCATCGCCGCGATCGCCCTGGTCGCGGGCGTCGGTCTGCTGCTGTCGTGATCGCCGACCGTGGCCTCCAGGCCGAACGCACCGCGCTGTCGTGGCTGCGCACCGCCGTCGCCGCGATGGCCAACGCGCTGCTGCTGGTGCGCACCGCGCTCGTCGCGGACCGCCCGCCCGCGGCCGTGCTCGCCCTCGCCGGGGCCGCCGCGCTCGGCATCGTCACCGCGATCGCCTTGCGCCGCAACCGAATTCTGCACAACCGTCGCGGTCGCTGGACCGACGGCCGTCGCGCCGTCGCGCTGGTCGCCTGGACGATCGCGGCCGTGGCGGTGTGCGCGCTGGTCGTCGGCTGGTCGTGGGCGCGATGAGCGCACCGGCCTGACCAGCCGCCACCCCGTTTAGGTTCCTACGACACATCGCCGTAAACTGGTTCCGCGGTCCGCTCATCACCGGATCGACTTCGCGCGCCCGCACCAACGGGTCGTCGGCTGGTCCCGCCAATTCGTGCTTCGTGCCGAATCGGGTCCGGCGGCCGCGGGCGCCAGGGCAGAGATCGCCGATCCCTGCGTCAACCAGCAACGAAAGGTTGTTACGGAGCCATGGCTGTCGTAACCATGAAGCAGCTGCTCGACAGCGGCGCGCATTTCGGGCACCAGACCCGCCGGTGGAACCCGAAGATGAAGCGGTTCATCTTCACCGACCGCAACGGCATCTACATCATCGATCTGCAGCAGACGCTGACCTACATCGACAAGGCCTACGAGTTCGTCAAGGAGACCGTGGCCCACGGTGGCACCGTGCTGTTCGTCGGCACCAAGAAGCAGGCGCAGGAGGCCATCGCCTCCGAGGCGACCCGCGTCGGCATGCCGTACGTGAACCAGCGCTGGCTGGGCGGCATGCTCACCAACTTCTCGACCGTCCACAAGCGGCTGCAGCGCCTGAAGGAGCTGGAGTCTATGGAGCAGACCGGCGGTTTCGAGGGTCGCACCAAGAAGGAAATCCTCATGCTCACGCGTGAGAAGAACAAGCTGGAGCGCACCCTCGGCGGTATCCGCGACATGCAGAAGGTGCCCTCGGCCATCTGGGTCGTCGACACCAACAAGGAGCACATCGCCGTCGGCGAGGCCCGCAAGCTGAACATCCCGGTCGTCGCGATCCTCGACACCAACTGCGATCCGGACCTGGTCGACTACCCGATCCCGGGCAACGACGACGCCATCCGGTCGGCCGCGCTGCTCACCAAGGTCGTCGCCTCCGCGGTCGCCGAGGGCGTGCAGGCCCGTGCCGCGCGCGCGACCGGCGACGCCAAGCCCGAGGCGGGCGCCGGCGAGCCGCTCGCCGAGTGGGAGCAGGAGCTGCTGGCCCAGGCCACCCCCAACGCGGAGGCGGCCCCCGAGACCGCCGAGGCGCCGGCCGCGGCCGAGAGCTGAGCCACCACCCAGCTCTTTCTTTGTTCACCGTGCCGGCCCTTCCTGTTCGGAAGCGGTCGGCATGGTGGTGCTGGAGACCTGAAGACCAATATTCGAGGAGGCTCGCCAGGATGGCGAACTACACTGCCGCCGACGTGAAGCGGCTCCGCGAGCTCACCGGCTCCGGGATGATGGACTGCAAGAAGGCGCTCGAGGAGACCGACGGCGATTTCGACAAGGCCGTCGAGGTGCTGCGCATCAAGGGCGCCAAGGACGTCGGCAAGCGCGCCGAGCGCGCCACCGCCGAGGGCCTGGTCTCCGCGTCGGGCGGGGTCATGTTCGAGATCAACTCCGAGACCGACTTCGTCGCCAAGAACGACGAGTTCCAGAACCTCGCCGGGGACATCGCCGAGGTCGCCGCGAAGGCGCACCCGAAGGATCTGGACGAGCTGAAGGCGCTCGACGTCAACGGCAAGACCGCCGACCAGGCCGTGCAGGAGCTGGCCGCGCGCATCGGCGAGAAGCTGGAGCTGCGCCGCGTCGTCTCCTTCGACGGCCCGGTCGCGACCTACCTGCACAAGCGGTCCTCGGACCTGCCGCCCGCCGTGGGCGTGCTGGTCGAGTACCAGGGCGAGGGCGACAAGGCGGCCGAGGCCGCCCGCGCCGCCGCCATGCAGATCGCCGCGCTCAAGGCCCGCTACGTGACCCGCGACGAGGTCCCCGCCGACGTCGTGGAGAAGGAGCGCAGCATCGCCGAGGCGACCGCCCGCGAGGAGGGCAAGCCGGAAGGCGCCCTGCCCAAGATCGTCGAGGGCCGCGTCAACGGCTTCTACAAGGACGTCGTCCTGCTCGAGCAGCCGTCGGTCACCGACAACAAGAAGACCGTCAAGCAGCTGCTGGACGAGGCCGGTGTGACCGTGACCCGCTTCGCGCGGTTCGAGGTCGGCCAGGCCTGATCTCCGCTCGACCGAGGCCCCTCGCGCGCATGGCGCGGGGGGCCTTCGTCGTTCCGATGCCCCGGTAATCACCGGCTTGCGTATCGAAAGTCGTTGTGCCCGAGCAACATTCCATGGCATCCAGAATTATGCTGTAGTAAAATCGCGCCCCATGAAGGTCAAAGTCGATTTCGCCGAACTACAGCACCTCCAGACGGAAATGGGGCGCGCCCAATCGGCGCTCGCGCACGGGTCGAAGATCCTCGGCGGCACGCCGGTCAGCTCGTCGCACGGCCGTCTCGAACTGTCGATGGGCCACTTCACCTGGGAGTCGTCGTCGAGTTTCGGCAACACCATGGTCGGCCAGTCCTGCGAACACGCCCACTCCGAGGCGTATTCGGGCGTCACGGCCGCGATGGGGGCGTTCTCGGACACCGTCGACTCCGACGCCGAACGCCTGAAACTCGCGATCCTGTTGTACCGCAACATGGACGACGACAACGCCGAGAAACTCCTCCAGGCCACGCGCAACGGATTCGATCTGTTCAGCGCCCACCTGAGCCTGAACGGCGATCCGGGAAAGAACGCCGCCCAGGCCGCCGAACTCCAGAAGCTCCTCGGCCTCGCCGGTGACCCGACCCACGGAAACACCATCATCGCAGGCGATTTCAACGGCACCTCCGGCCCCGAGGACCCCAACGGCCAGCGCATCCGGGATTTCGGCAACCAGGGCTTCGACCCGTACGCGGGACAGATCCACGACGGTCAGGGCGGCACGTCGGCCAGTCATCGTCCCATCGACCAGATCATCCCCCGCGGCGTCGGCACCTCCGACGCGCTGCGGTGGGAGCGCGGCCAGTCCGACCACGACGGGCAGCGGGTCGATGTGACGCTGCCCGCCTGGTGAATTCAGCGGTTCACGTTTACGTGGACGCGCGTGGTCGAACGGGTTTCCCCGTCGCCGGGGCCGCCCTTGCCGAGTTCGGTGACCGTGGGACTTTCGGTGGTCACCCCGTTTCCGGTGCGCACCACGACCGCATTGCCGAACTCGTTCTTCAAGCCGTAATGCGACCCCTCGCCCTTGTCCGAGGCGGGCCCGAAATGCACCTCCCACTTCTCGCCGGGCCCCGCCCGCTTGTCGAGTTCCTTCTGCAACTGGTCCGCGCCGTCCTTGAAGACCTCTTGCAGCGTCGCCACGTCGACCTTTCCGTCGATGAGCCGTTGCGCGAGATCACCCATATCCCCCTTCTGGGTGCCCTGTCGCTCGCTGTCCGGTTTCTTGTCCCACGGCCAGTGCACCTTGTTGCCGTCGCCGCCCTGCTGGATATTCCAGTTCAGCATCCGCAGCGTGCGTTTGGACCAGGTGCTCTCCCAGGTCTTCAATTGCGAGACCGCCGAGGTGAACAGGTCGGCCTGCGGCTTCAGCTGCTTGTCCACCCGGTCGCGGATCTCGTCATAGGCGGTGACCACGTCCTTGACCAACGCGGTGTACTTCGCGTCGGCCGGGCCGATCTCGACCGTGCCGCCCGCGCCCGTCTCCCGCCACGTGACCTTGCCGTTCAGCTTGGCCTTCTCGTTGTTGAGCAGGCCCTGGTTGTAGCGCAGCACATGGATGCAGGAGCCGATCGCCGTGGCCGCCTTCCCGGCGAGTTCGGCGGCCGCGTCGAGGTCGGCGACGATCTTGCGGCGGTGACCGTCGAACCGCGTGGCCGCCCCGCCCGCCCAATGATCGCCGCCGACAACACGATTGGCGGCGGCGTTGATCGTGTCTGCTGCCCAGGAAAGCTTCTCCTGCTGCGCCTTCCACACGGACTCGAATTCGCCGAGCTTCCCCAGATCGGCGTCCAGATCAAAGACGGTGACTGTGCTCCCCATGCGACAAGATTCGATCCTCACCGGCCGCCCTGTCCTGGTAGTGATCCTGCTACCCGACCATCCGGGGGACGCGAAATGCTGACCGCCTCCGGCAATCTCGAACTCGCGCGGCGCGCCGAACTCGCCCAATTCCTGCGCGCCCGCCGAGCCCGGCTGCAACCCGCCGACGTCGGGCTGACCGCGTTCGGCGATCCGGCCCGCCGCCGCGCACCGGGCCTGCGCCGCGAAGAGGTCGCCGAACTGTCCGGCATCAGCCTCACCTGGTACACCTGGCTCGAACAGGGCCGCGACGTGATGGCCAGCCGTCAGGTCATCGACGCCTTGGCCCGGGCGCTGCGCCTGGACCCGGTGCAACATCGGCACCTGCGCGGCCTCGCCGGACTGTCCGACCCCGAACCCGGCGACCGGCACGCCGATCCGGAACGACTGCGGCGCTTCGTGGACGCCGTGCTGCCATATCCGGCCGCGATCTATGCGGCCAATTTCGACTACCTCGCGTGGAACACGGCCTATGCCATCGTGCGCGGCGATCCGGGACGGCTGTCCCCGGACCGCCGCAACCTGTTGTGGACGCTGTTCACCGTCCCCGAAGCCCGCGCCCTGCCCGAATGGGAACGCCTCGCGCGGGCCGTGCTCGGCCAGTTCCGCGCGGCCGTCGGACGGCACCCCGGCGACGCCCGCGCGCGCGAACTCGTCGAGCGCCTGAGCGCCGAGAGCGCCGAATTCCGGTGCTGGTGGCCGGAATACGAGATCCGCGACTTCGACGCGACGCTCGTGCGGATCGATCATCCCGAGGTGGGCCCGATGGCCTTCGAACTGTTCCAGATGCGCCCGGTCGACGACCCCAGTTCGATCATGGTGCTGCACAGGCCGTCCACACCGGCCGATCGGACACGCCTCGAAACGCTGATTCGCCGGGGGCCGGGTAACGCTCCCGCCCTCTCGTAGGGCAGGATGGACGCAGTATTTCGTCACCGTCCCGTGTCCTTCCCGACACCGGATGGTCTTTTCGCATGTGTGTAGCAGCCGCCGTAGAGAATGGAGACCGATGTCGGAACCACAACCGGCCCGTAAGGGCTATCGGCGAGTGCTGCTCAAACTGGGCGGCGAGATGTTCGGCGGCGGCCGGGTCGGACTCGACCCCGACGTGGTGCAGGCGGTCGCCGAGCAGATCGCCGAGGTGGTTTCGACCGGCGTGCAGGTGGCCGTGGTCATCGGGGGCGGCAACTTCTTCCGCGGCGCCGAACTCGAGGAACGCGGGATGGAACGCGCCCGTTCCGATTACATGGGCATGCTCGGGACCGTCATGAACAGCCTTGCGCTGCAAGACTTCCTGCAGCAGCAGGGCGTCGACACCCGGGTGCAGACGGCCATCACGATGGGACAGGTCGCCGAACCGTATATCCCGTTGCGCGCCAAGCGGCATCTGGAGAAGGGCCGCGTGGTGATCTTCGGCGCGGGCATGGGCATGCCCTATTTCTCCACCGACACCACCGCCGCGCAGCGCGCGCTCGAGATCGGCGCGGACGTCGTGCTCATGGCCAAGGCGGTGGACGGGGTGTACACCGCCGACCCGCGGGAGGACCCCAGCGCGGAGATGTTCTCCGAGATCACGCACAAGGAGGTCCTCGAACGCGGCCTCAAGGTCGCCGACGCCACCGCGTTCAGCCTGTGTATGGACAACCAGATGCCCATGCTGGTGTTCAATCTCTTGACGAAGGGCAATATCGCTCGAGCGGTCGCCGGTGAGAAGATCGGCACACTGGTTCGGTCCTGAACGGATCAACATGACGCTGTGGAGGAAACGGTCGTGATTGAAGAAGCGCTCTTCGACGCCGAGGAGAAGATGGAGAAGGCCGTCTCGGTGGCGAAGGACGACCTCGGCTCCATCCGTACCGGTCGCGCGAATCCGAGCATGTTCAACCGGATCGTCGTCGACTACTACGGCGCGCCCACCCCGATCACCCAGATGTCGAGCATCACCACGCCCGAACCGCGCATGCTCATCATCAAGCCCTACGAGCAGTCCCAGCTGCAGCCGATCGAGACCGCGATCCGCAATTCGGATCTGGGCGTCAATCCCACCAACGACGGCAACATCATTCGCGTGCTGGTGCCGCAGCTGACCGAGGAACGCCGCCGCGAGCTGGTCAAGCAGGCCAAGGGCAAGGGCGAGGACGCCAAGATCGCCATTCGCAACGTGCGCCGCAAGGCCATGGACGAACTGGGCCGCATCCAGAAGGACGGCGAGGCGGGCGAGGACGAGGTCGGCCGCGCCGAAAAGGAATTGGACAAGACCACCGCCAAGTACGTCGGCCAGGTGGACGAGTTGGTCAAGCACAAGGAATCGGAACTGCTCGAGGTCTAGCCCGGGTCGGTGCGTGCCGACCCGCGGCGACCGCCCGCGGGGTACGAAATGGACGACAAGTGAGCGACGGGACAATCGTGGCCGAACAAACCGCGGCCGGTGATGCGATGCCGACCGGCGATGTGACCGGCGGGGCCGCCGACCAGGCACCGGCCCCGCAGGGACCGCCGAGCGGTAGGTCCTCGCGGGCGGGCCGCAACCTGCCCGCGGCGCTCGGCGTCGGATTCACGCTGGGCCTGTCGCTGATCGCGATCCTGCTGTTCGCGCCGAAGATCCTCATCGGCGTGGTCGCGGTCGCCATCGCCGTCGCCACCTGGGAGGTGGCCAAGCGACTGCGCGAGGCCGATGTGCTCGTGCCGCGCATCCCGTTGATCGCGGGCGGTCAGGCGATCATCTGGCTGTCCTGGCCGTACGGCACCGCGGGCGTGGTGGGTTCGTTCGCGGCGACCGCGCTGTTGTGCATGGCGTGGCGGCTGTTCGACCACGGGCTCGACGCGCATCCGCGAAACTTCTTGCGCGACACCGCGATCACCGTCTTCGTCTTGAGCTGGATTCCGCTGCTGGCCTCGTTCGCGACGATGCTGCTGCTCGAGGACAAGGGCAACCTGCGGGTGCTCACGTTCATGATCCTGGTGGTGTGCTCGGACGTGGGCGGTTACGTCGCGGGCGTGCTGTTCGGCAAGCATCCGATGGTTCCGGCGATCAGTCCGAAGAAGTCCTGGGAGGGTTTCGTCGGCTCCCTCGTCTTCTGCGTCATCGGCGGCCTGCTCACGGTGACGCTACTGCTGCAAGCGAATTCGATGATCGGCGTCCTGGTCGGCGTCGCCGTCGTCCTGGTGGCGACCTGCGGCGACCTCATCGAATCCCAGGTCAAGCGCGAACTCGGCATCAAGGACATGGGCACCCTGCTCCCCGGCCACGGCGGCATCATGGACCGCCTGGACTCGATGCTCCCGTCCGCACTCGTCTCCTGGCTCGTCTTCACCGCCCTGCTCTGACCCGCGCCGCGACGTCGACCTACCGCTTCGCGGCCCGCCGCAACTGGAGGATGCGACCGCCGCCGACCAACGCCATCACCAGGGCCCCCGCGATCACCGACAACAGGATCGTCACACCCAGCGGCTGGGTGAAACTCCAGAAGAACATGTGCACCTGCTGCTGCTCGGAGTTCTGCAGAATGAAGATCAACAGCAGGATGCCGAGGATCGCGGCCGCGACGAGCGCCGTCCAGGTGTAACCGGTGCGGGTGCGCAACGATCGTCGGCGGACCGGCGTGCTGGTCGTCGCGGGGTCGGGCGTGTGCGTCACCGGAGGCTGCGCGGGCTCGTCGGGATGCACGGGGGTTTGATTCGGGTTCGGAACCGCATCGCTGGTCATATCCTGGCCATTCCCGGTGGCTATCGGCGCTACACGTCCCCGGGCGGGGCAATCGGTGGCCGGTCCGCGCGCGGTCGCCGACGGATGGGACACTGGAGTGGTTATGACGACCTCCCTCCCGCTCGTGTTCGATGCTCCGCGCCGTGGCATGCCGCCGCGGCACCTCGCCGACCTCGACGCGGACGAGAGGCGCGCGGTGGTCCAGGAACTGGGCCTGCCCAAGTTCCGCGCCGACCAGATCGCCCGGCAGTACTACGGCCGCCTGCAAGCGGATCCGGAGCGGATGACCGACCTGCCCGCGCCCGTGCGCGCGAAGGTCGCCGAGGCCCTGTTCCCGCCGCTGCTGACCGAGGTCCGGCACGTCGTCTGCGACGACGGCACCACCCGCAAGACGCTGTGGCGCGCGGGCGACGGCACGCTGCTCGAGAGCGTGCTCATGCGTTACCCGGACCGCAACACCCTCTGCATCTCCAGCCAGGCGGGCTGCGGCATGGCCTGCCCGTTCTGCGCCACCGGCCAGGGCGGCCTGAACCGCAACCTGTCCACCGCCGAGATCGTCGACCAGGTCCGCGCCGCCGCGGCCGCCCTCCGCGACGGCGAGGTCGCGGGCGGCCCCGGCCGCCTGTCCAACATCGTCTTCATGGGCATGGGCGAGCCCCTGGCGAACTACAAGCGGGTGGTCAACGCCGTCCGCCGAATCACCTCCCCGGCACCGGACGGCCTCGGCATCTCCCAGCGCAACGTCGTCGTCTCCACGGTCGGCCTCGCCCCCGCGATCCGCAAACTCGCCGACGAGGGCCTGTCGGTGACCTTGGCCGTCTCCCTGCACACCCCCGACGACGAACTCCGCGACACCCTCGTCCCCGTCAACAACCGCTGGTCCGTCGCCGAAGTCCTCGACGCCGCACGCTATTACGCCGACACCACCGGCCGCCGCGTCTCCATCGAGTACGCCCTCATCCGCGACATCAACGACCACCCGTGGCGCGCCGACATGCTCGGCAAAAAACTCCACCAGGCCCTCGGCCCCCGCGTCCACGTCAACCTCATCCCCCTCAACCCCACCCCCGGCAGCAAATGGGACGCCAGCCCCAAACCCGTTGAGCGCGAATTCGTTCGACGCGTCGAGGCCCAGGGCGTCCCCTGCACCGTCCGCGACACCCGCGGCCAGGAGATCGCCGCCGCGTGTGGGCAACTCGCCGCGGAGGGCTAGCCGCGGGGGAGTGACCGCCGCTACACGATGTCGTATAACCGCAATGCTCGAGCTACTGTGGACGTCGGGCGCCGATCATGGCCGCCCGGCGTCGTAGATTGCGTGTGGCACTGCTTTTCCTGCGGCGATCGATTTTGCCCATCGGCAATCTCGCCATTTGCGTGCCCGGCGCGGATACTGTTCCGCTGCGTGTGACCGGGGCACCCTTGCCCGAAAGACGTTGACAGTACTGTGAATTCAGAGACCTCCTTCGCCGCGCTCGGCGTGCGCGACCCCTTGGTGCGCGCCCTCGAGCGGGCGGGCATCACCTCCCCGTTCCCGATCCAGACCGATACGCTGCCCGACAGCCTCGCCGGTCGCGATGTCCTGGGCCGCGGCCGCACCGGCAGCGGCAAGACGCTGGCCTTCGCGATTCCGACCGTCGCGCGGCTGGCCGGGGGACACCGCAGCCTCGAGGGGCCGCGCGGGCTGATCCTCGCTCCCACCCGCGAGCTCGCGACCCAGATCGCGACCGCGCTCGAACCCTTGGTCCTCCCGTACTCGATGCGGGTGACCACCATCTTCGGCGGCGTCTCCCAGCAGCGGCAGGAACGCGCGCTGCGCCAAGGCGTCGATATCGTCGTGGCCTGCCCGGGCCGCCTCGAGGATCTGATGCGGCAGCGGCTGATCTCGCTCGACGCGGTGCGCATCACCGTGATCGATGAGGCCGACCACATGGCCGACCTGGGCTTCCTGCCCGGCGTCACCCGCATCCTCGCCGCCACCCCGGCCGACGGGCAGCGGCTGCTGTTCTCGGCCACGCTGGACAACGGCGTCGACAAGCTCGTGAAGCGGTTCCTGCCCGACGCGGTCCGGCATTCGGTCGATTCGGCCGCCTCGCCGGTGACGTCGATGACCCATCACGTCTTCGAGGTCGCCAACCCCGAGGCCAAGAAGGACCTGGTCCACACCCTCGCCTCCGGCACCGGCCGCCGAATCCTGTTCATGCGCACCAAACATCACGCGCGCCGCCTGGCCAAGACGCTGACCGCCGCCGGAATCCCCGCGGTCGATCTGCACGGCAACCTCGCCCAGGGCGCCCGTGACCGCAATCTGGAGACCTTCGCCTCCGGCCGCGCCAAGGTCCTCGTCGCCACCGATGTCGCCGCGCGCGGCGTCCACGTCGACGGCGTCGAACTCGTCGTGCACGTCGACCCGCCCGCCGAACACAAGGCGTACCTGCATCGTTCGGGCCGCACCGCCCGCGCGGGCAGCGCCGGCGACGTGGTCACCATCGTGCTCCCCGACCAGCGCAAGGACCTGGCCACCCTGCTCCGCAAGGCCACCATCACCGCCCGCCCGCAACAGGTCACGTCCGCCTCCCCGGAGGTCATGGCCCTGGTCGGCGAGGTCGCCGCCGCGGTCGCCCCGACCCCGCCCGCGCCGAAACCGGTGCGCGCCAACGGTTCCCCGAACTCCGGCGGCTCGGCCTCACGCGGATCCGGCGCCCCCCGCCGCCCCCGCGCCAAGAACACCCGCAACCCGCACGGCACCCGCACGGAAACCGCACGCAACTCGTACGCCGAGGGCCGCTCGCAGGGCACTCGTACGGAAACCGCACGGAACTCGCACGCGCAGGGCGCTCGTACGGAAACCGCACGCAACACCTACGCCGAGGGCCGCTCGCACGGAACTCGTACGGAACCCGCTCGGAACTCCCACGCCGACGGCCGCCGCACCGAACCCGCACGGAACTCGTACGCCAAGCGCACCGAGACCCCCGCGCGCGGCAATCAGCGCGCGACACAAGCACATTCGGCCGGAAACCGCACCGGCGCCGCCCGCAACGAACGCCGCCGCGCCACCCGTTCCTGGTGACCGAGTAATCGCCCCACGCCCGCCCGATCCCGTGATCCGGCGGGCGTCGGCCTATCTCCGCCCCGCCAGCCACCGCCAGCGGGGGAGTTCCGCCACCACGGCCGCGACCGCCAACACCACGACCACCACCGCCAGCCACACCGGCCAGACGAACCACACCGACACCGCCGCCGCCACGAGTTGCAGCACCACGATCCCGATCGTCACCACGCCCGGCACCGCAATCAGCGCCCGCACCTTGTCGCCCGGCGTGCCGAACACCGACGGCAGCCCGATCAACACCACCAGCGACAGCGCCGACAGCACGATCGACACCGAGGCGAGCGCCCACGGCGTGGCGATCCACGCGATCAGTTCGGTCGAGAACCGCAGCACCGAGGCGACGCGGCTGTCCGGAGCTTCGCCGCCCGGACCGCGGTCAGTCTGTTTCACGATTCCGGCAGCGTACCGACCCCTCTTTCTTTCCGCGACGCGCGTGTTCCCATCCCGAATCACCGGTGAGAGGGACATCACAGTCATACCATCGACGCATGTCGGACCCGTGGAGCGGATCAATGATGATCGAGGGGCGGGTGGTGCCGAGCGCGTCGGGTGGTCCCCGGATCGAATTCCGAAGCGGCCCAGGCGAAGCCATCGCCGTCGCGGAACGCGCGGAGCCGGTCGCCTCGGGCCGCCGGTTCCCGTTCGCGTTGGGGCGCAACAAGTCTCGCGGCGAAACCCATCTGCTGACCTACTCCGACGGCTATCGGGTGCGCATCGGCTCGAGCGGCGACGCGCAGACGGTCCTGGAGAGCGAGACGGGCACGCGGCTGGGCATCATCCTGGTAACCGACACGGCCACAGCCATTTCGATCACTGCGGGCACCCTGTTCCACTTCGTCCCGCACCCCGAGGAGGCCCGCACCCCCGACGTGTTCCGGCTGCTCGTCCTCGATGTGTTCGGCGTCGAGATGGGTCGCCTGAATCTCATCCGCACCCCACAGGGCTGGGGCCGCCGCGACGACACCGCCGACACCCACCTGTGGTGGGACCGCACCGGCGAACACCTGCCGCACCCGATCCTCGGCGCCCGCTTGGCCGTGGAGCGCCGCATCGACCGCGACGAACGCGACGCCCTCCTCGCCGCCTGCGTGGACATGGTCCTCGCCCTGCGGCCCTACATCACCGAGCTGAAACGCCTCGACGATTGAGGCTTGCGGTACCTCTCGACGACCCGTGTGTGCAATACCCTGACACGAATGACCGGATCAACTCCCGACGCGCTGCGCGTGGGCTACGTGCCGGGCGTGATCGTGTCCAAATGGGAAAGAGTCTGGGCCGAACGCTTTCCCGAGCGCCCCCTCGCCCTTGTCGCGGTCCCGCAAGCCGACCAGGAAACCGCGATCCACGAGTCCCGAGTGGACATGTGCTTCGTCCGCCTCCCGATCGACCGCGCGAAGACGCACGCCATCCCCCTCTACGAGGAGCGCCCGGTCGCCGTGATCCCCACCGACCACCCCATCTCCCTGTACGAGGAGATCACCCTCGCCGACCTCGCCGACGAACGCCTCCAGGACGCCACCGACCTCGACGCCCTCGCCGACACCGTGGCCCTGGTGGCGGCCGTCGGCGGCGCGGCGGTCATGCCGCAATCCCTGGCCCGCCTGCACCACCGCCGCGACCTCACCTACCGTCCGCTCACCGACGCCGAACCCACCGCGATCGCCCTGGCCTGGCTGATCGACAACCCGAACGAGGCGATCGAGGATTTCATCGGCGTCGTCCGCGGCCGCACGGCCCGCAGCTCCCGCGCCCCACGCACGGAACCCGTTGCGCCCCAACGCAACAACAAACGACCGGAGGCCGCTCGCAAGAAGCAACCCGCCGGTCGTCCCAGAACCGCGAAGCGTCGCGGTCGCTGACCAAGCCCTACCGCGGCTTGTTCCGCAGCACCCGATCCCGGATCAGCACACCCGCCAGCAACGCCGCGAACAAGATCAGGAAGATGTACCCGATGTTCCCGGTGCCCGACGAGGACCCCTGCGGCCCCTCGAACAGCATGGCGAGCAGGATGACCACCACGACCCATCCGGCGATGCGGAAGGCGCGCGGCGACTCACCGCTCCAACCCCACGCGGCGGACGGAACCTCGGCGGGGTCGACCTTGGTGACGACACCGGCACTCGTCTTCTCCAGTTCCGTGGCGGCCACGTTCGCTCCCATCGGCTCGTTCGGATAGCGCTTTCGCCAATATCGTGGCATACGACCGGTCGTCGTAGCCAGCGGGGTGAGCGGGTGTCGGCCGCGCGGGTCCGCGACAATGTGAGGGTGTCCGACATCGTGAGAGTCCTGCTGCTGGGCAGCACCGGTTCCATTGGCACGCAAGCCCTGGAGGTGATCGCCGCCGACCCGGACCGCTTCCAGGTGGTGGGACTCGCCGCGCGCGGCGGCAATACGGACCTGTTGGCCGAGCAGATCCGGGCCACCGGCACCACGAACGTCGCCGTCGCCGACCCGGCCGCCGCCACGAAACTCGGTGTGCCCCTTGCCGGTCCGGACGCGGCCACCGAACTGGTCCGCCGCACCGACGCCGATGTCGTGCTCAACGCGCTGGTCGGCTCGCTCGGCCTCGGACCCACGCTGGCCACCCTCGAATCGGGCCGTCGCCTCGCCCTCGCCAACAAGGAGTCGCTCGTGGCGGGCGGTTCCCTGGTGACCCGCGCGGCCGCGCCCGGCCAGATCGTGCCCGTCGACTCCGAACACTCCGCGATGGCCCAATGCCTGCGCGGCGGCCGCGAATCCGAGGTGGCCCGCCTGGTGCTGACGGCCTCGGGCGGCCCGTTCCGCGGCTGGACCGCCCCGATGCTGGACTCGGTGAGCCCCGCCGAGGCCAAGGCCCACCCCACCTGGTCGATGGGCCAGATGAACACGCTGAACTCCGCGACCCTGGTGAACAAGGGCCTGGAGCTCATCGAGGCGCACATGCTGTTCGGCATCGCCTACGACGACATCGACGTCACCGTGCATCCCCAGTCGATCGTGCACTCGATGGTCACCTTCACCGATGGCTCCACCATCGCCCAGGCCAGCCCGCCCGATATGAAACTGCCCATCGCCCTGGCCCTCGGCTGGCCCGACCGCGTCCCCGGCGTGCTCGCGCCCCTCGACTTCACGCAGGCGTTCACCTGGGAATTCGCCCCGGTCGACAACGAGGTCTTCCCCGCGGTCGAACTGGCCCGCCAGGCCGGGAAGGCGGGCGGCTGCGTGACCGCGGTCTACAACGCCGCCAACGAGATCGCGGTCGAGGCGTTCCTCGCGGGACGGCTGCGATTCCCCGATATCGTGCGGACGGTCGCGGGTGTGGTCGAGTCGGCCGACCGTTGGCGCGCGGAACCCGCTACCTTGGACGAGGTGCTCGCGGCCGACGCGTGGGCGCGGGAACGTGCGCGCACGCACGTGGGCAACTGACGCAGGAGGGTTCGGAACCGCATGGGCTTCGCGATCGGATTCGTGCTGTTCGCGCTCGGCATCACCATCTCGGTAGCGCTGCACGAGTGCGGGCACATGTGGACCGCGCAGGCCACCGGGATGAAGGTGCGGCGTTATTTCATCGGCTTCGGGCCGAAGGTGTTCTCCTTCCACCGCGGCGAGACCGAATACGGCCTGAAGGCGTTGCCGCTGGGCGGTTTCTGCGATATCGCGGGCATGACCGCGCTGGACGAGATCGACGAGCGCGATCTGGACCGGGCCATGTACCGGCAGGCCACCTGGAAGCGGCTGGTCGTCATGTTCGGCGGCATCTTCATGAACTTCCTGCTCGGCTTCCTGCTGATCGTGGTGTTGGCGATCGGGTGGGGCCTGCCGCGCATCAACGACACCCCGCCCGACACGATGATCGACACGCCGTCCTGTGTGGCGAACGAGAAGCCGAAGGCCGAGGGCTACGAGCCGTGCACGGGCAGCGGCCCGGCCGGGGCGGCGGGCCTGAAGCGCGGCGACCTCGTGACCGCCATCGACGGCAAGCCGATCCACACCTGGGAAGAGTTCCGCACCAACACCGAGAGCAAGACGGGCCCGATCGTCTACACCGTCCGGCGCGACGGCTCGACCCTCGACGTCACCGTCGTCCCGCAGCAGGCGATCACCTACGTCGATCCCGTCACCAAGAAGGCCACCGACACTCCGCGCACGGTCTCCCGGGTCGGCGTCGGCAAGATGCTCATGTACGACCCGGTGAAGTACGGCGTGCTGGCGGCGATCCCGGCCTCGGCCGCGTTCACCGGGACGATGTTCGTCAACGTGGCCGAATCGCTGGCGCACATGCCCGCGAAGGTGGTCAGCCTGTGGCACGCGGTCACCGGCGGGCAGCGCGACGCCGACACCCCGATCAGCGTGTACGGGGCGAGCCGGATCGGCGGCGAGACCGTGGAGCACGGGCTGTGGAACGCCTTCGTCCTGACCCTCGCGAGCCTGAACTTCTTCCTCGGCGCGTTCAACCTGTTGCCGCTGCTGCCGTTGGACGGCGGCCACATCGCGGTCGTCGTCTACGAGAAGCTGCGCAACATGATCCGCGGTCGCCGCGGTCTGCCGCCCGGCGCGCCCGTCGACTACCTCAAGCTCCTGCCCGCGACCTACGCGGTCGTGGTGATCGGCGGCGCCTTCACCGTGCTGACCCTGGTGGCCGATGTGGTGAATCCGATCAAGCTGTTCCCGTGACCTAGCCGTTGGGCCGAATCACCGCCCGCCCGTTGATCTTTCCGCTGTGCAGCAGTTCGTAGGCGTGCGGCGCGTCGTCGAGGGCGAACGTCTCGACGTGCACGTCGATCGCCCCGGCCCGCGCGAGATCGAGGACCTCGCGGAGTTCGCCGCGGCTGCCCCAGTAGGGCGCGGTCACGTTCACCTCGAACGGCAGCGCCCCGAACCCCACGGGCACGGTGCCGCCGCCGATTCCGACGATGGTGATGTCGCCCTCCATCGCGACACAGCCCGCGGCCGTCGCGGTCGTCGGCGCGGCGCCCACGAAATCGAACACCGCGGTCGCGCCCCGCCCCTCGGTCAGCTCCTTCACCCGCCCCGCGGCCTTGTCGTCGGAGCGGACGGTCTCGTGCGCGCCCACGGTCCGCGCGAGCTCGAGCTTGTCCTCGCTGACGTCCAGGGCGATCACCCGCGCCGGACACAGCGCCCGCAACAGCTGAATCGCCACATGCCCCAGCCCGCCCGTCCCGATCACCACGGCCGTGGACCCCGGCACCAACTTCGGCAACGACTTCTTGATCGCGTGATACGGCGTCAGCCCCGCATCGGTCAACGGCACCGTCCGCACCGGATCGAGCCCGTCGAGCGATTCCAGATGCCGCACATCATCCACGATCATGTACTCCGCAATGGCCCCCGGCGCCCCCAACCCGGGCGGAAAGATCCCCAACTCCCCGGCCCGCACACAGTAATTCTCCCGCCCACCCTCACAAGGCCAACACGTCCCACACCCCCACGGCCCATACACCGCCACCGAATCCCCCACCTCGAACCCGGCCACCCCGTCCCCCAACGCCGCAATCGTCCCCGCCCCCTCATGCCCCAACGTCAACGGCAACCGATAAGGAAACTGCTCCGCGGGCCACGACATCACCGCGATATCCGAATGACAAACCCCCGCCGCCGAAACCTCCAACAAAACCTGCCCCGGCCCCGGCTCCGGATCCGCCACGCTCACCACTTCCGGCGCGGCCCCGATACTCCGATACTGCACAGCCTTCATCGCGATACCTCCGTGGTCGAGTCCGAAAAGAACACCCAACGGAAAATCGGATACAGCTCGACCCACCTTACCGAAGACCCCGGGGCCGCGTTCAGCCGCTCACAACACCCCAGGCAACCCGAACCTCTCGAACAACCGCGGCTCCACGAACACCGTGATCCGCTCGATTCGCGAATCCGCAACCGTCAGAACATGAATCGAATGTGCCCGATACACGCTCTCCCCGTCGTCGCGCCGGTAATAAGCCACGGCGGGTTGGGTATTGGCCGACGTGCGGATGCTGCGCCAGGCGAGGCTTGCTTTGGATTCGAAGAATTCGAGGACGTGCGGGCGGCCCGCGAACCAGAGCAGGGCCGGGGGCATTTCCAGGATGACGTCGTCGCGGAGCAGTTCGGCCAGGCCGCGCATATCCGCCTGGGCGAAGGTGCGGGTGTAACGGTCGACGACCGCGCGTTCTTCGGGACTCACCGTCTCCGACATCCGGTCGAGCATCGGGGCCGCCTTGTCGAGTTGAGCGTGGGCGCGTTGCAGGGCGCTGTTGACCGCGGCGGGGGAGGTGTCGAGCAGGTCGGCGACCTCGGCGGCGGACCAGGACAGCACGTCGCGCAGGATCAGCACGGCGCGTTGCCGCGCGGGCAGGTGCTGGAGGGCGGCGATGAACGCGAGCCGGACACCGGAGCGGGCCGCCACGACCGTCGCCGGATCGCCCGAATTGCCCAGCAGCGCATCGGGAATCGGCTCGATCCACGGAATCTCCGGATGCGTCTCCGGCCGCGTCACCACCACCTCGCTCGGCCCGCCGAGGTCCACCGGCAACGCCCGTTTCCCGCGCTGCTCGAGCGCGGTCAGACAGACATTGGTGGCGATCCGATACAGCCAGGTCCGCACCGAGGCCCGCGTCCCGTCGAACCGATCGGCGGCCCGCCACGCCCGCACCATCGTCTCCTGCACCAGATCCTCCGCGTCGTGAATCGACCCGAGCATCCGATAACAATGCGCCAGCAGCTCCGGCCGATACGTCTCGATCCGCTCCGCGAAGTCCTCGCCGACACCCATGACCGCCGAATCTACCGACCTCTCCGCCCGAATCATGCCGTCCTCCGCTCGAATTCGACGCCTGGCGTTTCCGGCCCCGCGAGGGCTACCGCCTCAGCGCCGACGTGCTCCCCGACGCGCTCCGAACCGGATGCCGAATCACCCCCGGGCACCCCACTCGGAATCCACATCCCGATCGCCGCCCCCACCAACGCCAGCCCCGCCCCGCACCCGATCGCCCCCACGAACCCGTCGGTGAACACCCGAGCCGACTCGAATCCCCCGACCGCAGCGAAAACCGCTGCGGGAACGGCGATCCCGAACGCCCCACCCAACTGCCGCAACGCGTTGTAGGTCCCCGAAGCCGCCCCCACCGCGGCCATCGGCACCGCCCGCAACACCGCGCTCTGCGCCGCCGGAATCGCCATCGACACCCCCACCCCGGAGATCACGAACGGCACGACCAACGCCGCGTACGGCAGATCCGGCCGCGCGATCAGCGCGATCCACCCGTACCCGATCGCCTGCATCACCAACCCGGCCACCACCAACGGCCGCTCCCCGAACCGATTCACCTGCCGCCCCGCGATCGGCGCGACCATGAACAACGTCACCGTCCACGGCGCCAGCAGCAAACCCGTACCCAACGGACTGTGCCCGGCCACCACCTGCAAGAACTGCGCGAAGAAGAACGCCCCACAGAACAACGACGCCGCCAACAGGAACCCGGCCGCGTTCCCCGCCGAGAACGCCCGAGACCCGAAGAACCGCATCGGAATCAGCGGCGCCGCGGTCCGCGACTCCCACCGCACGAACCCGATCAACGCCGCCACCCCCACGACGACCACCCCGACCACCTCGACGCTGCCCCACCCCGCGTCGTTCCCGCGCACCAGCGCCCACACCACCCCGAACGCCGCCACGCTCACCAACCCGATCCCCACGTAATCCAAACCCCGTGCCTGCCCGAAACTCTCGTCCAACCGAGTCCGGACCAACGGAATCAACACCGCCCCGATCGGCACGTTCAACCAGAAGATCCACTCCCACGTCAGCCCCTGCACCACGGCCCCGCCCACAAGCGGCCCACCGAGCGTCGCCAAACCCGTTGTGGCCGCGAAGATCCCGAGCGCCCGCGTCCGCTGCTCCGGCGCGAACGCCGCCGACAGCAACGCCAGCGCCACCGGCATCACCGCCGCCGCCCCGGCCCCTTGCACCGCGCGCGCGGCGATCAGCCACCCCAGACTCGGCGCCAGCGCACAGCCCGCGGACGCCACCGCGAACAACGCCAGCCCCCCGACCAGCACCCGCCTGCGCCCGTAGCGGTCACCGAGCGCCGCCCCCGCCATCAGCAACACCGCGAAACTCACGGTGTAGGCGTTCACGGTCCATTCCAATTCGCCGAGCGATGCGCCCAGATCCAGCTGGATCGCCCGCAGCGCGGTGGTGACCACCAGCGCGTCGAGCACGATCATCAATCCGGCGACCGAGGTCAAGGCCAGCACCCAGCGCTGGCCCGTGGTCGTGTTCATATCCGAATCCCTCCTCCGAAAGGTGTCGCGAGTACCTACTCGCGGCACCGCGCGAATTCATCGGAGGGGACCGGATTTCCCGCTAGCGGTCGTTCGGCGGCAGCACGGGCGGGGTGAAGAACTCCTCGAGCGGGGTCGGGCCGGTGTAGCGACGACAGCCGCAGGTCACCCATTCGCGCAGGCCGACGGCGTTCTTGCGGACGATCTCCGCGTGGCACGAGCCCTCGGTCCGGTCGTGCAGGGCGAGATCGTGACCGCATCCGCAGATGGCCGGTTCCGGACGGCCGTTGCGGGCCGGGCGGCGACCGAAACGGCCTGCGGCCCAACCCACTCCGACGAGACCGGCGCCGACGAGGAGGCTGATCGGATCGAACATGCAACCAGTATATGTATACGTATAGCCTATCCGGCGGCCTTCGCCACGAGCTCCGCGATGCGCTTCTCGTTCGCCGCGGTCATCCGCGTCAACGCGAAGGCCGTGGGCCACATGCTGTCCTCGTCCAACTCGGCGGGATCGCTGAACCCGAGGGTCGCGTAGCGCGTCTTGAACTTGGCCGCGGGCTGGAAGAAGCACACCACCTTGCCGTCGCGGGCGTAGGCGGGCTGCCCGTACCACAGCCGCGGCGCGAGCCCCGGCGCGTACTCCCCGACGATCGCGTGCACCCGCTCGGCCATCACCCGATCGGACTCCGACATCTCCGCGATCTTGGCGACCACCTCGGCCTCGGCGTCGGCCGCGCCCGCGGCCTTCTTCAATTCGCGGGCGTGTTCCTTCATCGCCGCGCGCTCCTCGGCGGTGAAGCCGTCGTAGCCCTTCGCGGTCCTGCTGCCCTGTCGCGTGGCGGTCATCGTCGGCTCCTCGGTGTCGTTCGATCGGTACGTCTCGAGCCTAGAAAATCGAACGACCGGAAGGCTTCTTCAATCCTGATCACTTCGCCGGACGGTCGCGCACCACGCGCTCGCCCCGTTCTCGTCGTGGAACCGCGTTCGGATCGAAGCGGATTCGACGGCCTCGACCGCCCACCCGCTACCCGGCCCGAACGCCGCCTCGATCTCGGCACGCGACACCGGATGTGGACCGAGATTCGGCCCCTCATCGCTCAGGCACAGCAGATACAGCGCGCCCCCGGCGGTGGTCGCGGCCGCCAGGCTCGCAACATAGACCCGCCGCTCGTCCGCATCGCAGGTATGGAACATCCCGCAATCGAGCACGGTGTCGAACCGCCGTCCCAGCCGTTCCAGCGCGAACGCGTCGGCCACCTCGAACTCGGCCGCGATCCCGCGCCGCGCGGCCTTCTCCCGAGCCTGGGCGAGCGCGGTCTCGGCCACGTCCACCCCCAGCACCGGCAGCCCGAGCGCCGCGATGTGCAGCGCGTTCTCACCGGTCCCGCACCCCACATCGAGCACGGACCCGGTGAACGCCCCCGCGGCCGCCAGCCGGACGACCGCGGGCTGCGGCCCCCCGATGTCCCAGGGCGGGGGACCGTCCCGATACGAGGCGTCCCACGGCTGCCCCGTCATGCGCTCGTGACTGGTCGGCTTCCGGTCGTCGGTCACGACCTCATCGTGGCACCTTCACGGCCCGCCCGGAAGCCGCCGCCGCCCCGCGTGCACCTCCTCGACGAGGTCCTCGTAAGCGACGGCCAATTCCGCGAGATGTTCCCACGCGTGGCCGAGATCGACATCGTGCGATCCGGAAAGGGCGGCATAGGCGATCGCGGTATAGCGCGCGACCCGATCCACGACCGCGCCGATGGTCTCGGTGTGTACGCGGGCGGCCCCGTGCGCGGGCGGAAGCGAACGGGTGACGCAGTCGTCGATCTCGATGACGAGGTCGATCCGTTCGGTCTCCAACTCGATCACCTCGAATCCGTCGACGGCCAAGCGTCTTTCGTGAATGTCGGTGAGCCGATGCGCGACCCCCAGTATGGGATGGCCGTCCGTATCGACTCCCCGACACGCGTGTAGCAGTTGGTTCTTGGTGGGCAGTGGATTCATGAGCAGCAAAGTTCCCCCAGTTCTGTCCTGGTTTCGCGAAAGTTGTTGTGGCGGAGTGGTGTTCCCGTTCTCGGCGGGCCTTCAGTGTTACTCTTTCCCCGAGCGGGGTGGTAGTTCTCACAAGTTCTTTCGGCGCGATCGGGCCCTGGTTCCACGCGGGCCCTTCCCCATTCAGGCAGACGATTGAATAGCGAGGCTAACGATGGGTTCGACTCTTGCCAGCCGTGCACTCGGCCGACAGTTGCAGAAGTTCCGTGAGCGAGCGGACGTTTCGAAGAACTCGGCCGCGAAGGCCGCGGAGACATCGCCGCAGACATATGGGCGATTGGAAGACGGGGTGAAGCACAATGCCACCAACATGCAGATCAACGCCCTCTGCGACAAACTGAAGGTCAGTGACGACGAGCGTCGGTTGTTGTTGGCGTTGGGGGAGGAGGTGCGGAAGGAGCGGAAGTCGGATGGGAAGTGGTGGCGCGCGTATATCGACGGTACGCAAGTGGACTTCGACCACTATTTGAGCTTGGAGCAGAGCGCCCTGCGCAAGACCACCGTGCAAATCGGTCTCCTGCCCGGGCTTCTCCAAACGGCGGCGTACCGACGGCAACTCGCGTGGTCCGGCCATCCCACCTGGACATCGGAGGATGTGGAGAGACGAGTCACGCTCCTCACTATTCGCCAGGAACGCCTGTCGGATCCGGACTTTGAGTACGAGACGATAATCCCCGAATGGCTCCTCCGTCAGCGGACGGGCGGTCCGGGGGTGATGGGCGATCAGTTGCGTCACCTCCTGACCGAGGGCGAGCGACCGAACGTCTCGATCAGGGTTCTTCCGCTCGACGCGACAGATCCCATAGTCGGCATCGCCAGTTCGTTCGTGCTGCTCGAATTCGGCCCCCTGCCGTTTACCAAGTTGATCGAACCCCCGGTGGTCTTCGTCGAAGGGTTTACCGGCGCTTTGTACCTCGAGACGAAAGACCACCTCGATCCGTACAAGGACGCGCTGGTTCGGGCGCAGCGGGTAGCGTTGGACACGACTGCGAGCAACGATTTGATTCGCCGGGTCCTGAGGGAGTGCTACGAATGATCAGTGATCTGCCGAACCCAACGTGGTTCAAGTCCAGCCGGAGTACCCCGAACGGGGAGTGCGTCGAGGTTGCTCACCTTCATGACGGGTCGGTCGGCGTCCGCGATTCGAAGGACCCCTCCGGTCCCGCGCTCGTGTTTCTCCCCGGCGAGTGGGATGCGTTCACTGCGGCTGTCAGCGGTGGACGTCTCGGCCCAAAGTGACTGACCGGCAGCGTGATTGAGGCTACGGCGTAGTCGTCCTCGCGACTACGCCGTACCCAACTCGCTCTCTTCCCGTACCGCCACCCCCGAATCAACCAGAATCGACGCGAGCAACTCCCGCGACCGTCGCAGATCCGCCGCCACCGCGTCCACCCGATCGATCTCCGACCGCAGAATCCCCACCACCTCGGCGCACGGATCGATCCGGGGCACGGCATCGCGCGTGCACGGCAGCACGCGGCGAATGACCTCGGTGGTCAATCCGGCGGCGAGCAGCGCTCGGATTCGCAGCACCGTGCCGACCGCGCTCTCGTCGAAACTGCGGTAGCCGTTGCCCTTCCGCGCGGCCGTCAGCAGACCCTGCTGCTCGTAGTACCGCAGCGTGCGCGTGCTACTGCCGGTGCGCTCCGCCAACTCGCCGATTCGCATCCTCACCTCGCGCTCTTGACCTTGACGCTGATGTCAATGTTTACCGTAGCCGCCATGCGTATCGGAATCTTCACCGGTGTCACGGACGAGAGCCTCGGCCCCGCCGAGTTGGGCCGGGCGGTCGAGGAGCGCGGCTTCGAATCCCTCTTCGTCGCCGAACACACCCACATCCCCGTCACCGTCCGGACGCCCAACCCCGGCGGCGGCGACATCCCGCACGACTACTACCGCAATCTCGACCCCTTCGTGAGCCTGTCCTTCGCCGCCGCCGCGACCACCCGCCTGCGGCTCGGCACCGGGGTCGCCCTTGTGGTGCAACGAGATCCGATCATCCTCGCCAAGGAGGTCGCGAGCCTGGATCGCGCCTCCGGCGGCCGTTTCGAACTGGGCGTCGGCGCGGGCTGGCTCCGCGAGGAGATCCGCAACCACGGCACCGACCCCCGCACCCGCCTCGCCCTGCAACGCGAACGCCTCCTCGCCATGACCGCCATCTGGACCCAGGAGAAGGCCGAATTCCACGGCGATTACGTCGATTTCGACCCCCTCTATTCTTGGCCCAAACCCGTACAAGACCCGCACCCGCCGATCTGGCTCGGCGGCTGGGGGCCCACCACCCACACCCGCATCCTCGACCACGCCACCGGCTGGCTGGCCCCCGTCGGCATCCCCCTGGACGAGCTCGAAAAGGGCATCGACCAACTGCGGGAGCTGGCCGCCCGCGAAGGCCGCCCACCCGTCCCCGTGATCGCGACCCTGTTCGACCCGCGCCCCGACGACCTGAAACGCCTGGCGGAGTTGGACATTCACCGCGTACTCCTGGGCATCGTCCCGGTCCTGCCACCCACGGAAACCCTGCGCGAACTGGACCGCCTAGCCGAGATCACGTCCCCGCATCGCTGAAATCACCCCTGCCGCAACAACTCCCGGCACAACCGATCCGCACGCCGCGTGGTCTCCGGCTGCCGATACCGAGGAGTCAACCCGAGCACCGCCGCACAGGCGGTGTCCAGGTCGATCCGATGCCCAACCGACACGAACACGGGCTTCACCCCCGCCCGCGTCCGCAACGCCCGCCCGACCACCTCGTTCTCCACAACGACATCACCGGTCGCGCCCCGCTTCGCCCCGGGCTCGGTGTACTCACCCCACACGGTCTTGGCGACCCCAACGGTCGGCAGCCCGGTCAGCACACCGACATGACAGGCCAGCCCGAACCGCCGCGGATGAGCGACGCCCTGCCCGTCGCAGATCAGCAGATCCGGTGTGCTACCGAGCTTTTCGAGCGCCGCGACGGTGACCGGCAACTCCCGGAACGCCAACAACCCCGGTACATAGGGAAACTCGACCCGCCCCCGCGCCGTGGCCGTATCGACGACCTCGAACGTCTCGGCGTCCAAGACGACCACGGCCGCAACCGCATTCCCGTCCTCGTCGTACGCCGAGTCGAGTCCGGCCACGGTACGGAACCGCTGCGGGCCGCCTCGAACCTCGACCAGCCCGCGCAACCGATCCTGCACCGCCACAGCCGCGTCGACATCCGTCGGCAGCTCCACTTCCCGTGCGAGTCGCATTCCCGCACGGTACCGGGCTGCTCGGCCCATGTTGACAGATCGGTCAGGTTATCTGACAATCTAAGTCAGAGAAGCTGACTACTTCACCGGCGACCAACGCGACTCGCACGCAGTGGTCTCATGCATTGATCTGGGGGTAATTCTCTTGTCGCGCAAATTGATTCACCGCGTCGTGGGCGTCTTAGCGGCCGTCGTGACGATACTGACCGTCCCGGCAGCGACCGGCCTCGCCACACCCGGTCATCCCACGAGACGCCACTGCCCGTTCGAGCCGACCAATCTGATCGCGACCCGCTGGTACCTGCTCGACGCGGCCGACGGCGAACTGGGCTGCCCGATCACGGGCGAGCTTGTGCCCGACCACATTCCGCCCGGCTTCCCACCGGGCATGGGCGAAGCGCTCCGCCAGGAGAGCAGGCATCAGGTGTTCGAACACGGCGACATCGTCTGGTCGCCCCATCAAGGCGGCGAGATGACCGTCGCGGTGGTCACCGGCAACGGGGGCGGCGTCTACGTCGAATGGGGCCCGTCGACCCCGTTCTCCTACGATCGCTTCATCGTGAGCGTCGACGGCAGCCAGAACAATACCCCGGGCGGATTGGGCGGCTCGACCAGCCGTTCCGCCGGTCCGGGCATTCATCTGGTAACCGTCGAAGGCTGCGACGGCCACTCGACCTGCCGCCAGGGCTGGACGGTCCCGGCGGAGGTCCGGGTGCCCTGACCCTCCTCACCGCGAGCGCAGGTACTCCTCGTGCTCGCGGTCCTCGGCGTAATAGCGCTGGGTGAGCGTAGCGAGGCGGTGGATCTCGGCCGACATGCGCTGCGCGTCAAGGGGTTTGGCGATGATGGGGTCGCCGGTCTTCACATAGTAGCGGCCGTCCTCGTAGTCCATCCACCAGAAGGATCGGCCCGGGGTGGGGCGGGAGTCGACGGCACCGCCCGCGAGAACGGTGACCTCGCCGAGGCCGAGGCGCTCGCGCTTGAAGACGCGGTTCAGGCGCTCGATCGCGCTGTGCGACACGGCGATCGGGCGGTCGCGGTCGGCGGCGATCTCCTCGCGCCGGACCTCGAGCGGCGGCTTCGCACCGGGCCCGCACGGCGGCAGAGCGGCGACGGCACGCTGCGGGACGTGCGCCGAATCCCCATATGTCACAACGACATCCGAACCGATGTCCTCGCTGGGACCGGGCAGCTGAGTCAACGAAGCGCCCTCGCCGCCGCGCAACACTCCGTGGAACCGAATCACCTCCGACAGCCCCGCACCGGTGAACCCCTTCATCTCCACCCGCACCTCAGGTTCGAGCAACGCCCCGATCGCCCGCGGCAACTCCTCGCTGTACTTCCCCAGCAACCCCGCCACGGCCTCCTCCCGCCGCCGCTTCAACTCCTCGAACTCCACATCCTCCGGCCGAAACCGCAACGGATACGGCAACCGATCCCGACCGTAAGCGGCCCAGAGGATTTCGAACTCCTGCCCACTGAACCGCCAACTAAGCACTGTCGTAATCCCCACCGATCACCGGAGGCACAGCCTTCCGATACTCCCCGATCAACTCCTCCCCATGCTCCTTGGTGATCAAATAATCCGGCGTCCCCTTCTCCCGCTCATCCTCCTTCTTCCCATGCGCCCCCGGCGCCCCCATCCCCGGAATCCCCATACCCTGCTGCCCCGCGATCCCCGCCCGAGCCGCCGCGGGGGTCCCATTCGCCCCCAACGGCCCACCGGGAACACTGCGCCCAGGCGCATTCGCGGATGTCCCACCCCCTGATCCACCACCCCTACCTCCCGGCCCGGACCCGATCCGCCCGAACCCGCCCCCGCTCGTCCCGCCGGACCCACCGCCCGCGGACGGCCCACTCAAACCAGCTGGGCTGGTACTGGTTCCGCCCCGAGAGTCCGTGGTACTTCCGGGCGTAGCCGAATCCGACCCGACAGAACTCGGCGCGGTACTCGCAGGCTGAGTCCCTTGCTCCGCCCCACCCCCGGCTGTCCCGCCACCTTGATCCTTCGATTCCTCGGGACCGCCACCACCCCCGGACGCCGGACCACCGTCATTCCCGGTCCCACCACCGGTTCCGCCATTGCCCCCACCGCTGTCATTGCCCCCACCGCCACCGGAATTGCCGGGGCCGACGAAATCGGTGCCGGGAACGACGGGTCCATCGGTGATCTTGGGTGGTGTCGGGAGGACGGGGACGCCTTTATCGGTCTGTACGACCACCTGGCCATACACCGTGCGAAGAATTCGGCGGGCTTCCTCGGTCTGCTCCTCGTTGTTGTAGTCGTCCGTCTTCATGACGCCGTCTTTGGGGAGGGTCTTAGTGCGCACATCGGGACGTTCGGTGATGCCGGGGAACAGGGCTTGGGTCTGTTCGAGTCCGGTGTGGGCCTCGGCCAGTTTCAGCCCGATGACCTGAGCGGCCGATACGAGGTCGTGTGACTGAGTGGTGTAGTTGTTGACCGCCGTCGTGGCGGCCGTAGCGGCTTCGCCCGTCCAGCCGGTATGCGCACCATCTCCGCTGACCGTTCGAGCGAAGCTGCTGTTGAACGCGTTCGACGCGGCCATCAAATTCCACCCGATATCACGCCAGCCGTGTGACAGGGCACGCACTTCGTCCGGCCGCATCTCGCTGACCCGCTTGCGCATCTCCTCCAGTGAAAGACCCTCGTAGATCTCGCAATAATTGATCACGGTCGGATCGAAGTCCCCCTGGAAGGTGGAGTCGAACGTTCGTGTCTCGCCATAGATTCGTTCCCGCTCCTGGTTCCATTGTTCCTGAGCGGCGATGATGCGGCGCTGGTAGTCGTCGTACGAACTCATGACGCACCGTCCGTACGATGATACTGGTCGGCGTTCTGCTGGTCCTGCTCGACGAAGTTCGAGACAGCCTTGGCCACAACCTCTTTGGCGGTCTTCACCACGTCGATGTGCTGTTGCAGAATCGCGACGAGTGACTTGTCGCTACCGAAGGCTTTCGTTTTGAACTTCTTCTCCAGATCCACACCCGACTGGAACGTGCCGAAACCTCCCAGGAAGCGAAAGCGGTCCGCGGCGCGAGCGAGCGCGTCCAGGCGATCCAGGTAGTCGTCGCAGACCTTGTCGAGACCCTTACCGATCTCCGGATCGAGCGTGAGCTTTCCAGAGTTGGCTTGTCCCAGCAGGTTTCGCCAAGCGGCGGGATCAACCCCCTCTATCACGATCCCCTCCTCAACTTCCGGGTAAATACTTGACCAGGTTCTCCGCGTGATGCCGAACCTCGACGCATGGGTCCCCCTGCTTGCCTACCGAATAACGAGTCTGCGCCTCGTAGGTGACACTGCCCTGGCGGAGACCAACCGCCAGGAAGCAGTACAGCCGGTCCGGATCGTCCTTCCACGAGAACTGGACCGCATCGAGGGAGCCCACCTTGGTCGGAGTGAGGCCCTCGAAGTCCGTTCGGTTTCGGATGTCCTGGAGGGATTTGTCGGTCGAGTAGACCGTGAGGTCGTACCACTTGGCGTCGGAGCGCCAGCCGCACGTCTTGGACCCGGGGAATTGATTTCCGAGAACTCCCGATTCCTTGGTGGCGGGATCGAGACCGGTCCCGGTGAGCGCCGACTCCGGTAGCGTGCACGGGTCCCACAGGCCCGCGGCCCTGTCCGTCGTCGTAGCGGCCGAACTGGTCCCGCTCGTCGGAGTGCCCTGTCCGGATGAATCATCCTGACACCCTCCCACCAGCACCAACGCCCCCAAAACCAATCCCAGCGCCACCCAACGCCCCGCCATAACGCGTCCCCTTCCCGAGAACCCCACCGTCCGCCAGCACATTACCGCCCACCACCTTGGACGCACCCCGCCCCAACCAGGTTCCCGTGTCGCCCCACTCACACGCCGCGCCCTCCCCACCCCCCACTAGACTCGGCAACGAACAGGCAGCACGCAGACGAAAGCGAAAGTAGGCAGCCGAACGTGAGTGCCATTGCATTGGGGATGCCGTCCGCGCCGGCGGCGGTCCTCGCACCTCGGCGCAAGACACGTCAGTTGATGGTGGGCAAGGTCGGGGTCGGGAGCGACTTCCCGGTGTCGGTGCAGTCGATGACCACGACTCGGACCCACGATGTGAATTCGACTCTCCAGCAGATCGCGGAGTTGACCGCGTCGGGCTGTGACATCGTGCGGGTGGCGTGCCCACGGCAGGAGGACGCCGACGCGCTGGCCGCGATCGTGACCAAATCGCCGATTCCGGTGATCGCCGACATTCACTTCCAGCCGCGCTACATCTTCGCCGCGATCGACGCGGGATGTGCTGCGGTGCGGGTCAATCCGGGCAACATCAAGGAATTCGACGGCCGCGTCAAGGAGGTCGCGCAGGCGGCCGCGGCGGCGAACACCCCCATCCGCATCGGCGTCAACGCCGGTTCGCTGGACAAGCGGATGATGGAGAAGTACGGCAAGGCCACCCCCGAGGCGCTGGTGGAGTCCGCGCTGTGGGAGGCGAGCCTGTTCGAGGAGCACGGCTTCGGCGACATCAAGATCTCGGTCAAGCACAACGACCCGGTCGTCATGGTCGAGGCGTACCGGCAGCTCGCCGCGCGCTGCGACTACCCGCTGCACCTGGGCGTCACCGAGGCCGGTCCCGCCTTCCAGGGCACGATCAAATCGGCCGTCGCGTTCGGCGCGCTGCTGAGCGAGGGCATCGGCGACACCATCCGGGTCTCGCTGTCCGCCCCGCCGGTCGAAGAGGTCAAGGTCGGCAACCAGATCCTGCAATCGCTGAACCTGCGCCCGCGCAAGCTCGAGATCGTGTCCTGCCCGTCGTGCGGCCGCGCCCAGGTCGACGTGTACACCCTCGCCAACGAGGTCACCGCCGGACTCGAAGGTATGGAGGTGCCGCTGCGGGTCGCGGTCATGGGCTGTGTGGTCAACGGTCCGGGCGAGGCCCGCGAGGCCGACCTCGGCGTGGCCTCCGGCAACGGCAAGGGCCAGATCTTCGTCAAGGGCGAGGTCATTAAGACCGTGCCCGAGCACCTGATCGTGGAAACCCTCATCGAGGAGGCACTGCGCTTGGCCGAGGGGATGAACGACGACGCGGGAACCGGTGAACCGGTCGTCACGGTCGGGTAGACCGCAGCCGACCAAAAACCAGCACGTTCGCCTTCTTCGTGGCAGGCTGTGAACGTGCGGAGTGTGCTGGAGCCGAGCCGCCGGACCCGCGGTTCCGGAGCCCGTCAGCTTGCGAGTCGCGATCTGCCCCAGGTGCTGCGAATCCTCGACAGCGACCCGGTGGCCAGCTGCATGGTCGCCGCGCGGCTGCAGGAGTATGGATTGGACGCGCGCGGCGGCTACGGCGAGCTGTGGAGTCGTGGCGGCCCGTCGGCGTCACTGTGCTTCTCCGGCGCGAATCTGGTTCCGCTGCGCGGCGGCGCCGATGATCTGAAGGCGTTCGCCGAGCGCGCGGTGCGCTGGCCCCGGCTGTGCTCGTCGGTGGTCGGCCGCCAGGAACTCGCGCTGCCGCTGTGGGAGATGCTCGCCGATCAGTGGGGTCCGGCCCGCGAACTGCGCGCCGAGCAACCGCTGCTCGCGCTCGAGGGACCCGCCCTCGCGCCCGCCGACCCGAAGGTCCGCCGCGTGCGCCCCGACGAGCTGGACCGCTACCTGGTCGCCGCCGTCGCGATGTTCACCGAGGAGATCGGCGTCGACCCGCGCGCCGGAGACGGCGGTCGCGGCTATCGCCGCCGGGTGTCGAGCCTCATCCAATCCGGCCGCGCCTGGGCACGTTTCGAGGACGGTCAGGTCGTGTACAAGGCCGAGGTCGGCGCGCAGTCCCGCCGCACCGGCCAGATCCAGGGCGTCTGGGTGCATCCCGAGTGGCGCGGCCACGGCCTCGGCTCGTCGGGCACGGCCGCGGTCGCGAATACCGTTGTCGCCTCGGGCCGCACGGCCAGCCTCTACGTCAACTCCTTCAACGACGCCGCCCGCCGCGCCTACGCCAAGGTCGGTTTCCGCCAGGTCGCGACCTTCGCCACCGTTCTGGTCGACTGAGCCGAGTGTCGCCCGGTCCCGCCCCCACCGCACTGACTACCATTTGCGCGTGCCAGATCGAGCCACGCGGACGGGGGAGAGCCGCCCCGCCAGGGTAGGGGAATCGCTCCTCGGCGCATGTCTCGCCGTGCCGACCGCGATCGCGCTGGTCGTCGGGCTCGGCGGCTGTTCGGTGACGCCCTCGGGTCCGCTGCCCGTGGCGGAGACCTTCGTCGGGGCGTTCGCCCGCAAGGACGTGCGGGCCGCCGCGGAAGTCACCAACCAGCCCGAGAAGGCCGGGGCCGCACTGGGTTCGGCGTGGGAGAAGTTGCAGGCCGAACAGATGACCGGCCATGTGGGGGCGGCGCAGGTGAACGGCGACACCGCGACCGTGGACTACACCTACGAGTGGCGACTGCCGAAGAACCGAACCTGGACCTACACCGGCCAATTGCAGATGGGCCGCAGCGAGGGCCGCTGGCAGGTGCGCTGGACCGCCGCGGAGATCCACCCCAAACTCGGCAACACCCAGACCATGGAACTGCGCGCCCTGCCCGCCCCCCGCGCCCGGGTGAACGAGCGGGCGGGCAGCGACGTCCTGGTTCCCGGTGTGCGACACGAGATCTCGTTCACCCCCGCGGCCGCCTCCGACCCCGCCGGGCTCGCCGCGCAGCTGTCGGAGGCGCTCATCCGCTTCGACCACAAACTCACCCCCGAGGCCCTCCTCGATCCCGCGCACGCCAATCCCGTTGCCGCCCTGACGGATTGGGAGTTCGAGCAACTGAACCCCGACCTGCTGAACCAGCCGGGCGTCCGCGAGGAGCGACAGTGGGATCTCGTCGCCAGCGACCGCGCCTTCGCCCCCGATCTCATGTCGCACATCCGCAAGACGGTCATCGACGAGGTCGACGGCAAGGCGGGCTGGAACGTGGTCACGGTCAACGCCAACGGCGTCGACACCGACGTGCTGAAAGAGGTTGCGCCGCAACCGGCCCCGTCGTTCTCGCTGAGCATCGACCGCACGGTGCAGAACGCCGCGCAGAAGGCCGTCGACGGCCGCGCCGAACAAACCGTCATGGTCGTGCTGCAACCCTCCACGGGCGCGCTGCTCGCCATCGCCCAGAACAAGGCCGCCGACGCCGACGGCCCGGTCGCCACCTCCGGCCTCTACCCGCCCGGCTCGATCTTCAAGACCGTGACCGCCGCCGCCGCGATGACCGCCGGGGTCGCCACCCCCGACACCGTGCTGCCCTGCCCGAGCACGATCGTCATCGGCGACCGCACCATCCCCAACTACAACCTCTTCACCATCGGCGACGCCCCGATGTCCCAGGCGTACGAGCGGTCCTGCAACACCGCCTTCGCCGAGCTGGCCAGCCGCCTGAAACCGGACGCGCTCACCGACGCCGCCGCCCGGCTCGGCGTGGGCCCCGACTACACCATCGCCGGGCTGACCACGGTGTCGGGTTCGGTGCCCGCCGCCGGCGAACTCGTCCTGCGCACCGAGAACGGCATCGGCCAGGGCAAGGTGCTGGTCAGCCCGTTCGGCATGGCCCTGGTCGCCGCGACGGTCGCGCACGGCTCGGCGCCGACGCCGTATCTGATCGCGAATCATCCGACCACCGTGAACGGGGAGCGGCCCGCCCTGCCGCCGACGGTGGTGGACGGGCTGCGCTCGATGATGCGCAAGGTCGTCACGGGCGGCACCGCCGAACGGATCGCCGATCAGGGCGAGGTCTACGGCAAGACCGGCGAGGCCGAGGTGGACGGCGGGTCGCACTCGTGGTTCATCGGCTATCGCGGCGATCTGGCCTGGGCGACGCTGGTCGTGCGCGGCGGGAGCTCCGACAACGCGGTGGCGGTCACGCGCGACATGCTGGCGGCCCTGCCGCCGGGTACGGCCTGACGAAAACGGCCGGGTGCCCGAAGACACCCGGCCGCCCGCGCGGACAGCCGCCGATCATCGGGATGAACGCGTCCCGTCGGCGGCCGCCGAATGAGATTGAGGTACAGGGCCGGACATCTCCGCGGAGGAGGGGTCTCCGATCAACTCGACGACGCCGGCGCCGGCCAGGATCATGCCCACGGTCAAGAGGGCCAATGTCGAACGCTTCATGGTCTTCTCCCTTGTGGGTGAGTGAGATCGAAGGCTCGAACGAAACGATTCGCCGACTGTTCGCCGACGTGGAAAACGGTAGTCCCCGGGCGCGGAAGGATTCAACCCCTAATCTTTCCAGGTGGACATTCCGGGCATGTCCGGCGGGGTTCAGCGGTCCTGTTCGCTGCGCCGCAGGCTCGCCGCCAGATGATGCTGCTCGGGCTGCCCGACGGCCGCCATCCGCAGCGTGTAGTCGATCGTGTCGCCCGACAGGTGGATCGAACGGCCCAGTGCGGTAACCAGTTTCGCGGTCGCGCTGCACCCGAGATGCGTGGAGCCCAGCTCCATGCGCAGCCCGCCGTTCGCGACGTCGAGGGTGCCCTCGCAGATCTCGGTGATCCCGGTCGGATGCGCCAGGATCAGTTCGATGCGATCGGGTCCCGCGCAGCGCAGGTAGCCGGTCTCGGCGTGCAGCGAGCGGCCGTCCCCGGCGTGCCGCGTGCGTTGCCGGTAGGTGAGGAAGGGACGCCCGACGTGCCCGAAGTGGATTTCCTCGTGGTAGTCGAACGATTCGATGGTCGGGTACTCGCCGTGCCCGGAGCCGCGCCACGTGCCCAGCAGGGGGGCGAGATGAGCGATATCGGGGTGGGGCGCGACGGGGGGTTGGGCTTCGAGCACGGCGGACAGCATAGTGGGCGGTCGGGCCCATGGTGCGTCGGCGACGCGCCGAGCGCCCGCATTCCGGGCAGGGGGACTTGACGGGCTGCATATCCGGCGGTTCTCGCGATGTGTCTGTTGAGATATCGGACAGGGAGGTGACCGTGACGATCGAAGTGCCCCGGCGGCGCGCGCTCGCACAAGGCTGGGTGCTCGCGCTGCGCCTGATCCGGCCGTCGGTGCGCAACGGCGAGGTGATCACGGCGATCCTCGCCCCGACCGTGTTCACGCTGGGCTTCTACGTACCGCTGAATCGGGTGATGACCTTCATCGGATTCGGCCTGAGCAGCTACGCGCAGTTCCTCATGCCGATGATCGTGATGCAGGCCGTGTCGTTCTGCGCGACGGCCGCTGCGGTCCGGGCCGCCAACGACGCCCGCGACGGTCTGGACGCCCGGTTCGCGACCATGCCGATGCCGTCGGTGACCCCGCTGCTCGCGCGTACCGCCGCGACCGCCTACCGCATCGCGCTGTCGCTGGTGACAGCCCTGCTGTGCGGGCACATCATCGGCTTCCGCTTCTACGGAAGCTGGTGGCACACAGCCGGTTTCCTCGGATTCGCCATGCTGGTCGGGGTGATGCTGAGCGTGCTCGGCGATCTGCTGGGCACGCTGTCGAAGAGTCCGGAGGCGACCAGTCAGGCCCTGGTGCTGCCGCAGCTGATCCTCGGCATGGTGTCCACCGGATTCGCCCCCGCGAACCAATTCCCGCACTGGATCCAGGGTTTCGCGCGCGATCAGCCGGTCTCGCAGTTCGTGTTCGCCCTGCGCGCGCTCGCCGGGGACCGTTCGGGCCGGGCGGGCGCGGTGAGCTGGGGCGTGGTCGGGCCGGGGCTCGCGTGGACGATGGTGGGGCTGGTGATCTTCGGCGCGGCCGCGGTGCTGGTGGCCCTGCGGAGGCAGCGATGACGGCCGTCGACCTGCCCGTGGTGCGCACGCGCACCGAGTCCTGGCGGCACGCGCTACCGCAAGCGATCCTCGAGACGCGGCGACTGCTGATCCGCTGGCGGCGCGACCCGCTGACGATGGCGCAGTCCCTGGTGTTCCCGGCGGGCCTGCTGATCGTGCTCAATACCGTGCTGGGACGGCAGATCTCGGCGTTCTCCGGGGTGAGCGCGCTCTACGGTTCGGTGCCGATGGTGACGCTGGTGTCGGCGATGTCCGGCTCCCTGGCCGGGGCGATCACCCTCGGCCGCGAACGCGACGCCGGGCTGCTGGCCCGGATGTGGGTGCTGCCCGTGCATCGGGCCGCGGGTCCGGCGGCGCGGGTGCTCGCCGAGGGTGTGCGCATCCTGGTATGCACGCTGGTGCTGTTCGGCGTGGGCATGCTGCTGGGTTTCCGCTTCCGGCAAGGGTTTCCGGCCGCGGTCGCGCTGGTGTGCGTGCCGGTGGTGTACGGCATCGGCTTCGCGACGCTGGTGACGGCCGTCGCCGTGTACTCCGCCAAATCCGCTCTGGTGGAGGCGATCTCGCTGGGCTCCTCGCTGCTGATGTTCTTCTCGACCGGTTTCGTGCCGCTCACCGCCTACCCGGCATGGGCGAAGCCGATCGTGGCCCATCAGCCGATGAGCCACGCCATCGACGCCATGCGCGGGCTGTCACTGGGCGGCCCGGTGCGCGAACCCCTGCTGGCAACGCTGACCTGGTCACTCGGCGCGATCGTCGTATTCGCGGGTCCGGCGTTCCTCGGCTATCGGCGAGCGAGCCGCCGCTGATCGGCTCAGCCCGATCACTTCAGCCCGTGTGTGACCTTGGTGATCATCTCCGCCGGTTCACTTCAGCCCGTGCGCGACCTCCGTGATCATCTCCGCCGAGTCGCGCGGGCTGAGCGCCATCGCGCGCAGCTGGTCGAACATGACCCCGAAGCGGCGAATCTCGTTGTGGCCCTCCACGATATCGTCGCCCGCGATGCCCTCGACATAGACCAACTCCGGATCGGCGGGATCGGGGAAGTCGAGCACCACGAACGAACCGACCATCGCCGGGTGCGCGCCCGCGCCGAACGGCAACACCTGCAAAATCACATTGCGCTTATCGGACTCCTCGGCGAGCCGCAGCAGCTGTTCACGCATGACATCCGGCCCGCCCACCACGCGCCGAATCGCGGCCTCGTCCAGCACCACCCACAACTCCAGCGGATTCCCATCGCGCACCAGCACTTTCGAACGCTCCACCCGGGCGCGCAACCGCTGCTCGATGACCGACGTCTCCACCTTGGGCATGGCCGTGTCCAGCACCGCCCACGCGTAGCGCTCCGTCTGCAACAGCCCCGGAATGAACGACGTCTGGAACAGCCGCGCCGACAGCGCCTCGGTCTCGAAGTTTATATAGGCCGCGTACACCTCCGACACCGCCGCCTCGAACGGCCGCGACATACCGGGCTTCTGCGCGTCCGACAACAACTGCAACGCGTCCGACCGCGCCGGATCCTCCACGCCGTACAGATCCAGCATCGCCATCAACGTCCGCCGCTGCGGCCGCGCCTGCGCCGTCTCGATCCGATACAACGTGGTCACATTGATCCCGGTCCGCGCGCTGACCACTTCCTTGCTCAGCCCCGCGTGCTCCCGCATCTCGAACAACAGCGCCGCCAACCGCCGCAACCGAACGGTCAACACCGTGCGCTTACCCGCCATAGCGCGAACTCCTCCGCACCTCGACCGTGCCCTCACCCACCATCGCCCAGGCTCCTCCCGATCGCACCGTGCCCCCGTGTGTCATCGCGAGCTCCCACGAGCGCGCCAGGCGTCGGCATACCACCGAAGCTCCTCACGAGGACGCCGGGCGTCGGCATACCATCGTGAGTTCCCCACGGGCGCGCCACCCTCGACGTACCATCGCGAGCTTCCGGCGAGCGCGTCAGCCTCGACGTACCATCGCGAGCTCCCCACGAGCGCAACGGAAGTCGGGTCATGGGGCGAGAGCATACAGCGCACCCGGCGAACACGGCGGCGACCTGCGGGAATTCACCGATTGGGCTGATATGCCCCATCTTTCGTATATTTCCGTTGCCTGCGGGTAGCCATCGTGACCTTTCTGTGCTCCCATCTGGAGATTTCACGGTTACTGTCGGGTCTGGGCGTCTCGTTGCCACGGCCGGGAACCGCACCGGTCGGCGGGCCGTACCCTCCGAAGGAGGCGATCTGCATGCCGGTGTGTTCCACGCGCGACGGAGTCGACATCTACTACAAGGATTGGGGGTCCGGCCGCCCGGTGGTGTTCATCCACGGCTGGCCGCTCAACGCCGACGCCTGGGACGACCAGATGAAATGCGTCGCCGACGCGGGCTACCGCGGCATCGCCCACGACCGCCGCGGCCACGGCCGCTCGGCCCAGCCGTGGGACGGCTACGACTTCGACACCTTCGCCGACGATCTGAACGACCTGCTGACCTCGCTCGACCTCCGCGACGTCACCCTGGTCGCGCACTCGATGGGCGGCGGCGAACTGGCCCGCTACATCGGCCGCCACGGCACCGACCGGATCCGCTCCGCGGTGCTGCTCTCGGCGATCCCGCCGCTCATGGTCCGCCGCGACGACAATCCGGAGGGCGTTCCCGACGAGGTGTTCACCCAGATCAAGGAGGGCATCCTCGCCGAACGCTCGCAGTTCTGGCACGACACCTCCGAGGGCTTCTTCTCCGCCAACCGCCCCGGCACCAAGGCCACCCAGGGCAACCGCGACGCCTTCTGGTTCATGGCCATGCACGAATCCATCCAGGCCGGGGTCAAATGCGTGGACGCCTTCGCCTACACCGACTTCACCGACGACCTGAAGAAGTTCGACATCCCGACCCTGATCGTCCACGGCGACGACGACCAGGTCGTACCGCTCGAGGCCACCGCCCGCCGGGCCGCCCACATCATTCCCGACGCCACATTGACCGTCTACGAGGGCGGCTCCCACGGCATCGCCCTGGTGCCCGGCGACAAGGAGCGCTTCAACGGGGACCTGCTGACGTTCCTGCGGGACTGAGCTCAGATCTCCAGCCGCGCAATGATTTCCGCGAGGGTGCCGACGAGGGCCGCGCGCTCGTCGGCACCGAGCTCGTCCAACACCGAAGCGAACTGCCGAACCCGAGCTGAGGTATACCCGTTCACCAGTGCGAACGCCTCCTCGGTCGCCGTGAGCACCTGAGCCCGCCCATCACCAGGATCGGCCGCACGACGCACGTACCCGAGCTTCGCCAGCCCGGACACGATCCGCGACATAGTCGGCGCCGTCACGTGCTCGGCGGCAGCAAGATCCCCGAGCCGCATCGGCCCCCCGGTCACCAAAGTCCCCAACGCCGAGGTAGCCCCATGCCCGAGCGCCCCCGCATCCCCACTCCGTCGCAACAACCGCACCACCCGATCAAGCGCAACCAACGCCTCCGCCGCCTCAACCAGCGACTCACTCACTCCGGCAACACTTTTGGTGACGGCCCTGTCCGGCGTCCCGCCCACTCCGGGAACCATGGTGGCCTCGTCCAGCGTCTCGCTCACTTGAGAGACACCTTCGGTGTTGGACCCGTCCAGCATCTCGCTCACTCCGGTAGCTCTCTTGGTGGGGGTTCTGTCCAGCGACTCACTCTCCCCGAGGGCGCTTTCGGTGGCGGTGTCGTGCGGCGTCTCATTCACTCTGCCAGCACTTCTGGTGGCGGTCTCGACCAGCGACTGATTCACTCCGACAGCACCTCTGTCGGCGGCCTCGACCAGCGACTCGCTCACCCCGGCAACACCTTTGGTGCCGGGGTGGCGATCCGTGTGCGGAAACACGCACGGCTCATTCGGCGCGGAACCCGCTGCGCACCGAGTGGTCCCGTTCGACGGCGTGCCCGTTCGTGCCGTTGGACGGCTGGTCGAACCCGAGGTGCACATCGTGCTCGACCGCGCCGCCGTTGACGGCCACCCGGGTCGTCACCGGGGGATAGCCCCGCGCGATCACCGTGTAGTCGCCCTCGGGCAGATCGGTCACCGTGTATCGGCCCTCGTCGTCGGTCCGTGCGGTCCCCAGGACCGTGCCGCCCTCATCGCGGACGGTGACCTGGGCATCGGGCACCGGGCGCCCGTCGGCGCGGACCGAACCGGTCAGCATCGCCAGCGGCGCCAGCTCGATGTCGTGCTCGAGCACTCCGCTGTCGGGGACGGTGAGCATGGTCGCGGTCGGCCGCATGCGCTCGGCGATGACGACCAGGGTGTAGGTCCCCGAGACCACGCCCGGGCAGACGTAACTCCCGTCGCCATCGGAGACCGCCGCACCGACGACCTCCCCGCGCATATCGGTCAGCGTGACCGTGGCGCCCGCGACGGGCCGTCCCTTGGCGGACAGCACCCGGCCGGTCAGCTCGCCCGAACCCTGCAAGGTGACATCCAACCGCTGCGGCTGCCCATCGATGCCGACGGTCACCGCCGCGGGCTGATGTCCGCCCGCCGACACGATGAGCACGTAGCTCCCGGGCGCGGGCGGCTCGATGACATAGCCGCCGTCCCGATCACCGGAGGCACGCGAAACCTGATGTCCCCGTTGATCGATGAGCGTCAGCGCCACACCGGCCACCGGATGGCCGTCGGCCCGCCGCACCTGACCGCTGATCGTGCGCCCGTCCGCGAGCGGCGCCCGTACCGGCGCGGGCCGGACCGCGGTCGCGACGGCGTGACGGCCGTTCGAGCCGTTGTCGGCGGCCAACGCCGCGGTGGCGTCGCCGTCGGTCAGGAGTCCCTCGCGGGCGGCCTCGGCCACCTCGGCGGTCTCGTGCTCGACGTAGTTGTCGCCGCGTGCGAACCACGACGCGATCGAACCCAGCAGCATCATCACCGCGGCCGTCAGGAACACCGCGATCAGACCGGAGTGGAACGGCCCGGAGATCAGATGCGGGAAGAACTCCTGCCCGGTCAGCACATCGGCATGCACGCCCGGCTTGTCCAAAGTGCCGCTGGGACCGAGCAATTCCTTGAACGGGTTGTAGCCCAGGAAGGTCGCGAACAGGCTGCCCACCGGCGGCAGATCGGCGATCTGCGAGGCCACGTCGGCGGGAACGCCCTGCTCGCGCAGCCCGGAGTTCATCGCCCCGGGCAGCGTGCCGGACAGACCGACGATCATCAGCGAGAAGAAGATGCCGATCGACAGCGCCATACCGCCGTTCATCAGCGTCGACCGCATACCCGAGGCCACGCCGCGCTGCGAGGCCGGGACCGCGGACATGACCTCGGCCGTGTTGGGCGAGGTGAAGACGCCCGTGCCGAGCCCGTTTAGCAGGATGACCAGCGCGAACAGCCAGTAGTTGAAGTCCACCGGGATGATCACCAGCAGCACGAACGTCACGGCCGAGACGAACAGGCCGCCCGCCGCGAACTTCCGCCCGCCGTACTTGTCGCTCAGCCAGCCCGAAAGCGGTCCCGCCACAAGGAATCCGATGGTCAGCGGGAGCATGTAGATACCGGCCCACAGCGGCGTCGACTCGTAGTCGTAGCCGTGCAGCGGCAGCCAGATGCCCTGCAACCAGATGATCAGCATGAACTGCATACCGCCGCGGCCGACCGAGGCCATCAGCCCTGCGAAGTTGCCGAGCGCGAACGTCCGATTGCGGAACAGCCCCAGATTGAACATGGGCTGAGGTGTCTTGGCCTCGATCACGCAGAAGATCACCAGCAGGGCGATGCCGCCGATGACCGCGGCCAGCACCCACGGATTGGTCCAGCCGGTCTTCGAATCACCGTGCGGCTGAATGCCGTACGTGATGCCGGTCAGCAGCGCGGTCAGACCGAGCGCGAAGGTGATCGTGCCCGGCAGATCCAGTGACCCCGGGGTGCGCACCCCGTTGTCGTGCAGCGAGCGGTAGGACCAGATGGTCCCGACGATGCCGAACGGCACGCTCACCCAAAACACGGCCTTCCAGTCCCATTCGGCGAGCAGACCGCCGATGAGCAGACCCAGGAACGAACCGGCCACGGCCGCAACCTGATTGATGCCCAGCGCGATACCGCGCTGACTGGCCGGGAACGCGTCGGTCAGGATCGCCGCCGAATTCGCCATGAGCATGGCGCCGCCGACGCCTTGGATCACGCGCCAGACGATCAGCCAGAGGGCACCACCTCCCAGATCGAACGGATCGAACGACAACGCGATCGCCGAGAGCGTGAAGACCACGAACCCCGCGTTGTAGATGCGCACCCGCCCGAACATGTCGCCGAGTCGCCCGAACATCACCACCAGCACGGCGGAGGTGAGCAGGAACCCCATGAGCAGCCACAGCAGATAGCTGACATTGCCGGGGGAGAGCGGATCGAGGTGCACACCGCGGAAGATCGCCGGCAACGAGATGATGACGATCGACGAGTTGATGGTGACCATGAGCATGCCGAGCGTCGTGTTCGACAACGCCACCCACTTGTAGTGCGGGTGATCGCGGTCGACGCGGAGCCGGCGGCCGATGGTCCGAACGTCGGAGACGTCCACCTCATCGGCGGATCGAGCGGTAGCCAAGGTAACTCCCTCATCGACGGCAAGTGGATAGGGCCTCCAGTTAATATAGTTGCAAGGGCTAACTAAATAAACCCGGGGGTCTGTGACGCGTGGAACGCCCGGTGATTCAATCAATGATTGAAAACGCTCTTGAAACCTGTTCTACTTTCTGCCGTGGCAGGTGACGTCTCGGTGGGCACCCGCGAGCGGTTGCTCGCGGCGGCGGAGCGGTTGCTGCTGACCGAGCCCTACGACGCGGTCTCCGTGCGGGCGATCTGCGTTGCGGCGGAAGCGAATCCGGCCGCGGTGCACTATCACTTCGGGTCCAAGGACGAGTTGGTGGTGGCGCTGCTCGAGGATCGGCTCGCCCCGCTGTGGGCCGAGCGGCTGGCGAGCGTGACCGCGGCGGGCGGGCCGGTGGCCGCGGTGGTCGAGCAGGTGCTCGCGCCGTTCAGCGGACTGGCCGAGGACCCGGTGGGCCGATTGCATCTGCGGCTGCTGGCCCGATTCGCGCTCGGACAACGGGTGGATCTGTGGCGGCGGCCGTGGTTCCGGATGGACGCGTGGGTCGGCCTGCTGCCCGAGGTGAGCGCGCGGGAGAGTCGTCGCCGCTGGGCCTTGGCGTTCGATCTGATCATCCTGCGGTTCGGCGGGGGCGGCTGCGAGGGGCGGGAGATGTCGGCGTCGGCGGTGGCCGCGCTGCGCGATTTCGTGGTGGCCGGTCTGACCGCGCCGGCACCACCGAATGATCCGGGAGGACAACGACAATGACCGCACGGTTGGCCGGACGCGTGGCCCTGATCAGCGGGGGCGCCTCCGGCATGGGCGCCGCGCACGCCCGGGCCTTCGTCGCCGAGGGCGCCGCCGTCGTACTCGGCGACATCGCCGACGACGCCGGTGCGCGCCTCGTCGCCGACCTCGGCGACGCTGCGGCCTACGTCCATCTGGACGTCACCCGCGCGGCGGACTGGGCGGCCGCCGTCGCCGAAACCGTCCGGCGCTTCGGCAAACTCGACGTTCTGGTCAACAACGCCGGCGTCCTCGACGGCGGCCCGCTCGGCGCGTACACCGAGCGGCAATGGCAACGCGTCCTGGCCATCAACCTCACCGGCCCCTTCCTCGGCCTGACCGCCGCCCGCGACGCCCTCGTCGCCGCCCGCCCCGCTTCGGTCGTCAACATCTCCTCCGCCGCGGGCATCCAGGGCGTCGCCGGCATGCACGCCTACACCGCCTCCAAATTCGGCCTGCGCGGACTCACCAAATCCGCGGCCCTCGAACTGGCACCGCACGGCGTCCGCGTCAATTCCGTCCATCCCGGTGGCATCCTCACTCCCATGATCGGCGCCCCCGCGGGTAGCACCGCCGACCGCGACGCGGACCCCCGCGCCCGCCTCGGCCTCCCCGAAGAGGTCTCGAGCCTCGTCGTCTTCCTGGCCAGCACGGAATCCAGCTACTGCACCGGCGCCGAGTACCTCGTCGACGGTGGTATGACCGCGGGCTGACCGCGCTCGGGGCCCCGGTGCCCCTGCGCCACTTCACGATTCGCCACGTCCGGTCGCCGCCGCCCGGCGGGCGAGTGGCGGACGTACCCCTGCCGCACGCCCGCCGCCGCGTCGGGACGCGAGCGCCGTCAGAAATAGGACTGCAATGTCCCTCGCCGGCGAACGTCGAGGGTCGCGCAGTGGAACGAGCCGCCGAAGCTGTTGAAATTGCGGAAGTTGCACAGGATCGGGGTGAACCCGAAATTCTTCAGGGCCTCGATCATGGGCTCGTCCTGGCGTTCCACCATCACCCGCTGCTCGTCCAGCATGAGGATGTTCATGTTGATCCACTTGCTGGTCATGTACAGCGGATGCGCGTCGGGAATGATCGGCCGCGGCGCGTGCAGCACGTCCCAGTCCTTGAACAGGTGCGGAACCTTCGGCACCCGTTCGGGATTGATCAGGAGTTTGCCGGGGGCGAGCGGGACCAGGGTCGCGTCGATGTGCATCGGATGCGTGTCGGCGAACTCGAACACGTGCACCCGGTAGTCGTCGCCGAGGTGACGCTGGAGCCATTCGATGCCGAAGGCGTTGGTCACATTGCTCATCTGGCCGATGATGTCGCGGCCGCAGCGGGTGAAATCGGCGGCGTCGAAGGTCGGCTCGAATTCGGTGATCACCAAACGGGTTTCGCCGTCGCCGGGATCGGTCCACTCGTGGTCGTAGAGCTCGTCGGTGAGCTCCGGTTTGGGACCGGCGCTCCACTTCGCGCCGCCGTGGAAGTACTCCTTGAGCAGCGGCCGGTAGGCCAGCGACTCGTAGTACCGCGACCGCCACGCCATCGGGCACTCGATGATGTCGGTGCCCACCACCAGCAGCGCGTCGCGCGGCATCGCCGCGTACAGGCCGGTACTCGCCCAGTGCAGCGTGCGGAACTCGGTGGTCTGCGGAATCGGTTCGGGGCGGCGGACTTTCACGCCCTCCGCGGTCAGGATGCGCGCGAACTCGTCGAGTTCGCGTCGCGCCGCGGCGATGCGCTCGGCCGGGAACGGCCGACCCGCCTGGGCGCGGAAGGTCTCGACCTGACCGCTGGGCAGCACCGGCGGCAGGCAGTCGTGGAACGGCGGGAAGGTGGCGTCGTCGACGATGCCGACGATCACCTCTTCCAGCGGGTCCCACTCGTTGTAGGAACACACCGGGCCGACCGGCTGCTGCTCGAGGGCCGGTCCCGGTGCGGGGGTCGTGATCGTCATACGAGTATCCCAACGTCGTCACGAATTCGGTTCGGTCGCATGGCGATTCTGCGTAGTGGACACGTCAGCGTCCGAACATCCGAAGGCAGCGCGTGCGCGGGTGATTTCCCAGGTCGAGCGGATGGGACCGGCGGCGAACCGGATTGACGGCGGAGTTCGGCCCGCGCGAGGCCGCCCGCGACCCGTCCCCGGCGGCCCACCCCGTAGCCGATTCGTGCGTCGTGACCGTCCACGGCCGCGACCTGCGCCGTCCGCCGCGAGGCGGTGTCCAATCGCTGCCCACGGCCCGCCACGGGATCCGGTCACGATGAAGACCCGGCCACACCGTGAAAGGACCGCGAATGCCAGGCAGCATCGTTCTCGACGAGAAGGCCCACGAGATCGTCGGAGCACTCACCGACGTCGGTGAGTGCCTGATCAGCGCCGAAACCCTCTCGAACCTGCTGGACGCCGGGCCCGACGACTGGGCCCGGCTGGCCGCCAACTGGGAGGATCTGCTCCTCGACACGTTCATGGCCGACGGTGGCACCTACCGCTACCGCCGCTACGGGCAGTTCGAGCTGGACCCCGAATCCGGTGAGCTGATCCAGCTTCCGCACGAGCCGTACCGGCAGGAGAAGTACTACAACCGACTCAACGGCGGCGTCGACCGCGTCTACGAGCCGCTCACCGACGCGTTCACCGGCGATCCGCTGCTGCGGTCGGCGCTGATCACCCTCGGCCGCATCTTCACCACCGTCGACGGCACCCGCCGCTGGCTGATCAAACTGCACCCGGTGCGCATCATCGCGGGCGAGCAGATGGGCAAGCCCGCGCCCGAGGGCCGGCACCGCGACGGTGTCACCTTCGTCGGTTCGCTGCTGCTGGACCGGCTCAACATCACCGGCGGCGAGAGCTCCACCTACGACGAGAACGGCAACCGGCTGCGCACGGTCACCCTGGAACAGGCCGGGGAACTGCTGCTCAACGACGACCAGCGCACCTACCACGCCGTCACCCCGATCGAGGCGATCGACAAGACCAAGCCCGCGCACCGGGATGTGCTGGTGGTCAACTACTCCGCCCTGCCCGCGCGGCTCTGAGGGGTTGCGATGAAGACTCGGAACCTCGGAACCCAAGGGCTGTCGGTCTCCGCGATCGGCCTGGGCTGCATGGGCATGTCGCAGGACTACGGTCCCGCCGACGACGCCACCAGCATCGCCACCCTGCGCGGCGCACTCGATCTCGGTGTCACCCTGATCGATACGTCGATGAGCTACGGCGCGGGCAACAACGAACGCCTCGTCGGCAAGGCCCTCGCGGGCCGCCGCGACGAGGCCGTGCTGGCCACGAAATTCGGTATCGTGCGCGACAATCCGGGTGAGGACGCGCGCCTGTGCGCCCGCCCCGACGACATCCGCCGCTACTGCGACGCCTCCCTCGCCCGCCTCGGCGTCGATCACATCGACCTGTACTACCTGCACCGCGTCGACCCGACGGTCCCGGTGGAGGACAGCGTCGGCACCATGGCCGAACTCGTCGCCGCGGGCAAGGTCCGCTATTTGGGCCTGTCGGAAATGCGAGCGGCGGAACTGGAACGGGCCGCGGCCGTGCACCCGATCAGCGCTGTGCAATTCGAGTGGTCGCTGTCCTGGCGGGAGATCGAGGACGACATCGTCCCGCTCGCCCGCAAACTCGGCATCGGCGTGGTGGCGTTCAGCCCGTTGGGCCGCGGCTTCCTCACCGGCGGCCTGAACCTCGACGCGCTCGGCCCCGACGACGACCGGCTACCCGATCAACGCTTCCACGGAGAACATCTGGCCCGCAACACCTCTCGGCTCGAGCGGCTGCGCGAGCTGGCCGCCGCCCGCGGGATCACGCCGGGACAGCTGGCGCTGGCGTGGCTGTTGCATCAGGGCGACGATGTCGTGCCGATCCCCGGCACCACCAAACCGAACCGGATCGCGGAGAACGCGGCGGCGGTCGAGATCGAGCTGTCGGCGGCCGACCTCGCCGAGATCGAATCCGAGCTGGCCCGCACGGCCTGGTCCGGTGAACGACACTCCTTCGCCGTCCCACGCACCACCCGCGCCGAGACCCGGACGGACGCGTGAGGCGATGACAGGGGTGGCGAATGCGGGCACCGCGCCGACCCAGACCCGCAGGCTGGCCGCGGTCGCCGCGATCGACGAGGTGATCTTCGGCGAACACGCCTGGCTCGACATGGATTCCGCCGCCGTGACCCGGCTGCGGCACCAGCTGGTGAGCGAGGCGTTCGACTGGCACCTGGGCAACTGCCCGCCCTACCGGCGTTTCGCCGAACGGGCGGGCGTCGCCGCGGCCGCCGATCTCGACGGCGACCTGTCCCGCATTCCGCACCTGCCGGTCTCGCTGTTCAAACGCCACCCGGTGCGCAGTGTCGACGCCGCCGAGATCGTGCACAGCTTCACCAGTTCCGGCACCTCCGGGGTGCGCAGCGTGGTGCATCGCGACGATGTCACCCTGCAACGGTTCTGCGGATCGCTGCGCCCGGACGGTCCGGTCCTCAGCGACATCGTCGGCGGCCTGGACGACGAAACCGGCGTGATCCTGAACCTCGGCCCCACCCGGTTCGAGGCCGGGCAGGTGTGGTTCGCCTACGTCATGGGGCTGCTCGAGCAGCTCGCGCCGATGCGATATTACGTGTCCGGCAACGAGTTTCGCCTCGCCGAGGCGGCCGCGGAGCTGCGCCGGGCGGTCACCGACCACGAGCACGTCCTGCTCGTCGGCGCCCCGTTCCTGGTCGCCGACCTCATGGAGTACGTGACCGGACACGGCATCGACATCGCGGGCGGCACCATCCTGACCGTGTTCACCGGCGGCGGCTGGAAACGGGAACTGGCCCGCAGCGTCTCTCCGGAACGCTTCCGCGCCAACGCCTGTACGGCGTTCGGACTGGCCGACGAGACCCAGGTGCGCGACGTGTTCAACCAGGTCGAGGTGAACAGCGTCTTCCCCGAATGCCGCCACCATCACAAACACATACCCCCGTGGGTGCACGCCGTCACCCGCGATCCGGTGACCTTCGCGCCGCAGCCGCCGGGCACCCCCGGCGTGCTCTGCTACTCCGACGCCAGCGCCCGCAGCTACCCGTGCTTCGTCATCTCCGACGACATCGGCGTGGTCGAGGAGGGCGATTGCGACTGCGGCAGAGCGGGTTCGCGGCTGGTCTGGCAGCGACGGCTGCGCGGCGCGACCCATCAGGGCTGCGCGGAGACGTTGGCGACCATGCGCCCGGCACGAGAACAGGGATCTGAGCGATGATCACGGAACGACTCGATGTCCACATCTCCGACGGCCGCCGAGTCGCGGTGTGGCGCAGCACATCCGGTGACCCGGGCGGCCCCGTGGTCGTGATCAGCGCGGGCTACGCCCGCACCATGCGCTCTGCCGGCGCGATCGCGCTGTGCCTGGTGCGCAACGGCTGCACGGTCTACCGGTTCGACTCGGTCAACCACCTCGGCCTCAGCGACGGCGAGATCGTCGACTTCAATCTCGAGGACCTCGACGAGAGTTTCCGCGCGGTCATCGATCTGGCGCGCCGGACCGAACGGGTCCACGAGGTGCGGCTGGTGGTACTGAGCATCGCCGCCGCGGCCGCGTACAAGATCGCCGTCGAGGATCCGGGCATCGACCGCATCGTCGGCCTGTCGGGTGTGGTGAACGGCGTGCGCACCCTGAAAGTCGCCTGCGGCGAGGATTATTCGGTCTACACCCAGGCCGAACTGCCGCCCCTCGTGCACGTCGACGGCCACGACGTCGAGCCGACCCGGCTCTGGCAGGCCATGCAACCCGGCGGCGGCCTGACGCCCGAACTCATCACCGCGCGCCTCGCCGAGATCTCGGTGCCCGTGGTCAACTGCGTCGCCACCGGCGACACCTGGGTCGACATCGACGACTGTCGACAGGCGTTCACCGCCACCCGCGACAACGCCCCCCGCATCCTGGTCGAGCTGCCGTTCAACGGTCACGACATCGCCAAGAACCCGGCCGCGGTGAAACTCGTCCTCGAGGAGTTGACGCGCTACATCGCCGGACCCACCCCCGGTCACGACGGCCCGCCCGAATTCGAGGTGACCTTCCCCGGTTTCGAGGAGCTGCTACAGACCCGCACCGGCGAGCGCGACCGCGCCGTCGCCGAACAAGCGGGCCCCGAGATGGCCGGCCGGGCCGGGTGAGCGCGCGATGACCACCACCGAAACACCCACCACCGCAATCACAGTGCCGTTCGTCGTGGACGGCAAGCGCGTCTCCGGCCGCGAACGGCAACGGATCCGCGTCGGCGACCACTGCGAGGTCGTGCTCCCCGTCTTCGACGACGAACTCGCCCAGAGGTTGGCCGCCGTGGACCGGCATCTGCTCACCGACGTCCCGTTGTCGGAGATCACCGCGATCCTGCACCGCGTCGGAAAGAATTGGCGCAGCGACGAATACACGTTGCGCCGCCTCTACATCACCCGGCTGCGCGCGATCATGGGCTACTCCGAACAGGCGGCCGAGGCCGAGGCCGACTGGATCGCCGCGATCCTGTGCTCGCACAGTCGCATGCACGACCTGGTCGAGTTGGAACTGGGCAGCCAGTTCGTGCTCGACGAATGGGTGCACAGCGACGAGGCGACGGTGCGTGCCTTCCCGCGCGGGCTGGTCGTGCACATCATGCCCGGCAATGTGCCGTCGTCGAACATCCTGTCCTTGGTCCGCGCGCTGATCACGAAGAACGTGTCGGTCGCCAAGGTCGCCTCGGGCGATCCGGTGACCGCGATGTCGCTGGCGCTGAGCATTCTCGACGTGGCCCCCGATCACCCCGTGGCGCGGGCGATCAACGTCGTGTACTGGCCCGAGGGCGACCCCCGCGGCACCGATCTGGTGCGCTCCGCCGACGCCGTCTGCGCATGGGGCGGCGGGGCGGCGCTGGAGTGGGCGCACGAACACACCGCGCCCGAGGCCGCCTTCCTGCCCTTCGGTCCGAAGTGGAGCTTCGCCCTGGTGGGCGCCGACGCCGACCTGAAGGCCGCCGCCCTCGGCGCGGCCCACGACGTCAGCCGCTACGACCAGGCCGCCTGCTTCTCCACCCAACGCGCCTACGTCGAGGAGGCGGTCCTGGACCGGTTCCTCGCCGAACTGGCCCCCGCCCTCGAACGCTATGAGAAACTGCTGCCGCCAAGGGCTTTGGACGTCGACGACTCCGCGCAACTCAACCTGGCCCGCCTGCACGTCCAATTCGAGGACGGCACAGTGCGTTTCGCCGCCGGGCGCGCGGCAGTCATCGTCGCACCGCCCGCGGCCCGCACGGCGGCGCCCCTGGGCCGCACCCTGATCGTGCACCCGGTGCGGGACCTGCGGGAGTCCTACGCCTACGCCGATCCGTCCGTGCAGACGGTGGCCTGCGCGCCGTGGGACATCGTCACCGAGCACCGCGACGCGCTCGCGCGCCGGGGTGTTTCGCGCTTCGTCGATCTCGGGCTGTCGAACTTCTTCCGGGTCGGCGGCGCGCACGACGGATTGCGGCCCCTCCAGCGCCTGGTCCGGTTCGCCTCCACCGAGGCGCCGGCCCGGGTGCGACCCAAGGGCATGGTCCTCGAGGTCGATCAGACCGACTTCCTCGAGCATCGCCGCTACAAGGATCTGGCGTTCTGATGCCGGCGCCGCGTACGGCCGTCCGATCCCACCGAACCAGCCGAATCTAGGAGAACGTCATGCCCGATTGGGGCGTCCTGCTCACCACCGCACATCCGCCGTACATGTCCGAGCGTGAGGTGCTGCTGACCACCCTCGAACACGCGGAACTGGCCGAACGCAACGGTTTTCACAGCGCCTGGCTGTTGGAACACCACTTCACCCCGTACGGCATCTGCCCCGACACCATCACCCTGGCGTCGCACATCCTCGGCCGCACCACCGACCTGCACGTCGGCACCGCGGTCCTGGTTCAGCCGTTCATGCATCCGGTGCGGCTCGCCGAGAGCACGGCCCTGCTCGATCAGATCTCCGGCGGGCGTTTCCATCTCGGTCTGGGCCGCGGCTGCTGCGCCCGCGACTACAAGGTCTTCGATGTCGACCCGTCCCAGACGCACGCCATGCTGCACGAATGCGTCGACATCATGAGGGGCGCCTGGACCCAGGAAGAGGTCGGCGGCAAGGGCCCGCAGTACCGATTCGACCCGGTGCCTGTCTTCCCCAAGCCGTACACCACTCCCCACCCGCCGGTCTACGTGGGCGGTGAGTCGCCGTCGACGGTGCAGTGGGCCGCCGAACAGGGTCTGCCGCTGCTCATTGTCACCACCGTCGAGGACGAGGAGATCCGTTCGCGGCTCGAGCTGTACAACGAGACCGCCGAGGCGTTCGGTCACGACGTCTCGACGATCGGTCACATGCTGACGTGCGTCAGCTTCCTCGCCGACACCGCCGAAGAGGCCAAGAAGCAGCTGATGTCGGACCTGATCTGGTGGGCCGACGAGGTCAACAAGGTTCGCTTGCAAGTGGAGGATCTGCGCAAGCTGCCGAACTACGGCTACCACCTGCGTCAGCTCGAGCAGCGCGTGCTCGAGGGACGAGCGGCGCGAGAGAAGCTGCTCGGTGAGTGGATGGACAAGAACCCGGTCGGTCCCGCCGAACACTGCGTGGAGCGGCTGGAGGAACTGATCGACATCGCCAACCCCGCTCACATCGTGCTCGGCTTCGAGGGCGCGGGCGATCGAAAGCTGGTGGGGGAGAACATCGAACGCTTCGCCACCGAGGTGCTCAGCAAGGTCTCCGGCGGCCTGAAGAGCTGAACCGCCGCTGGCCGGGGCGCGCAGACCCCGGCCAGCCGCCGTCTCAGGACGCCTGGGCGGGCAGCAGTTCCGCGCGCTCGGTGCGGCGGTCGGCGGCCAGTTCGGCGGCGTAGGCGTGCACGAGCGGGTGCATCTGGTAGCGGCCGGGCATCGTCTCGGCGACGAAGTACACCCGCGCCAACTCGTCGAACCACGCCGCCACCCGATCCGCTGGCAACGCGAATTCCCTACTGACCGTGCCGATCTCGTACCGGCGGTCGGTCGTGCCCCCGAGCCGGGTGAGCAGCTGCACGGCCTCCCGGCTCAGCGCGTCGCAGGTCGACGCGAACGCGGTCCGCAGATCGGTGGTGTCCTCGTCGCTGACCAGCACATCGAGCGGATGCGCGTGCTCGGCCAGTTGCTCGGCGATCGCGGTGAGCGACAGGCGCACATTGATCACCGCCCGTGTCGCGATCAACGACAACGCCAGCGGCAGCCCGCCACAGCGCTGGATGATCGTCTCCGCGGCCTCGGCCTCGGCCATCGCCCGGCTCGATCCGATCCGGCGATGCAGCAGGATGCGAGCTTCGTTCTCCGACATGACATCCAGCACCATCGAGTGCGCCCCGGCCGCGGTGATCAGGCCGCGCATCTGATACCGGGAGGTCACCAGGACCGCGCACCCCGGCGAGCCGGGCAGCAGCGGCCGCACCTGTTGTGCGTGCCGGGCATCGTCGAGCACGATCAGCATCTGGCGTTCGGAGAGCATGCTGCGGTAGAGGCCGACCCGATCGGTGAGCCCGCGCGGAATCGACAGCGGCGGCACACCCAGGGCGATGAGGAATCCGCCCAGAATGTCGTTCGGGTCGCGCGCGCCGTCGGCGCCGAGATCGGCGTAGAGATGCCCGTCCGCGAAGCGCCCCGCCGCCCGATGCGCCCAGTGCGTGGCCAGGGCCGTCTTACCCACTCCGGCCAGCCCCTGCAGCGCGATCACCGGGCTGATGTCCGGCGGTCCGGCCTCGATCAAGGAGTCCAGATGGGCCAGGTGATGGTCGCGGCCCGCGAAACACGGGATGTCCGCGGGCAATTGGGTCGGTATGGGAGTCGCGGCGCCGCCGGTCCGCGAATGATCGGTCTCGTTGCACAGGATCGCGAGGTAGGCGTCGGACACCTCCCGGTCGGGATCGATGCCGAGTTCGTCGGCCAGCCGCGTGCGCAGCGTCTCGAACAGCCGCAGCGCCTCGGCGCGTTGCCCGGCGTTGGCCAGAGCGGTCATCAGCCGGGCGTGCGCGATCTCGTGCAGCGGATTGGCGTCGACGAAGCGCCGCAATGGCACCAGCAGTTCGCTGTGTCGCCCGGCCTCGGCGGCGGTCTCCGCGTATTCGAGCAGCACCGCCTCGATCTCGCGGTTGATCTCCACCAACGCGGCGTGCTGCTGCAGTTCCGGCAGATCGGAAAGCGGTGTGCCGCGCCACAACCCGATTGCCTGCCGATATTGGGCCACGGCCGTGTCGAGCCGTCCGGCGTCCCGGTCGCGCCGGGCGTTGTCGGCGAGTTTGCGGAAGGCGAGGATGTCGAGCTGGTTGGTCTCGACGCGCAGGGTGTAACCGCCCGGGGTGGCCACCAATACGCTGGGTCCGTCGGTCTTGGACTGTAGCCGGCGCCGCAGTCGCGACACCTGGGTGCGGACCATATCGATCATCGCCGGCGCGCCCTTCCCGTCGCTCATCGCGTCGGCGAGCGCGCTGACGCTCACGGTCGCACCGGGATTGAGCACGAACAGGCTGAGCAGTGTGCGCTGCCGATCGGAGTTCAGTTCGATCCGGGCGCCGTCGACCCACACCTCGAGCGGGCCGATCACCTGCAGGCGGAGGTCGCTGGCGAGGACCGAACCCTGTTGACCCAGTTGCACCAACTCCTCGACCTCGGCCGGGGACAGCTCCAGCGCCACGGCCAGTCGGCGCAGGGTGCTGCTCCTCGGGCGGGTCACCCGGTTCTGTTCGATGTCGCGCAGCCCGCCCACGCTGATGTGGGCACGCGAGGCGACCTCGTGCTGCGTCAGCCCGACGCGACGACGGCCGCGCCGGACGACCGCACCCAAATCGTTCTGTTCGTTGATCATTGACACCCCCGGTGAAAGAAGGAATAGCGGTGGCCAAAACGTTTGGCGTACTTCCGAAAATGACGCCGTAGAGATAGCGAATTCGCACAGCCGTCGGTCTCGGCGACGACCATTCATGTCGGCGAGTCCAACCGCGTTACCGCGCATCCCAGCCGATCACCTCTTGGCGTACTCACCCCCAGAATCGACCATGACCGGAAACATACCAGCGGACCTAGGGGTGTGCAAGATCAAAAAGGATCGACTGTTAGCGACTATGTCGACGCGTCGGGAAAAGCGATGTCGATATGACAGACGGATGCCAGAAACCTTACTTCGGACATGACGTTACAACTACTGCTAGTGCCACGTCTCGACCTGCGCGGCGATGGTCGATACGGGAACAGCACGGGCATCGATCGGGAATCGGAGAACCCCGGCGATCGACTGTTGTCAAGACCGGACATGGCCGGGCGGCAGGGCCATCGACCCGCCCGAACAGTGTGAATCCACCCGAACACTGTGTGGTAAGGATCCGATCGGAAGGGTCGGCGTGTTGCACGGACTCGACGCGCGGGTTGCGGAGACCCGCGGTCGGGGACGGCGGCGTTCCGACCGGAAAGCGAACACCGCTGTTCATCGAATCGTCCGATTCTCGTGCGGGCGGTGATGTCGAATCCGGATTTCCGGTCCGCCGGTGGAACGGTATTTCCGGTCTTTTTCGGCAATGCCTGCTCCCTTCTTCTCGTTTGCGGAAAATATCCTGGGGTCGGTTGATCGCGCACTCGATTCGGGCATGACAATTCATGCTTGCGCGATGCGAAAGTGGAGGAAACCTTGGAACGTATTTCAGTTGTCGACCCTTGTCGGGTCCGTACGCTCAGTTCCTGAAAATATTCGGCCCGACGATCGTCGCCGTGCTTCCGGAACGCTGTCGGGAAGTCGACGAGCGATGAGTTCGAACCGTGCCTCCGAAGATACTGCGGGGCACCGACAACAACGAGGAGCGACGGTCGCGGGACCGTCGGGCGCTGCCGTAGCGCAGTGGCATCGGTGCCCGCATCCGCCTTCTGACCAGCGCCGACCGATCGCGTGGTGTGTCAGGGACGTGACCGCGCCTCGCCACGCGCCTCCGCGACGATGAGCGTGCCCGACTCCACGGGTCGCGAACGTCGGTTGCTGAAGGGGAATGGTGACGGTGTCGAACGGGAATGTGTTCATGTTCGCCGGGCAGGGCTCGCAGTACTTCGGCATGGGTCGCGAACTGCGTTCGGCCCACCCGGTTTTCGCGCGTTCGCTGCGTGAGCTGGGCACGATGTTCGCCGACCACGGCACGCCCGGCCTGCTCGACGAGCTGTATCGGACCGACGTCTCCGCGGCCACGCCGTTCGACGCGTTGCGCTACACCCATCCCGCGCTGGCCGCGCTGCAGTTGGCCCTGTTCGACATGCTCGTCGCCGAGGACATCGTGCCGGACTGTCTGCTCGGCTACAGCCTGGGCGAGTCGGTCGCGGCCTGCGCCGCCGGCGTACTGGACCGGGAACGCCTGGTCGCGTGCCTGAGCGAACAGGTCCGACTGGTCGAGCGGCACTGCCCCGAGGGCGCGATGCTGGCCGTGCTCGGGATCCGGCCCGAGGACTACGACCCGGCGGCCGACGAGGTCGAACTCGCCGCGATCAACTACGACGAGCATTTCGTGCTGTCCGGTCGTCCGGAGGCGATCGCGAGGGCCGGTGAGCGGTTGCGGGCCGCCGGTGCCACCTGCCCGATCCTGCCCGTCCGGTACGCCTTCCACACCGCCGACATGGATCGCATCGGCGCCGACTACCTCCGCGTGCTGGCCGCGGAACCCTTGCGGCAGCCCGAGATTCGCCTCATGTCCTGCGCCGCGAGCGGCTTCGTCGCCGACCCCGCTCCCGACGACCTGTGGCGAATGTTCCGCGCCCCCATTATGTTCCGGGACGCGGTGCGGCTGTTGGAGCAGCGGGAGGACGGGCTGCGCTATGTGGACCTCTCGCCGTCGGGCACCCTCGCGGGCTTCGCCGCCCGCGACTTCGGCCCGGACTCGACGGCCCGTACCTTCCCGCTGCTGGACCGGTTCGCGCCGGTGTCCCGCCGCCTCGAGGAGGTCCGAGCGTTGCGGCCGAAGACTGCCGCGCGCACGCCGTCCCGGCCGCCGCGGACCGCCGTGGTCTTTCCCGGCCAAGGCTCACAGCAGCTGGGCATGGCCGACGAGCTCTTCGATGAATTCCCCGATTTGAGAGCACAGGCGGATGAAATCCTCGGATATTCGGTTGCCGAATTGTGCCGGGAGGACGCCGCGGGAAATCTGGGTCGCACCGAATTCACCCAGCCCGCACTGTTCGTGGCCAATGCTCTGTACTACCGAGCCTGGGAGCGCGAGCACGGTCCGGCAAATTTTTTCGCCGGCCACAGTCTCGGTGAATACAACGCCCTCTGGGCGGCCGGCGCCTTCGATTTCGCCACCGGGCTGAGGCTGGTACGCGCCCGAGGCCGCCTGATGGCGGCCGCGACCGGTGGTGGAATGGCCGCGATCGTCGGCAAGAGTGAGTCGGCGGTGCGAGCCGTGCTCGCCGATCACGGTCTCGACCTCGACATCGCCAACTTCAACGCCCCGGATCAGCTGGTGCTGTCGGGTCCGGAGGACGTGGTGGCACGCGCCCAGGACGCTTTCACCGCGGCCGGTGCCCGATTTGTACGATTGCGCGTGAGTGGCGCCTTTCATTCGCGCTGGATGGCCGGCGCGCGAGCGGAATTCGAGCGGTTCCTCGCCGGAGTGGAGTTGCGTCCGCCGACCCGGCCGGTGATATCGAACGTGACCGCGCGCGCGTACCCGGACGCCGATATCCGCCCGCTGTTGCTGGATCAGCTCACGAGCCCGGTGCGCTGGGAGGCCGGCATGCGGCACCTGCTCGACCAAGGTGTCGGCGAGGTGGTCGAAACCGGCCCGGGGCGGGTGCTGACCGGACTGCTCGGCAAGATCCGCGCCGCGGCCGACGGCGACGTCCCCGTTCCATTCCGGAAGGATTCGGCCGCACCGGCTTCGGTGCCGACCCGGAGCGCCGGTATGGCGGTCGCGGTCGTCGGCATCGGGTGCCGGATGCCGGGCGCCCGCGATCATCGCCGGTTCTTCGCCAACCTGCGGGCCGGGGTGGACTCGGTGCGCGAGGTGCCCGCCGATCGCTTCGATGCCTCGCGCTACTACGACCCCGACATCACTCGTCCGGATCGTTCGGTCAGCAAGTGGCTCGGGGTGCTCGACGACCCGTACCGCTTCGACCACGAATACTTCGGCCTCACACCGCGAGACGCGCGCCTCCTGGATCCGCTGCAGCGGCTGCTGCTCGAGGAGACCCAGCACTGTCTCGACGACGCGGGCATCACCGCCGCCACGCTCGCCGCGGCGCGCACCGCCGTCTACATCGGCAACTTCGAGCGCGACCACCTCATCGAGATGAGCGACCGGCCGATCGAAAGCCATTCCGTGCTCGGCGTTTACGACTGTCTGCTCGCCAACCGCCTCTCGGACGCGTTCGACCTCACCGGCGCGAGCGTGTCGGTGGACGCGGCCTGTGCCTCGTCGCTGGTCGCGATCCACCTGGGCGCGCAGGCGCTGGAGACGGGCGAGACCGACTACGTGCTCGCGGGCGGGGTGAATCTGAGCACCCAGCCGTGGAAGTACATCGGCTTCTCCAAGGCACGCATGCTGAGCCCCGGCGGCCGCTGCAAGACCTTCGACCGGGACGCCGACGGCTTCGTTCCCGGCGACGGGGTCGGGGTGGTGCTGTTGCGGCGCCTCGACGACGCGGTGCGCGACGGCGACCACATCTACGGCGTGATCCGCGGCACCGCCGTCAACCACAGCGGCTCCCGCACCACGATCACCGCACCGACCGTCGCCGCCGAACGATCGGTCGTCGCCGCGGCGGTATCTCGCGCGGGTGTGGATCCGCGCGCGATCACCTATGTCGAAACACACGGCACCGGAACGGCTCTCGGCGATCCGATCGAGGTGGAGGCGCTGCGCCAGGTGTTCGCGCCCGCGTCCGGCGACACCGGCTGGTGCGCGCTGGGCTCGGTGAAATCCAATATCGGGCATCTCGAGGGTGCGGCCGGGGTGGCCGGCCTGATCAAGGTGCTCATGATGATGCAGCGGCGGCGGATCGTCCCCACGCTGCACGTGCGCACGGTCAATCCGCTGATCGATGTGACGAGCAGCCCGTTCCGCCTCGCGTTGGCGGAGTCGGACTGGCTGCCCGCCGCACCGGGAGCGCCGCTGTGCGCCGGGGTTAGTTCGTTCGGATTCGGGGGAGTGAACTCCCACATCGTCGTGGAGGAATACGTGGGGGAGCGGCCCGCGAACGCGGCGGCATCATTGACGACGGAACCTGGTGCGCGCCAACCCTTCCTGCTGTCCGCGCACACTCCCGCCGCACTCGATCGTCTGGTGACCTCCTGGCGGCAGGCCACCGGAGCCGACGGCTACGTGGCCGCGCCGATAGCCGACATCTGCAAGACGTTGGCGACCGGCCGCACTCATCAGCGAATCCGGCTCGCCGGTCTGGTCGCCTCCTACGCCGACATCGACGCACTGCTGTCCGCGGCGAGCGGAACAGCGACAGCGGAGCCGCAGGGCTGGGCCCTGGAGATCGGGCTGCTGCCGCTGCCCTCGCCGGACGAACTCGAAAGCCTGCTCGCCGCAGCGCCTTTCGACGAGATCCTCACCGACTGCGCGGCTGGCGAGACCCCTGCCGAGCGGGCGGCCGCCATCCGAGCCGAGTTGTCCCAGGGCGGCGAGCGGGCCCGATCCCGGTACACCGAGCTGATCGTCCGCGCACTGCTGCGCCTGGGACTGCGCCCCGATCTGGTGGTTCCGATCGGAGCGGGCATCCGGCCCACCCTCGCCGCTCTCGGCTGCCTGGACTCCCCGACCGCCGTCGAAAGCGCCACGGGCGCAACCGGACAATCGGACCTTCGCCCACCGGCATTCCCGGTGCTGGTTCCCGCGACCGGTCGAGTCGTCCATCCGATCGCCCTCGACCGGGACTACCTCGCCGAGCTCGCCGCCACCCCGGATCCTGCACCCGCCACTCTCACCGCGGCACTGGATCTGGCGATCCGCCTCGCCGGTCAACGCACCCTGCGCCAATACCTGCACGACTGGCAGCGCGTGCTCGACGAGCGTGGGCTCGCCGACTGGACCGTCCGCGATCCGGCTGCTGTCGCCTCGAAGACCGCCTTCCAGCCCCGCGAAACGCTGATCCTCACCGTCGCGTTCCAGCACGCGCTGCGTCGGCTCACCAGCAAATGGTCGCTACCGCTGGCTCGGCTCGACGCCGACGAGCGCGTAATGGAGTTGGTCGACCTCCTGCTCGACGACGTCCTGACCCCCGCCGCGGTTCTGGATCTGCTGCTCGGCGGCGCGGACGGACTCGCCGCGGCCGCCGCGCGGGCCGATCGTGATCGAGTGGACCTTGCCCAACCGGATCGTTACCCGGTGCTGCGTCGTCGCCACGCGTTCCCGACCGGCCTGCGCGATCCTCGAGACTGGGTCGAATCGAATGCCAGCACAGCAGATTTCGCCGTTCCCGACGGGTTGTCCGTCGTACGGGTGGGCGCCAGAGCGGGCGTCGCGGATCCGGCGGTGTCGATCACCGGCACTCCGGCGGCCGACCCGCTCACGCCCGCCCTACTCGAATTGTGGCGTCGGGGAGTGGATATCGACTGGTCGCACCATCCCGTCGGATCGGCCGGAGTCACCGTTCCTCTGCCCACCACGGAGTTCGACGGCATCGTGCATCGCGACGCTCCCGCCGTGGACGAGCCGCAGGTGATCGAGGTAGCGGCGGAGTGGGTGACCGCGGATTCCCGAATCGGAGCGGAGCCCGGTCCCGTCCTGATAGGGGCATCGCCGACCCAGCTCCATGAAATACGCGGCGCCGCAGCGGGTCCGGCGAAGGCCGCGAGCGCCGCGTTTCCCGCCGTGAGGTTCGCGGCCGTGCTCGACGGCGCCGTCCCGGACACGACCATCGATGCCGGAACCTCGGTCGTCCCGCTCACCGACTCCGATGCCTGGGACCGCGCTCTCGACACCACCGCCGAGTTCGGTGCGCCCGTGCGCGCGGTGATCCTGGTCCTCGGCGGCCTCGAGGGCCCCGCCGCCGCCCTGCAGGCCGCCAAGGCCGCCTTCGGGCTGGGTGTCACGATCCTCGCGGTCGGCCGGCACGACAATGGTTCGCTCCCACCGGATCTGGCGGCGCTGTCCGGTATGGCGCGCACCCTGCGCCGCGAAACCGACGGGGTCCGCCTGCGGGTGGTCGCGCTCGGTGGCGGCCTCGCCGATCCGGCCACCTGGGCCGTGCTCGCCGACGAGGCCGCTCGGCACGACGGCGGCGACCTCGTCCGGCATCACCTGGGCATCCGGGCCACGCGCCGCTTCGTTCCCCTGCCCGCCGCCGCACCGCATACCGTGGAGCCGTCGCCCGACGGCGATGTCTACGTGATCACCGGCGGCCTCGGCCGCATCGGCCGCCTCGTCGCCGCACACATGCTCCGGCGTCCCGGAGTTCGAGTGGCATTGGTCGGGCGCACGCCGGAAGGCGATGTCTCCCATGTCGATCTCACCTCCGACGCCGACCGGGTGGGGTACTTCTCCGGCGACATCTCCGACCCGGCCGCTACGGGCGAACTACTGGATCGGGTACGGTCCCGCTTCGGCCCCGTCACCGGCGTCTTCCACGCCGCGGGTGTATTGCGGGACCGAAACCTGGTGCACAAGCCGCTCGCGGATCTGCGCGACGTTCTCGCCCCGAAGGTGCTCGGCGCGATCAATCTGGACCGCGCCACCCGCGACGACCCGCTGCGCGTGTTCGTCCTGTTCTCCTCGATGGTGGCGACCGTCGGCAATCCCGGCCAGGCCGACTACGCCACGGCCAACGCCTACCTCGACGAGTTCGCTTCGGCGCGAGAGGTGCTGCGCGCGAACGGAAGTCGTCGCGGACGCAGCGTCTCCATCGGCTGGCCGGTGTGGCAGGAGGGCGGCATGGCCGCCACCGGCGGCGGAATCCTGGTCGGCGACCACGGCATGCGCCCCATGCCCAGCGAGACCGGCCTGGCCATTCTGGACCGCCTGTGCGCCACCGGTTCCGGGGCGCATCCGATCCTGCACGGCGACCCCGCGGCCCTGCTGCGCTTGCTGGAACTCGACTCCTCGGCACCGAAATCGACTGCGCCACAAACGAAACGCGCTGTCGCCGAAACAGCGACCACTGTCCCCGTGACGGAGATGGCGTCGGTGACGGCCCTGTCCCGGCGCTATGTCCGGGATCGCATCGCCGCCCTGCGCGGCGTCGACCCCGGCACGATCGATCTGCACACCGGCCTCGACCAACTCGGGCTCGACTCCATCGTCGTCAGCGAGTTCAACGCCACCGTCGCCGCCGAACTGGGCCCGGTGAGCGAAACCCTCCTGTTCGAATCGCGCAATCTCGCCGCGGTCGCCGACCGCATCGCCGCCGCTCGACCGACCGAACTCGCGTCTCGATACGGTTCCGCGGCAACCGACGACAACGGCTCGGCCGAGCCCGCGGGCACCACGACCGAACCACGAACGGCGGTGCACACCGTCGCCGAGACTGCGGTCCGCGACCGCGATATCGCGGTGATCGGCATGGCGGGCCGCTACCCGCAGGCCCCCGACCTGGACGCCTTCTGGCGCAATCTCGCCGAGGGCCGCGACAGCGTCACCGAGGTCCCCGCCGACCGCTGGGACTCCCGCGACCGCCCCGAAAGCCGCTGGGGCGGCTTTCTCACCGACGTCGACGCCTTCGATCCGCTGTTCTTCGGCATCTCGCCCCGCGACGCCGCCGCGATGGACCCGCAGGAGCGCCTGTTCCTCCAAACCGCCTGGCACGCTTTGGAAGACGCGGGCTACCCACCGCTGCGTCTGGGTGACCCCGACCAGCCCGGAGCCCGCTCGGTCGGCGTGTTCGTCGGCGTCACCACCCAGACCTACCCGTACCTGGACACCCGGCGGCGGCCCGACGACCCGATGGTTCCGCCGTCGAATCAGTGGGCCATCGCCAACCGAGTCTCCTACCGGCTGGATCTGCGCGGACCCAGCATGCCGGTGGACACGGCATGCGCGGCGGCGCTCACCGCCATCCACCTCGCGGCGCACAGCCTGGTTCGCGGTGAATGCGAGATGGCATTGGTCGGCGGGGTCAACCTCTACCTGCATCCCGTCAAATTCGACTGGCTGGCCCAACTGCGGATGCTCTCCCCGACCGGACGCTGCCACACCTTCGGCGCGGCCGCCGACGGCTTCGTCCCCGGCGAGGGCGTGGGCGCGGTGGTGTTGAAGCCGCTGCGCGCGGCGCTGGCCGACGGTGACGAAATCCTCGGCGTCATCAAGGGATCCGCCGTCGGACACGGCGGCCGCACGAGCGGGTTCACCGTCCCCAACCCGGTCGAACAGGCCCAGGTCGTGCGCCGCGCCCTCGCCGACGCCGAGGTCGGCCCGGACACCATCGGCTACCTCGAGGCACACGGCACCGGAACCCAGCTGGGCGACCCCATCGAACTGTCCGGGCTCACCCTGGCCTTCGGTGATCTCCCCGCGGGCAGCTGCGCCATCGGCTCGGTGAAATCGAACATCGGTCACCTCGAATCCGCCGCGGGTCTCGCCGGGCTGACCAAGGTGCTGCTGCAACTGCGGCACGGCCGCCTCGTCCCGTCCCTGCACAGCGAACCGGAGAACCCGCGAATCACTCTCGCGGACACGCCGTTCCGCGTGAATCGCGGCCTCACCGACTGGCCCCCACCGATGGTGAACGGTGCGCCGGGCCCGCGCCGGGCGGGCATCAGCGCCTTCGGCGCGGGCGGGGCCAACGCACACGTCATCGTGGAGGAAGCGCCGCCGCGCGAGCAGGTGCGCGGGCCTGCCCAGGGCACGCACCTCGTGGTGGTCTCGGCCACCGACCGGGAACGACTGCGGGCCCACTGCGCCCGACTGGCTCGGGCGATCGACAGCCGTGCGGGCGACTACCGCGTCTCCGAACTCGCCTATCAACTGCAGGTACGCCGTGAGCCGCTGGACGACCGACTCGCCCTTCTGGTCGAGGACACCGCGACGCTCACCGACCTTCTCCGCGCGGTCGCCGAGGACCGCCCGCTGCCCGCCCCGCATCGGCTGACCGGAACCGGCACCGCTCCGCGTCCGGACGACATGTGGGAGAACGAGATCGCCACCGCAATCGCGGCCCGCGACCTCCCCGCCTTGGCGGCGCTGTGGGTCGAGGGCGCGCACGTGCCGTGGGAGCGGCTGTACTCCACGCCCATGCCGCACGTTCGGCTGCCCGGTTACCCGTTCGCCACCGAGCGCTGCTGGCTGCCGGACGCCGCACCCACCCGAGGCTCGCAGGCGATCCCCACACCACTCGCCGGGACGCCGGACGCCACCGGTTCGACCATCGAATTCACCGGTGCCGAACCAATACTCGGCGACCACCGCGTCGACGACGTCCCGATCCTGCCCGCTGTCGCCTATGTGGAAGCGGTACGCGCGGCCGCGAACATCGACGTCCCCTTCCGCGTGCGCAACACCGTCTGGTACGCGCCGATCGCGGTCCCGCAACCGCGAACGGTCCGGGTGGAACTGTCGAACACCGGTCAGCGCAACACATTCGAGCTGACCGACCGATCATCCGGCACGGTCCACGCCACCGGACTGCTGGAAACCTCGACCGACGGCTCCCCGGAGCCGTTGGACATCGCCGCGATCCGCGCCCGCTGCTCGACGACCCGGACCGCCGCCGAGTTCTATCCCGAGATCCGCCGCCGCGGACTCGCGCTCGGCCCCACCTATCAGGGCATCACCGAACTGAGGTACACCGACGACGAGGCCCTCACCGAACTGCGCCTGCCCACCCCCGCCACCGGCCACCTGCTCGACCCCGGCATGCTCGACGCCGCGCTGCAAGCGAGCCTGTGGCTCCTCGCCCTGCGCACCGACCGGCTGCACCTGCCCTACTCGGCCGGATCCGTCGAAGTGCACGGCGGCACACCGAAATCCGGATACGCGCACGTCGTTGTCCGCAAGTCCACCCCCGATGGCACCAAACTGGACGTCAGCCTGGCCGACGTGGACGGTCGCGTCCTGGTGAAGGTCACCGACTTGTGGCTGCGCCCCTGGCAGTCCGCGGCCGCACCCGACCGAGCCGGATCCTGGTTCTTCCCTGAATGGGTCGCGGCGCAACGAGATCAGCGCCGCGATCCCGGTCGCACGCTGATCGTCGCCTCGACACCGGCGCTGGGGGAGCGTCTGCTGGATGAATTGGATCGACGAACCGGCCGCCGAGGCTCCGCCGTGCTCGCCACCCTCGGAACCGAGTTCGCCACCGCCGGGGCTGGCCGCTACCTGCTGGATCCGCTGTCGGAGTCCGACATCGAAGCCGTCCTCGCGGCGATCAGGCCGGTCGATACAGTGATCACCACGCACCCCGAATCATTCGGCACCGCAACTGATTTCGATGCCGCGTTCGACCATGCCGTCCTGCCGATGTTCCACCTGATCCGGGCACTCGTCCGAGCCGGTGGCACGCGGCGGGTTCGCGTCGTCGCCGGAATCCCCGCGGCCTCACCGCCGCATCGGGCGCTCGGCGGTCTGCTGCGCACGGCGACCCGCGAGAGCACCCGGATCTCACACGTCCTGGTGGAACTCCCCGACTTCGACGGCGAGTCCACCGAACAGTTGATCGCCGAGGCCCTCGGCGCGGCCGACGGGATCCACATACGGGCGACGGCCGAAGGCCGCGACGTGCGTCGCTGGCGGCGCTCCACCCCGTCGCCCGACGCCCCGGAACTCCGCCGCGGCGGTGTCTACCTGATCACCGGGGGCGTCGGAGGTTTGGGCGCACTCGTCGCGGAATGGCTGGCGCGAACGGCCGGAGCGCGGGTGGTCCTCGTCGGCCGCTCACCGCAGGACGCACGCGCTCGGGCAGTGCTCGATCGCGTGACCGAACTCGGCGGCGAGGGCCGCTACATCCAGGCCGATGTCTCCACCGCCGCCGGCGCCCGCGCGGCCGTGGCTGCCGCGGACACCGAATTCGGTGCGCTGCAAGGGTTCTTCCACTGCGCCGCCGTCCTGCGTGACGACTACCTCGTCCGCCAGAGCGCCGACAACATGCGCGCGGCGGCGGGCGCGAAGGCGTTCGGCGTGGTCCAGCTCGACGCGGCCCTGTCCGGCCGCGCGCTCGAGGTCAGATGCCTGTTTTCCTCGGCGGCGGCCGCGCTCGGCAGCGTCGCCCAAGCGCCGTACGCGTACGCCAACGCGTTCCTCGACGCCTACGCCGAGTGGTGCACCGACCGCGGTCGGCGCACCGTTTCCATCGGCTGGCCCCTGTGGGCCGACGGCGGGATGCGGGTGGATGCCGAAGTCGCCGAACGACTCCGGGCGGTCTTCGACATGGAGCCGCTCGACACCGACGAAGGTCTGGCCGCGCTCGGAACCGCCGTCCGCACCGGCACACCCCATCTGGTCTACGTTCCCGGCGACGGCACCGCAGTGGCTCGTGAACTCGGCGCTGACAATCACGACGACGAAAAGCCGACGGGGACAAGCGAACAACAGATCCCGGACACCGCGGTGCACGATCTCGTCATCGCCGATATCGCCGATATCGCCGGTCTGGCACCCCACCGGATTCGCTCCGACCGCGCCATCGGTGACTACGGCTTCGACTCCCTCTCCTTCGGCCGCCTGGCCAACCAGCTGAGCAAACGCCTGAACATCGACCTGACCCCGGCCCTGTTCTTCGAATACACCACCGTCCGAGCGGTCGCCGGCCACCTCCGATCCGAATATCCCGCCGCGATCGCCAGCGCACTGGCCGACACCGCGGCCACCCCGGCCGCGACCACGCCCACCCAGACCACGACCGAATCAGCGCCACCCGCCAAGACCGTCCCCGGCGACACCGCGCAATCCGGGCCGGAACCGATCGCGATCATCGGCATGCATGCCACCCTGCCCGGCAGCCGTGACCCCGACGAATTCTGGCGTCACCTCGCGGCGGGCGACGACCTCGTCACCGAGATTCCCGCCCAACGCTGGGACTGGCGCGACAACTACCACCCCACCCCGGGCCCGGGCCGCACCAACAGCCGCTGGGGCGGATTCCTGCCCGAGGTGGACACTTTCGACGCCGCCTTCTTCGGCATCACGCCGCGCGAGGCCCGGCTGATGGACCCGCAACAGCGACTGTTCCTGCAAACCGCGTACCGCGCGATCGAGGAGGCCGGGTACCGGCCCGCCGAACTGGCCCATGGGCGGACCGGACTGTTCGTCGGCGTCGGCTCGCACGACTACCAGGAGTTGCTGCGGGAGGCCGGGGTACCGGTCGAAGCCTTCACCACCACCGGGATGTTCCACGCCATCCTGGCCAACCGGGTGTCCTATCTGCTGGACCTGAAGGGCCCGAGCTTCCCGATCGACACCGCCTGCTCCAGTTCCCTGGTGGCACTGCGTTCGGCGGTCGAATCCCTGCGCGTGGGCAGCTGCGACACCGCACTGGTGGGCGGAGTGAATCTACTGCTCGCGCCCATGGTGTACATCTCCTTCGCCCGCGCCGGGATGCTCAGCCCCACCGGGCGATGCCGCACCTTCGACGCCGCCGCCGACGGCTACGTGCGGGCCGAGGGCGTCGGCGCGCTGCTGCTGAAACCGCTGTCGGCGGCCGTGCGCGACGGCGATCACATCCACGCCGTCATCCGCGGCAGCGCCGTCAATCACGGCGGCAGGGTCAACACCCTCACCACCCCCAACCCGAACGCCCAGGCCGACCTGATCGTGGCCGCCTTCGAGGAGGGCGGCATCGATCCCGCCACGGTCGGGTACCTCGAATTGCACGGCACCGGAACGGCATTGGGCGACCCGATCGAGATCAACGGCATCCACCGGGCCTTCCGCGAACTGCGCGATCGCGCGGGCCGTCCCCGCCTGACCACCCCGACCACGATCATCGGCTCGGTCAAATCGAATATGGGACACGCCGAGGCGGCCGCGGGCGTCGCGGGCATCGTCAAGGTGATCCTCGCGATGCGGCACGGCCGCATCCCCGCCAACCTGCACTTGCACGAGCTGAACCCGCAGATCCGTCTCGACGGCGGCCCCTTGACCATCGCCGACCGTGAATTGCCCTGGCCCCGCCCGCGTACCGCCGAAGGCGCCGAACAACCGCGACGCGCGGGCGTGAGCTCCTTCGGTTTCGGCGGCGTCAACGGCCACGTGCTGCTCGAGGAATACCTCCCTCCCGCAACGGCTTCCGCACCGTCCTCGGGGGAGCAGATATTCGTGCTGTCGGCCCGAACCCCGGAACGACTGCGCGCCTACGCCGCCGCACTCGCGACCGCTTGCGCCACCGCGGGCGACCCGGCCGATATCGCCTACACCCTCCAGGTCGGCCGAGAACCCATGGCGCACCGGCTGGCCGTGGTCACCGCCTCCCTCGGCGTCCTCGCGGCCGAACTCTCCGCGTTCGCCGAAACCGGTGTGCCCGGGCCCCATTCGCTCACCGGTACGCCGGACCCGGACGCCGAGCCCTCGGATCTCCCGGCGTCCGATTTCGCGGCCCGATGGATAGCGGGCGGTGACGTGGACTGGGCCCTCCTGCACCGGAACCGTTCGCCTCGACGAGTCGGCCTGCCCACCTATCCTTTCGCGCCGGACCGCTACTGGATCCCGGAAGATCGCGCCCCGCAACCCGATCCGCGGGCGACCGGCGCCGCCCTCCCGCTGTCGTCGAAGACCTCCGGCACCGCGAGTTCACCCACCGAGGTCACCTTCGATGTCCGGTTGTCTCCCGACGACCCCCTGATCCGCGATCACGTGGTCCAGGGCGCGAATGTCGTCGCCGGAGTGGTGCAACTCGAACTGGCCGCGGCCGCCGTCGCCGAGCACCGGCCCGAACTGCGCCACGTCGTCGACCTGTGCTGGTTGCGGCCGCTGGAGGTCCCGGCGACGGGAACGACGGTATCCATCCGCCTGACCGAGACCGCGGGCGAACTCCGCCACGAGATCCGAACCGGCACCGAGCCGGAACAAACCGTCCACTCCACGGGCCGGTGGATCCCGGACGACGGCTCCGCCCCCGAACCCCTCGACCCGGATCACCTCGCGAGCCGGTGCCCCAACGAGATCCGCGACTCCGACATCTACCGCACCTTCGAACGCATCGGCATCGACTACGGTCCCGCCTTCCGCGGAATTCGCGCCGCCCGCGCGGGCGAAGGGAGCCTGCTGGCCCGCGTCGACGCCGAGCGACCGGCGACCGTCCTCGACGCCGCCCTCCAGGCTGTCACCGTTCTCGCGGCCGCCCAGGGAGCCGAACCATCGACCACCCGGCTGCCGTTCGCGGTCGACCGGGTCGAGCGCTTCGCCGAACCACCCACCCGCGGCTACGTCCATGTGACGACCCGCGACACCGAGCACGATGTGGTGATCGCCGACGAGTCGGGCCGCGTCTGCGTCCGCTTCTCGGGTGTGACGATTCGCGAGGCACCCGATCCGCTCGACGGGATCTTGTATCGCCCCGAGTGGCAGGCCGAACCCATCGCGAACCCCGGTGTCTCCCACGGGAACTGGCTGATCGTCCAGCGCGGGAACGCGTTCGGCCTCGCCGCCGCATTGGCCGACCGGCACGACGGACCGGTTCAGCGGCTCGTGGTCGGGACACGCAACCAGCGCGTGAACGACGACACCTGGGAGATCGACGCCGACGATCCCGGCAGCGGTCTCACCGACTTCCTCCGCGCGACCGAACGGATCGACCAGATCTGGTTCCTCAGCGCCCTACGGGACGACCCGTCCGAATCGGAATCGACGAAAACCGGTGCGCTGCTGCTGTTCCGGCTCGTACGAGCACTGGCCGATGCCGGCCACCTCTCCGGCGTCACCCTTCGGGCCGTCGTCAACGACGCCTCCGACGCCGCCGGACGCCTGATCGGCAACCCGGAGGCGGCAGCGGTGGTCGGCTTCACGAAGTCCCTGGCCCGGGAGTATCCGCGGCTCGGCGTCAACTGCGTCGACATCGGAGTGCCCGTCGGGACCCGACCGGAACCCGGCGAACTGACCCGCATCATCGACGCGCTGCTCACAGAACCGACCCACCCGGACAATCGGGACGTGGCCCTGGCCGACGGCCGTCGCCTGGTCCGGCGGCTCCGGCCGATCCCGTCGATTCCCGTGCGACACAGCGTGTTCCGTCCTGGCGGTCACTACGTGATCTTCGGGGGAGCCGGAGGAATCGGCCTGGCACTGGCCGAATATCTGGCGCAGCGGGTGTCCGCCCGCCTGCTTCTGGTCGGCCGCGGTCCACGCGACCAGCGCATCGAGGACGCCCTGACCCGGTTGACCCGCCTCGGCGGCCAACCCGAGTACTGGCCCGCGGACGTCACCGACGCCGACGCGGTGCGGGCGGTGATCGATAAGGCTTCCGCGTCCGGTCGCATCCACGGCGTGATCCACGCGGCCATGGTGTTGCGGGACGGCAGCGTGGAACGCCTGTCCGAGCGCGCCTTCGAGGCGGTGCTGGCGCCGAAGGTGACGGGCACCCGCGTGCTGGGCCGGGAACTGAGCGGCGAACCGCTCGATTTCCTGCTGGTGTTGTCCTCGGTGCAGTCGTTCACCGGCGCCGCCGGGCAAGCGAACTACGCGGCCGCGTCCACCGCCCAGGATGCCCTGGCCCATCGCCTGGCCGCCCGCTGCGACTTCCCGGTCCACGTGGTGAATTGGGGACCGTGGTCGGGAGTCGGCCGAGTGGCGTCGCTCGAATATCAGCGGAGCCTGCGTGCCCGCGGCTATGTGCCGTTGACGCCCGCCGAAGGCATGTTGGCGATCGAGCGCGTCTTGGCCTACGGGGAGCGGCAAGTCGTCGTCGTGCGTGCCGACCGGCCCGTCCTGGATTCGATCGGCGTTCTGGAAACCCCTGCGCCGCGCCCTGATCCGGTGCCGCGCTTCGATGCCGACCCACGGGCGCGGGCCGCGCTCGACGATTACATTGCCGCCGCTGTCCGGCAGGTGTGCGCCCCAGCATTGCCCGCCCCCGGCGAAAACCGTTCCCGCGCGGACATCATCGCTCGGCTCGGGGCCGTGCCCGAACACCATCCCCTCGTGCATGCCCTGCTGGACATCCTCACCCGGCACGGTCTGCTCATCGAGGACGCCGGGCAGTGCACCGGAACGGCCGCGGCGGTGCGGGCGCCGCGTCCGGAAACCCTGCGGGCCGACTTCCCCACCCTCACCGCGCAGCTGGATCTGGTGATCCGTTGTATGTCGGCGCTGCCCGAGGTCCTCGCCGGTACCCGTCACGCGACCGAGGTCCTCTTCCCGGACGGCTCCAGCGATGCCGTGGCAGCCACCTACCGGACCCAGTTGACCGACTACTGCAATGCGATCGTCGCCCGCCGCATCGCCGATGCGCACCCGACGCGCGTTCTCGAGATCGGCGCCGGGACCGGCGCCACCACCGAACCGGTCCTGGCGGCGCTCGCCGCCGCCGGAATCGACGCCGAATACGACTTCACCGACATCTCCGCCGGACTGCTGCGCCGAGCCGAGCGATCCGTGCGACGCCAAGGCATTCCGATGCGCTTCCGTCGACTGGACATCGAAAAGCCGACGCGCCCACAAGGTTTCGAATCCGGCTCCTACGACGTCGTACTCGCGGGCAACGTCCTGCACGCCACCCACGACCTGGACGCCGTCCTGGACAGCGTCCTCGACCTGCTGGCCCCCGGCGGCATGCTGGTCCTCACCGAGGTCACCGCGGTGCAACCGTTCCACACCGTCACCTTCGGCCTCCTCGACGGTTGGTGGCGGCACCACGACGAGGGCCGTCGCCTGCCCGGCTCCCCGCTGCTCGACACCCATCTGTGGCGTAATCGCTTGGAGGATAGAGGTTTCACCGACGTGTCCACTCTCGGCTCCGCCGCTCCCGAACACCTGACCCAGCACGTGCTGACCGCCCACCGGCCCTCCGGAGCGCGACCCGACACCGCAACCGATCCGGCGCGTGCGGACGTGCCCGACCGGCCGACATCACCTTCCCGGTCGGCGGACGAACACCCCGACGGGCTCGTGGTCCACGGTCCCGGCACATCGGCACCGGATCCGCGACCTGTGCGGGCGGCGTCCCCGGAAACGAACGGCGACACCCGCGCCCTCGAAGAGGTCGTCCGGACGACCGTCACCGAACAGGTAGCGGGTTGTCTCGGCGTACCTGTCGACGAAATCCGCACGCACACACCGCTTTCGGACCTCGGTGTCGACTCGATCGTCGCGGTCGAGCTCACCAATCGACTCAACGACGCCCTCGGCACCACCCTGAAAACGATCGTGGTCTTCGACCATCCCACCGTCGCCGACCTGTCCGACTTCATCGCGAAACGGCACGCCGACCGGTTGACCGGACTCCTGCCGCAACAACCCACCCCGGCGCACACCGCCCCCACCAACGGGTCCACGACGGCGGGAGCGCTCGTCACACCCGTAGCCGTTCGATTCGAAAAGCCGGGCCACCCAAGGGATCTGCGAGTCGTCCCCGTCGAACCGGTCGCACCGGGCCCCGGCGAGGTCGAGATCCGGGTACGCGCGTTCCCGATCAACTTCTCCGATTTCCTCTTCGCCAAGGGCCTGTATCCGACCATGCCGGACTTCCCGTGCACCCCGGGTGTCGAGGTGTCCGGCGTCGTGGCGCGAGTCGGCGCGGGGGTGACCCGATTCGCCGTCGGCGACGAGGTGATCGCTTTGACCGGCCCGCGATTCGGCGGCCAGGCCACGTTGGTGGTGACCGACGCGGACTTCGTCGTCGCCAAGCCACCGCAGGTCAGCCACGAACAAGCCTGCGGTTTCCCGGTCGCGTTCCTGGCCATGTACCTCGCCTTCGAACGTGCCGCGGTCCAGCCCGGCGACCGCGTGCTGATTCCCTCGGCCACCGGCACCAACGGGCTCATCGCGATCCAACTCGCCCGCCTCGCCGGCGCCGAGGTGATCGCCACCGCGAGCACCGCCCACAAGATCGAATACCTGCGCGGCCTCGGCATCACCGACGCCATCGATCACCGGCGGACGGACGTCGTATCCGAGGTCCTGCGCCGCACATCGGGCGCGGGCGTCGACGTGGTCGTCAACACCCAGGGCGGCAACGCGATCCAACAGGGCCTCGACGTCCTCGCCCCCGAGGGCCGCTACGTCGAGACCGCGGTCTTCGGCCTCCAGGCCACCGCCGGGCTCGACCTGTCCCACCTGGTCGACAACCAGAGTTTCCACAGCCTCAACACGAAGAAGTACTTCCGCCGCCACCCCGAACAGCGCACCCACTACCTGTCCATCGCGGCCGATCACCTGGCCCGAGGCGCGGTGACCCCGACCGTCGCCCACATCGTGCCCTTCGATCGGATCGCCGAGGCGTACGCCCTCAAGGACAATCGCGACCTCATCGGCCGCGTCGTCGTGACCATGCCCGATCCGGGCGAGCCCGCCACGATCAGCCATACGGACCCGGCATCGAGTTCGCGACCGGAGGAGGCCGAACCGGTTGCCACACAACGCTTTACCGCGAGCTCGATGGGCGAACGGGTGATGGCTGCGAGCCAGCACAGCAACGGAACCCCTCCCGCCCCGAACGGTTCGGCGGAGGCACACCGTGATCCGGCCACGAAACCGCCTGTGCGGTCGTCCGGCGACAGCGAGGCGCACACCCCTCGGACGAACCCCGCCCGCGACACCGACATCGCGGTGATCGGCATGTCGGGACGCTTCCCGGGCGCCGCCGATCTCGACCAGTTCTGGCGGAACCTGGCCGACGGCGTCTGCTCGATCGGCCCGGTGCCGCCGCACCGCTGGGCCGCCACCGGACGCTGCCGCGAAGGCGGCTTCCTCGACGACGTATCCGGTTTCGACGCACGGTTCTTCGGTCTCGACGAGGCCGAGGCCGACTTCACCGACCCGCAACAGCGACTGTTCCTGGAGCAGTCCTGGCTCGCGCTCGAGGAGGCGGGCTACGCGGCCTCCGAGCTGCGCGGCCGCCCGTGCGGTGTCTTCGTCGGCGCCGGGCCGAGTCAATACCTGGCCCGCATGAGCGCGGCGGGCGTGGCCAAACCGGCCTCGGTGTTCTGGGGTAACGAGGCGTCGGTACTGGCCGGGCGGATCGCCTACTTCCTGGACCTCACCGGACCCACCATGACGGTCAACACCGCGTGCTCGTCATCGCTGGTAGCCCTGCATCTGGCCGTGCGCAGCCTCCTCTCCGGCGAATGCGAGACCGCCCTCGCGGGTGGCGTATTCCTCACCTTCGACCCGGACTACTTCACGGTCGCCGAGCGCGGCGGCATGCTGGCCGCCGACGGGCGCTGCAAAACCTTCGATGCGGCCGCCGACGGTTTCGGCCCGGGTGAGGCCGTCGTCGCCCTCGTCCTGAAGCCGCTCTCGGCCGCCCTCCGGGACGGCGACCACATCCACGGCGTCATCAAAGGCACCGCCGTGAATCAGGACGGCCGCACCAACGGCCTCACCGCCCCCAGCGGGCGAGCCCAGACCCGCGTGGTGCTCGAGGCCCTCGACCGGGCCGGTGTAGATCCGGCGACGCTCGGCTACCTCGAGGCCCACGGAACCGGCACGCGTCTCGGTGACGCGATCGAAATCGAGGCGCTGACAACGGCATTCGCCCAGCACACGAGCCGCACCGGCTTCTGCTCCATCGGCACGGTCAAGACGAATATCGGCCACACCGCCGCGGCCTCCGGACTGGCCGGAGTCGTCAAGGCGCTGCTGTCCATGCGCCACCGCCAACTCCCCGCCACCTTGCACCTGACCCACCCGAACCCGTTGATCGATTTCGACGACACACCCTTCGTCGTCAATACCGAACTGCGGCAATGGGATACGGACGCCGACCACCCTCGCCGCGCCGCCGTATCGAGTTTCGCCTTCAGCGGCACCAACGCCCACGTCGTCCTCGAGGAAGCCCCGCACGCCTCCGCCCCCGAACCGAGTCCCCGCACGCACGGCCCCTTCGTCATCCCCCTCTCCGCGCCGACCCCGACCGCGCTCGCGGCCCGCCGCACCCAACTGGCCCAGTGGCTCACCGACACCGGCGCCACGACCCCGCTCGCACACCTGGCCCACCATCTCCAGGTCCACCGCGACCACTTCCCGCATCGAGCGGTCTTCCTGGCCCACACTCACGAAGAACTACACGCCGCCCTGACCGCGACACACCCTCCCGCCTCAGCCCTCCCCGACATCGCCACCGCCTACCTGTCCGGCGCCGATGTCGACTGGCGCGCGCAATGGACCACGCCCGGCCCCCGTCTCTCCCTCCCCACCTATCCCTTCGAGCGAAAGGCCCACTGGTACACCGACAACGACACGGTCTTCGGCTCCGTCCCGACCGCGAACCCCCAATCCCCAACCGCCGCCGAGGAACCCGCCGAACTCTCGTCCGCTGACCCAGCCGGTGTCTCCCCCTGGGAGGTAGCGAATGCCGCGGTACTCCAGGCGATGTCGACGGTCCTCGCCCGGCCACACACCGATTTCGATCTCAACGCGACGCATACGGATCACGGCATAGATTCGGTCCGAGCCATGGCCATCGTCACCCAGATCAACCGAACCCTCGGCGATGTCATAGGGCCCACCGATCTTTTCAACCACCCCGACCTGCGCAGCCTCATAGACCACGCGGCGAACCGCCTCGCGGCCGCCGAAGCGAGATGAATACCCGCCGACCGTCCCTCGGGCGCGCAGGTCCGCTCGATCGGGGCGGCGGCATCGGGTCACCTGGTCCTCGGCTCGCGACGGGTGAGCGTTATGGCCGCGAAGGTGGTATCTCGCTCCCGGTGCGCGCTTACGGAGTGTTGTTGGCGCGCAGGGCAACCGGAAGGCTGGACAAGCCGCGGATATGGGCACTGAGCCGCCAGCTGAGCTCATCCGGATCCACCGCCAAGGCGAGGTGGTCGAACGTGTCCAAGAGGCGGCCGAAGGCGATCTCCGCCTCCAGCCGGGCCAGCGGTGCGCCGAGGCAGTAGTGCATGCCGTGGCCGAAGGCGACGTGGCCGGTCGGTCGGCGAGTGATGTCGACCCGGTCGGGGTCGGGGAAGCGGGCCGGGTCGCGGTTCGCTGAAGTGAGGGCTACGACGACGAATTCACCCGCGGGGATGTCGACACCGCCGATCCTCGTGGCCTGCTTGGTGTATCGCGTCGAGGTGATGTTGACGGGACTCTCGTAGCGGAGGAACTCCTCGATCGCGGCGGGCAACAGCGTCCGGTCGGCGCGCAGCGCGGCGAGCTGTTCCGGGTTGCGCAGCAGCGCCAGGGTGCCGCTGGCGATGAGGTTGACCGTGGTCTCGTGCCCGGCGAACAGCAGCAGGAACGCCGTCGACACCAGCTCGCGTTCGCTGAGGGCGTCGTCACCATCCCGGGCGTGCACCAGCCGACCCAGCAGATCATCGGTGGGCTGTTCGCGTTTGCGGGCCACCGACGAAACCAGGTACGCCTGCATGGCTTTGGCGGCGGCGCGCATTTCCCGGAAGCCGCCGGTGGTGCCGACGATCGCGGCGCTCCAGCGACGGAAGTCGTCCCGGTCGGCGGTGTCGACGCCGAGCAGTTCGCAGATCACGGTCAACGGCAGCGGGTAGGCGAATTCGGCGAGGAGGTCGGCCTCGTCCCGGCCGACCAGACCGGCGACGAGTTCGTCCGCGATCTCGGTGATGCGGGGGCGCAACTGTTCCACGGCGCGCGGCGTGAACACCGTCGAGACCAGCCGCCGCAGCCGCGTGTGCACGGGCGGATCGGAGTTGAGCATATGGGTGCGCAGGCTCTCACCCATCGTGTCGATGATGCCGCGCCCGCGGGCGATGCGCATGATCTCGTCGGAGTCCTTGGCGATCGCCGGGTCGGTCAGCGCCGCCCGCACATCGTCGTAGCGTGTCACCAACCAGAGACGTTCGCCGCCGGGGATGTCCGCGACACAGACTGGCGCCTCGGTGCGCAGTCGCTCGTAGAGCCGATACGGATCGGCGAGGAATGCGGCGTCCAACTCGACAGGACGGCGCCCGGCCACGGTCTGCTCGTTCACCCGACCGTCTCCTGGGACAGCAACTCCTCGACCGCCTCCCGGAATTCACCGAAGATCGGCGTGTCCCAGACCTGCAGCATGTCGACCTCGACGCCCAATTCGCGGCGCAGGAACGACACGATCCGGGTGACCATGATCGAATCGCCGCCCAGTTCGAAGAAGTCGTCGTCGTCCCCGACGTCGGCCACCCCGAGCGTTTTCCGCCAGGATTCCGCGATGATGTCCGCGGGCGGCGTCGACTCCGATGGGGTGGATGGGTCGGACATAGTCGAACTCCGTTCTCGGCCACAGTGATCGCGTCTCGATTGTCGGCCTCCGGCCTGGCATGCCACGTCTGCGGCTGTGCCGCAATCTCTCTCGCGAACCGCGAGCGCATCCGCGTCCCGGCCGCCGGATGCGGGGCGAGTACGGATCCGGTTCGGCGAGATCGAGTTCACCCCGCGGCGCTCGGCGTTCGGCTCGATTCGCGAGCGCGGGTTCGAGCCGGTTCCCGTACTCGCTCCGCGGCGGTGCGCGGATGTGTCCCCTGCCTTCGGCTTTCCGGGCACACGTCGGCAATCGTCCTGTCTCGAGCGTGACGGCGGCCTGGCGCACGATCGATTCCGGGCCCCCGCGGGCCGTTCCGCATCGACCGAAAGGGAGTGCCACGGTGACAGGTGGGTTCGGGCAATGAGCCGATTCGACGAGTATCTGGTGGTCCGCAACGACGTCGGACAGTATTCGGTCTGGCCCGCGTCCCGCCCACTGCCCGACGGCTGGCGGGCGACGGGCGCACGCGGCACCCGCCCTGAATGCCTGTCCCACATCGATACGGTGTGGACCGATATCCGGCCTCGCCGCACCGACGCCGGTGCCGCTCCCGGGCAGCGGGTCACCCCATGACGCCGGGAAAGTCGATCACGCCGGTCGACAGGTCGGCGCCGCTGCCGCTGTCGTTCGCTCAGCAGCGGCTGTGGTTCCTGGACCGTCTGATGCCGGGCAGCCCGTTCTACAACGTGCCGATGTCCTACCGCCTCTCCGGCCCGGTCGACGCCGACGTACTGCGGCGGGCCTTCGAACAATTGGTGGCCCGGCACGAGGTGCTGCGCACCGTCATCGCCGACGACGCGGGAGCACCACGGCAGGTGATCGGATCGCCCGGCCCGATGCCCGTGCCGGTGGTGGACGTCGCCGCCGCGCCCGATCCGGTCACCGCCGCGGCCGAACACGCGCTGCGAGAGGCACGGACCCCCTTCGACCTGGCCACGGGCCCGCTGCTGCGAGCGTGCCTGGTCCGGCTCGCCGCCGACGACCACGTCCTGCTGGTCACCCTGCACCACATCGTGACCGACGGCTGGTCCACCGGTGTCCTGCTACGCGACTTGAACGCCCTGTACGAATCCTGCCGGACCGGCACCCCACCCGACCTCCCCGAATTGCCCGTCCAATACGCGGATTTCGCGGTGTGGCAGCACGAGTGGCTGACCGGTGCGGCGCTGCGGGAACAGCTGGACTACTGGCGTGACCAACTGGCCGGGTTGACGGCATTGGAACTGCCGACCGATCACGCCCGTCCCGCCGTGCCGACCTTCGCCGGCGGCGCATACCATTTCGTGGTTCCCGCCGAGGTGACCCAGCGACTGCGCCTGCTGAGCCGGACCAATCGGGTCTCGCTGTTCATGACGCTGCTGTCGGTCTTCCAGGCACTGCTGGCGCGCGACACCGATTCCGACGACATCGCCGTCGGCACGCCGATCGCGGGACGTGCCCGCGCCGAGGTGGAGGAACTGATCGGATTCTTCGTCAACACCCTGGTGATCCGCACCGATTGCGGCGACGACCCGACCTTCACCCAACTGCTCGCCCGCACCCGCTCCGTGGCCCTGGGCGCCTACGCTCACCAGGATCTGCCGTTCGAACAGCTGGTCAACGAGCTGGCGCCGCACCGCGACCTGGCCCGAAACCCATTGACGCAGGTCATCTTCCAGCTGCTCAGCGCCCCCAGCGAGAAGCTCCGACTGGCGGGCGCGCAGGCCGAACCGTTCGGGATGGACACCGATATCGTCCGGTTCGACCTCGAACTGCATTTCGTCGACCACGGATTACACCTGACCGGCGCGCTGGTCTACGCGCGAGATCTGTTCGAGCGGTCCACGATCGAGCGTATCGCCGATCGCTACCTGCGGGTCCTCGACGCGGTGCTTGCCGATCCCGACATCCGCCTGTCGCGACTGAACCGGCTCTCCGAAGCCGAACAGCGCGCGCTCACCACCCGTAACGACACCGCGACCCCGCTGCCCGAAAACGCTACCCTGATTTCGCTCTTTCGCGCGCAGGCCGTTCGGACCCCGCACGCGGTGGCCGTCGTGTGCGGCGAGAACAGCCGTACCTACGCCGAACTGGACCGCGAGTCCGAGGTCGTGGCCCGGCGGCTGCGCGCCCGGGGCATCGGTCCCGGGGCGTTGGTCGGCGTCTGCCTCGATCGAGGTCTCGAGGCGATCGTCGCCATCCTCGCCGTGCTCCGATCCGGCGCCGGGTATCTGCCGCTCGACCCCGAATACCCGCTGCCCCGACTGGAATTCATGCTCGCCGACACCGGCGTCACCGCGGTCGTCTCGACCCGCGCGGCGCGGCCGGGCCTCACTGGTGTCGACTGGATCCTGCTGGACGACACAACGGAAGACAGTGCGCCGCAACCTCTTCCGGACCACACCGACCCCGGCGCGGTGGCCTATGTCATGTACACCTCGGGATCGACGGGAACCCCGAAGGGCGTCGCCGTCGAACACCGGTCCGTCATTCGGCTGGTCTGGAACGCCGATTACGCGGACCTCGGCCCCGGCACTGTGATGTTGCACGCGGCGCCGTTGACCTTCGACGCGACCACCTTCGAAATCTGGGGCCCGCTGTTGCACGGCGGACGGCTGGTCGTGTCCGGGGAACGAATTCCCACGGTCGCGGGCCTGCGAGAGCTGTTCGCGCGCAACGAGATAACCACCGCGTGGCTGACCTCGGCACTGTTCAACTCGATCGTCGACGCCGATCCCGCCGTTCTGGCAGGGCTGCGGGAGCTGCTGGTCGGCGGCGAAGCCTTATCGCGCGAACACATCGCCAAGGCCCGCCGAACGCATCCCCGGCTGAGGTTGATCAATGGATACGGCCCCACCGAATGCACGACATTCAGCTGCACCGCGACGGTGAACGACGAGCTGTTGGAGTGCAGGTCGATCCCCATCGGCCGCCCGATTCCCAACACCCGTGTGTACGTACTGGACGGCTTCGGCGACCCGGTGCCCGACGGGGTGGTCGGCGAACTGCATATCGGCGGGCCCGGGGTGGCGCGCGGGTACGTGAACAGGGGTGGTCTGACCGCGGACCGTTTCGTGCCCGATCCCTTCGGTCCGCCGGGCGGCCGACTGTACCGGACCGGAGATCTGGTCTGGTGGAATCCGCTGGGCCTTCTGGAATACGCGGGCCGGGTGGACCAGCAGGAGAAGGTCAACGGGTACCGCATCGAACCGGGTGAGGTCGAGGCCGCGTTGCTGGCCCATCCGGGAATCGAACGCGCGGCCGTCGTCGTGCGTGCGGATCGTCCGGGAGACCGGCGGTTGGTCGGCTATGTGATCGCCGATCCGGCGGCCGACGCCACCACCGACGAGGGCGACCTCGTCGAGCAGTGGCGAACCGTCTACGACGACCTGTACTCCGGGAGCGCCTATCTCGACGCCTCGGCCGAAACACCCTCGGATGCAGGCAAATTGGGTACCGACTTCAGCGGCTGGAACAGCAGCTACACCGGCGCGCCGATCGACGTGGCGCAGATGCGGGAATGGCGCGACGCCACCGTAGCCCGGATCCGGGCCTTGCGGCCGCGGCGGATTCTGGAGATCGGCGTCGGTTCCGGTCTGCTCCTCGCGCCGCTCGCGCCCGACAGCGCCGAATACTGGGCGACGGACTTCTCCGCCGTCGTGGTGGCCCGCCTGCGGGCCCAGATCGAAGGCGAGGACTGGGCATCACGAGTCCGGCTCGAACACCGCGCCGCCGACCGACTCGATGATCTGCCCACCGAGTATTTCGACACCATCATCGTGAATTCCGTGGTCCAGTACTTCCCGGGCGAACGGTATCTGCGCCGGGTTCTCGAACAAGCCGCGCGCCTGCTGACCCCCGGGGGCGCGGTGTTTCTCGGTGACATCCGCAACCTCGACCTGTTGCGCGAATTCACCACCGCGACGGAGATGACCAACGGTGGCCCCGGCGATTCGGATGCGTTGCGGCAGCGCGTATCCCGTGCCCTCGCCGCCGAACCCGAGTTGCTGCTGTCGCCCCGCTACTTCACGACGGTGGCCGGGTTCGACGCCGTGGACGTTCAGGTGAAGCGCGGTCTGTCGGTCAACGAGCTGACGCGGTACCGCTACGACGTCGTCCTGTCCCGCGAGCCGTCGAAACCATTGTCGCTGGCGGCGGCTCCCGCCGTGCGGTTCGAGGACGCGCGCGCGGTGCGGTCGGCATTGGCCGAAACATCCGAACTCCTGCGGGTGACCGACATTCCGCACGCGGGACTGATCGACGAAGTCTCCGCGGCCCGGACGATCTGGTCCGGTCGGCCGGACGAGACGGTCGAGAAGGCGGGGGCGGAGGCGATCCTGCCGCCGCTGTCGGAGCGCCCCGACGATCGGTTGCTGCCGGAGGATCTGCACGACATCGCCGCGAGAGAGGGCTTTTCGGCCGCCGTCACCTGGTCGTCGTGGCCCGGGTACCTCGAGGCCGTCTTCGCGCGTCGTGAACTGGCCGACGGTCGGCGCTTGACCGATGTGTTGCGCGTCGGCGACGACGATGAGCGCCCGCTCGCGAGCAAGCCCGAGCGCAGTCTGCTCGCCGCGCAGGCCATCCGTTTCCTGACCGGACGCCTCCCGAAGTACTTGGTGCCCACCGCGATAGTCGTGCTCGACGAATTCCCGTTGACCGCCAACGGGAAGCTGGACCGCGCGGCCCTGCCCGCACCCAGCTACCGCGGACAGGACGACTACCGGTCGCCCTCCACACCCGCCGAGGAGGTCCTGGCCGGAATCTACGCTCGCGTACTCGGTCTGGAACGCGTCGGCGTCGACGACTCCTTCTTCGACCTGGGCGGCAACTCCCTGCTCGCCATGCGAGTGGTCGCCGCGGTCCAGAACGCCTTCGGCACCGACCTGGCGGTCCGCGTCCTGTTCGAGGCGTCCTCGGTCGCCGAACTCGCGGCCCTCGTACAACGCGACGTCCGCCCCGCCCGCGTTCCCCCGTTGGAGACGATCCGAGGCGGCACCGGAACACCCCTGATCTGCGTCCACCCCGGCGGCGGCATGTCGATGTCCTACCGCACCTTGGCGCCCCATCTCGACTGTCCGATCACCGGCATCCGGCAGGTCCCCGACGCCGACGACCCGCGCCCGAAGTCGTTGCGCGCCATGGCCGAACGGTACGCCGATCTGATCCAGGCCGAGCATCCCGGCAACGCCTACCATCTCCTCGGCTGGTCCTTCGGCGGCGTGGTGGCCCACGAACTGGCCGTGGTCCTCCAGTCCCGCGGCGCCACCGTCACCTCCCTGACCCTCCTCGATTCCTACGTGGTCCCACCCGAACACCGCACCGAGACCTCCGACGACGACCTCGCCGCGCTGGTCCTCAACGGTTACCTCCTCGACGCGGACATCGACCTCCCCTCGGGGACCCGCCTCGACTACACCGACATCCTCGCCATAGCTACCCGCCAGGGCACCGCCGAATCCCTCCCCCCGGAGTGGCTGCTACGCACGATCCTCGACAACGTCCACGCCAACGTCGCCCTGGCCCACCACCACACCCCCCGCCGCTACAACGGCGACCTCACCGTGATCACAGCCCAGAACGGCCCCTTCACCCACCTGACCCCCCAAGCCTGGCAACCCCACATAACCGGCCGAATCACCACCCACCCCATCCCCTGCACCCACGGCACCATGCTCCACCCCCACGCCGTAACCCTCTACGCCCCACACCTCCGCACCCTGACCTCCACCGACACCACCCTCCAAACCTGATCCACGCCCGCGGTTCTGCTCTGTGCCTCGAGCCGCAACGCAATTGGGGCAGCCGATACCGCTGTATCTCGACCGCCATTCAGCGACAGCCCACCCGGCCCTCCAACTACCAACGCCGAGTCCATAGGCGGCCTCCACCGTCACCGCCAAAGAAGCCGCCCACCAAGCCATCCGGGATGACTCGTGCCCGCGGCCGGGAAGCGTCAACGACAGCGGTACATCAGGACACGATGACGTCTTCGAGCGTCGGAGCCGTACTTTCCGCTGCCATAGCTGTTGAGGCGCAACCACATTCAGAAGGCGCGTTCGGTCCGACCTTTGAAGACGGTGCTGACCTGCGGGCAAGAAGCGCAACGCCGTTCTCGTCTGTCCAGCTCGCCCTCGCTGCGATGTCCCTTACGTCGTGCTCGAGAGCAAGGAGCCCTACCGGATCCCAGAGCCTGCCAGGCACCTGGTCATCGACCACACCGACGCCATGACCGTCATCGACGTCGACACCGGCAAGTTCACCGGCGCGGGCTGCAGCAACCTCGAGGAGACAGTCACCCGCGACAACCTGGAGGCGGCCGACGAGGCACTTCGCGGGTCCCGCGATTTCACAACCGGATTCTCATGGCGATGGTTCGGCATGTCCGCCGCTACGGATCACGCCGCTGATTCCTCACGGGTGGGGGACGGCCAGAAACTCGACCGGGATGGGGAATTCGGGTGTGGTGTTGCCACATTCGAGGGCCCAGAGGGCGGCGGCGGGGCCTTGGCGCGTGGCGTGGGCGCGGAGGGAGTCGGGGTCGGGGGCCAAGGCTGATATCTGGTCTACGGCTGTGGTGAAGGCTGCTACGTCGGGGCCGGGTGGGGTGGAGCCGTCGGCGGGGCGGGTTGCTCGGGCCATGGCTTCTGTGGTGGCCTCGTCCCAGCGGTCGGTGACGCCCAGGGTGCCGTAGACGCGTTCGGCGGCCAAGGCGCCCATCCAGGCGGATGCCTCGCGGGTGGGGGTTTGGGCGGTGGTCTGGTGGATCGATGTGTGTTGGGGAGCAGCGAGTTTCGAGCGTTGGGCGGCGCGGGCCAGGCGCGGGGGGATGCCTTCGACCGCCCAGCGGCCCGCCCAGCCCGCGACGATTCCGGCGGCGTTGCGGTCGGCGGGGTTGTGCAGCTGCATCATGTCCCATTTGTTGGTCATCGCCACCACGATCAGGTCGCGGTGCGGGTAGACGCGGGCGTCCCACCACGAGCCCCAGGGGTAGGCCGCGGAATGGCCCCACCAGTAGCGTTCGCCGAGGCGTTGCGGGCTCCCCAGTTCGAGGGCGATTCCGGCCCAGGTGTCGGGGGTGACGGGACTGCTGCGGCTGATTCGGGGTTGCAGCATCTGCGCGAGGCTCGTGGGGGAGAGGATGCCGTCGCCCTTGGCGCTGCGCAGCAGCGATTGGAGCAGCCGCGCGTAGTCGGCCGGTGAGGTGACCAGTCCGGCAGCGGGGTATGTGGCGCTGTGCAATTCGGGGGTGGGGACGCACCATGGGCCGAAGCCCATGTATCCGACGGCCCGGTTCGCGCCCGCGCGCAACTCGTCCCAACGTCCGGGTGCGCTGTTCCCCGCGGGAAGAGCCGAGTCGGTCATGCCGAGCGGGCGCAGGATGTGGCGGTCGACGTACTCGTCGTACCGGGTTCCGCTGAGATGTTCGACAGCGCAACCGATCAGGGACATGCCCAGGCTGGAATACGCGTAGGTGCCGGGGGTGCCGCGCAGCGGTGACACGCCGCCGTATTCGGGGGTGGCGCCGATCGCGAGCCGTCGCGCGAAGTGGTCGGCGAACGGCCCAGGGTGGGTGAGGGTGGCGTCGATGAAGTCGGTTCGATAGCCGCCCTGGTGCGAGGCGAGCATGGCCGCCGAGATCGGCTCCGGGTCCGGGGGTCGCAATCCGCTGGGCAGGAAGTCGTTGATCGGTGCGTCGACGTCGATACAGCCCGCCTCGGCGAGCTGCATGAGCGCGATACCCAGGAGCGGCTTGCTGAGCGAGCCCGCGGGGCCCGAGCTGTCGGCCGTCATGGGCGTGAGTGCCGCCAGATCCGCGTAACCGGCCGCGAGCGAACGGAATTCGGTCGGCGTGGCCAGTGCGACCCCGACGCCGGGCGCGCCCGTGGCGGCGAGGATCTGGGGCAGGATGTGGGCGAGCGCGTCGGCCAGATCATCGAGCATGACTCGCGTTCACCTCCTCGTGAGTCGGGCCCGATGCGGGCGGTGTGGAAGTCGCGAAACCGCCACCGAATTCGCCCGCCAGCCGGATCGCGGCCACCGCGGCGCCGAGGCCGGGCGTGCCGGGATCGACGAGCGCGGTGACGGCGGCGGCGTAGGCGCGGCCGATCCGAGCGATGGCGGCCTCGGTGAATCGACCGGTGTCGTACATGAGCTGGGCCCAGGGCCGCTCGCCGTCCTCGACGATGAGGGTGAGTGGGTAGTTGTTCGAATCGTCGGCCCGCAATGCCTCCGGCGTCAGTCCACCCATCGCTGCCCGCACGGTGTCGTCGACGGGAAAGTTCTCGAACACCAGGACACTGTCGAACAACGAGGTTCCCCGCCGGACGGCGCTGTACCGAGCCACCTCGCCCAAAGGTGTGTGCTCCGAGGGCATGTGGGCTCGCTCGCGCTGCGTCTGTCGCAGCCACTCCCGGATCGGAATGTCTCCGTCGAGGCGGATCCGCACCGGCAAGGTGTTGATGACGGTTCCGATCATCGTCTCGATACCGGGCACCCCGGAACGGCCCGAGCTGGTGGCCCCGAAGACGACATCGTCGTGGCCGCTGTACGCGCTCAGGACCAGCCCCCAGCCCGCCTGGCACACCGTGTTCCGGGTCAGCCGGGCCTCGCGAACGAATCGGTCCAGCGCTGAACCGAACCCGTCCGGCAGCGGCACCTGGGTCAGCCGGTGTACGGGATCGCCGTCCGATCGACCGTTCTTCGCGCGTCGATCCGTGGGGCGAACGCTGTCGGCGACGGACGCCAAGGGCAGTGGGGTGGGCGTGGTGAAGCCGGACAGGTATCCGGTCCAGAAGGCTCGGTCGGGTCCAGTGGGACGGTGGATGTGCCAGGCGACGTAGTCGCGGAACCGTTGGCGGGCAGGCAGTTCCACGACGATGCCGTCGCGTTCCGCCCGGTACAGCGCCAGGACGTCCTCGATGAGCATCGCGCTGCTCCAGCCGTCCAGGAGAATGTGATGCGACTCCATGAGGACTCGCCACGTCGAGGACGTCAGGCGGATCAGGGTGATGCGCAGCGCCGCTTCCGCCGCGAGATCGAAGCCCCGGGTTCGCGCGGTCGCGAGCAGTCGGTCGAGACGGGCGGCGTGCTCTGCGACGGGATGAGTGGACCAATCCAGCCGTGTCACCTCCGGTGCGATGCGTTCGTCCACGACCTGAAGCGGACGATCGACCGTCGCCCACAACAATCGCGTGCGCAGCACCGGGTGCCGCCGCGCCGCCTCCCGCCAGGCGGCGGTGAAAGCGTCGGGATCGAGTTCGCCTATCTCCCAAGACATTCGGGTGGTGTACATGGCCGGCCCGGAGACCAGGCTGTGGAACAGGATGCCCTCCTGCACCGGGGTCAGGGGGTAGACGTCCTCGATTCCCCGACCGGAGCCGAACTCGCGAGCCAGCTCGGCGGTGGACAGCCCGGACAGGGGGTAGTCGGCGGCGATACGGCGGCCGGACTCCGGTCGTTCGGCGACCTCGGTCAAGGCTTCCAGCGCCGATATCGTTGCCGCGCCGACCTTCTCGATCGTGGCGCACTCGAATGCGGTGCTGTCGTAGCAGAAGTCGAAACGCAGCCGCCCGTCCCGCAGTTGTGCGACCACCTCCAAGGGGTAGGGGAGCGGCCGGTCGGGGGCGGCGGCCGCGCGCAGCGGGGCGCCGATCGGGACGACGACCGCGTTCCCGGTTCCGGCCGTGTCGGTGCGTCCCAGATAGTTGAGCTGAACCTGGGGCGTCGGCAGGTCGGCGAACGGATCGGTCGTCCGCAGGTGCCGCAGGACGCCGAATCCTGCCCGGTGGTCGGGTAGCGCGCGCATCGCTTCCTTCACCGCGACGAGGCAGTCCGCGGGGTCGGCCGCCGCGAGGGTGACGCCGAGGGGATGCACGCTGGTGAACCAGCCGACGGTACGGGTGAGGTCCAGATCCGAGAACATCGCGTCGCGGCCGTGTCCCTCGAGATCGATCACCTGCCGGGTCGCGCCCGTCCAATCCCGCAGGGCCATCAGCAGCGCGGTCAGCACGGCGTCGACGAGTCCGGCCCGGAAGGCGACCGGCAGTGCCGCCGAGAGCCTTCGAGTGTGCTCGGCACTCAGCTCGGATTCGACGATCCGCATGGCACCGCGCCGACCCGGTGCGACCGCGTCATCGCGGTCGCGCGGCAGGGGCGCGACCGGCCCCTCCAGCATCGCGCGCCAGCGGGGAAGGTCGTCGTCAGGCTCGGTGGTCCGGGCGTACTCCCGTAGCCGTACCGCCCAGTCTCGGTAGGACGACGTCTTGGCGGGCAGGCCCACCGGCGAAGCCGAGTCACGGCACAGTCGGTTCAGATCCTCGAGCAGCACTTGCCAGGACACGGCGTCGACGCACAGGTGGTGCACGGCCACTACGAGAATCTCGCCCGCCCGCACGGCGTTCAAAGCCCTGCCATCGCTCAGGTCGAACCGTGCGTGGGCGCGCTCGATCGCCTCCGATTCGGTTGCGGCGGAGAGAACTTCGAGACGGGCGCTCGGCCGGTGCGGGGCGATGGTTTGCCGCCATTGCCCGTCCGATCGGACGAAGCGCGCCCGCAGCAGATCGTGATGGGCGACCAGCCGATCCAGGGCGGCATCGACGACAGCGTCCGGCAGATCCTCATCAATTCGCAGCACCACGTATTGGGAGACCCAATCCGTCTCGGGATCACCGGCATTCAGGAAGTCGGCCTGGATCGGAGTCAGGGGCACCGGGCCGGTGAGCTCGCCCTGTTCGGCGACGGTGAGCGCGGGTGTCTCGGTGGCGCCCGCCGCCAGTTCGGCGACGGTCTGATAGCGGAACAACTGATTGGGAGACAGCCGAACTCCGGCCCGTTCGGCGCGGGTGGCCACCTCGATCGCCCGCAGCGAATCACCACCGAGCGCGAAGAAATTGTCGTGCACACCGATCTCGGCCACCCCGAGAACCGCGCACCACACCTCCGCGAGCAGCCGCTCGGCGGCGGTGCGCGGCGGGGTACGATCGCCGCCGCGTGGAGCCGGAGGGTCGGGCAGCGCCCGCTGATCGACCTTGCCGTTGGCGTTGAGCGGCAACTCGTCGAGCACCACGAACACGCTGGGCACCATGTACTCCGGCACCCGCTCGGACAGGTGCCCGCGCAACGACTCCGACAGTGCGCGTGGCTCGGCGTCGCCCGCCGCGACATAGCCGATCAGGCGTTTGGCGCCGGTGTGGTCCGCGCGCGCCACGACCACCGCGGCCCGGACCGCGGGATGGGTGCGCAGCTGCGCCTCGATCTCGCCCGGTTCGATCCGGAAGCCGCGCACCTTGACCTGGAAATCGCTGCGCCCCACGAACTCCAGATTCCCATCGGGCCATTGCCGCACCAGATCCCCGGTGCGATACATGCGCGCGCCCGCCGGGCCGAACGGGCAGGCGACGAATCGATCCGCGGTCAGCCGCACCCGGCCGAGATAGCCGCGCGCCAATTGCACACCCGCGACATACAATTCGCCGACCACGCCGGTCGGCACGGGCTGCAACCCGGCGTCGAGCACGTAGAGCCGGGTATTCCAGGTGGGCCGTCCCAGCGGAATCCGGTCCAGCCCCGGTACGAGCCGATGGAAATTGGTCTGCCCGGACACCTCCGCCGGGCCGTACTGGTTGTGCAACTCCGCTCGCGGGAACACCTCGTGGAAGCGGTTCACCAGATCGGGGGTGATCGCCTCGCCGCCGCAGTGCACCATCCGCAGCTCGTCGCAGGCGGCGGCCTCCGGTTCGGCCAGGAACGCGCGCAACATGGCGGGCACGAAATGCGCGATCGTGACCCGCTCGGCTCGCATCAGTCGCGCCAATTCCTTCGGATCGCGCTGATCCCCGGGCGGCGCCACCACCACGGTGGCCCCGGATGTCAACGGCCACAACACCTCCCACATGGAGGCGTCGAAGGTGAATGGGGCCTTCTGCAACAGCCGGTCGCCCGCGCCGAGCCGATACTCGTGCTGATCGCAGGCCAACAGGTTGGCCGGACCGCGGTGCGGGGTGACGATGCACTTGGGCGTGCCCGTGGAGCCGGAGGTGAAGACGGCGTGGGCGAGATTGTCCGGGCGGACATTCGTGACCGGCGCGGTGATCGGACCGTCGGCCAGCACGGTCAGTTCCCGATCGAGTTCGAGCACCGGCACACCCACCCGGCCCGCCAGCTCGGACGCGGCGTCGCTCAGCGCGATCAACGCCCGGGCGCCGGTAGCGTCCAATAGTTCGCGCAGGCGGGACGGCGGCTGGGCGGGATCGAGAATGGTCAGCGCCGCACCGCTTTTCAGAACACCGATCATGGCGACGATCGCCGGAGCCGACCGTTGCGCGCAGATCGCGACAATGTGTTCGGGACCCGCGCCCAGTGCCCGCAGGCGGTGGGCGAGGGCGTTGGCGTGCTCGTCGAGGCGGCGGTAGGTCAGCGATCCATCGGTGGCGATCACCGCCGGGTGGTCGGGCGTGCGGCGGGCCTGGGCGGCGAACAGCTCGTGCAGGCAGATCGGTTCGACGGGTCGATCGGTATCGTTGTGGGCCACCAGGATTCGGTGTTGCTCGTCGGCGCTGAGCAGCGGCAGCGCGGCGATCGGGGTGTCCGGGCGGTGGGCGGCCGACCGCAGCAGCGTCACGAAGCCGTCGGCGAACCGTTCGATGGTCGAGGCGTCGTACAGCTCGGTCGTGTACTCGACGCGGCCCACGAAACCGTCGGGCCCTTCGGCGATCGCCATCGCCAGGTCGAATTTGCTGGTGCCGGTGCCGGTAGGGAACGGCGTGCTGGTCACGCCGGGCAATGTGAAGACCTCCTCGGCGCCCGCCCCTTCGACCGCGGCCAGCTCGAGCTCGGGTGCGCTGTTGTTGAACCGCGACACCACCTGGAAGCTGATCTGGTGCAGCGGATGGGTGCTCAGCTGACGCGTCGGTTGCAGCCGGTCCACCAGAACGTCGAACGGTGCGCGCTGATGATCGAACGCCGCCAGCGCCGTATCCCGCGCCCGCCGCACCGCCTCCCGGAAGGTGGGCTCGCCGCTCAGATCCGTGCGCAGCACGATGTCGTTGACGAAGAACCCGACCAGCGCCTCGAGCTCCACCCGATCCCGCCCGGCGACCGGTGAACCCAGCACCACATCGTCCTCGCCGGTATAGCGGGACAACTGGACCGACAGCGCCGCGACCAACACCATGAACAGCGTCGCCCGCTCGGCGCGGGCGAGCTCCCGCAACCCGGCCGCCACATCGGCGGGCACGGTGAACATGTGCTCGGCGCCCTCGAACCGGGGCACCACCGGGCGGGGACGGTCCGGCGGCAGCGTCACCAATTGCGGTATGCCGGAGAGCTTCTCGACCCAGTAGTCGAGATCGGGCCGCCATTGCTCACGGGCCGAGGCGGACCGCTGCCACGCCGCGAAGTCGGCGTACTGGATCGGCGGCTCCGGCAACTCCGGCTCGACGCCGCGCCGGTAGGCGTCGTAGGCGACGCGCACCTCCCGGTAGATGATCGACAGCGACCAGCTGTCGGTGACGATGTGATGCATCGTCAACAACAGCACGTGGTCCTCCGCGCCCAGCTCCACTACCGAAACACGCAGCGGCGCATCCCGTTCCAGCTCGAAGGGACGCCGCGCCTCGTGGCGCGCCAGCTCGCGCGCCCAGCTCTCGCTCGACTCCCACGTGTGCCCGGCCTCGGTGAACCGGTGGACCGTGAGGGGGAACGGGGTCGGCGCGCCGATCACCTGCACCGGCTCGGCCCCGGCCATGCCCAGGGTGGTCCGCAGGATCTCGTGCCGGGCGACGAGCAGGGTGAACGCGTGCCGCACCGCGTCGATGTCGAGGCGGCCGCGGATGCGGTAGGCCATCGGCGCGTTGTAGACCTCCTTGCGCGGCAGCAGCCGGTCGAGCACCCACAATCGTTGTTGCGCATACGACATCGGCAGCGGGGCGGTGCGGTCGGCTCGCGGAATCGCGTCCGGTGCGGCGATGCCCGCCCGTTCGCGCAATCGGGCCAGCAGCAGGGTGCGCCGCGCGGCGGCGGCCTCGGGTGGCAGGGTCATCGGATCACTCGGCCCGGCCGGGGACGCGCAGGCTCTTCGGCCGCAGATCCGTCCACACCCGGCCGATGTGGTCCAGGCATTCCTGTTCGGTGCCCGAGACGCCCGTGTCGAACCATCCTTCGGGAAGCGGGCGGTCGGCCCACCAGATCGAGTACTGTTCCTCGGCGTTGACCACCGCGGAGAAGACGCCGCTGGTGTCGGTCATATCGTCCTCGCTCTCGAGTCTCGGTCAGACGTAGGCGAATTCGGTGCGGGGCACCTCGCCGCGGAACCGGTCCGCGTGCAGCGAACCGATATCGATGCAGGGCTCGCATCCCAGCACCAGATCGGACACCACCTCGCCCACCGCCGGCGCCTGCATGAAGCCGTGCCCGGAAAACCCCGCGGCGTAGAGGAATCGGCTCACGGTGGTGGACTCGCCGATGAGCGCGTTGTGGTCCGGCGTCACCTCGTACAGCCCCGCCCAGCCGCCGGACAGGCCGACATCCATCAGGCCGGGTGTGCGTTCCCGCACGGCGGCGGTCAGCCGGGGCAGCCAGTCGTCGGTCGGGGTGGTGGAGAAGCCCGGCCGCACATCGGGATCGGACATGCCGATCAACAGGCCGCGGCCCTCCCGGCGGAAGTAGTAGGCGGTGGCGAAGTCGATGGTGAACGGCGCCGGGATCGTGGCGTCGACCGGGCCGGTGAAGATGATCTGCCGACGATAGGGCAGCACCGGCAGGTCGACGCCCACCATCTCGCCGACGGCGGCCGACCACGCGCCCGCGGCGCAGATCACCGTGTTCGTCGCGATGCTGCCCCGATCGGTGTCGACGGCGCGAATCTCCCCGCCCGCCAGCTGAATTCCGGTGACGGTGCAGCGGGTGAACAGCCGCGCGCCGCGGCGGCGGGCGGCGGTCGCGTAGCCCAGCACCACCGACTCCGGCGTGCAGTGCCCGTCCTGCGGCGAATAGGCCGCCGCCAACAGCCCTTCGGTGTCGATCAGGGGCGAGAGTCGCTTGGCCTCGTCGGGGTCGACCATCCGGGTCGGGATGCCGAGCGAATTCTGGAGCGCCACATTCTGTTCGAAGGCCGTCACGTCGTCGGGCCGGGACAGCAGGAACAGGTAGCCGACGGTCCGCAGGTCGATCTCCTGGCCGTGGTCGAGATGGAATCTGCTGTAGGCGGCCATACTTCGGGCCGCGATCTGGATGTTGACCGTGTCCGAGAACTGGGTGCGCACCCCACCGGCCGCCTTACAGGTCGACCCCGACCCGAGTTCGCCGCGCTCGAGCAGCACCACGTCGGAGACACCGGCGGCCGCGAGATGGTAGGCGATGCTGGTCCCGATGACACCGCCGCCGATGATGACGATCCGCGCGAACGAGGGTAGCGACATCTCGAATCTCCCAGGTAGTCGTTGGCTCGTGCCCATGGTGTGCGAAGGGCCTGACGAGCCGCTGGTGTGTCGGGGCCGCGACGTTTTCGGTGACGGCACTGCGCACGCCGGTGCTGGGCGGGGGGATCAAGGGTTGGGTACGGGAGCCCGTGCCGCGGCCGGGCGCGGGCACACCGGTATCGCCGGGGTCCGTGGGGAACCCGTGGTCACTCGTCCTCCGGCGAACTGAACAGGACGATCGCGGTTTTCGGGCCGGTGCATCGGTGCCACTGCGGTGACGGGCCCGGCTTACAGAATCGGCACATGATCGTTCGACCGTTCCCGACCGGCCCCGTCGCGGCACGAGCCACCACGGCGGAGATCGAACGCGTGCCCGGCGGAGCCTCGCGATGACGACGCCACGCGAGGTCGTCATCGACACCGCCTTCAACGGCCCCCCGAATTCCGCGCACGGCGGTTACGCCTGCGCGACCTTCGCCCGGGCCACGGAATCGACCGCGCCCGTGACGGTCACGTTGCTGCGGCCCCCGCCGTTGAACACCCCGATGACCCTGACCGGCGGCGGGCGCGGCTGGCTCGTGCACGCCGACGACGCGCTGATCGCCACCGCCGCCCCCGCGCCCGCCGCCTCGAGTGCGCTGCTGGATCCGCCGCCTCCCGTCGACGCGACCACCGCCGCCGCGGCGACGCGGGCCTTCGCCCCTCGCGCGCACCCGTTCCCGACCTGTTTCGTCTGCGGCCACGACCGCCCGGACGGCTCCGGTCTGCGGCTGGCTCCCGGCCCGGTGCCGGAAAGGCCGAATACCACCGCGTGCCAATGGGTTCCGCCCGGTGCGCCGGGGCGGCCGGTGTCCGCCGAGTTGATCTGGAGTGCACTGGACTGCCCGGGTGGCTGGGTGCGCGATCCCGCCGCCGCGCCGGCCGTGCTCACCCGCATGGCCGCGGAGATCACCGGTCCCGTCGAGGCGGGCCGTCCGCACATCGTGGTCGCCGCGCTGCGCCGGGAGCAGGGCCGCACCCGCACGGTCGGCACCGCGGTCTACGCGGCCGAACCTGGTTCGGTGTCCCGTCCGCTCGCCGCCGCGACCGCGATCTGGACGCTGCTCGCCGAGCGGCCCCGCCCACCCGTCCCCACCGGCTCCCGCCCCCGCGGCTGAGAAAGGAGACCTCGTGCGCACGGATCTCGCCGACACGATCACCAGCGTGTTCAAATGCGGTGTCGCCGACCACCCGGACCGGATCGCGCTCAGCGCGCCCGACGGCGACCTCACCTACGCCCAGTTGGACGCCGCCGCGAGCCGCCTGGCGAGCAGGTTGCGGGCGCTCGGTGTGCGGCCGGACGACCCGGTCGGGGTGGCGCTACCCCGCTCCGCGGATCTGGTGGTGGCGCTGCTGGCGGTGCTCGAAGCGGGCGGCGGGTATCTCGCGCTGGATCCGTATCAGCCCGAGACGGGCCGGGCCACGATCCTCGCCGACGCCGGGGCGAAGGTCGTTCTCACGCCCGAACTGGTTCGGGAACTGTCCGAGGAACCGGACGCGGGCGTGTCGGAACCCGAAACCCGTGGCAGCACAGCGTATTTCGCGTACACCTCCGGTTCGACCGGAAGGCCGAAGGGGGTGTGCGTTCCGCATCGGGCGGTGCTGCGGCTGGTGCGCGATCAACGGGCGCTGCCGCTCGATTCCGGCGAGGTGTTCGCCCAATTGGCGCCCGTCGCCTTCGACGCCTCCACATTCGAGATCTGGGGGCCGCTGCTCAACGGTGCCCGGCTGGTGGTGCCGCCGCCCGGCGACCCGACCCCGGCGCTGCTCGCCGATCTGGTGGGACGGCAGGGGGTGAGCGTGCTGTGGTTGACCGCGGGCCTGTTCCACGCCACGGTCGAGGCCGGGATCGGAAGACTGCGCGGGCTGCGGTATCTCGTGGCGGGCGGCGACGTCCTGTCCGCCGCGCACGTCGACCGCGCCCTGACCGAACTGCCCGGCCTGACCGTCATCAACGGTTACGGCCCGACCGAGAACACCACCTTCACCACCTGCCACCGCATGACCGCGCCGCTGGGCACGGATCGAGTTCCGATCGGGCGGCCGATCGACGGCACGACGGTGCATCTGCTCGACGCCGACCTGAACCCCGTGCCCGACGGGGAAATCGGCGAATTGTGGGCCGCGGGAGCGGGTTTGGCCTTCGGCTACCACAACGATCCGGTCCGGACCGCGCGGCAGTTCCGCCCCGACCCGCGTGTGCCCGGTGGGCGTCTGTACCGCACCGGCGATCTCGCCGCGCTTCGGAACGGGGTGCTGGAATTCCACGGCCGGGTGGACGATCAGGTGAAGATCCGCGGGTTCCGGGTCGAGCCCGCGGAGATCGAGGCGGCGTTGCGTCGGCATCCGGAGATCCTCGACGCCGCCGTGGTCGCGCAGGAGCGGCCGGACGGGCGTGTGCCGGTCGCGTTCTACCTGGGCGAGATCACACTCACCTCCGCGGAGTTGCGCGAGCATCTCGCGGAGCTGGTGCCGCAGTACATGATTCCGGCGGTGTTCCATCGGCTCGAGGAACTGCCACTCACCGCCAACGGCAAGGTCGACCGCGCCCGACTGGCGACGCTCACCCTGCCGGAACGTCCCGAGCTCAGCACCGACTATCGGCCGCCGGGCACCGAGACCGAGACCTTCCTCGCCGGACTGTGGGCGGATCTGATGCAGGTGCGGCAGGTCGGGGTCGAGGACGACTTCTTCGAACTCGGCGGGCACTCCCTGATGGCCACCCGGATCACCGCCGAGATCGGCGCCCGCTACGGCTTCGTGGTGTCGACCGCCGACTTCTACGCCGATCCGACCGTCGCCCACCTGGCGACGCTCGTCGACGAAGGGCGGGCGAGCCGATGAGAATCACTGTGCCGCAGCCGGATACGCCCGATATCGATCTGGCGTCGATCGACTTCTTCGACCCGAACTGGTACGCCACCGGCGACCCGCATCCGGTGTGGGCGCAGATGCGTCGCGATGCCCCGGTGCACCGCCAGGTCCTGCCCGACGGGCGGGAATTCCGTTCGGTGACCCGATATCAGGACGTGCGGGCCGTGCTGCGCGACCACACGCGCTTCACCTCCGAACGCGGCACGCTGCTGTCCATCCTCGGCGGCACCGACCCCGCGGGCGGCAAGATGATGGCCGCCAGCGACCCGCCCGTGCACACCGCGCTGCGCACACCCATGGCGAAGGTCCTCTCGGCCCGCGAATTACGCTCCGGCACACCGCGAATCCGGCGCATCGTGCAGCGCATGCTCGCGCCGCTGCTGGACGGCGAGCCGTGGGACCTCGCGGCGGCCGGGGCGGAGTTCCCGATCATGTTCACCGGCGGATTGATGGGCCTTCCCGAATCCGACTGGCCGCGGCTGACCCGGCTGACCACCATGGCCATCGCCCCCGAGGATCCCGACTTCCGTGACGGTGACGGGGCCTTGGCGGCGGCGCATCACGAACTGTTCGCCTACTTCTCCGCGCAGGTGCGCGGGCGACGACAGGATCCGGGTGACGATCTGCTCGGATTCCTCGTGCGCATGCGAGCCGACGGCCGCGCCCTGCGTCACGACGAACTCGTCTACAACTGCTACAGCCTGCTGCTCGGCGCGAATGTGACCACACCGCACGCGGTGGCGGCCACCGTGCTGGCCTGCGTCGAGAACCCGGACGAGTACCGGCGCTGGACCGCGGACCGATCGATGACGCCGACCGCCGTGGAGGAGGGGCTGCGGTGGGCGTCCCCGGCCAACCACTTCATGCGCTACGCCGTCGCCGACACCAAACTCTCCGGGGAGCCGATCGCCGCGGGGGAGGCGGTGGTGGCGTGGCTGGGGTCGGCGAACCGGGACGACCGCGTCTTCGCCGAACCCTATCGATTCGATCTGAGCCGCAACCCGAATCAACACGTCGCGTTCGGATACGGGCCGCACTACTGCATCGGCGCGCCGCTGGCCCGCATCGCGCTGCGGCTGCTGTTCGACGAGATCACCGCCGCCGTCGAGGAATTCGAGATCGCCGGGCCGATCGAGCATCTCGCCTCGACCTTCACCGCCGGGATCAAACGACTCCCGGTGCGAGCCAAGCTGTTTCCGGACGCCGAGCGACTGCTCGATCGAGCGCGCTCCGAGGACGGACCGATCCCGGTATGACCGCGCGCGACCATGGAGGTGAGCGATGACCACTGCCCGACCGGCGCCGCGTCGACGCGGCGGCCTGCTGCGCCCACCGAGCCCCGACGCCGCCGCGCGGCTGTTCTGCTTCCCCTACTCCGGCCTGGGCGCGTCGATGTACCGGCGCTGGCCGCGCCGCGTCGGGGAGGTCGAGATCTGCCTGATCCAGCCGCCGGGCCGCGAGAACCGCATGCGCGACCCGCATTTCGGTCGTTACGAGGACCTGGCGGAACTGCTGGTCCCGGATCTGGAGCCGTGGCTGGATCGGCCGTTCGGATTCTTCGGGCACTGCGGCGGCGCGCTGGCGGCCTTCGCCACCGCGCTGCGGCTGGGCGCGCGGGGGCCGGACTGTTTGTTCGTCTCCTCGCAGGTGGCTCCGCACGAGGGGCCCTTCGGGCGCTTCCTGCGGATGACCGACGACGAACTGGCCGTCGAACTGGCCGAACTCACCCGGTCTCTCGGTGGCGAGCCGCAGCCGGACATCCTCGCGCTGAGTCTGCGGGTGCTGCGCGCCGACGTCACCGCCAATCAGCGCTATCGCCTCGACGAGCCGGTCCGGCTGCCCGGCCGGGTGGTCGCGATCGGCTGGGCGGACGACCGGGAGATCCGGCCCGAGCAGATGACGGGCTGGCGCGAGTACGCGACCCCGGACCGGTTCAGCTCCACGGTGCTGCCCGGCGCTCATTACGAATTCCTCAGCGCCCCAACGGTTCTGTTCGAACAGTTCGCCGCCGGGATGGGCGCGTCGATGACGGAGGTGGGTTGATGTCACCGCGTATCTGGGCGCATTCGCCCAAGGACGCCGTGCTGCTCGGGATCAGTCTGTCGCAGCTGGCGGTCATGATCGCCGCGGCGCTGACCTGGTCCGGCACCGGACCGGTCGTCCGCGGGTCCGGTTTCCTCGTGGTCACGGCGATGATGACCTACAACATCATCGTGGTGTCGCATCTGTTCACCCATGTGCCATGGTTCGTCTCGGGCAGGCTCAATGCCATTGCGTCGGTGCTGAATTCGATCGCCATCGGGCAGTCGGTGCAGGCGTATCACCTGACCCATGTCCGCAATCATCACCGGTACAACAATGATCCCGTCGGGGCGGACGGCACCACCAAGGACAAATCCTCCACCTACCGCGACGGACGCGACGGCGACCACACACCGTTGCCGCGGTATGTGCTGCTCGGCGCGCTGGACTCGCTGCTCGGCCGGGGCCGGGAGTTGATCGGTGTGGTCCGGTTGTGGCGACTCGGGGCTGCGGACGCGAATCTGCTTGCGCTGGCGTCGAATCGAGAGCCACGCCGTAGCCGGGAACTGCGGCAGGTGCGGGCCGACCGCGCCGCGCATTGCCTGTCGCTGGTCGGGTTCGCCGTGTTGTCGTGGCAGTGGACCCTGTTCTGTTATCTACCGGCCTTCTTCGCGGCATTGGCTCTGGTCAACGTCCAGAACTATTACCGTCACTACGGCGCGGATCCCTCACACCGCGGCGCGGACTCGGTCAGCCACTACGGCCGCGTCTACAACCGCCTCACCTTCAACGACGGCTACCACCAGGAACACCACCTGAGCCCGGCCACCCATTGGACCAAACTCCCGACCGTCCGAGACCGCCGCCGCGACCTGCTCGACGCCCGCCCCCGCATCGTCAGCCCGGTCCCGGCCATGCTCGGCTTCCTCCATCGCGGCCGCCCCCTCCTCCACCGCGCCCCCACCGACCAACCCACGAACTCATGAGCGCGGCGGCGATCTCCACCCGGCTGCCTGCTATCGGCGAGGTGGACGCGAAAACCCCACGCGCACTGGCGACCCTGCCGGTTTTCGCGGCGGTGCGAGGGTCCGATGTCGCTGTCGGGCTGGGCGGGATTCAACTTGCGGGTCGGTCCTGGTCGGGGCGGCCGTGTTGGGTAGACGAGTCAGGGCGGTGATTCGATGAGCGTCGCGAAAGACGTTGATGCGCCGGGTTTCTCGGCGGTGAGTGATCGTGTCGCCATGCGGGCCGCTGAGCAGCCGGGGGCGACGGCTGTGGCCTGGATGGGTGGTGTGTTGTGTTATCGGGAGCTCGATCGGTGGGCCGATCGTCTTGCGCGATTGCTGCGGGCTCGGGGGGTTGGGCCGGAAGTCGTTGTGGGAGTTTGGTTGCCCAGGGAGCCTCGTTTGATCGTGGCTCTGCTGGCGGTGCTGCGGGCGGGTGGGGCGTATCTTCCGCTGGATCCCGGCTATCCGGCGGAGCGGTTGCGTCATATCGTGTCCGATGCCCGGCCGCGGGTGGTCGTGACGGCGGGGGACCGGGCGCTGCCGGGGACGGTCGTGGTGGATTTGGATCGCGACGCCGAAGTCATTGCGGCGCAGGACGAAGGGTGTCCGGAGGGTGGGGTTCGGCCGGACAATTCGGCCTACGTCATCTACACGTCGGGATCGACCGGTGCGCCGAAGGGCGTGGTGGTTCCGCATCGTGGGCTGTCGCATCTGGTGGACTGGCATATCGCGCGTTACGGCCTTACGCGCAGCGATCGGTGTGCGCAGGTGGCCGCTCTCGGATTCGACGCCTCGGTGTGGGAGATCTGGCCGGTGCTGGTTGCCGGGGCCGGGCTGCATCTGCCGCCCGAGGGGGTGCGTGGTGTGCCGGATCGTCTGACCGCTTGGTTGGCCGAACGGCGGATCACCGTGACCTTTCTGCCGACGCCGCTGGCGCAGGAGGTGCTGCGGGATTCGAGGCACCGTGAGATCGGTGCGCGGGCGCTTCTCGTCGGGGGTGACGCGCTGACCGCGGCGCCTACGGCGGGGACACCGTTCGCGGTGGTGAATCATTATGGGCCGACCGAGAATACGGTGGTGGCGACGGCGGGGGAGGTATCGCCCGGTGGGCCGGGGCTGCCGTCGATCGGGAGGCCGATCGAGGGGGTACGGGCCGTGGTCCTCGACGATCGTCTGCGGCCGGTTCTGGTGGGAACCCCGGGTGAACTCTGGCTCGGGGGAGACGGTTTGGCGCGCGGTTACCTCGGCGGTCCCGGGCGGACGGCGGAACGGTTCGTGGCGGACCCGGCGGGCGGAGGGCGACGTCTCTACCGCACGGGCGACATGGTGAGTGTTCGGCCCGACGGGGAGTTCGACTTCCACGGGCGACGCGACGACCAAATCTCATTGCGCGGGGTCCGGATCGAGTTGGGGGAGGTGGTGGCCGCCGTGCGCGAGGACGCGGCGGTGGCCGATGCCACGGCCATCGTCCGCCCGGCGCCGAACGGGACGGACCAGTTGATCGCGTATGTGATCCCGGCCGAGCCCGCGAGCTTCGACGCGACAGCCCTGCTGGCCCGCCTCGCCGCTGTCCTACCGGCTGCGATGGTGCCCGTCCTGGTCGTCGCGATCGAGCGTTTCCCGCTCACCCCGCACGGCAAGATCGATCGGGCCCGGTTGCCGGAACCCGCGGTCACGCGTTCGGAACCGCCGCGTGACGGTCTGGAAGCCCGGCTCGCCGAACTCTGGTACGACATGCTCGGCCTGCCGGGAACCGAACCGAACATCCACGCGAATTTCCTTGCCCTGGGCGGACATTCGCTGCTGGCCACCCAGCTGACCGTGCGGCTGCGCGAGCAGTTCGCGATGGAGCTGCCGACACGCGTGGCGCTCGCCGCCCCCACCATCGCCGAACTCGCCGACCTCCTGCGCGCACACGAACCGGCCCCCGGCCATCTGGATACGGTCGTCCAAGTGCACGGGGAGGTCGCCGCCCTGAGCGACGAGGAGGTGACGGCCCTGCTCGCCGACCTCGAGGACCAACGCTGAGAGCCGTCACCGGAGCGATGCGTCTTCGTCGGCCGAGCCGCTGACGCACATCTCCTACCCAGCAATCGCCGAACGAGCTCGACCAGGTTCACGCCCACGAGAACAGTGAGGCGCTCCTCGCCGTAAGGTCACCGATCGCCCTCGTTGGTGGGCCTTTCGGGCGGTCCCATCCGCCGTGGCGGTCCGCCCTGATCGAACGACGTCCCGAATGGCCTTGTCCATTACGGGAATTCGTTTGGTGGAACCGGGCAGCTGGTCGCGTCCTTCACGAATGCGGTCCGATGGAACGGACCGCGAATCACACTGTCCGTCAGAGTGATTCGCCTTCAACAACTGAGGCCGAGAGTAGCCTTGCCGGTCGCGGCAGTTCGTCTTGCCACACCGAACGGCGAACGCCCGTGTGCATCAGAATGATTCGATGATCAAGTCCACCACAAGAACTCCCCCTGATCCGACACACCACTGAAGCAGGTCAAAAGGAGACGCCCCCGGTCCCGATCATCGCCGCCCAAAACGGCATGGATGAGGTTCCCATTGATCAGACAGAGGTCCCCGGTATGCACAGGGATGTCGAGGGCGGGGTGGGCGGTGAGGAGTTCCGGCGGATAGGGATAGCCGCTGTGCGTCAGGCCCAGTCGGGCACGGGTGGCGTGGTCCGGGGCGACATTCCAGATTCGGAGGGCCCCGCCCGCCCCGGGTACGTGGGGGTAGACGTTGATGGCCAGTACCCGGCGAACGGTTTGAATCTCGAAACCCGCTTGCAGGGGATCACTGAGTTGGGCGAGGTCGTCGTGGGGAAGGAGGAGGTACTCGCCGATGTTGTTCCAGCACACGGCCTTCGAATCCCCCGCACGGCGCCCGTCGTGCTCTGCGGGACGGCCGGTGAGCGCCCCGCTGGCCAGGAGCAGCTCGCGCAACCGGGATACCGGGTCGTGGACGCCGGTGTAGAGGGCCCGCATGGCGGGGGCGGTGGCCGCCGCTTGGTCCAGGTATTGGTCCGTGGTCTTCTCGATGTGGGATGCGCCGAGGACGTATGCCTCCACGCCGTCGGCGCCCTCGCCGTAACGGGGGATCCGGTCGGTCGAGTTCGCGAAGTTCGCGGTGAGCACGGAACAGTCGGCGGCACTGACGTATTCGGAAACCAGGTAGGCGGCGAGTCGTCCGTCGAGGACGTCCAGCACGCGATCGACGTCGACGGTGCGGGCGGTGCGGTGGACCCGGAACCGATCGACCGGCAGGGGGGTACCGGTGACAGGGGCGGTGAGCAGATCGTCGGTCATGGAACCACGATGGCGGTCCGGGTCGATGTCGAGTGGTCACCGGATCGTCGCCTCGGGCCTCGATCGTTCCCGGTCATCGTCGTCCGAGCGGCGAGCGACGGCGGCCCTACGGTCCTGGTACGGCCGAGTCCGATTGTGCGGTGCGGCCTTCGGAGGTTCGGGGCGGCTGCTGCTTCAAGTCCGGACCAGGTCCTCCCCGCACCCGCACCGCCGCCCCCGAACTCACCGAGCCGAAACGATATTCACCAGTTTCGGCGCCCGCACGATGATCTTGGCGATCTCCCGACCCGCCAGCGCGTGCCGCACCTTCTCCGACGCGACGGCCAGTCCGCGCAGCGACTCCTCGTCGGCGTCCACGGCGACCTCCACGCGGTCGCGGAGTTTGCCGTCGACCTGGATGACGCAGGTCGTGGTGTCGGCGGCGACCAGGGCGGGGTCGGCGGTGGGCCAGCCCGCGACCGCGACCGAGGGGCTGTGGCCGAGGCGTTCCCACGCCTCCTCGGCGGTGAAGGGCGCGAAGCAGGACATCATCCGGACGAGGGATTCGACGCCGAACCGGACGATCGGGTCGCCGGGGCCCTCGGCGCCGTCGACCGCCTTGCGCAGCACATTGGTGAGCTGCATGAGCTGGGCGATGGCGACATTGAGGCGCTTGCCCGTCATCAACGCGGTGGTCTGGTCGATGATGCGGTGGATCGAGCGGGCCAGGTCGCCCGCGGGGTCCGCGCCCGTGTCGGCGGTGGGAGCCGCGCCGATCTCGGTGGCGAGACGCCAGACTCGGGACAGCCATTTGACCGAACCGTGGGGGGAGACGTCGGCCCAGTCGATGTCGTCCTCCGGCGGGCCCGCGAAGATCATGGTCACGCGGACGGCGTCGGGGCCGTAGGCGGCCAGCTGCTCTTGCAGATTGACCAGATTGCCCTTGGACTTGCTCATGGCGCTGCCGTCCATGAGCACCTGGCCCTGATTGGTGAGGCGCTTGAACGGTTCGGTGAACGACAGCAGGCCCGCGTCGTGCAGGGCCTTGGTCAGGAACCGGGAGTACATCAGGTGGCCGGTGGCGTGTTCCTTGCCGCCGATGTACTCGTCCACGGGCAGCCACCGTTCGATCCCGGCCGGATCGAACGGGCCGTCGGTGTAGTCCGGATTCGGGTAACGCAGGAAGTACCAGCTGGAGTCGACGAAGGTGTCCATGGTGTCGGTGTCGCGCCGGGCCTCGCCGCCGCAGGCGGGACAGCTGACCCGCACCCAGTCCTCGGCGCTCTCCAGCGGGGACTTGCCGCCGGACGGGCGCAATTCGTAACCGCTGGTGGGCAGCCGAACCGGGAGCTGATCGTCGGGGACGGGCACCAAACCGCAGGCACCGCAATGGATGATCGGGATCGGCGTGCCCCAGTACCGCTGCCGCGACAGCAGCCAGTCCCGCAGCCGATAGGTGACCGCTCGCTCGCCGAGCCCGCGGCGCGCGAGATCGTCCGTGATGGCGGTGATCGCCTCGGCCTTGGACAGGCCGTCGAAAGCGCCGGAGTTGACCAGCTTGCCGTCGCCCGCGGTGGCGACGCCGGTTTCGTTCGGGTCCGGCTCGCCGGTGTCGACCACGACCCGCACCGGAATATCCATGGCGCGCGCGAAATCCAGATCGCGCTGATCGTGCGCGGGCACGGCCATCACCGCGCCGGTGCCGTAATCGGCGAGCACGTAATCGGAGGCGTAGATCGGCAGCCGCTCACCGCTCACCGGATTGATCGCGTAACGACCCAGGAACACACCGGTTTTCGGCCGATCGGTGGCCAACCGCTCGATATCGGTGGCCGCCGACGCCGCCTGCCGGTACGCCTCGAAATCGTCCTTGCGTTCGGGCGCGCACAGCCGCGCGGCCAGCGGGGCGTCGAAGGCGACCACGAAGAATGTGGCGCCGAACAAGGTGTCCGGGCGGGTGGTGAACACCCGCACCGGCTCGTCGTACCCCTCGACGGTGAAATCGACGTACGCGCCCTCGGACCGACCGATCCAATTGCGTTGCATGGTCAGGATTTCCGCGGGCCAATCGATCTCGGCCATATCGTCGAGCAGCCGCTGGGCGTAGGCGGTCGTCTTGAAGAACCACTGGGTCAGCGCGCGCTGCACCACCTGCGCGCCGCAGCGCTCGCAGCGGCCCTGGATGACCTGCTCGTTCGCCAGCACCGTCTGATCATTGGGGCACCAGTTGACGTGCGCGTCCTTGCGGTAGGCCAGGCCCTGTTCGAACAGCCGCAGGAACAGCCATTGATTCCAGCGGTAATACTCCGGGTCGCTGGTGTGGAACCGGGTGCGCCAATCGAAGGAGATGCCCAACCGCCGGAACGATTCGGCCTGGGTCTCGATATTCGCGTATGTCCAATCACGGGGATCCAGATCGCGTTTCAGCGCCGCGTTCTCCGCGGGCAGGCCGAACGAATCCCAGCCGATCGGCAACAAGGTCTGATAACCCCGCAAACGCAGGAATCGGGCAATCGCGTCGCTGATCGAATAGACCTCGGCATGACCCATGTGCAGATCGCCGGACGGGTACGGGAACATGCTCACCACATAACGCCGGTCGCTGTCGTCGAGCCCGGTGAGCTTTTCGACTTCGAACGTACGGCGGTCCGCCCACACGCCCATCCATTTATCGATGATGGCGTGCGGGTTATAGGTCTCCTCGGCCGAGGTGTTGTCAGCGGTCATGAGTCCAGTTCATTCGTGTCCCGGATGGTCGTAGGTCAGTCTGTCACACGGGTTGGCCGGGCTCCTAACCCAAGCCCGGCCCCCCTCACGCGGTCCGACACGCCCTGTCCGACACGCCCATTTGTGAAGCCCGGTTCACACCGAACCCATTCCCCGAAACCCGTGTGGCCAGTGTCGATTTGCGTAGCCGTCCACACGTCGCGATTCGAGTGGCGCGTCCGGTACCTGGACGTTCGAGCGGGTTCTATCATCGCCACGATCATGCATCGAAAGGCAGTTATGGAACCGACCGGTGTGTTCTGCGAAAGCCCTGGATACGGCCGGTGAGTCTGTGCGGACGCAATGTTGCGTTCTTACAGATGAAAGAGCATGATCCGAGCTAGCCTAGTTCTGGACCACTGATCGAAGCGGTACATCTGAACCCCGGAGACCAATCATGTTGGTGCGATCGATGTTGCGGCGAGATGCCTGTGGGGAGCGACGATGACGACCATGTCGATGGCCGGCGTGCTGCCGACGGCGCCACAGCTGTTGTGCGCGTTCCAAGGTCGTCGCTTCCAGGATCGGGCGCTGTTGCGGTCGGCGCGGGCACTGGCCGAACTGCACAGCCGCCGGGCGGCGGTGTGCGATCCGTCGATGCTCGCCGAGATCGACTGCCGGCGCGGCGAACTCGTGGAGGACATCAACGATTGGGTGGATCACGAACTGCCCCAACACCGCAACGGCGCGCAGTTGCACACCGAGAGCCTCGGCGCGGTGGTGGACCGGATGGCCCGCAGTTGGGTGGACGCGAATCAGGCCATCGATCGCCACGGACCGCGCAGCGACAATACCCATAAACACTGGTATCACCTGGCCGAACTCGTCGACGGCTACACTGATCTCGTCATCGATGTGGCCGGTGGCCGCCGTCGGTTACCGGAACAGTGATCGAAGACGGCGGGCGCAACGACGCGCCTCGCCCGGCGTGCCGCGCGGTCGACTGGCGCGGCACGCCCGTTCGGTTCCTCAGCGCAGCGCGGCCCGGCTCCGCAGCCGCCCGAGGATCAGCAGCACCAGCAGCGTGACGGCGACCAGCACCGTCGTGCTCGCGGCGGCGTCGAACACCTCGCCGCGATCGGTGGCCGCGAAGATGCCGACCGGCAACGTCTTCCAGGTCGCCGGATAGACCATGATCGTCGCGCCCAGTTCGCCCATGGATAGCGCGACCGCCAGACCCGCCGCCGCGCCGAGCGCGGGCAGCAGGAGGGGCAGGGTGATTCGGAGCAGCACCCGGACCGGTCCCGCGCCCAGCGATTCGGCGGCCTGCCGGTAACTCGGGTCGAGCCGATCCAATGCGGCCGACACCGCGCTGAAGGCGTAGGCGAGCACCAGCACCGAATGTGCAACGATCACTATCCATTTCGTGCCGCCCAGCAGCAGCGGCCGCTCGTTGAACGCGATCAGCACGCCGAGCCCGATCGCCACCGACGGCACCGCCACCGGCAGGTGGAACACCGCGTCGGTGAGCCGCCGCCACCAGCCCGGCGCCTCCCGCGCGGCCAGCGCCGCCCAGGTGCCCAGCACCAGCGCGACGGCCCCGGCCAGCAGCGCCGTCTGCAAACTCACGGACAGGCTCGCCGCCTCCTCGCCCGACAGCGCGTGCCCGAAATTGGCGAAGCCCAGGTGCGACGGCAGCGGCCCGGTCCATCGTCCGGCCAGCGCCGCGGCCACCACGGTCGCGATCGGCGCGGCGAACACGATCAGCACCACGAGCGCGAAGACGGCCAGCACCACCGCCCGCCCGGTGCGGGTCCACACCAGCACGGTTCAGCCCTCCGTTCGAATCCTGGTGACCCGGCCGAAGATCAGCCGATACGCCACGTACAGCGTCAGCGACAGCAACACCTGCACCGAGGCCAGCACGGCCGCGCCCGGAAGATCGAAGGTGACGATGCCGCGGGTGTAGATGAGCGCGGGCAGCGTGATCACCCCCTTCGCGCCGGTGAACAGCACGATCCCGAACTCGTTGAGCGTCAACAGCAGAACCAGACTGCCGCCCGCCGCGAGCGCGGGCCACGCCTCCGGCAACACCACCTGCCGCAGCACCCGCCACGGCGACGCGCCCAGACTCGCCGCCACATCGAGCTGTTCGCGCGGCAGTTGCGCGAACGCGGCCAGCAGCGGGCGCACCACGAACGGGGTGAAATACGTGATCTCGGCCAGCACGACACCCGTCGGTGTGGTCAGGAAATCGACGGTGAGCGAACGGGTTCCGCCGATCCGATCCAGCAGCGCGTTCACCGCCCCGGCCGTGCCGTAGAGGAAGGTGAACGCGAGCGTGATCAGGAACGACGGCAGGGTGAGGATGGTATCGATCACCCGCCCCACCACCCCCGCGCCCGGGAACGGCACGAAGGCCAGCACCACCGCGACGAAGGTCCCCAGCACCAGGCAGCCCGCCGTCGAGCACACCGCGATGGACACCGTGCGCCACAGCGCGTCCCGGAACGACCGCGATCCGAGCACCTGCGACCACACCCCGAGGCCGCGGCCCGACGCGGTCTCGGTCGATTCGGTGAGCACCCGCGCGATCGGATAGACCGCGATGAGCGCGACCACCGCCAGCGGCGGCAGCGACCACAGCACCGGCCGCCAGACCCGGTGCGCGGCAGGGCGTTCGGGCGGCTCGGTGACCTCGGGTTCGAGAACGGTCGACAGGGTCATCCCCGCTCGCCCCCGACGGGAGCCGGGATCAGCACCCCGGCCGGATCGGGCAGCAGCACGCCCACCACCGCGCCGACGGCGTGGTCGGCCTGGCCCGGCACGTCGGCGAGGAGTTCGACCGGCAGCCCGTTCACGTCCAGTCGCAGGCGGGTCGTCGCGCCGCGCCACACCGCGGACAACACCGTCGCGGGCAGGGCCTCGCGTTCGGCGGTCGTGCCGATGCGGACGGTGTGCGGGCGCACGCACAGCAGACCCTCGTCGTCGGGCGCCCAATCCAATTGGCCCACACCGGGTGTGGGTGCCTCGGCGCGCAGCGTGCGGGTGCCGGAGGTGACGAACGCGGCGGTGCCGGAGACGTGTTTCACCGTGCACGGCACCAGGTTCGCGCCGCCGAGGAAGGCCGCGGTGAACGAACTCGGCGGGCGTCGCCACAGATTCTCGGCGGTATCGATGTCCACCAGCCGGGCGTCGCGCATGACCGCGATCCGGTCGGCCAGCGCCAGCGCCTCGGACTGATCGTGGGTGACGTACAGCATCGCCGTGTCCGGCAACGCCTTTCGCAGATCCTGGAGTTCGGTGAGCATGGACTGCCGCAATTGCGCGTCGAGCGCGGCGAGCGGTTCGTCGAGGAGCAGCACCTTGGGCCGGATGGCCAGCGCGCGGGCGATCGCGACGCGCTGCTGCTGACCGCCGGACAGCTCGCGCGGCAGCCGGTCGGCGTAGGCGGCCATGCCGACCATCTCCAGCGCCTCGCCCACCCGCTCGCGCACCCGGCCGCGCGGCACGCGATGCGCCCGCAGGCCGAAGGCGACATTGTCGCGCACCCGCATGTGCGGGAACAGCGCGTAGGACTGCACGACCACGCCGATCCCGCGCTTGGCGGGCGACAGGTCGGTCACGTCGCGGCCGGACAGCCGGACCGCGCCCGCGCTGGGCCGGACGAATCCGGCCAGCGCCTTGAGCGCGGTCGACTTCCCGGAACCGCTGGGGCCCAACAGCGCAACGGTTTCGCCCGCGGCCACGCGCAGGGTGAAATCGGTCAGCGCGGCCGTGGCCTTGCGGCCCCGGCCGTAGCGGACGCCGACCCGATCGAACACGATGGCGGGTTCGGCGTCGGCGGTGCCGGTGGCCGCGACGGAGGTCGACGGTGCGGACATCAGCTGCCGGTGGCCTTCTGATAGGCGGCGACGTCGGCGTCCAGCTCGGTGAGCACCTTGTTCCAGTCGGGGGTGACGATGGCGACGTCCTTGATGTAGGCCGCCGGGGAGTCGGCGCCCGCCGGGGCGGAGTCCTTCAGATCCTTGCGCACCGGAACCGCTTTGGCGTCGGGGCCGAGGGTCTTCTGGACGTCGGCGGAGAGCAGGTACTCCATCAGCTTCTTCGCCGCGTCCTTGTGCGGGGCGCCCTTGGCCAGGCCCATGACGTAGGGCAGGGCGACGGTGCTGCGCTTGCCGTCGGCGGTGGCGGGGAAGAAGAGGGTGAACTTCGAGCCCTTCTCCTTGATGGTGGCCAGATTCATCTGCACGTCGCCGTTGGCGACGAGCAGTTCGCCGTTGTCCACCTTGGGTTGCAGCTTGCCGGTCGAGGAGGACGGGCCGACATTGTTGGCCTGCAACTTCGCCAGGTAGTCCAGCGCGCCCTGCTTACCGTAGAGCTGCTGGAGCAGGATCAGCACGGCCGTGCCGTCCCCGGCCTGCCCGGGGGTGGAGTACTGGATCTTGCCCTTGTACTCCGGCTTCAACAGGTCGTCCCAGGTGAGCTTCGAGCTGTCCACCGACGGATTCGCGATGAACGACAGGTAGTTTCCGGCGAGCGAGACGTACTTGCCGCCGGGATCCTTGTCGGTGTCGGCGACCGCGCTCAGATCCACGCCGCTGTCCTGGAGCAGTCCGGACCTGTTCGCCTTCTGGATGAACGGCGGCAGCGTGACCACGACGTCGGCCTGCGGGTTGGACTGTTCCTTGTCGACGCGGTTGACCACCTCCCCGGACCCGGCCTCGACGTAGTTCACCGCGATACCGGTCTGTTCCTTGAATTTCGCGAACTGGGTCTTGTACCAGTCGCCCACGCCGTCGGCGGAGTAGACGGTGACGGTCTGGTCGCCGGAGGTCGAGGTGCCGGTGCCGCCGCACGCCGCGGCGGTGAGGGCGACCGCGGCGGCGGAGGTCAGGGCGAGGGCGGCGCGTGCGAGGCGACGGGACGGAATACGCACGATGACAACAACTTTCGTGTGCAGCGAAGGGTGGATCGAAGGGACGGTTACGGGGTGGTGAGCAGTTCGGCGAACTCGACGACCGAGTCCACGATGTGGGTGGCGCCCGCCGCGCGCAGCTGCTCCTCGCTGTGCGCGCCGGTCAGGGTGCCCGCCACGATCCGGGCGCCCGCCGCGAGGCCGCTGGCGATATCGCTGGTGGTGTCGCCGAGCACGGCCACCCGGTCGACCGCGTCGGCGCGCAGGCGCAGCAGCGCGGTGAGCACCAGATCCGGGTAGGGGCGGCCGCGTCCGGCCTCGGCGGGGGCGAGGGTCAGATCCGCGATGTCGTTCCAGCCCAGGGCGTTCAGGAGTTTGTCCTGGGTGGTGCGGCTGAAGCCGGTGGTCAGCGCGACCTTGATCCCGGCCGCGCGCAGCGCCGTGATCGCCTCGGCCGCACCGGGAATCGGGGTGGCCTCGGCGGCGAACTCGTCGTAGGTTTGCTCGAAGGTCCGGTTCGCCAACTGGGCGCGGTCCTCGTCGCCGAACAGCGCGCGGAAGACCGTGATCTTGGATTGGCCCATCGTGTCGAGCACGTAGGCGCGCGCGGTCTCGCGTTCGGTCCCGCTCTCGGGCAGTCCCACGGCCGTCGCGGCGGCGTCGAACGCGCGCAGCACCAGGCCGCCGTCGGCGACGGTGGTCCCGGCCATGTCCAGGACGGCCAGTTCGATCCGCTTGTCGGACACGATATTTCCTCTCACAGGTTCAGCAGGTCGGCGGTTTCCTCGCCGAGGGCGGGGCCCAGGGTCATGCCGCGCCCGCCCGGTCCGGTGACGACCCAGACGCCGTCGGCGGCCCGCACGCGGGTGACGATGGCGGCGGGATCGATGCTCTGGCTGTAGACCCCGGCCCAGCGGCGCACGATGGGCGGGAGCTTGCGGCCCAGCAACTCCTCGGCGACGGCGGTCAGATGGTCGTAGGGGGCCTCGTCGACGTCGAAGGCGAACGGTTCGTCGTATTCGTGGGTGTCGCCGATGGTGAGTCCGCCGTGCAGGCGCTGCACGCACAGCAGCTGCATCTTGTGCTGGGCGGCGGTGAACGTCTGCGACTCCTCGCGCGCGAGCGAGTCCAGGGCCGGTCCCGCGAAACCGGGGTAGTAGCGGAAGCTGTCGCCGTCGGCGATTGCGGTGGTGAGTTGTTCGCCGAGCGGGGCGGTCTGCATCATCTGCAACCGCACGCGGCGAAAGGGCATGTCGCCCACCAGTTCCCGGGCCAGTCCCGAATGCGCCGCGCCCGGGCAGACCAGCACCACATCGCCGGTGAAGCGGCGGCCCCGGTCGTCGACGACGGTGGTGCCGGTGACGGTGCGCGCCTCGGTCCCCGCGTAGAAGCTGTAGCGCCCGCTCGCCTCCATGAACGCGCGCAGGGCGGGCAGCGCCTGCCGGGATTCGACCGCCGCGTCCGTCGAACAGTGCAGGCCCGCAAGGAATTTGCCGCGCAGGGCCGGATTGAGCGCCCGCACCCGGTCCGGGTCGAGCAGTGCGAAACCGCGTTCGGCGGCGGTCGGCCCGGCCGCCGCGGCCTCGGCGACGGCGAGTTCGGCCTCGGTGCGCACCAGCGTGATCGATCCGGCGGGGCGGAAGCCGACGCCCGGCACCCGCCCGCCGATCTCCTCCCACAGCTGCCGCGACCGCAGCGTGATCGCCAATTCCCCTGCGGCGCGGCCCGATACCCACACCAACCCGAAGTTGCGCACGGTGGCGCCGCGGGCCTCGACCTCGCGCTCGAGCTGCACCACCTCGTGCCCGCGGCGGACCGCGGCGAAGGCGTGGGCGGTGCCGAGAATTCCGCCGCCGATGATGACCAAACGCATGACCAGCATCATGCTCAATGGTCTAGACCGACGGGTGTGGGCGAGGCCAACGTTCGGTTAACAATTGGTATAGACCAATCTCGGGTACGCTGGGCGCATGGAGGTGACGCGGCAGCCGAAGGCGTATCGGGTGCGCACGCAGATCGAGCGGATCATCGACGACCTGGCCGAGGGGGATCCGGTGCCCTCCGAGCGGGAGCTCGCGGGGCGGTTCGAGGTGGCGCGCGAGACGGTTCGGCAGGCCCTGCGGGATCTGTTGGTGGAGGGGCGGATTCGGCGGCAGGGGCGGGGCACGGTGGTGTCGCGGCCGAAGATGGTGCAGCCGTTGTCGTTACGGTCCTATACCGAGGCCGCGATCGGTCTGGGGCGCAAGCCCGGCCGGGTGCTGGTCGGGTGGGACGATGTCGCCGCCGACGCCGACACCGCCGACGCGCTCGGCCTCGAGACCGGTTCGCCCGTCATGCATCTGGAGCGGATCCTGCTCGCGGACGGGGAGAAGATCGGGCTGGAGAGCACGTTCCTGACACTGGAGCGGTTCGGCGGGCTGCGCGCGGTCTACGATCCGACGACGTCGCTGTACGCGGCCATGCGGGCGGCGGGGGTGGTGTTCGGGTCGGCGCGGGAGCGGGTGGAGACGGTGCTGGCGTCCCCGCGCGAGGCGGCGCTGCTGGAGTGCACGACCGCGTTGCCGATGATCCTGTTGCACCGGCGGACCGTCGACACCGACGGGCGTCCCATCGAACGGGTGCGGTCGCTGTATCGCGGCGACCGGATCGCGTTCGAAGCGGTACTGCGGGAATGACTCTCACTGCCGGGTGAGTTCGCCGGAGGCGAAGTTGGCGGGATTGCCGATCTCGCGCCAATCGATGCGCAGTCGGCCCTCGCCCGCCGGAGTGAGATCCAGCGAGCCGGCCACGCACCGTCCGTCGGGATTGTCGGTGGGGGTCTCGGTGGCGGTGACGGACCCGTTCACGGGCGGCGTGAGCGTCATGGTGCCCCGGCAGCCGAGTGTGCTGTTCTCGAAGGTGCCCTCCAGCCGGTCGCCGGGGATGTGCAGGGTGACCGTGGACTCGGAGATCTGCCCGAACGGTTGCGCGATCGACCCCGACCAGTTCCCGATGAACGCCTGCGGCACGGGTTTCGGCGCGACCGTCGTCGAAGTGGTTGCCGCGCCAGCGGGATTCGCGTGGCGCGCGTTCCAAACCACCGAGAACCCCGCCGCGACGAACGATACGGTCAGCACGCCCGCCACCACGCTCCAGATGATCACGTGCCGCCGCTGATCGGCCACCACACCCGATCGGGAACCTCTCCCCGAAGGGTGGAACACCCCGACCGGAACTCCACCCGAAAAGCCTTGGCCGCCAGGGGTACCGGCCCCGCCAGTCATGACCGGAACCGGCCCGCTCGGCGGTCGCGTCGCCGGGAGCGGCCCGCTCGGCGGCCTGCCCGTCGGTCCGAGTGGTGGTGCGCCCGGCGCGCCGTGCAGTGGTCGGCCCGTCGTGCCGGTCGGTGGCCGACTCGTCGCGCCGGTCGGGGATCGGTCTGTCGGGCCGAGTGGCGGTCCCGTCATCGGGCCTTGTGGTGGCGCGCCGGTTCGGGTCATGCCCGGAGGTGGTGTGCCCGGTGGGCGTCGTTCGCGTGGTGGAACGGGAGCGGCGGGGAACTGGCCGGTCCTGTTGTCCGGCGGGGCCGCCGGACGGCTCGGCGGGAGCGGAGCCGCGGGAGGGCGATGGGTCCCCGGCGCTGCGGGCGGCTGGGGGCGGGGCGGGACCGCTTGCGGCCCAGCGGGTCCCGACAGCGCCCGCCAGGCCGCGTCGGCGAACTCCCGGCAGGTGCCGAAGCGCTGGTCCGGGCTCTTGGCCAGGGCTCGGGTGAGGACGGGGTCGAGGGGGACCAGGGCGCGGTCGGTGGTGCCGAGAGACGGCGGGGTCTGGAAGAGGTGGGCGTGGAGCATGGTGAGCGGGTCGCGGGCGGGGAAGGGGGTGCGGCCCGTGAGGAGACGGAACAGGGTGCAGGCCAGGGAGTACTGGTCGCTGCGGCCGTCGATGTCGGCGTCGGTGTCGAATTGTTCGGGGGAGGCGAATTCGAAGGTGGCCAGGACCTCGCCGGTGCGGGTGAGGCGGGTGGATTCGGCGAGGGCGCGCGCGATGCCGAAGTCGGTCAACACGATTCGTTCCGGTTCGGTGGGGCCGCCGGGGGACAGCAGGATGTTCGCGGGTTTGACGTCGCGGTGGACCACGTCGCGGGCGTGCGCGTAGTCCAGCGCCCGCGCGGTCTCGCGCACGATGTGCAGCGCCCGCTCCGGCGCCACCCGGCCCACGCTCGCGGCGTCGGTGCCCTCGATGTACTGCATCGAGATCCACGGCTGCCCGTCCTCGACGCCGCGGTCGTGGATCGACACGATGTTGGGATGGTCCAGCCGCGCCGCGAGCTCGGCCTCCCGTTCGAAGCGCGCCCGCACGTCGGCCTCGTCGAACAGGTTGCGCGACAGCACCTTCAGCGCGGTCAGCTTCGGCAACCGGGGATGCTCGGCCAGATACACCGTCCCCATCCCGCCACGCCCCAGCCGCCGACGGACGACGAACCCGGCGAACACCCCACCGGGCGCCAACTCCTCCACAGCCCGAAGTCTTCCGCAGCCGCCGCCGGGCCGCAACGCCGCGTTGGGCCGGGAACTTCCGCCGCCGCGACCTCGCCTCACACCTCGAACAGCAGATACAACCCGGCGAAGGTGAAGCCGACCATGGTGACCATGAGGGCCAGCTGGCCGGTCAGGCGGTGTCCGGGGGGCAGCAGCCGGAGGCTGCGGTCGTGCGCGGCCGCGACGCCGAGGATGTGTCCGGTCAGCACCGCGCCGACCTTGATCACGCCGAGGAGCGCGGGGTGCTCGGACAGTACGTAGTGCACCCGCAGCCCCAGCGTGGCCTGGCCCTTCTCCACCAGGAACGTCAGGTAGTGCGCGATCAGGTACCCGGCCGCGATGGGAATCAGGCTGTGCGCCAGCTGATTCGGCAGGGCCGCCCGGTCCGCGCGGGAGAGGCCACCGGCCGCGCGCGCCGCGAGCTGGAAGATCACGAACACCGCCGCCACGAAGGCGAACAGGCCGCCCGTGCGGACCAGCACCGCGATCGTGAGCGAATCGCCACTGACACCGTCGACCAGATCACGCCACGAACTCGAGGCGGCGAAGCTGTCGAACAGCGTCGACCCGAGCAGCGTGGCGGTCACCGCGACCGTGCCGGGCAGCGCCGGTGTCCCGGCCAGATGCCCCAACGGCGTGCGCAGCACGAACGCGCCGTCCCGGCTCCGCGCGAGCGGGCTCAGCCGCCCGAGCAGGGTGCTGTACACCTCCAGCGGGTCGGCCCGCTCCGCCCACACCGTGCCGAACAGGACCAGCCCCGCCACGGTGACCACGAGGTATGCCAGCACCCACACCCACACGGACACCACCGAACTCGGCTCCGGCGAGGCCAGCTCGAGCCACGCGAACGAGAACAGTCCGGCCGCCGCGGGCCACAGGCCGAGCCCGTCCGGGTAGCGCCGCCGCACCGGGATCCGGGCGAGCCCGCGATACATCGCGCGCGGCGGCGACAGGAACCTCCACACCGGCCCGACCACCAGCGAGGCCACCATCACGCCCACCCAGACGAAGATGTACACGATGCCCGGCACCGGATTGCGTTGCGCGTCATCGGGTCCCAGCCACGCGGTCAGCAGCACGGCGAGCGTGCCCGCCGCCACCACCACGGCCACCGCGGTCCGGGTGGTCCGCGCGTCGACCACCCGGCGCACCCACCCGGGCAGCGGCCGGCCGGGCGCGTCGGGATCCAGCCGTGGCGTGCGCCAGAACAGGAACAGGATCGCCACCGAGAAGGTCAGCGCCCACGAACCGCCGATCAGGGCGTAGGACAACGGAATCGGCAGATCCGCCGCACCGCCGAGGCCGTGGGCGAGGACGGACTCGGTCACGGGCGCACCGTCAGCGTGGTCACCGTGCGGTGCGCGTGATGCAGTTCCACCTCCACCTGACCCGGCACGTCCACGGTGAACTCGAACCGTTGATCCGGCTTCGCGGCCACCTCGAACTCGTGATCCGGCGAGGCGTGCACGTGCAGTTCGTCCTCCGCGTCACTGCTCACCACGAACACGATCTGCTGGCCGACCTTCGCGTCGTTGTGCGCGTTGGTCGGGGTCACCGTGCCGTTCGCGATGCGCACGTCCACCGTCACCGCGCTCGTCGCGTTCGCCGATGTGCTTGTCCCGGGCGAACTCTCGCCGCCGCAGCCGCCGACCACCAGCCCGGCGGCCAGCAGGGCCGCGCACCAGATACGCCTGTTCACTCGTCCTCCTTCTCCTCGGGGTGGTCGCCGCGCCGGTCGCGCAGGGCGACGACGAGCACCACCAGCACCACCACGACCGCCGGTGCCAAGGCGGGTATGGCCAGCAACAGGGCGTGATGCGCGAGCACCTCCACCCGGTCGGCCGCGATCATCGCCGCGCCAACTCGTCCGGGGTGAGCGTGCGGGCGCGCGGCGCGCGTTCGTTGATCCGGGCCGCGCCCCAGGACAATCCGCCCACCAGCGCCAGGCTGCACACCAGCACCACCAGCGAGGCCGCGCCGTACAGCCAGCTCGGCTTGTCGAAGGACCGCTCGCGTTGCAGCACTTGGATCTCCGGGGTGAACGGGCGGTTGAACGACGCCAGCGCGGGCACCTCCTCGGCCCCGATCGCGCGGTCGTGCGGCATGTAGACCGGCAGCGCGGTCAGCATGCGGCCGTCCTGCACGCGCAGCACGGTCTTCCAATTGCCGTAGGCCGGAACGGGTTTCGTGGACACGTAATGGCCCTGCTCGACCCGGCGCAACTTGTCCACGACCAGGCCGCGCCCCGGGCTGTCGGTGCCGACGCCGCCCTGCCAGGACAGGATCTCCACCCATTCCGGATCGTCGCCGACCAGATCGGCGGGTTCGAGCCGCACGTCGGCGGTCACCATCCGGCGGTCGGGCGAGGCGCCGGTATCGGTGAGCGCCACGGTGGCGCTCGCGTGGTCGGGCACCCGCACCATCACCCCGTTGGCGGTCGCGATCCCGGTGACGAGCACCGCGGCGACCATGAGCGTGCGGCGAATCGGCCTGCGCGGCAACGTCTCCCCGCGCAGGACCACGCCCAACAGCGCGCCCACCACGCCGCCGAGCACCCCGACCGGCACGGCCATCGCCAGCGCCTCGGGCCACATCGAGGTGGGCCAGTGGTTGACGTACATCCGGTCCACCCACAGCGATTCCAGCCACAGCCCGACCGTGGCGATCGCCAGCCCGCTCAGCGCGCCCCACCACACCGGCCGTCGGCGCAGCGGCAACAGGGCCAGCAGCTCCACCACGATCGCCGAGCCCAGATACAGCGGGAACACATTGCGCGGCGCCTCGATCAACGGCCCGGCCACGATCCACGCGACCACCAGCCGCACGAATGCCGCGAACACCACGGCCACGAGCGCGCTGAAGGGCCCGAGGGTGGACCGCGCGGCGACCAGCGACACGGTCGCCGCGATCACGAACAGCATGGGCTGCAACACGAGCCGGAACTGCTGGACGCCGAAGTCGTATTCGACGGGGAACACCGACAGCCCGATCAGCAACCCGCCGTAGGCGAAACAGCGCATCAGCCACATGAATCGGGAGTCGCGTTCCTTCGGCTCGAGCCGTTCGGTGCGACCCTCGTACTCCAGCAGCAGCATCCCCACCAGCGACAGCCCCGCCCCGCCGATCAGCATGAGATGCGTCGGCCCCCACAACGTCACGTCCTGCCCGAACAGCCGGTGCCAGACGTCGTCGAGCGGGAAGCCGATGAGCGCGTAGAAACCCGCGCCCGCCAACAGGATTCCGCCCACCGGCGCGTACCAGGTGCGGGTGATGCGCACCGCGGCCGGCCCCGGCTTCTCGTCCAGCGGCAGCACCACCGCCGTCATCCCCGCCATGAACAGGAAGAACAGCCCGATCAGGATGAAGTAGTGCGCGGGATTGGCCAGCGGTCCGGGATCGCGGCCCTTGCCGATGTGCAGGCTCACGTCCCAGATGAAGCCGAGCAGCGCGGTCAGGATCGTCGCCAGGAACAGCGCGCTCGGCAACGCCACCCAGCCCGGCCGGTTGAACCGCTGCCCGAGCCGGTCGGCCGTGTCACCGAGCCAGCTGATTCTTCGGGTCCGATGCAGATACCCCACCCAGAGCAGGAGCAGGGCGATCACCCCGGCCGAACCGGTCAGGATGAAGACCTGATCCAGTGCCGCACCACCCGCTTCGCCACCGGCCGCCCGGTAGCCCACTGCCGCAAACATCGTGCTGGACACGGCTGAACCTCCGCCTCAGAGAACATCTGTTCACTGGATTACCAGAGGCGCACGGTTTATGTGTGGAATCGACGAAACAGATAGATCGGCGCTCAACGCACCTGCGGGGCCACCTTCTCGCCGAGCAATTCGATGCCGTGCAGGATCTTTTCGTGCGGCAGCGTGCCGACGCTCGGGTGCAGCATGAAGCGGTCCAGGCCCAGGGTGTCGCGGATGTCGGCGATCTTCTCCGCCACCTGATCGGGCGCGCCGAGGAACAGCGATCCGGCGGGGGAGCGCAGCGCGTCGAACTGGGCGCGGGTCATCGGACCCCAGCCGCGTTCGCGGCCGAGCCCGCTCATGGCCGCGGCGTAGGGCTCGTAGAAGTCGGCGACGGCCTCGGCCTCGGAGTCGGCGACATAGCCGTGCGCGTGCACGGCGACCGGTTGGGGTTCGTGGCCGCCCTGTTCGAGGGCGCGGTGGTAGAGGTCGACCAGCGGGCGGAAGCGGGCCGGTTGCCCGCCGATGATGGCGATCGCCAGCGGCAGGCCCAGAAGCCCTGCGCGCGCGACGGATTCGGGGGAGCCGCCGACCGCGATCCAGATGGGCAGCGGGCGATCGGTGCGCGGATACACCACGGTGTCGGTCAGGGCCGGGCGGAAGCGGCCCGACCAGGTGACCGGCTCGTCGCCGCGCACGCGCAACAGCAGGTCCAGCTTCTCGGCGAACAGCTCGTCGTAGTCGGCGAGGTCTTGGCCGAACAACGGGAACGACTCGGTGAAAGACCCACGGCCCGCCATCAATTCGGCCCGCCCGTTCGAGATCAGGTCCAGGGTGGCGAACTGCTGATACAGCCGGACCGGATCGTCGGAGCTGAGCACGCTCACCGCGCTGGTCAGCCGGATGCGTTCGGTGCGGCCCGCGATCGCGGAGAGCACGACCGCCGGGGCCGAGGCGGCGAAGTCGGCGCGATGATGTTCGCCAACGCCGTACACGTCCAGGCCCGCGCGTTCGGTGGTCACGGCCTCCTCGACCACCTCGCGCAGGCGTTCGCCCGCGCTCGGTGCGGGCCGGTCGCCGACGGCGTGGCGTTCGGCGAAGGTCGTCAGTCCCAATTCCATGACCGAGTAAACGGACCGCGGTCCGCCTGAATTCCCCGACCGTCGCGGAGGCGCTGGTTACCGATAGTCTGGAACCATGTCTGTCCGCACCCGCAAGCCGCTCGCCCCCGGAACCCTCTCGCCCGTGCGCGAGGTGCCGCGTTCGATCGAGCGCCCGGAGTACGCGTGGAAGAAGTCCGCCAACGAGGGCCGCGAGCCGTGGGTGCAGACGCCGGAGACGATCGAGAAGATGCGCCTGGCGAGCAGGCTGGCCGCGCAGGCGCTCGAGGAGGCGGGCAAGGCGGTGGCGCCGGGCGTCACCACCGACGAGCTGGACCGGATCGTGCACGAGTACCTGTGCGATCACGGCGCGTACCCGTCGACGTTGGGCTACAAGGGTTTTCCGAAATCCTGCTGCACCTCGCTGAACGAGGTCATCTGCCACGGCATCCCGGATTCGACGGTCGTGGAGGAGGGTGACATCGTCAACATCGATGTCACCGCCTACATCAACGGCGTGCACGGCGACACCAACGCCACCTTCCTCGCCGGGGACGTCGACGAGGAGGCGCGGCTGCTCGTCGAGCGCACCCGCGAGGCGACCATGCGCGCCATCAAGGCCGTCCGCCCGGGTCGCGCGCTCAATGTGATCGGCCGGGTCATCGAGTCCTACGCCAACCGCTTCGGCTACGGCGTGGTCCGCGACTTCACCGGGCACGGCGTCGGCCCCACCTTCCACAGCGGCCTGGTGATCCTGCACTACGACCAGCCCGCCGTGGAGACCGTCATCGAGCCCGGTATGACCTTCACCATCGAGCCCATGATCAACCTCGGCGGCATCGACTACGAGATCTGGGACGACGGCTGGACCGTCGTCACCAAGGACCGCAAGTGGACCGCCCAGTTCGAGCACACCCTGGTCGTCACCGAGGACGGCGCCGAGATCCTCACCCTGCCGTGAGTCCGGGTCCGTCCCGGCCCGCCTCGCCCGGTGGGGGCGGCCGGTGAGGGGCGCGCTCCTCATCGCCGGAACCACCTCCGACGCCGGGAAAAGCGTTGTGGCGGCGGGCATCTGCCGCATGCTGGCGCGGCGCGGGGTGCGGGTCGCGCCGTTCAAGGCGCAGAACATGTCCAACAACTCGGTGGTCACGCTCGACGGCGGCGAGATCGGGCGGGCGCAGGCATTACAGGCCGCCGCGTGCGGGCTGGAACCGAGCGTGCGATTCAACCCGGTGCTGCTGAAACCGGGCAGCGACCGCCGCTCGCAGCTGGTGGTGCGCGGGCGGGCCGTGGAGACGGTCGGGGCGACGGACTACTTCCGGCACCGGCAGTGGCTGCGCGGGGTGGTGGCCGACGAATTGGCCGCGCTGCGCACCGAATTCGACGTGGTGGTGTGCGAAGGCGCGGGCTCACCCGCCGAGATCAATTTGCGCGCCACCGATCTGGCGAATATGGGCTTGGCGCGTGCGGCGAACCTGCCCGTCCTGCTGGTCGGCGACATCGATCGCGGCGGCGTGCTGGCCCACCTGTTCGGGACGGTCGCGATTCTGGAACCCGAAGACCAGCAACTGATCTCGGGCTTCATCGTGAATAAATTCCGCGGCGACGTCGACCTGCTGCGCCCCGGTCTCGACGAGCTGACCGCGCGCACCGGCCGCCCGACGCTCGGCGTGCTGCCCTACACCGAGGAGCTCTGGATCGACGCCGAGGACTCCCTCGGCACGATCGCCGACGCCCCGGTCGGCCGCCCGCGCCCGCCGCTCGGCCGGGACTGGCTCACCGTCGCGGCCGTCCGCCTGCCGCGCGTGTCCAACTCCACCGACGTCGAGGCCCTGGCGTGCGAGCCGGGTGTCGCGGTGCGCTGGGTGAGCGAACCGTCGCGGCTCGCCGACGCCGATCTGGTCGTGCTGCCGGGCACCAAATCCACCGTCGCCGATCTGGACTGGTTGCGCCGCACCGGAATCGCCGCGGCCCTGACCGAGCGCGCCGCCGCCGGGCGGCCCATCCTCGGCGTCTGCGGCGGCTATCAGATGCTCGGCCGCCGCATCCTCGACACCGTCGAATCCGGCGCGGGCGAGGTCGCCGGACTGGGCCTGCTCGACCTCGACATCGAATTCGCCGACCCCAAGATCCTGCGCCGCGCCGCGGGCCACTCGGTCGGCGGAATCCCGGTGCGCGGCTACGAGATTCATCACGGCCGGGTCCGTCGCGCCACCGACCCGGCGTGGCTGGCGATCGACGGCGCGCCCGAAGGCGCTGCGCGCGAGGCGATCTGGGGCACCCACCTGCACGGCCTCCTCGAATCCGACGACTTCCGGCGCGCCTGGCTCACCGAGGTCGCGGCCCGCGCCGGGCGCACCGGATTCGTCGCCGCGCCCGACACCTCCGTCGCGGCCGTGCGCGCCGGTCAGCTGGATCTGCTCGCCGACCTGATCGAGACCCATCTCGACCTCGCGCGCCTGGACCGCCTCATCACCGAGGGCGCGCCCGCCGGTACGCCGGTCCTGACCGTCGATGTGACATCGGACAAAGCGTCGCTCTAGACCCCGCCGAACCGGTATGACCGGCCCGAATCGTGTTCAGCGACACGCGGTCCGGCGGGGGTCCGCCGGTGTAGCGTGGGTCGGCATGGAAGCTCGGCAGATCGCGGTGGGAGACCACGTCCGGACCGTACGCGTCGGCGGCCCGCAGTCTCGGCACACGGTGCTGCTGCTGCCCGACACGGGCAATCCGCCCGATGTCTACGACGCCCTCAGCGCGCGGCTGCACAACTCCGACCTGCGCACGGTCGCGATCGAATCGATCGACGGCCTCGACCCGGCGGGGGTCTACGCCATCCTCGACGACCTGGGCGTGCCGTGGGCCAATGTGGTCGGCTGCGGCGCCGGGGCGGAGCTGGCCTGGCAGCTGTGCTCGCGCGGCTTCGGCCGGTTCATGGCCCTGGTCGCGGCCGGTCGCGGCCATCCGGCCGTGCCCGGTGCCGACGGCGGCGTGCTCGACTCGGGCTGCCCGGCCGTGGAGATCCCGACCACGGTCGTCGCCACCAAGACGCTGCCCCGGGCCGTCGCCGAGGCGTCCGGCCGCCACGTCTACGGCGAGTTCCGGGTGGCGGAGGTCGACGTCGCCGATCCGGCCGCGGAGGCCGATCACGAACTGGCGACCGAGATCGTGCTCCGCAGCGGGATGTGGTGAGCGGTCAGCCCTTCGCGGCGTCGAACCGTTCGAGCCAGGTCAGCCAGTTGTCGAGTTCCTCGAAAGCCTTGGCGCGCACCGACTCCGAGGACAGGAACACGTCGTGGCGCGCGCCCTCGAGCGGCACGATCGAGGTGCGGTCGCCCAGGCAGCCCGCCCAGCGCTGAATCTGCCGTACGTCGAGCACGACATCGGACACATCGGCGGCCGGGCCGTACTTGCGCATGAACTTCGTCACCTTGGACCGCAGGATCAGCGCCGGAACGCCGATGTCCAGCCCCCGCTGCAACTGGGCGTGTCCCATGCGGATCGCGCGCAGCCAGCCGAAATGGACCGGGAACCCGGTCAGCGGCTTCCAGTCCAGGTTGTAGTCCCACTCGCCGGAGACGGTGTGATGCAGGCTGTCGCCGTAGGTGGACGCCTCGGGCCCGGGCAGCTTGGCCATCCGGCGCAGCCGACCCAGGCCGTGAATGAGCGCGGTGCCGACCGTGCGGTAGTAGGACGGGCCTTGCAGATCGAACCACGGGCTGTTCAACACCACACCCGTAATGCCTTGCGCCGCCGCGCCTTTCGCCCGGTTGAGCCGGTCCAGCCACAGCGAGGCCACCAGCCCGCCGGTCGAATGCGCCATCACCAGCACCGGCAGCCCGGTCTCGGCGCGCACGATCTCGAGCGCGCGGTTCAACTCCGCGTCGTAGAGCGCCAGATCGGTGACGTAGTGCGCGGTCTGGCCCGGCCGGTACGAGCGGCCGCACTTGCGCAGATCCAGCGCGTAGAAGCGGTAGCCGCGCGCGGCCATGTGCTCGGCCACGTGCCGCTGGAAGAAGTAGTCGGTGAAGCCGTGCAGGTAGAGCACGGCGCTGGTGGCGGTGTCGTCGGTCGCGGCGCGATAGCGCACCACCGTGGCCTCGACGGTGCCCTCGCCGTCGGGATCCGCGCCCAAAGGGATGGTCAGCTGCTCGTAGTCCGGACCCAGCACATCGGGCTGCCAGGTGCCGGTGTCCGGCCGCGCGACCTGCGTTTCGTTCGTCACAGTCCCAGGATATTCGACCCGCTCGACCTCGGCGGACACGAGCCGAATCCGTCACACCCAGGGTTGACCACTTCGGAAACGGGCATGGCCAGGGGCAGAATCGGGTTGAAGTGAACTGCGGGTAACCTTCCCGCTGAAGTTGCCACCCGCGCTGGACAAGGAAGTCGAACGAGCCGTGCCGAACGCTGCGATGACTGAAAAGACCGATGTAGTCCTCATCGGTGCCGGCATCATGAGTGCCACCCTGGGTGCACTGCTGCGTCAGTTGCAGCCCGACTGGTCCATCAGCCTGTTCGAGCGCAAGGACGCCGCCGCGCCCGAGAGCAGCGATCCGTGGAACAACGCGGGCACCGGTCACTCCGCGCTGTGTGAGCTCAACTACACGCCGCAGAACGCCGACGGCTCGGTCGACATCACCAAGGCCATCGACATCAACGAGCGCTTCCAGGTGTCGCGGCAGTTCTGGGCCTACGGCGTGGAGAACGGGGTGCTGGGCGATCCGTCCCAGTTCATCAACCCCATCCCGCACGTGAGCTTCGTGCACGGCGCCGACAACGTCGACTATCTGCGCAAGCGCTACGAGGCGCTGTCGCGGCACCCCCTGTTCGACACCATGCAGTACATCGACGACGAGGACGAGTTCCGCCGCCGCCTGCCGCTCATGGCGCGCGGGCGCGACTTCTCCGATCCGGTCGCGCTGAACTGGACCGACGGCGGCACCGACATCGACTTCGGCTCGCTGACCAAACAACTGTTGGCCCACCTCGGCGCGTCCGGGGCCTCGATCGCCTTCGGCACCGAGGTGCGGGATCTGACCAAGCAGTCCGACGGCCGGTGGAACGTCAAGGTGCGCAACACCCGCACCGGCGAAACCCGCACCGTCAACGCGCGTTTCGTGTTCGTGGGCGCGGGCGGGTACGCACTGCCGCTGTTGCAGAAGTCCGGCATCAAGGAGATGGCGGGCATCGGCGGGTTCCCGGTGAGCGGGCTGTTCCTGCGCTGCACCAACCGCGAACTGGTCGATCAGCACGAGGCCAAGGTGTACGGCAAGGCCGCCGTCGGCGCGCCGCCGATGTCGGTGCCGCACTTGGACACTCGCGTCATCCGGGGCAACAAGGGCCTGCTGTTCGGCCCGTACGCCGGATGGACGCCGAAGTTCCTCAAGGAGGGCAAGAACTCCGACCTGTTCAAGTCGATCCGGGCCAACAACCTGTTCTCCATGGTCGGCGTCGGCCTCACCGAGATGAGCCTGACCAAGTACCTGATCTCGGAACTGCTGAAATCGCAGGGCGGCCGGGTGAACTCGCTCGAGGAGTTCGTCCCGCGCGCCGACGGCCACGACTGGGAACTCATCACCGCCGGGCAGCGCGTGCAGGTCATCCGGCGCAAGGGCGCGGGCGGGGTGCTCGAATTCGGCACCGCGGTCATCACCGCCGACGACGGCTCGATCGCGGGTCTGCTCGGCGCCTCGCCGGGCGCGTCGACCTGCGTGAGCGCCATGCTCGACGTCATCCAGCGCTGCTTCCCCGCCGAGTACACCGCCTGGATGCCGAAGCTGAAGGAGATGGTGCCGTCGCTGGGCGTGAAGCTGTCCGAGAACCAGGCGCTCTACCAGGAGGTCTGGGACTGGACGAGCAAGTCGCTGCGCCTGACCGACAACACGCCGACCTCGGCCGGGGTCGCGCAGAGCGCGGCTATGTGATAGCAAGACTCGATGATGTCAACGGTTGTACTCAAAAGGTCGTGGGCCGCGGATCTGGACACCGCGACGCTCTACAAGCTGTTGAAACTGCGCGTCGAGGTGTTCGTGGTCGAGCAGAAGTGCGCCTACCCGGAACTGGACGGTCGCGATCTGCTGCCGGAGACGCGGCATCTGTGGCTCGACGACGAGGGTGAGATCATCTCCACCCTGCGGCTGCTCGAGGAGCACGAGGACGGGGTGAAGTCGTTCCGCATCGGCCGGCTGTGCACGGCGCCCGCGGCCCGGGGACACGGCTACACCACGCGGCTGTTGCAGGCGGCGCTCGCCGAAACCGGTTCGCACACCGTGCGTTTGAACGCGCAGACCTATCTGGTCGACATGTACACCAAGCACGGGTTCAAGCCGGACGGCGCGGAGTACATCGAGGACGGGATACCGCACATCCCGATGCGACGCGGCTGAGACGAAGGGTCCCGCAACCGGAAACGGTTGCGGGACATCGTGTTTCAGGGGGCGGTGACGGTCAGGGCGGCGCGGGTGACGGTGGGGCGTTCGATCTCGTCCACCACCGCGCGGGCGAAATCGGGATAGGTGATCCGCAGCGGCATCTCGGCCGGGGCGGCGCGGTAGCCGCCGACCGGATCGCCGGTGTGATCGAAGTCGCCGGAGGGGGCCAGGATCGCCCAGTTCAGCTCCGGGTCCGCGGCGCGGATGACGTCGGTGCCCGCGGCGTGGGCGTCGACGAACGCGCGGTACTCGGTGGGGTGTTCCGGTGTGTCGCGCAGCGGAATGCCCTGGGCGGTGGGCAGATTCGAGGCGAGGCCGACGACGATCAGGCGTTCCACGCCCGCGGTGGGCAGCGCCGTGCGCAGGGCGTGGGCCGCGGCGGGGAAGAATTCGGCGGCGTCGGGGAGGGAGGCCGCGGCGTGGACGGCGGCGTCGTGTCCGGCGGCCAGCTTCGCCACCTGGTCGGGGTCGGTGACGTCGCCCGCGACGGTGTCGAGATCCGGGTAGCGCGACGGGTCGCGCACGACGCTGGTCACCCGGTGGCCGCGTGCCCGGGCCTCCGCCGCGATGGTGCGGCCCGCTCGGCCGCCCGCTCCGAAAACGATGATGGTGCTCATGGCTGCGACGCTAGCCAGGGCCATGGTTTCCGATCGGATACCTCGCGCGCGGCTACCCTGGCGATATGTCCCGCTTGGACCCGCAGATGTTCGACGAGTTGTGCCCCTCCGCGGTGTTGCCTTTCAAGATCGGCGACAAATGGGGGGCGTTGCTGCTGTGGTGTCTGGCCGACGGGCCGCGGCGCTATTCGGAGCTGCGGGTGCCGTTGGCGCGCATCACGCCGAAGGTGATGACGCAGTCGCTGCGGACGCTCGAGCGGATGGGAATGATCACGCGCACGGTCGAGGGCCGCGCGGTGAGCTACGAGCTGACGGCCCTCGGGCGCAGCGCGCTCGAACCGTTGAAGGTCATCTGCGCCTGGACCACCGAGCATTACGAGGAGCTGCTCGACGTCTACGATCCCGACGACGAGGGCTCCGAACGCGGGCTCGCGCGGCACGCCTAGAGTTGGGTCGTGCCCGATTCCCGCGATCGCCCAGCCACATCCGTAGATGCGCCCCGTGACGAAACGGGGTTCCCGTTCTCGGCGGTGGTCGGGCAGGAACGGTTGCAGCTGGCGTTGATCCTGTGCGCGGTGCATCCCGGCATCGGCGGTGTGCTCGTGCGCGGGGAGAAGGGGACCGCGAAATCGACCGTGGTGCGGGCGCTGGCGCGGCTGCTGCCGCCGGTGGTCGACGAACGCGGGGAGCGGCCCGCGCGGCTGGTGGAGCTGCCCGTCGGGGCGACCGAGGACCGGGTGGTCGGGTCGCTGGATCTGGAACGGGTGCTGCGCGACGGGGAACAGGCGTTCCGGCCGGGTCTGCTCGCGGCCGCGCATCACGGGGTGCTCTACGTCGACGAGGTGAACCTGCTGCACGACCATCTGGTGGACGTGCTGCTCGACGCGGCGGCCATGGGCCGGGTGCACATCGAGCGCGACGGGGTGTCGCATTCGCATCCGGCGCGGTTCGTGCTCGTGGGCACGATGAATCCCGAGGAGGGTGAGCTGCGGCCGCAGCTGTTGGATCGGTTCGGGTTGACGGTGGACGTGGCGGCCTCCCGCGAGGTGGACGTGCGGATGGCCGTGGTGCGGCGGCGACTGGACTACGAGGCCGATCCGGCCGGTTTCGCGGCGCGGTACGCCGCGGCGGATCACGAAGTGGCGCAACGGGTTCTGGCCGCGCGGGCGCGACTGGGCGCGGTCGAACTCGACGATGTGGAGCTGCGCCGGATCGCGGCGCTGTGCGCGGCGTTCGACGTGGACGGGATGCGCGCGGATTTGGTCGTCGCGCGGACCGCGACCGCGCACGCGGCCTGGCGCGGTGGGGACCGGGTGAGCGCGGAGGATGTGCGGATCGCGGCCGAACTGGCCCTGCCGCATCGGCGGCGGCGCGATCCGTTCGACGAGCCCGGGATCAGCGAGGAGCAGCTCGAGGAGGCCATGCGGCGGGCCGAGGAGGAGGCGTCGCGGGCGGAAGTGGCTGGGGGCGGGGAGGATTCGGGGTCGGACGAGGGGCGGGGGGACTCCGGTTCGGCGGGGGCGGATGAGTCCGAGGGGCCGGACGGCTCGCAGGGACCGGACAACTCGCAGGGGCCGGACGCCTCCGAGGGGTCGGACGCCTCCGAGGGGCCGGACAGCTCACAGGGGTCGGATGCCCCCGAGGGGCCGAATGCCCCCGACGGGCCGGACAAGTCGGCGGGGCCGGATGCCTCCGAGGGGCCGGACAACTCGGCGGGGCCGAAAAACCCTGGGCCGCCGGATGATCCCGACGGCCCGGACGACCCCGACGGCGGGCCGGGCGCGCCGGGCGGGGGGCGCGAGGGGCGCGCCGGAACACCCGCCGATTCGGTTGCGCGCCCGCCCCGTTGGGAGATCCCCGGCGTCGGCGAGGGCGCACCCGGCCGCCGCTCCCGCGCCCGCACCCGGCACGGCCGAATCGTCCGCTCCACCACCGACACCACCGGCGGCCTGCACCTGCTCGGCACCCTCTTCGCCGCCGCGCCCCACCAGCACGCACGCGGCCGCCGCTCGGGCGCGCTGGAACTGGAGGCCGCCGACCTGCGCGGCGCGTATCGCGAAGGGCGCGAAGGCAATCTGGTCGTCTTCGTCGTCGACGCCTCCGGCTCCATGGCCGCCCGCGACCGCCTCGCCGCCGTCACCGGCGCGATCGTCACCCTGCTCCGCGACGCCTACCAGCGCCGGGACAAGGTCGCCGTCATCACCATGCGCGGGTCCGAAGCCGAGTTGGTGCTCCCCCCCACATCCTCGGTCGACATCGCCGTCCGCCGCCTGGCCACCCTCCGCACCGGCGGCAAAACCCCTGTCGCCCAAGGCCTCCTGAAGGCCCGCGAGATCATCACCAGAGAGCGCGCCCGCGACCCCCACCGCCGCCCCCTCCTGGTCCTCCTGACCGACGGCCGAGCCACCGGCGGCCCCGACCCGGTCCCGCGCGCCCGCACCGCCGCCCGCCTGTTGGCCCACGAGAAGGTGACGGCCGTCGTCATCGACTGCGAACGCGGCATGATCCGCCTCGGCTTGGCCCTCGACCTGGCCCACGACCTCCGTGCCACATACCTCCAATTGGCCGACCTCACCGGCGATTCGGTCGCCGACGTCGTGCGCACGAGAGCGTCGGGGACCAGGGCGGCGTGACCTCGACCCGGCGCTGGCGCGCCGGGCCGAGGTACAGAGGTGGGTCGGCGCTGGCCAAGCCGTGAGGTGGCTTTGGCGCTGGCGAGCCAGTGAGGTGGCTTTGGCGCTGGCCAGGCCGTGAGGTGGCTTGGCGCTGGCGAGGTACCGAGGGGTTGCGGCTGGCGAGGCGGTGAGGTGGGTTGAGGCTGGCGAGGGGCAAGGGCGGGTCGGGCGTCGCGAGGTGCAGGGGTGGGTTGGCGCTGGTGAGGTATGGGGGTGGGGGTGGGGAGGGGAACGCGTATGGCAACGTGGGCGGGAGCGGAAGGAGATGTGATGCCTCAGGGTGTTCCGGTGGTGGTGCCCGATGATGGGTTGACGACTCGGCAGCGGCGGAATCTGCCGGTATTGGCGGTGCATACGGGGGCGGGGAAGGGGAAGTCGACGGCGGCGTTCGGGATGGCGTTGCGGGCTTGGAATCAGGGGTTCGATGTGGCGGTGTTCCAGTTCGTGAAGAGTGCGAAGTGGAAGGTGGGGGAGGAGGCGGCGTTTCGGGCGCTGGGGCGGTTGCACGAGGAGAGTGGGGTCGGGGGGGCCGTCGAATGGCACAAGATGGGGGAGGGGTGGTCGTGGGCGCGCAAGCAGGGGAGCGAGGCCGATCACGCGGCCGACGCGCTCGCGGGGTGGCGGGAGATCGCGCGGCGCATCGGGGAGGAGCGGCACCGGTTCTACGTGCTCGACGAGTTCACCTATCCGATGAAATGGGGTTGGGTCGATGTGGACGAGGTGGTCGAGACGCTGCGGAACCGGCCCGGGAACCAGCACGTCGTCATCACCGGCCGCGACGCGCCCCAGGCCCTCCTCGACGCCGCCGACCTGGTCACCGAGATGAGCAAGGTGAAGCATCCGATGGACGCGGGCCGCAAGGGCCAGCGGGGCATCGAATGGTGATCCCCCCGCCCGCGGTGGTGATCGCCGCACCCGCCTCGGGCAGCGGAAAGACCACGCTCGCGACGGGTTTGATCGGCGCGCTGCGCGCGGCGGGGCATCGGGTGGCGCCGTTCAAGGTGGGCCCGGACTACATCGACCCCGGCTATCACGGCCTCGCCGCCGGACGGCCCGGCCGCAATCTGGACCCGGTCCTGGTCGGCGCCGAACGGGTGGTGCCCCTGTACCGGCACGGCGCCCGCGACTGCGATATCGCCGTGGTCGAGGGCGTGATGGGCCTGTTCGACGGCCGCATCGACGACCACCACACCGGCCCCGTCGCCGAGGGCTCCACGGCCCAGGTCGCCGCCCTGCTCGGTGCCCCGGTCGTCCTCGTCGTCGACGCCCGCGGCCACAGCCAGAGCCTGGCCGCGCTGCTGCACGGTTTCGCCACCTTCGACAGCGGAATCCGGCTGGGCGGGGTGATCCTGAATCGCGTCGGCAGCGAACGCCACGAACAGGTGCTGCGGGCGGCCTGCGATCGGGTGGGCCTCCCGGTGCTGGGCGCCCTGCCCCGCATGGCCGAATTGGCCGTTCCCTCACGGCATCTGGGCCTGATCCCCGCCGTCGAGCACGGCACCGCCGCGCGGAACGCCGTCGCCGCGATGACCGAACTCGTGGCCAAGCATGTGGATCTTCCGGCCGTGGTGCGGCTGGCGGACGCGCGGATGACAGGACCCATCTGGGAGCCGGGCGAAGCGGCCGTACCGACCCCGGAACACGCCCGAGACACCGTGGTGGCCATGGCCGGTGGACCCGCCTTCACCTTCGGCTACGCCGAACATCGCGAGATGCTCGCGGCCGCAGGCGCGCGAGTGCTGGTCTTCGACCCGCTGCACGACGAACTCCCCAGCGGCACAGCGGGTTTGGTGCTCCCCGGCGGTTTCCCGGAGGAACACGCCGCCGACCTCGCCGCCAACAGCCGCCTACTGGACGCGGTCGCCGCCGCCGCGAACCAGGGCCTGCCCATCCACGCCGAATGCGCGGGCCTGCTCTACCTGACTCGCTCCCTCGACGGCCACCGCATGGCCGGAGTCCTCGACGCCACAGCGGAATTCGGCCCACGCCTCACCCTCGGCTACCGAGACGCCGTGGCCCTGACCGACTCCGCGCTCTGGACGGCCGGACAACGCGTGCGCGGCCACGAATTCCACCGCACCCGCCTTACCGAATCCCGCTCGGAACACCCCGCGTGGGCCTGGCGCGGCCCCACCGGCGAGACCGTGCGCGAGGGCGCGGCGGTCCACCGCGTGCACGCCTCCTACCTGCACACCCACCCGGCCGGGAATCCCGACATGATCGCCCGATTCGTCGGCGCCGCAAGCGAATTCGCCGCCCGCGCCGATGACTGACCCCGCCGTCGAACTCGCCGTGGGCGTGGGTTTCCGCCCCGGCACCCCCGCCGAAACGCTCGTCACCGCGATCCGCGCGGCCCTCGGCACGGCCCGAATCCACTGCCTCGCGACCATCGACCGCCGCGCCGCCGACCCCCAATTCCTCGCCGCGGCACACGAACTCGCAGTCGCGACCGTCGCCTTCACCGCCGCGGAACTGGACCGGATACCGGTACCGACGCCCGCCGCGCGCACGGTCGCGTCGGTCGGCACGCCCAGCGTCGCCGAGGCCGCCGCGCTCGCCGCCGCCGGATCCGCCGAACTCCTGTTCGCCAAGCGCGTGATTCGCGGCGTCACCATCGCGGCGGCCCCCGTGCGGCCCGCCTGACTCAACACCCGCAGGTCTCCCCGATCGCCAGCCGCACCGCCATCGGTGCCGGAGCCTCCGCCGCACTCGCCGCCAGCACCCGCGACAACGCCACCCGCGCGATCTCGTCGATCGGCTGCTGCACGGCCGTGAGAATCTGCGGCGCATAGGGATTCGCCGTATCGGCGTCGTATCCGACCACCGCGATATCGTCGGGAATCCGCAGCCCGGCGTCCGTGATCGCCCGCATCGTTCCCGCGGCCTGCCCGTAGGTCCCGATGACGACGCCGTCGAACGGATCCCCGGCGGCCAGTTGCTCGCGCACCGCGCGATACGCCCCCGCGGGCGTGAGATCGGTGCGGATGTGCCGGACCGACCCCACGACCGCCGCGTATCCCTCGAACCGCTGCGCGACGGTCTCCCGATCCCCGTGCTCGACGTCCCCCGCCGCGAAACCGCCCACGAACGCGACGTTCTCGCGCCGATGCGTCGCCACCAGATGCCGGGCCGCCAGCGTCCCCGCCCGCACATGGTCGGCCCCCACCACCTGCGACCGGACGGGGTCGCGATTGTTGTGCACCCAGACGATCGGGATGCGCGCCCCCCGGCACAGCTCCGCCGTCGCCGCGCCATTGGCGCCGCCGACCACGATCAGCCCCTCGATCCCGGAATCCACGAAGGCCGAGGCGAATTCGATCTCCCGCTCGGGGTCGTATCCGGTGTTGCCGATCAGCGTCAGATGATCGCGGGCGCGCGCCTCGACCTCGATGTGCCCCACCAGGGTCCCGAACAACGGCAACCGCACATCCGGAACCAGCAGGCCCACATGCCGCCAGCGCCGCGGCCGCCGCAACGCCCGCGCCGCGCGGTCGGGCCGATAGTTCAACTCGTCCAGCGCCGCCACGACCCGCGCGCGCAACCGATCCGACACCGGCCGCGGGCCACCGTTGAGCACATAGCTGACCACGGCCGTGGACGTGCCCGCCCGCCGGGCCACATCGGCGAGGGTCGCGCGTTCGACAGTCACATTCGCCCCACTCTGCTCGCCCGCGCACCGAACGGCCAGGCTTGAAATCGTACTGATTATTACAGCCTTCACCGGCAAGATGTGCGACGCAAATCGATTAGATTCGTAACACCCGCGATCAGGGTGCGTAACAACGAACTGATGGAGTAGTCGCATGGCCTTCGTAAGACTCACCGGCGTCACCTATTTCGACCCGGACTCGGCCCACGACAGCTACGTCCTGTTCACCGGCGCGGACTCCGTCACCCGGCTCATCGACCTGACCGGCGAGGTCCGCCACGAGTGGCCCTTCGCGGGCGTCCCGCCCCGCGTCATCGATCCGGCGCTCACCGGCGGCCGCCTCGGCGACGTCGGCGTGCAACTGTCGCCCAGCGGCGACCCGCGCGGCGGCATCTACGCCAATGGCACTGTGGGACAACTCACCTGGTCCGGGGAACGGGTGTGGGAGTGGGGCGAGCAGGCGCCGGGCGGCGCCGCGCGCCAGAACCACGACTGGGAACTGCTGCCGAACGGCAACCGGCTGCTGCTGGTCACCGTCCCGCGCGCGGTTCCCGCACTGGGCCCGCACGTCGTCGGTGATCAGGGTCTGTACGAGGTGGCTCCGGACGGCGAGATCGTCTGGGAGTGGCGCGCCGGGGATCACCTCGACGAGTTCGGCTTCTCCGAGGCGGGCTGGAAGGCGTTGCGCGACACCGTCGCCCGCGACCCGGACGACCCGTGGGGCTACCTCGAACTCAACAGCGCCAAGACGCTGGGCCCCAACCGCTGGCATCGCGCGGACCCGGAGGGGGTGTTCCAGCCCGACAACATCCTGATCAGTTCCCGCAAGGCCAATATCGTCGCGTTGATCGACAAGGCCACCGGATCCATCGTGTGGCGGCTGGGCCCGTACTTCGCGGACGCGGCGGGGTCCCAGCATCAGCGGATCAACGCGCACAAGGTGCCGCGCCCGCTCGATCAGATCTCCGGACAGCACAATCCGCATCTCATCGCCGACGGCCTGCCCGGCGCGGGCAACATTCTCGTCTTCGACAATCAGGGCGGAGCCGGGTATCCGCCCGCGCCGCTGGGCATCTACGCGGGGTCGCGGGTGCTCGAGATCGATCCGGTGACCGAGCAGATCGTCTGGCAGTACACCGCCGAGGATTCGGGTCTGCCGTCGTGGACGTTCTTCAGCTCGTTCGTCAGCAACGCGCAGCGGCTGCCCAACGGCAACACCCTGGTCACCGAGGGGATGCAGGGGCGGATCTTCCAGGTCACCCCCGACGGCCGGGTGGTGTGGGAGTACGTGTCGCCCTACCTCGGTCGCGGGGTCGCCGGGGAACCGGAGGTGCACGAACCCCGTGTGCCCGGCGTGGATCGGCTCACCACGACCCCACTGGTGTATCGGGCGCAGGCGGTGCCGTTCGAGTGGGTTCCCCTCGGCGCGCCACGCTCCCCGCACACCGCGGTGGATCTGCGCGCCTCCGCTCGGGAAGGCCGGACGTTATGACCTCCACGCTGCGAACGAGCCTCGGCCGCAACGATTCCGCCGCCGCGGACGCCGCCGCGCCGACCCGCGGGTGGTGGTCGTCGCCCGCGCGCGGGGCGCGGCGCTGGCGGGTGATCGGCGGCACCGCGGCCGGTCTGGCCCTGGCCGCGGTCGTCTGGTCGCTCGTGGCGGCGACGAATGTCTTTCCGCGCCAGCTGTTTCCGACCGTGCCGCAGATCGTCCGCGCCGGGCACACGCTGTGGTCGGACGGGTTGCTGCTGCCCGATGTCGGGGCGAGTCTGCAACGGGCGCTGCTCGGTTGGGGGGTCGGCGGGCTCGCGGGGATCGCGGCCGCGATCGTCACCTCGAACACCCGCACGGGCCGGAGCCTGCTGCAACCGGTGCTGCGGCTGCTGGCGCCGGTGCCGACGATCGGGCTGGTGCCGCTGGCCATCCTGTGGTTCGGGTTGGGGGAGAACAGCAAGATCCTCGTCGTCGCGCTCGGCGTGTTCGTCCCGGTGTGGATGAACAGCCACTCCGGCTTCGCGGGCACCCCCGCCGACTATCTCCAGGCCGCGCGCTGTCTGGGTGCGAGCCGATGGCAGACGTTGACCCGGATCGTCATTCCCGAGGCCGTGCCGGATGTGGTCGCGGGCCTGCGGGTCGGGGCGGCGATGGCGTTCGTGCTGATCGTCGTGGCCGAGATGACCGGCACCACAGCGGGTATCGGGTATCGGATCTATCAGGCCCAGCTGTTCTCGCAGGCGGATCGGATGATCTTCTGCCTGATCGTGCTCGGCGTGCTGGGCGCGGTGTGCGACCTGTTGATCGCCGCGCTCACGACGCCGTTCGTGCGCTGGGCACGGGAGGTGCGCTGAATGGCCATCGCGACGCGCGACCTGGTGGTCCGCTATCCGAACAATCCGCATCCGACGCTGCGCGGCGTGGACCTGACCGTCCCCGACGGATCCTTCACCGTCCTCGTGGGGGCCTCGGGCAGCGGGAAATCGACGCTGCTGCACTGCCTGGCCGGGCTGGTGCCGCCCACCTCGGGCGGGGTCACCGACAATGGCGAGCGGGTGCTCGGCCCCGATCCGCGGCGCGGGGTGGCGTTCCAGCGCGATGTCCTCTTCCCGTGGATGAGCGTGGCCGCCAATATCGAATTCGCCCTGCGCGCAAGCCGTTACGATGCCCGGCGGCGTCGGGAGCGGATCGCGGAACTGCTCGATCTCGTCGGCCTGCCCGCCGACGTCGGGCGCAAACGACCCAATCAGCTGTCCGGCGGGATGCGGCAGCGCGTCGGCCTCGCCCGGATGCTCGCGGGGGAGCCCGAGATCATGCTCATGGACGAGCCGTTCGCCGCGCTCGACGCCCTCACCCGCCTGCGGATGCAGGATCTGCTCATCGACCTGTGGAACCGGTTGCGGCGCACCGTCGTTTTCGTCACCCACGACGTCGACGAGGCGATCCGGCTGTCGGACACGATCGGCGTGCTGACCGGCGGCCGCGTCACCAACCGGATCACCAACCCGCTGGACCGTCCCCGGCCCGCCGACACCCTCGCCGACCAACCCGGCTACAGCGAACTCCGCCGAACCCTCCATCACGAACTCGGAATCGAACACTCATGATCCAGCATCTCCGTCGTCCCGTCGCGGCCGTGGCCGCCTTCCTCGCCCTGCTGCTGCCGTTGACGGCCTGCACCGCCGACACCTCCGAACCCGGCACGCTCACAGTGGGATTCGTCGTCGACCCGTCCTGGGCGCAGATCCCGGTCGCCCAGCAGGGCGGCTACTTCGACAAGCACGGCCTGAAGGTGAAGGTCGTCAACTTCTCCACCGGGGTCGAGGCATTGCAGGCCCTGGCCGCGCACCAGGTCGACGTCACCACCGCCGCCGACGTGCCGACCTCGGCGGCGCTGACCCGCTCACCCGGCCTGCGCGTCGTCGGGGACGGATCGCGGTGGCAGGGTTCGCGGGTCGTGGCGCGGCGCAGCGCGGGCATCGGGCGGGTCGAGGATCTGGCGGGGCGGACGATCGGGACGCCGCTGGGCACCAGCGCGGCGTACTTCGCGTCGAATACGTTGTCGCACAGCGCGGTTACCGCCAAACTGGTCCAGGTCGCGCCGTCGGCCACGGTGACCGCGGCGACGCAGCGCAATGTGGACGCGATCGCGATCTTCCAGCCGTATCAGGCCCAGGTGATCGCGGCCCTCGGCGACGACGCGATCGCACTCGGCGGCGACGCCTACAACCAGCACAGCCTGTATCTGGCCAGCGATACCGCGGTCGCGGGGAAGAAGTCCGAGCTGTCGTCGTTCTTCGCCGCGCTGAACGAGGCGGGCGGGCAGCTGACCGCGCGCTCGGACGCGGCGGTCGCCGCCGTGGCCGCCGCGACGCAACTGCCCGCGGATCTCGTCGGGAAGATCCTGGGGGAGTTCGACTTCACCCTCCAGTTGCGCCCCGACCTCGCGCAAACCCTTGCCGCGCAAGGCGATTGGGCCAAGGGACAGGGATCGATCGACGGCTCGGTGCGGCTGCCCGACTACGGCACGTTCCTCGACGCCGACTTCCTCACCCCCGCGAGTTAGCCACGCCAGCTGTCGAGCACCTGGTCGACCCGGGCCCGGATGCGAGTCCGGGCCTCCGCGCGCGGCACGCCGGTCATCAGCAATTCGTCGTAGTCGGTGTCCCGGTGCCGGATCGAGGCGATGACCGCGAGGGTGAGGGCCTCGGCGGAGAGGACCTTGGCGGCGGCGGTGCGGCCCACCCGGCCGCTGCCCCGGACCGAGGCGTGCTCGGCGATCTCGGCGGCGCGGTCCGCGGGGCAGGCGGGGAACAGGGTGCGGATCTCCTTCGCCATGCGGGTGGCGAATTCGACGTCCTGGGTTTCGCGGCGGAGGCGGTCGCGGTCGCGGCGGCGGGCGCGGGCGTCCTCGTCGGCGAGGCATTGCTGTTCGGCGCGGACGAGGGCGGCCTCCTCGACGAGGATGCCGGTGCGTTCGTAGCGTTTGCGGCGGCGGTTGAGGCGGACCACGATCGCGGCGAGCGTGCTCTCCTTTTTCGCGCGGCGGCTCAGGGCGGCGTCGCCCGCGGGGAGGAATTCGAGGTGGTCGAGGTCGGCGCAGGTCAGGCAGAGCGGGCCCGCGGCCGAGGTGATCGAATACGGCCCGGTCTCTTGGCATTCCACGCAGGTCCACGGCTCGGCCGTCTCGACGACGGTCAGGTCGGGTGCCTTGTTCTGCCGTCGCACGAGCTGATCGCGCCGCGCCGGGCTGAGATCGGCGGGCAGCCAGTGCACGCGGAAGATCTCGTCCGCGCCGTCGTCGGTGAACCGCAGCGCCTCCCGATCCCGCCCGCCCGACAGATACGTCGCGGTACTCGCGCCGAGCCCGCGCTCCCGCGCCCACGCGCCGAGCAGTTCCGCCGCGTCCCGCATCCGCCGCCCGTCCACCGCGAGCACCCGCTCCAGCGACCCCACCCGCCCCTGCCGCCACGCGTCCACCTGACCGGCCCGCCCCCACCCCAACCGAACGAACACATCGACCGCCGCCACATACTTCCGTTGCGCCAGCACCGCTTCCGCCGCCTCGACCACCCTTCGCCCCAGCTTGGCCACCATCCGAACCTAGCGCACCGGGTAGAACGGCACCGCTGGGGACGGCATTCAGCGCGCCCGGGTAGAGCGGCATCGCGGGGCCACGACGGCAATCCGCCTACGGCGCCACCGAGGTCCAGTCGGTGAAGCCGGTGGGGTCGTGGCGGCCCATGCTGGCGTGTTCGAAGAGGCCCCAGCCCTCGGCGTCGCCGCAGCGGGCGTGGGCGACGTGGTCGATGACGCCCCAGGGGATGCGGGGGGCGATGTCGGGGGCGGTGAGGTCGTAGCGGACGCTGGAGGTCCAGTCGCGGCCCATCCAGCGGCCGTGTTGCCAGTCGGGGTCGCCGCCGTAGCCGCAGCCGATGTGCAGGGGGACGAAGGTCTTCGGGTGGATCTCGACCTCGAGGGGTTTGCCGTCGGGGGTGGTGAGGTCCAATCTCGCGGCGACGGGATGTCTTGTGCCGGAACGGTATTCGATGTGGACGCGGGGCCAGCCGAGTTGTTCGACGCGGCCGTCGGGCCAGATCCGCACGGCGTCGTTGAGGGTGCGGTAGCCGTCCGGATTCTCCTGCACGATGACGATGATCGAGAACTCGTCGAACCGCAGCGGCACGTACAGCCACCAGAAGCCGCCCGAACCCTCGTCGGCGGCGCGGCCGGGCGGATCCGCCTCGCCGACGGGCCGGATGCCCCAGGACCGGTCGCGGCTGCCCAGCCACACCGCCGGGTCGACCGCGATATCCGTGCCGTCGACGTGCAGCGTCCCTGACCAGCTGCCCAGTTGTGCGAACCGCTGCGCGTCGATGATGGGCCGGTTGCCCGTCAGGATCTGATGCGGCTGTTCCAACACCGCGGGGAACGAGCCGTTCCACGTGAGATCGAAACTCAGGTCGTCGTGCTCGCACACGATGCGCACGCGCTGCAACGGTTCCTGGATCTCCACGCGGTAGCCACCGACCCGCATCTCGAGGTCGCGGGTCTCGAGCGCGTCGGAGAACCGCACGGCCCGTTGGATATCCCCGCGCCGCACCAGCGCGTAGGCGTCGACCACCCCGAGGTTCGGATACAGTCCCATCCCCGTGATCAGGAAGGTGCCGCCGTCGCGATCGTGGGCGTTGAAATAGCTACGGTCGTAGAAGTTCCGGTCGCTGGTGGCGACGCGCGCCAGCGACAACGGGGTCTGATGGATCGGATACTCGTCCAGGGGGACGGGTGCGTGGCTGTCGGACACGGGCTCTCCTCGTGAAGCGCTGTGGCTCAATCCCATTGGTAGGTCCCCGCGAGCAGTGCCTCCAGGCTCGCGCGGTGCATGACGTAGTTGTCGCGGTCGTCGGTGTCGGTGTCCTCGCCGAAGTGGATCATCCGGCGCTTGATGCGGGCCATGACGATGCCGTGCCGCAGCGCGCTGTAGACCAGGTACCAGTCCAGATCGCGCGGGGCGTGCCCGGTGACGCTCTCGTAGTGCGACACCACATCCGAGCGCCGCAGGAAATCGGGCAGGCCGGGCTGATCGAACTGGGTCGCGATGTCCTGGAAGAACCGGTGGATGAAGATCAGCCACCCCAGATCCAGCTCCCGCGGACCCAGCGCCGCCATCTCCCAGTCCAGCACGGCCGCGGGCTCGAACCCCCGATAGATGATGTTGCCCGGCCGAGCATCGCCCCAACTGAGCACATCGGGCCCCGGATCGGCGGGGAAATTGTCGTCCAGCCAGTCGAAGGCGCGCTCCAGCAACGGGATTCGATACCCATCACGGGCCAGCGCCCAGTCGTACCACTCCCGCTGCACCCGGAAATGGTGCCGCAGTGAGGACTCCGCGCCCGTGGCGAGCAGGGGGAACTTCGCGGCGGGCTCGGGAATGGCGTGCAGCTTCGCGATCACCTCGACCGTCGCGCGGGTCAACCGCAGCCGGTCCGCGGGCGAGGCGTCGAACAACCAGCCGACGAACACGTACGGCGGGTTGTCCTCCGGAATCCGCCCGTCCACCCGGCCCATCACGAAAAACGGTGCGCCGAGCACGGATTCGTCGTTCTCCAGCCAGTACAGCGGCGGCACCGGCACATCGGTGTGTTCGGCCACGCCCGCCATCACCCCGTACTGCATCGGCAGGTCGTAGGTCGGGAAGACCGGCAGCGCGCCCGTCTCCGGCGGCATCCGCACCACGTACGAGGCGGATTCGGTGCGGCCGTCCCGTTCCCACGCCGCGTCGAACAGCACCGACCCGCTCGACAGACCGCCCGCCTGCGGCCGGGTGAGGTTGCTGATCGTCGGCGCGCCGTCGGCCCGGACCTTCCCGGCCAGCCACCGCGTCAGGCGCTCGGAGAGATCGTCGAGATCGAGCGCGCTGGTGGTCAGCTGATACCGATGCCCGGGGTCGCGGTCGGGATCGACCGTCATTGGTCTGCCCTCCTGAACAAGGAAAATGGTGGGTGGAATGTAACGCGTTCCAGTGAGTGTGCGGAGCGGATTCGGCGGGCCGGTACGGCCAGTACCGGTGACCGGGACGGGCGCCGGGGTGGGGCGGGCACGTAGGCCGTGGGGAGGATCGGGAAACCAGGGGATTCCCAGGGATTTCCTGGAGGCGGACGAGGGGTCGGCATTCCTATCGTGGGCTGGTCGGATCACCATCGAGCAGGGGAGTGGGCGTGGGAACTGTGGTCGCCGTGGCGGAACCCGAAGCGCGACAGGAGGATTCGCCGCGGCCGGGCTGGTCCCCGGTGACGCGGATCGCCTTCCGGTTCTGCTTCCTGTATTTCGGCCTGTTCTGCCTGACCTATCCGCAGCCGGTGACGGTCTTCCTGGGCTGGGCGATACGGTGGCTGCCCGAGGACGCGGTCATGTGGCAGGCGCATGTGCTGGAGCCACTGTTGCGTCGGGTGGGGCGCGGCGTCTTCGGCGTCGACGCGGCGGTGCGCGACACCGGCAGCGGGGATCAGGCCGTGTTCTGGGTGCTGCTGTTCTGTCTGCTGGTGGTGTCGGTGGTCGGCACGCTGGTGTGGTCGGTGGTGGATCGGAGCGCGCGGGACCATCGCCGTCTGGCCGGGTGGTTCCTGCTGTTCATCCGCATGTGTGTGGGCGGGCAGATGCTTTTCTACGGATTCGCCAAGATGATTCCGACGCAGATGCCCGAACCCGGCCTGGCGACGCTGCTCGAACCGTTCGGCAATCTCGCCCCGATGGGGGTGCTGTGGAATCAGGTCGGTGTGTCGCAGCCGTACGAGATCCTGCTGGGGACCGCGGAAGTGCTTGCGGGACTGCTGCTTTTCGTGCCGCGGACCGCGCTGCTGGGCGCGATGCTCGCCGTGATCAGCATGGCGCAGGTGTTCGTGCTGAACATGACCTTCGACGTGCCGGTGAAGATCCTGTCCGGGCATCTGCTGCTGATGGGTCTGGTGCTGCTGGCGCCGGAGGCGCGGCGGCTGTTCGAGGTGCTGGTGGCGAATCGGACCGCCCCGCCCTCGCACGCGCCGTACCCGTTCCGCACCCGGCGCGGGCGGCGGTGGGCCGCGGTCGGGCAGGCCGCGCTGGCGGCGTGGCTACTGGCGGCGCTGATTCCGCTGTCGTGGCAGGCGTGGGAGGAACTGGGACCGCACAGGGAACGGCCACCGCTGTACGGGATCTGGACGGTCGCCGAGTTCACCCGCGACGGGCAACCGGTGCCGCCGCTGCTCACCGACGAAACCCGCTGGCGACGCATCGTTTTCGATCAGCCGGAGATCATGGAGTACCAGCGCATCGATGGCGAACTCGTGCCGCTGCGGGCGCGCGTGGACACCGACGCGCGCCGACTGGACCTCGCACCCGCCGACAACGCCGGGGACTATCGCCCCGGCTCGTCCCGGCACGGGGATATGTCGGGCAGCCTCACCTACCAGCGGCCGACGCCGGATCGTCTCGTGCTCGACGGGCAACTCGACGGCCGTCCGGTCACCGTCACCCTCGACCGGCTCGACCCCGACAGTTTCCCGGCCCGCGGGCGCGGCTTCCACTGGGTGCAGGAGGGCGCGACCTTCTGACCGCTCAGCGCGCGCCGATCTGGTTGCGCCACTCGGGATTCGGGCGATAGAACTCGCCGGTGCCCGGCTCGAAGGCCCGGCGCGCGTCGTCGGCGCCCCACAGCCGGGCCGCGAGCCACGCGGTGGGGTAGCCGAGGTAGCCCTGGACGCCGCTGGTGCAGGGGATCGAGGCGCGGGCGCAGTCGGGCTGGCCCTGAATGTCGTTGTGGTTGGCCCGGTTCAGCGTTCCCCACGTCTTCGGCACCCCGGGCGGGACGGCGTCGTAGTAGGCGTGGTTCGATTGCAGACCGGTGAGCCCCGGCAGGTTCTCCGACGGCGAGACGAACGCGTCGTCGGCGCCGTTGACGAAGAACACCGAACCCGACGACACGCGATGGGTGTCGACGCACCGCCGCGGGGTCGAACAGAACATCTGGGCCGGAATCTCCACCGCCACAGCGGTTTCGATGAGCCCGTCCGACTCGATGAGCGCGTTGACCGCCCCGGTCGCGCCCTGGGAGTGGCCGATCGCGCCGACGGCCGCGGTATTCAACTTGTCGTGGAAGACGCTCGCCGGGTCGGCGGCCTGGTCGATGAGATACCGTGCGGCGGACAGGATTTCGTCACCGGAACCGGTGTTCTGATTCTCGGTGGCGACCACGACGAAACCCCACGAGGCGAGATGCCGGAGGAGATAGTCGTATTGGCGCGGCACCGCCGACGTGCCGTCGCCCCAGGTGAGGATCGGATGCCGGACGCCGCGCGCGCCGAGATCGGTCGGATACCAGACGTCGTAGGCCGCACCGGTCGGATCACAGCAGCCGAAATGCTCGAGCGCGCTCACCGCCCAGGGACCCGGGGCCGTGTACGCGCTCTCCACCGCGTCCGCCGAACCCAGGGGTTCGTCGGCCGCCGCGACCGGGGCGCAGGCCACCAGCAGGACCGTCAATGCCAGGATCCGGAACGCGGCTCGTCGCATGGTCGCAGCATAGGGAATTTCCCTGCCGCCGGGCCGGTTCGCTTCGGACGTGACGGTCGAATTCTCCGCAGACTTGAAGAACTACCTCGACGACGGCAAACCCTTCGCCACCGTGGCGACCCTCGCCCGCGACGGCCAGGCTCACCTCACCGTGGTCTGGATCGAACGCGACGGCGACGAACTGCTGTTCTCCACCACGGTCTCCCGCCAGCAGTACAAGAACCTCGCCCGCGACCCCCGCGTCACCGTACTGATCAGCCCGCCCGACAACCCGTACCTCTACGCCGAGATCCGCGGCACCGCGACGATCACGCCCGACCCGGACCGCGAATGGCCGAACAAGCTGTCGCTGAAGTACACCGGCAAGCCCTACGCCGAATTCAATCCGGCGTCGGTGAACGACGCCGACCGGGTGCTGGTGCGGGTGACGCCGACCAAGGTGCTCGGGCGGTTCTGAGCGGTCCGTCCCAGTTCCCGTAGGCTCGACCCTTGTGCCGAACCACCCAGATGACCAGCATGCCGGTGACCCGAACTACTTGGTCGGGCTCGATCTCGCGGGCCGTCGTGTCGTCGTCATCGGCGGCGGCACCGTCGCGCAGCGGCGGCTCGGCCTGCTGATCGCGTCCGGGGCGCGGGTGCATCTCGTGAGCCGGGCGGTCACCCCGGCCGTGGAGGCGATGGCGACCGCCGGGCAACTCACCCTCGACCTGCGCGACTACGCCGACGGCGACCTCGACGGCGCCTGGTACGCGATGGCCTGCACGGACGAGCCGGAGACCAACGCGGCCGTCGTCGCGGAGGCGACGCGGCGGCGGATCTTCTGCGTGCGCGCCGACAACGCGCGGCTCGGCACGGCCGTGACACCGGCGACCGCCCGCTACGAGGGCCTGACGCTCGGTGTGCTGGCGAGCGGGCGGCATCGCCGCTCGGCCGCGGTCCGCACGGCCCTGCTCGAGGCGTTGCAGTCGGGTGTGGTGGCCGAGGACGCGGATCCGATGGCCCCGGGGGTGGCGCTGGTCGGCGGCGGGCCCGGCGATCCCGATCTGATCACCGTGCGCGGCCGCCGCCTGCTGGCCCGCGCCAATCTCGTTGTCGCCGACCGGCTCGCGCCGCCGGAACTGCTGGCCGAACTCTCGCCCGAGGTCGAGGTCGTCGACGCGGCCAAGATCCCGTACGGGCGGGCCATGGCCCAGGAGGCGATCAACACCGCGCTCATCGAGGGGGCCAAGGCGGGGAAGTTCGTGGTGCGGCTCAAGGGGGGCGACCCCTATGTGTTCGGGCGCGGCTTCGAGGAGGTCGAGGCGTGCGCGGCCGCGGGGGTGCCGGTGACGGTGGTGCCCGGGGTGACGAGCGCGATCTCGGTGCCCGCGCTGGCCGGGATTCCGGTCACCCATCGCGGGGTCACCCACGAATTCGTGGTGGTCAGCGGGCATGTGGCGCCCGATCATCCGGATTCGCTGGTGGATTGGCCCGCCCTGGCTCGGCTGCGCGGCACGATCGTGCTGTTGATGGCCGTCGAGCGGATCGAGCAGTTCGCGACCGCGCTGATCGACGGCGGCCGACCGGCCGACACCCCGGTGACCGTGATCCAGGAGGGCAGCCTGCGCACCCAACGGGTGTTGCGCGCCGAACTGGGCAGCGTCGCGGAACGTGTTCGCGCCGAAGGCATTCGGCCACCGGCGATCATCGTCATCGGCCCGACCGCCGCGTTCAGCGCGGACGCGCTCGCCGATCACGCGTCGGCGGGCGCGTGAGGGGCCCCGGACGGGGTACCGATATCCGATACAGTGAGTCACTGTGCTCGATAACCCCGCCGCGACGATGCATTATCCGGTGACCACGCGGGCCTTCGGGCTGCCGATCCTGGTGCTCAGCGGGTTGCAGCTGATGGTGATCCTGGACGGGACCATCGTCATCCTGGCGCTGCCGCGGTTGCAGGAGCAGATGGGGCTGTCCAATTCGGGCAGCGCGTGGACTGTCACCGCGTACGGCCTCACCTTCGCCGGGCTCATGCTGCTCGGCGGGCGGCTGGGGGACCTGTTCGGTCGCAAACGCATGCTGATCATCGGGGTTTCGCTGTTCACGCTGGCGTCGCTGGCGTGCGGTCTGGCGCAGAACGAGGCGATGCTGATCATCGCGCGCGCGATCCAGGGCAGCGGCGCGGCCGTCGCGGCGCCCTCGGCCATGGCGTTGGTGGTGAGCACGTACGCCCCTGGGCCGGTGCGCAATCGGGCCATCGCGATCTTCGGTTCGATGGCCGGGGTGGGTTCGGTCGGCGGGCTCGTGCTGGGCGGCGCGCTGACGCAACTGGATTGGCGGCTGATCTTCTGGATCAATGTGCCGATCGGGGTGTTGATCCTGCTCGGGGCGATCTACAAGTTGCGCGACACCACCCATCATCGGCTCGCGCTCGACGTGCGCGGTTCGGTGCTGGGCACGCTGGCCTGCGCGGCGATCGTGTTCGGCGCGACCGAGGGACCCGAAATGGGTTGGGACAGTTGGTACATCATCGGCTCGCTGGTCGCGGGTGTGCTGCTGCTGGTGGCCTTCGTGTTCGCCGAACGCTACGCCGACAATCCGGTGGTGCCGCTGACGCTGTTCCGGGACCGCGATCGCGTGGTGACATTCGTGGCCCTGCTGCTGGGTTCGGGCGTGCTCGGCGCGATGACCTATTTCGTCGCGCAGTTCCTCCAGAACGTCATCGGCTACAGCCCCCTCGTCGCGGGTCTGGCCTCCATCCCGTTCACCCTCGGCGCGGGCGTCGGCACCGCCGTCGCCTCCAAGGGCGCGCTCCACATCCGCCCCCGCTGGCTGCTGCTCGTGGCCGCGGTCTTCCTCTCCGTCGCGGGCCTGTACGGTTCCACCCTCGACGGCGGCGTCGCCTACTTCCCCACCCTCCTGCTGCTGCTCACCGGCGCGGGCCTGGGCGTCGGCATCGTCATCGTCATCGCCCCGCTGTGCCTGCTGGTCGGCGTCCCCGTCAACGACGTGGGACCGCTCTCGGCCATCGGCCAGATGATCTTCAACCTCGGCACCCCCTTGGCCGTCGGGGTCCTGTCCCCGGTAGCCGCCTCCCGCACCCTGGCCCTCGGCGGACGCACCGGCCGCGCCGCCGATATGACCCCCAGCGAAATCGCCGCGCTCGGAAGCGGTTACACCCTGGTCCTGTTCGTGTGCGGAATCGGCGCGATCATCGTGGGCCTGATAGCCCTCGCCTTGCGGTACACCCCACAGCAACTCGTGCAGGCCCAGCACGCCCAGGAGGAGTCCCAGCGAGGGTGAGCCTCAGCCCGGCAGGTGGGTGACCGCTATCGCGGGTTCGGTGAGGCTGCCGAGGTACAGGGTGCCGTTCTGTTCGGCGACGCCGGTGACCATCGAGTAGACGTCGGGTTCGCGTTGGAGGTCGTGGATCAGGGTGCCGTCGAAGTCGTAGGCCTGGACCCAGGCGGTCTTGACGGGTTTGGGGCGGAGGGCCTCGGGGATGGACCAGGTGAGGCGGCGCAGGAGGCCGGGCAGCGGAAGGAGCTTGTCCAGCAACGGGTTTCGGGGGGTGACGAGGGTGACCCAGGCCAGGCCGTCGGTGCCGAGGCCCATATTGTCGGGGAAGCCGGGGAGGTTCTCGACGAGAGGGTCGGTGGCGCCGGTGTGGGGGCCGGTGAGGTGGTAGCGGGTGATGCGGTAGCCCGCGGTCTCGGCGACGAGCAGGCAGGAGCGGTCGGGGGCGAGGATGAGGCCGTTGGCGAATTTGAGGCCGTCCAGCAAAGTTTCGACGGCGCCGTCGGGGGTGCGGCGGAACAGGCGGCCGGTGCGGGAACCCTCGAGGACGTCGCCCATGTACTCGTCGAGGGAGTAGCGGGTGGTGGAGGCGGTGAAGTAGATGGTGCCGTCGGCGTCGGCGACGACATTGCTCGCGAAATTCACTGGCCGCCCGTCGATTTCGCCGACGAGGACCTCCACCTCGGCGTTCGGCTCGGCCAGCCGCAGCAGCCCGCGCACCGAATCGCAGATCAGGACCGAACCGTCGGGATTGGCGTGCAGGCCGAGGGGGCGGCCGCCGGTGTGACCGATCCGCTCAACCGTGCCGTCGGTGGGGTCGACCGCCAGCAGCGACCCGTCGTCGACGCCGCACAGCACTCTGCCGTCCGGCGCGACCACCACGTCCTCGGGTCCGGCGGCGGGCAGGGGCAGCAGGCGCGGGGTGGGCATGGGTGGGGTGCTGTGGGTTTCGCGGGCACGCGGCGTCGCCGACGGCGGTGACCAGCGGATCGGCTGGAACGACATGGGCTCACGGTAGCGTGTGCCGATCGGCGAGGCGCAAGGCTTCGTCGAGAATCGCCAGCCCCTCCTTGGCCTCGGCCTCGGTGATCGTGCAGGGCGGCACCGCGTGCAACCGGTTGAAGTTCACGAACGGCAGCAGCCCGGCGTCCCGGCAGGCGGCCACCACCTCGATCATGGCCTCACTCGTTCCGCCGTAGGGCGCCAACGGTTCTCGCGTCGCCGGATCCCGGACCAGTTCCAGGGCCCAGAACACGCCCAATCCCCGTACCTCGCCCACACTCGGATGCCGTGCCGCCAGCTCCCGCAGCCCCGGCCCGAGCACCCGCTCCCCGATATCGGCGGCGTTCTCCACGATCCGTTCCTCGGCCATCGCCGTGATGGTCGCGACCGCCGCGGCCGCCGCCAGCGGATGGCCCGAATACGTCAGCCCGCCCGGGTAGGCGCGGTCGTCGAAGATCGCGGCGATGCGCGGCGCGATCGCCACCCCGCCGAGCGGGACGTAACCCGAGTTCACCCCCTTGGCGAAGGTCAGCAGATCCGGCACCACGTCGAAATGGTCGATCGCGAACCACCGTCCGGTCCGCCCGAATCCCGACATCACCTCGTCGGCGATGAGTACGATGCCGTGTCGATCGCACAACTCGCGCACCCCGGCGAGATATCCGGGCGGCGGCACCATGATCCCCGCCGTCCCCGGCACCGACTCCAGCAGGATCGCCGCGATCGTCTCCGGCCCCTCGAAGGCCACCACCTGTTCGAGATGCTCGAGCGCCCGCCGCGACTCCTCCGCCTCGTCGCGCGCGTGGAACTGCGAGCGGTACAGGAACGGCCCGAAGAAGTGCACCACCCCCGCCGCGCCGCGATCATTGGGCCAGCGCCGCGGATCGCCGGTGAGATTGACCGCGGTCTCCGTCCCGCCGTGATAGGACCGGTAGCGCGACAACACCTTCGGCCGCCCCGTGTACAGCCGCGCCATCCGCACCGCGTGCTCCACCGCGTCCGCGCCGCCGTTGGTGAAGAAGATCCGGTCCAGCTCGCCCGGCGTCCGCTCCGCGATCAGCCGCGCCGCCTCCGACCGCGCCGGATTCACGTGCTGCGGCGCGATCGTGCACAGCGTCGCCGCCTGATCCCTAACGGCCGCAACGACTTTCGGATGCTGATGCCCGATGTTGGTATTGACCATCTGCGAGGAGAAGTCCAGCAGCCGCCGCCCGTCCCCGTCCCACACATAACTGCCCTGGGCCGCGGTGATCGTCATCGGCTGGATCCGCCGCTGCGCCGACCACGAGTGGAAGACGTGCCGCCGATCCAGTTCGTAGGCGCGCGCGGCTTGTTCCCGCGCCGCCTCGACACTCAGCCCGTTGGGCAGGGTCATCGCATCGTTCCTGTCGTCAATTGTTCTGGGGGAAGCCGAGATTCAGCCCGCCGTGACTCGGATCGAGCCAGCGGGCGGTGATCGCCTTGGTGCGGGTGAAGAAGTGCAGCCCCTCGGTGCCGTGCGCGTGCGAATCGCCGAACAGCGAGGACTTCCACCCGCCGAAACTGTAGTAGGCCATCGGTACCGGGATCGGCACATTGATGCCGACCATGCCGACCTCCACCTCGGTGTGGAAGCGCCGCGCCGCGCCGCCGTCATTGGTGAAGATCGCCGTACCGTTCCCGTAGGGATTGGCGTTGATCAGCGCCAACGCGTCGTCGTAGCCGTCCACCCGCACCACCGACAGCACCGGGCCGAAGATCTCGTCGGTGTAGACGCTCATCTCCGGGCGCACGTGGTCCAGCAGGGTGGGGCCCAGCCAGAAGCCGTCCGCCGCGCCGTCGGGTTCGACGCCGCGTCCGTCGAGAACGACCGCGGCGCCCTCGGCTTCGCCCGCGGCGACGTAGTCGGCGACGCGATCGCGGTGCTGCCGGGTGACCAGCGGGCCCATATCGCTGCCGCGGGTGCCGTCGCCGGTGCGAATCGTCTTCGCGCGCTCGGCGATTCGCGTCACCAGGTCGTCGGCGATCTCGCCGACCGCCACGACCACGCTGATGGCCATGCAGCGTTCGCCCGCCGAGCCGAATCCGGCGTTCACCGCGGCGTCGGCGGCCAGGTCCAGATCCGCGTCGGGCAGCACCACCATGTGGTTCTTCGCGCCGCCGAGCGCCTGCACGCGCTTCCCGGCGGCGGTGCCGCGCTGGTAGACGTAGCGCGCGATCGGGGTCGAGCCGACGAACGAGACCGCCTTCACGTTCGGGTTGTCGAGCAGTTCGTCGACGGCCACCTTGTCGCCCTGCACCACATTGAACACCCCGTCCGGGAGCCCGGCCTCGGCCCACAGCCGCGCCAGCCACAGCGAGGCCGAGGGGTCCTTCTCGCTCGGCTTGAGCACGACGGTGTTGCCCGCCGCGATCGCCACCGGGAAGAACCACATCGGGACCATGGCCGGGAAGTTGAACGGCGAGATGATCGCCACCGGGCCCAGCGGCTGGTGGATCGAGAAGATGTCCACCTTGGTGGAGGCGTTCTCGGTGAATCCGCCCTTGAGCAGATGCGGTATGCCGCAGGCGAATTCGACGACCTCCAGCCCGCGCGTCACCTCGCCCGCCGCGTCGGAGAGCACCTTGCCGTGTTCGGCGGTGATGATCGCGGCGAGTTCGTCCTTGCGCTCGTTGAGCAGTTCGCGGAACCGGAACAGGATCTGGGTGCGCCGCGTCAGCGAGGTGTCGCGCCAGCCCGGGAACGCCGCGGCCGCCGCGTCCACCGCCGCCCGCGCGTCGGCCGCCGTCGCCAGCGCCACCTGGCCGGTGGTCACGCCCGTGGCCGGGTTGGTGACCGGCAGGGTCGCCTCGCCGGTCCCGTCGAACGGCTTGCCGTCCACCCAGTGCGCAATGGTCCCCATGGTCTCCCTCGTCTCCGTGTCGGTGCTGCCACTATCCCGCATCCCGTGCCGCCCATCGGCCGACGAAGTGTCGGTTCCGGTGGGGTTCGTATTACGATTCGTCGGTGTTGCCGACCGTCGCCGATGTGCTCGCCATGCCCGTGGTGCGGGCGGGGGAGCCCGAGGTGCGGGGCGGGGCGGCGGGGTTGGCGCGGCCGGTGCGGTGGGTGCACGTCGGGGAGGTGGCCGATGTGGCGGCGCTGCTGGCCGGGCGGGAGTTGATCCTCACGACCGGGCAGCCGCTCGCCCGGGGGACGCCCGCGGCGCTGGCCTATCTGGAATCGCTTGCGGCGGCGAATGTTTCGGCGCTGGTGGTGGAGCTGGGCAGTTATGTGGCCGATATCAGGCCGCACATCGCCGCCGCGGCGGATCGGCTCGGGCTGCCGGTGGTGGCGTTGCGGCGCGTCACCCGGTTCGTGGCGGTCACCGAGGCGGTGCACCGGGTGATCGTGGCCGATCAGTACGCCGAACTCGCGTTCGCGCATTCGGTGCACGAGACGTTCACGGCGCTGAGCGTGCGCCGCGCGTCCCTCGACGAGATCGTGAAAACCGCCGCGACACTACTGAATTCGTCGGTGATCTTGGAAGATCTGGGCCATCGCGTGCTGGCCGTGACCGCCCGGCACGACTCGGCCGCGGATCTGCTGGCGGACTGGGAGACCACCTCCCGTCTGCTCGCCGACGACGCGACCGTCGTCCCGGTCGGCCCGCACACCGAGCGGTGGGGACGGCTGATCCTGCGCGGCGCGGCGACGACCCGCACCCGCATGGTGCTCGAGCGGGCCGCGCAGACCCTGACGCTGCACCGGATGATCGAGCGGGACCGGTTCGGTCTGCACCGGCAGGCGCAGACCGGGCTCATCGACGATATGGTGAGCGGCCGCCTCGGCGACGAACCGGAGGCCATGGCCCGCGCCGCGGCCCTCGGCCTGGCGCGGCGGGCCCGCTACGTGCCGTTGGCCGTACACCTCGACGCGCCCGCCGAAACCGATCCGGTCGCGCGGCAACGCCGGGCGGCCGCGCTGCTCGACGCGGTCGGACACGGCGTGGCGCTGGCCAAGGCGACCGCGCTGAGCGCCGCCGAACAGCAGCGAATCACGGTGGTGCTGGCCGTCTCTCGCGGCGGCGACCTCGACGAACGCCTGAACCGGGTGTGCGCGCAGATCGCCGCCGAGGTGCGGCGGGTCGAGGGAGTGCGGCGGGTGGTGATCGGCGCGGGCGCGGAATCGGACTCGCTGCTCGACACCGCGCGCGAACTGATCCACGCCGGACACGTCGCGGAGGTGGCGCTGTCACTGGCCACCACCCACCCGCGCCCGTTCTACCGCAGCGGCGACATACGCCTGCGCGGCCTGCTCTCCCTGATCCGCGACCAGCCCGGCGTCCAACGCTTCGCCGAAACCGAACTGAGCGCCCTGCTCCGCCACGACATCCGCCACGGCGGCGACCTCGTCGGCACCCTGCGCGGCTTCCTGGACGCCGCGGGCAACAAAACCGAACTGGCCCGCCGCATGAACATCAGCCGCCCCGCCCTCTACGACCGCCTGGCCCGCATCGAACGCGTCCTCGGCGTAGACCTCACCGACGGCGAAACCCGCACCTCCCTCCACACCGCCCTGCTCATCCGCGACCTCGCGCCCCGGGCTGAGGGCGGGTGAGCCGGGCGGACGTGCGGATGGGTTCCGCTCAGAGGCGGGTGGACCGGGCGGCAGGTGAACCGGATGGCCGCGCGAGGGCGGTAAGCCGGGTGGGCGCGTCCGGGCGGGTGAGCGGGTGGCCCCGCCGAGGCGGCGAGGCGGGTGGGTGCGGGCGGAGGGGTGAGCGGGGAGGCGATGCCGGGAGCCGCGCGGAGGGCGGTTGGCTTGGCGGACGCGTGTGGCGGGTGTGAGCCGGGTGGTCGCGCGGAGGGCGGGGCAGGTGGGTGGCAGCATGATCGGTATGGATGCTCTGCTGGCGGTGGCTTATGGGCAGGCGCGGGTCGGGCTCGAGGAGGGGGGCATTCCGATCGGGGCGGCTCTGTTCGACGGTGCGGGGAATGTGTTGGGGCGCGGGCGGAATCGGCGGGTGCAGAAGGGGGATCCGAGTTTGCATGCGGAGGTCGATGCCTTTCGGGACGCTGGGCGGCGGCGTGATTATCGGGACACGATCATGGTGACGACCTTGTCGCCGTGCTGGTATTGCAGCGGGCTGGTGCGGCAGTTCGGCATCGGGGCGGTGCTCGTCGGGGAGGCCGAGACCTTTCACGGGGGGCACGACTGGCTGGCGGAGAACGGGGTCACGGTGACGGTCCTGAACGACCCGCGCTGCGTGGCGATGATGCGGGAGTTCATCGCCGCACGGCCCGAGCTGTGGTTCGAGGACATCGGCGTCGCGGACGAATAAAAGTGGCGCGGATGCTTCCGTTCGGGAAGGGTGAGACCTCGTGCGAGACTTCAGATTCGGTGTGAGCATGCGGGCCTCGGACTCGCGGGCGGAATGGGAACGGTCGACGCGGCTGGTCGAGGAGCTCGGCTACGACATGGTGCTCGTCCCGGATCATCTGGGGATGGTGGCGCCGTTCCCGGCGCTCGTGGCGGCGGCCGGGGTGACATCGCGGGTGGGGTTGGGGACGTTCGTGCTCAACGCCGGATTGACCCGGCCCGCACTGCTGGCCCGGGACGCGGCGGCGGTCGATCAGCTCAGCGACGGGCGGTTCGAGCTGGGCCTCGGGGCCGGGTACGCCCCGAGCGATTTCGAGGCGATCGGCATCCCGTTTCCCGATGCGGCGCAACGGATTTCGCATCTGGAGCGGACCGTCGTCGAGGTACGCGAACTGCTCGCCGATCCGGAGCATCGCCCGCGCCCGGCGCGGTCACGCGTTCCCATCGTGATCGCGGGCCAGGGCGATCGGCTGCTGCGGGTGGCGGCCCGGCACGCCGACACCGTGGGCCTGTCGGGTGTGGTCGCGGGCGACGATCCGACGCGGCGGGGGACGCTCGCCGAACGGATCGCGCTGCTGCGGTCCGCGGCGGGGGAGCGGTTCGCGGCCCTGGAGATCAACCTGATGATCCTGGGCGTGCACATCGCGGGTTCCGGGACGCCCGATCTGAGCTTCCCGCGCGTCTTCTATCCGGACTACTCCGACGACGAACTGCTCGCCGTACCGACCGTGCTGCACGGCACCGAGGAGGACATCGCCGACGCGGTGCGCCGCTTCCGCGACGAGTACGGCGTCACCTACTTCACCATCACCAGCCACGACATGACGGCCTTCGCGAAGGTGCTCGCCCGGTTGCGCTGACTCAGCCCGTGCCCAGCAGCAGTTCGGTCTTCTCGAACATGACCGCGGCCTCCCGGGCCGAGGGCGTGCCCGCGTCCGGATCCGCGCCCGCCGCGAGCAGGACCCGCACGATCTCGGGCTCGCCCTTGAAGATCGCCCCGGCCAGCGGTGTCTGCCCGCGATCGTTGGCTCGGTCCGGGTCCGCGCCTCGGTCCAGGAGCGTGCGGAGCGCCGCGAGCCGGCCGTGGTAGGCGGCCAGCATCACCAGCGTGTCGCCGCGCTCGTTGGTCAGATTCACCGGGACCCCCGCGTCCAGGTAGGCCCCCACGGTCGCCGCGTCACCCGCCCGCGCGGCCTCGAACATCCTCGACGCGAGCTCGACCGCCTCGGGATCTCTCTCCGCGTTGCTCATCAATTCAGCGTAGCCATGGGTCCGATGGTCGGCGATGGATCAGTTGTAGGACTTGGCGACGCCGTCGAGCAGATGTTCCAGCGTGTCGTAGGCCGGGGTGTCCACCACGTCGATCACGTCCTTCCGCACCGGAACGCGGTTCGCGTCCGTGACCTTCGAGAAGCGGGCCGGGTCGTCGGTGCGGAATCCGTGCGCGGCGGCGAGGTCCTGGAGTTCGGGGTCGGTGGTGAGCAACCGGCCCACGCGATCGCCCTCGGGGGTGAGGGGGACCAGGGTGTGGCGGGAGAGGACGGTGGGCGAGGGGTACATGAGGACCATGTCGGGGGTCACGCGCCCCGCGGCGGCGGCCTCGACGTACTGGGCCTCGTAGCAGAGGACCAGCGGGGTGGGACCCATACCCGCCGACAGGTACTGGGCGAACGGACCCTCACTGGAATTGTCGGAATACCCTTGCCCGACGAACAGTTTCGAGATTTTCCCGAGGACGAATTCCTCGGCGGTGGCGCCACGCACGACGGTGTTGTCGTTGGCGACGTAACTGGCGATGGCCAGATACATGGCCGCGGAATTCGAGGTGCGTGGGTCGGTGGTGGAGACCAGGATGTTCTTGCGCACCGGATAGACGGTGTTGTCGGGCAGCTGATCCCATTGCTTACCACCCGCGATGAGATCCAGATAACGGCCCATGTCGAAGGTCGGCGTCGGTCCCGGGCGCACCACGCCCGCCCGGGTGAGCAGGTCGGCGATCGGCGCGAACGTCGCGATGGCCATGGGCGAGGAGAACGGGGTGTATTTCGCGGTCACATTGCGCTGCCGCAGGATTCGCTCGGCGGCCGGGGCGCTGGACGGGAACGCGAAATCGTACTTGCCGAGATCGACCGAGGTGGCGATCTGCCGGGAACCCGCGGGCTCCGCCTCCACCCGAATGCCGTTGCGCGCGAACGCGTACACCACCTTCGGATCGGCGAAGAAGGCGCTCTTCTCCGAGCCGACCACGCCGCGGATCACGGTCGGCGCCGCGGCGGCCGGGGCCGGGGACGTGGAGGTTCCCGAGGTGCCGACGACGATCGCGACGATCGCCACCACGACGAGCGCGCCCAGCGGGAGGGCCAGCTTGCGGACCGTCCAGGGTGGGGAGACCAGCGCGCGCCACCGCCCGGCACCCGTGGGTTCGTCCGAAACAGGCTCCGCCGCAACGAATTCCGTCGGCTCCGGCGTGCCGGACAGTTGCCGCCGCACGATCCGCTCCACCAGGATCGGCACGAAGTCGCGCACCGAATGCCCCTCGAAACGGCCCACGGCCGCGGCGATGACGTCCTCGACCTGCCGCGCGGAATGGGTGTCCGCGTAGTCGGCGACGAGGCGATCGGTCATCTCGCGCAGCGCCTTTTGTTCCCGGGCCTGCTTATCTTCTCGGGTGACGGTTTCGCCCACGCCAAGCTCCTCGGAAAATGCAACGGATTGACCACGCTGTCGACGCGCCGCGCCCACATTACGACACCGCTCGCCATATCCCAAGCGGGGCAATCGGTTCCATTCCCGGGGTCGCCGAAATGCCTGGACGAGAAAGATTCTCGTAACCGGGTGTGTCCTTTTCATTCATGTCCGGGTGTACCTGAAGTTCAACTCAGGTGAGGACCAGCAATTCCGTCGACGACGCGATTTCCACGCGGAGCCCGGTTTTTTCGGCCACCCGCGCCAGATCGCGCACGGTGGCCGGTTCGGAGCGGGTCAGCACCAGCGCGCGGGCGAGCAGGCCCTTGTGGTGTTTGTTGAAGTGACTGACGACCGTGCGGGTGCCGTCGGGTCGTTCGGTGAGCACGGTCGCGGTGATCGCGCCCGGCACGCGGCCCAGTTGTTGATAGGTCCCCGAGCGCAGATCGACCACCAGCCCCCCGGCGGTCTCCTCGCGCAGCGCGGGCGCCAGCGCGGGTTTCCAGAGTGAGGCCAGCGTCGGCAGGCCGGGCAGCTTCGAACCGCCCGAGAGCCGGTAGGCCGGAATCGGATCCGCGGCGCGGAGCACACCGAACAGGGCCGAGCCGATGGCCAACCGCGCGAACGCCTTCTGCCGCTGAATTTTCGTGAACGAGGCCACGCCCAGCGCGTCGTAGAGCACGCCGGTGTACCGCTCGAGCGCGGGCCGGGTCGCGGAGGTGCGCAGCGTCGCGTTGCGCGTGATCTCCGCGTCGGCGCCCTTGCCCAGGCCCAGCGCCGCGCGGGCCGCGGCCGGGTCGTCGGCCAGGGTGATCAGTGCGGTGACCAGTTTGTCGCGCACGGCGGTGAGCTGCGGCAACGACAGCGCGTCCAGATCGAGCGGGCCGAACTCACCGCCGTCGGACTTGGTTTCGGAGGGAGGGAGGATCACCAGCACGAGCGGATACGGTAATGCCCTGCGAACCCCGCGTGAGCACGGGCTACGCTGTGCACCCGTGATCACCCGTCTCTCGCACCTCTTCCTGCGTACCCTGCGTGACGATCCCGCCGACGCCGAGGTGCCCAGTCACAAGCTCCTGGTCCGCGCGGGCTACGTGCGGCGCATCGCGCCGGGCGTGTACTCGTGGCTGCCGCTGGGACTGCGGGTGCTGCGCAAGGTGGAGAACGTGGTGCGCGAGGAGATGAACGCGATCGGGGCGCAGGAGATCTCGCTGCCCGCGCTGCTGCCGCGCGAACCCTACGAGACGACCAACCGCTGGACCGAATACGGCGACGGGCTGTTCCGGTTGCAGGACCGCAAGAAGGCGGACTATCTGCTCGGGCCCACCCACGAGGAGCTGTTCGCGCTCACGGTCAAGGGGGAGTGCAACTCCTACAAGGATCTTCCGGTCACGCTGTACCAGATCCAGACCAAGTACCGCGACGAGGAGCGGCCGCGGGCGGGGATTCTGCGCGGGCGCGAATTCATCATGAAGGACTCGTACTCGTTCGATCTGGACGAGGCCGGGCTGAAGGCGAGTTACGGCGCGCACCGCGAGGCGTATCAGCGGATCTTCGATCGGCTGGGGGTGTCGTATGTGATCGTGGCGGCCACGTCCGGGGCGATGGGCGGCAGCGCCTCGGAGGAGTTCCTGGCCGACAGTCCGGTGGGGGAGGACACCTATGTGGTGTGCCGCGAATCCGGGTACGCGGCGAACGTCGAGGCCGTGGTGACGCCCGCGCCGCCGGAGATCCCGATCGAGGGGCAGCCGCCCGCGGAGGTGTTCGACACTCCCGATACGCCGACCATCGCCACGCTGGTCGAGTGGGCGAACACGGCCGTCGCCGAGCGGTACGGGCGGGCGGTCACGGCGGCGGACACGCTCAAGAACGTCATGGTCAAGCTGCGCCATCCGGACGGGAAGACCGAGATCGTCGGCATCGGCGTGCCGGGTGACCGCGAGGTCGACGACAAGCGGCTCGGCGCGGCGCTGGAACCGGCCGAGGTGGAACTGCTCACCGAGGAGGACTTCCGCGCCAACCCGTTCCTGGTCAAGGGCTACATCGGTCCGAAGGGCCTGCTGGACAACGGGATTCGGTATCTGGTGGATCCGCGCGTGGTGAGCGGCACCTCGTGGATCACCGGGGCCGACGCGCCCGGGCGACACGTCGTGGGGCTGGTCGCGGGGCGCGACTTCACCCCCGACGGGACCATCGAGGCCGCCGAGGTGCGCGACGGGGATCCCTCGCCGGACGGGCAGGGGGTGCTGCACGCGGCGCGGGGCATCGAGATCGGGCACATCTTCCAGCTCGGGTACAAGTACACCGACGCGTTCGAGGTCGACGTGCTCGGCGAGAACGGCAAACCGGTGCGGCTGATCATGGGTTCGTACGGCATCGGCGTGTCCCGGATGGTGGCGGTGCTGGCCGAGCAGCTGCACGACGAGAAGGGATTGCGCTGGCCGCGCGAGGTCGCGCCGTTCGACGTGCACGTGGTCATCGCCAACAAGGACGAGGGCGCCCGGCAGGGCGCGGAACAGGTTGCGGCGGAACTGGATTCGGCCGGGCTCGAGGTCCTGCTCGACGACCGGACCGCCTCGCCCGGGGTGAAGTTCAAGGACGCGGAGCTGCTGGGCATGCCGCTGGTGCTCGTGGTCGGGCGCGGCTGGGCCGACGGCAAGGTCGAGGTGCGCGACCGCTTCGCGGGCACCAATGAGGAGATCGCGGCCGATCAGGCGGCGGCCGCGGTACTGGCGAAGGCGCGCGGCTGAGCGTTTCGATTTGCGGGCCGACCGCCGAACTGGTTGGTTCGCAGTGTGATCAAGCCCATTCTGGGTCTGGTGGTCGCCCTCACCGCGCTGACCGGTTGTGCGACCTCCGCGAGCGAACCCTCGCAGACCGCGGCCACCACGTCGCGCCCGAGCACGGTCACCGTCACCGACGGTGACCGCGCCTTCCTCACCGCCCTAGCCGCGAAGGGCGGCGGCCTCGCCCGCCTGGCCGTGAACTCCCCCTACGGCGCGATCTGCACCGGCCGCAACCTCGCCGAGGAGTTCGACCGCCTCGTCCGCGCGGGAAGCCTTCCGGCCCAGGTCTTCCCGTCGATGGTCGAGAACTTCTTCCTAGGCGACGGCTCCGACCAGACCTCCTTCACCCGCGACGAGGTAGCCGACATGATCCGCCTCGCCGTCTCGGTATACCAACCCCAGTACGCCACCGACATCCGCTGAATCCCTTGCGCGAGTTGGTCATTGGACCGAATCCGACTTGTCGGACCCTCGGCGTACCGTTCACTCCTGTCCGACGAAGCCACGCGCCTGTTGGAGGAACTGATGACCAGGACCTATGAGTACAAGAGCGACTTCGCGCGGCGGTATATCGCGCAGGGGGAAGCGCAAGCGCTGATGGTGATGTTGGAGGCGTTGGGGATTCCCGTCGATGACGAGGCGCGGGAGCGCATCCTCACCTGCCGGGATCCGGATCAGGTGCGGCTCTGGATTCGCCGGGCGGCCACCGTGGACTCCGTTGGAGCGTTGTTCGACTGAGGTGTCGGTGGTCGAGGTCAGTCCTTCCCCGGCAACACCGCTGTCGCCGGGTTCGTGCCCAGGATCGTTTGCCAGGTGGCCAATCGGACGGCCGATTCGGTCAGGGCCTCGATGGCCGTGTGGCGGAGTTCGGAGGTCGTCGCGCGTTCGACGACCGAGCGCCAGGCCGCGGCCGTGTCGGACTCGACCGTGACGGCCAGCTTCGCGGCGGGGATGGGGTCGTCGACGGGGAAGGGTGGGGTGTAGGCGGCCGCCGGTGCGGGGATCGAGGCGCCCAGGGATTTCAGCTGGTCGATCGTCGCGTCGCGGCGGGCGCGGTGGGCGGCGGTGTACTCCGCGACGATCTTGGTGCGCTCGCGGGAGGCGTAGGCGGCGATGAGACCGTAGGCGTAGACGGCGGCGTATTCGGCCTCGAGGGCCGCGGTGAGGGCTTGCTGGTCGGAGACGGTCATGCGAGCAGGACTCCCGCGTGGGTGGCGCAGCAGGCGCTGATCGAGGCGAGCAGGCCCGCGCGGTAGCCGGACAGGGTCTGGGACAGGTCGGCGGCCGACCGTTGGGAACGGCCCAACTGATCGCGCAGCGCGGCGACGGTCGGGGGCGAGGCGGGCGCGGGCGGTGGAGCGACCGGCGGCGTATTCGACTCGGGCTTGGTGCCGTCGCCGTAAACGCCTGTGGCACGGTCGATTTCGGCGCGCACCGCGTCGGCGTGCTGGGTGCGCTGCTCGGCGATCACCGTCAGCGCGGCCGTGCGGTCGGGCGCGCCGGCGATCGCGGCCCGCGCCCACACCGCGTCGGTGCGGGCCGACTGTTCCTGTGCGAGAAGGACATCCGGCTGCGCGGGCGGGTCCTCGGCGCAACCGGCCGCGCCCAGCACACCGAACGTCGCGACGCCACCACCCGCCAGCCGCAACAGGGTTCGGCGGTTCACGGCGGACGGGGCACGGCTCGACGGCGGCGGCGGGATCACGATGTGAGTGCTCGGCACGCCTACATCGTGCCAGTGATTGTGGCGAGACAAACCGCCGAGCCCACTCGACACGCTGTGAACTGCCCCTTCGGATGTCGGACCGCCGCGAGCACCCAGGGGAAACCGAACCAGGTTGGCTGGTCCTTTACACTCTTCGGGCGCGTTACGCTAGACCTCCGGCGGAGTATTCCGTCGAGACCCCGTGCCGACCGTGCTCGACCAGGACCGATATCGCCAACGCCACCGCGCCACAACTGAACCAGGAGCCGCCCACATGCCGATGCCGACCGAGGAAAGGGTGAGCCAGCTTGTTGCTGAGCTCGTCGAGCGCCGAGGATTCGACCTCGAGGGCGTGGCGATCACGGCTGCCGGTGGGTCGCAGGCGCGCGTGAAGATCGTGGTGGACAGCGATTCCGGGGTCGATCTCGACGAGATCGCCCATGTCAGTTCGGAACTGTCGGAGGCCCTCGACGCGGCCGGGGACTTCGGCGAGCTGTCCTACCTGCTCGAGGTCACCACCCCCGGCACCGACCGACCCCTCACCGCCCCTCGGCACTGGCGACGCGCCCGCGGCCGCAAGGTGCGGATCACGCTGCGCCCGGGCGCCCCCACCCCGGAGAACAGCGACCGCTTCGAGGCCCGCGTGGGCGCGTCCGACGACCGCGAGGTCGCCCTCGTCCTCGGCGGGAAACGAAAACCCCACCGCGTCACCGTGCCGCTGGCCGATATCGAAAAGGCCGTCGTCCAAGTGGAATTCTCCCCACCCGGCGAGGCCGAGATGCGATTAGCCGGGGGAGTGGCCCCCGGCCGCCCGGAACCGGGAGCCGGTTCCGCGGACACACCAGATGGAGAACAACCGGAATCAGTAGCCGCGCCGACCGAAGGGATCGTGGAATGAACATCGAGATCGAAGCCCTGCGCGCGATCGTCGCCGACAAGGGGATCGCGATGGAGACCGTGATCTCCGCGATCGAGTCCGCGCTGCTGACCGCCTACCGGCACACCGAGGGGCACGAGCCCAACGCGCGCATCGACATCAACCAGAAGACCGGCGTGGTCCGCGTGATGGCCCGCGAGGTCGACGCCGAGGGCAATGTCATCTCCGAATGGGACGACACCCCAGAGGGTTTCGGCCGCATCGCCGCCACCACCGCCCGGCAGGTCGTGCTGCAACGGTTGCGCGACGCGGAGAACGAGAAGTCCTTCGGTGAATTCTCCACGCACGAGGGCGATATCGTCGGCGGCGTCGTGCAGCGCGACGCGCGGATGAATGCCCGCGGCACGGTCGTCGTGCGCATCGGCAGCGAGGCCACCGGCGCGGAGGGCGTCATCCCGCCCGCCGAACAGGTGCCCGGCGAGACCTACGAGCACGGCGACCGGATCAAGTGCTACGTCGTCGGCGTCTCGCGCGGGGCGCGCGGCCCGCAGATCACCCTCTCGCGCACCCACCCGAATCTGGTCCGCCGCCTGTTCGCGCTCGAGGTGCCCGAGATCGCCGACGAGTCGGTCGAGATCGTGGCCGTGGCCCGGGAGGCCGGGCACCGGTCCAAGATCGCCGTGCGGACCAATGTGCCGGGCGTGAACGCCAAGGGCGCGTGCATCGGCCCGATGGGTCAGCGCGTGCGCAACGTGATGAGCGAACTCGCGGGGGAGAAGATCGACATCATCGACTACGCCGACGATCCGGCGACCTTCGTCGGGAATGCGTTGAGCCCCTCCAAGGTTGTATCGGTCACGATCGTGGACCCCGAGGCGCGCGCGGCGCGTGTGGTGGTCCCGGACTTCCAGCTCTCCCTCGCCATCGGCAAGGAAGGTCAGAACGCGCGGCTCGCCGCGCGCCTGACGGGCTGGCGCATCGACATCCGCTCCGACGCGGCGCCCGATGCGAACGGGTCCGTGCGCACCGAGGCGCAACACGGCTGAATCCGACGCGGACGGGCCGCGCCGCGCACCGAGGCACAACCGGCTGAGCCCGCCGGACGGGCCTCGGGATGACATGTTGATAACCAACCAGAGGGCTGGATGCGGAGATCGGGACGTGGCAGCGGTAGAGTGGTCTCAGGCTCAGCGCGAGTCCCCGACCTCTCTGCGCTCCGGACCCGTCCGGACCTGCGTGGGATGTCGGGAACGCGAGCTGGCCGCCGATCTGTTGCGGGTCGTGGCGCTGTCGTCGCAAGACGGTGTTGCGGTCGTTCCCGATCCGCGGCGCAGACTGCCCGGAAGGGGTGCCTGGTTGCACCCCTCTTCGGTCTGTCTGAGCAATGCAGTTCGGCGCCGAGCGTTCGGCAGAGCGCTAAGAGTGTCCGGAAAACTGGATATCTCAGCCCTGGAGCACTACGTGGAGAACAGGCACGAGCACTCATGAGCACACCGTGATGAAGTACCAACGATGATCGGCCATCGAAGATAATCGGAGGTCGTGCGGGCCATCCGTCCCCAGGGGGCGGGCGCCACGCTCGACCTCTCAGTGAGGAGAGCAGTGGCAGGCAAGGCCCGCGTGCACGAGTTGGCGAAAGAACTCGGTGTCACGAGCAAGGAACTACTCGCAACGCTCAAGGAGCAGGGCGAGTTCGTGAAGTCGGCGTCCTCGACGGTGGAGGCCCCCGTCGCCCGTCGCCTTCGCGAATCGTTCGCGTCGAAGTCGTCGTCGAACGGCAACAAGTCGGCCCGATCCGGCCAGAATCAGGGTCGTTCGGGCGGTAAGCCCGCGTCCGGAGCCACCCCCGGTCCCCGGCCCGGCCCCCGTCATCCGTCGCCGAGCCCGGCGCAGTCCAAGCCCGCGGACCGGACTCCCGCGGAGCAGGCCCCCGCGGCCCGGTCCGAGGCCCCGGCCGCCAAGCCCGAGACCTCCAGCGCGAAGCCCGGTCCCGCGGCCCGTCCGGGTCCGTCGCCCAAGCCCGGCGCCCCGCGTCCGGCCGCCCCGGCTCCCGCCGCCGCGCAGTCCGCGCCGCAGCAGGAACAACAGCAGGAGCGTCAGGACCAGCGTCCGTCCCCCGGCGGCCCGCGCCCCGGCCAGCAGCAGCAGCGTCCCGGCGGTCAGGGCCAGAGTGGTCCCCGTCCGGGCGGCGGCCCGCGTCCGGGTCCGAAGACCCCGCGCGTCGGCAACAACCCCTACTCCTCGGCTCCCGAGCGCGAGCGTCCCGCGCCGCGTCCGGCCCCCGGCCAGGGCGGCCCGCGGCCGACCCCCGGTCCCGGTGGCCCGCGTCCGGGTCCGGCCCAGGGCGGTCCGCGCCCGACGCCGGGTCCGCGTCCCGGCCCCGGTCAGGGTGGTCAGCGTCCGGCGGCCGCGCAGGGCGGCGGCCCCCGTCCGGGCGGTCCGCGCCCGAGCCCGGGTTCGATGCCGCCCCGGCCCAATCCGGGTGCGATGCCGCAGCGCGCGGCCCGTCCGGGTCCGGCCGGCGGCGGTCGTCCGGGTCGTCCCGGCGGTGCGCCGGGCGGTGCGGGTCGTCCCGGTGGCGGCGGCGGTAACTACCGCGGCGGCGGTGGCGGCGCGCCCGGCGGCGGCGCCGGTGCGGGTGCTCCCGCGGCCGGTGGCTTCCGGGGTCGTCCCGGTGGCGGCGGCGGTCGTCCCGGTGGTCCGGGCGGTCGCGGCGGCGCCGCGGGTGCCTTCGGCCGTCCCGGCGGCGCGCCCCGCAAGGGCCGTAAGTCGAAGCGGCAGAAGCGGCAAGAGTACGACTCGATGCAGGCCCCCTCGGTCGGCGGCGTTCGGCTGCCCCGCGGCAACGGCGAGATCATCCGGCTCGCCCGCGGCGCCTCGCTGTCGGACTTCGCCGAGAAGATCAACGCCAACCCGGCCTCGCTGGTGCAGGTGCTGTTCAACCTCGGTGAGATGGTCACCGCGACCCAGTCGGTCAACGACGAGATCTTCGAGCTGCTCGGCGGCGAGATGAACTACGTCGTGCACGTGGTCTCGCCCGAGGACGAGGACCGCGAGCTGCTCGAGAGCTTCGACCTCACCTACGGCGAGGACGACGGCGACGAGGACGACCTGCAGGTCCGCCCGCCGGTGGTCACCGTCATGGGCCACGTCGACCACGGTAAGACCCGACTGCTGGACACGATCCGCAAGACCAACGTCCGCGAGGGCGAGGCCGGCGGCATCACCCAGCACATCGGCGCCTACCAGGTGTTGACCCACGTCAACGACGAGGAACGGCTCATCACCTTCATCGACACCCCGGGTCACGAGGCGTTCACCGCCATGCGTGCCCGCGGTGCGAAGGCCACCGACATCGCGATCCTCGTGGTCGCCGCCGACGACGGCGTCATGCCGCAGACGGTGGAGGCCATCAACCACGCGCAGGCCGCGGACGTGCCGATCGTGGTGGCGGTCAACAAGATCGACAAGGAGGGCGCGAACCCGGAGAAGGTCCGCCAGCAGCTGACCGAGTACAACCTGGTGGCCGAGGAGTACGGCGGCGACACCATGTTCGTCAACATCTCCGCGCGCCAGGGCACCAATATCGAGCAACTGCTCGAGGCCGTGGTCCTGACCGCGGACGCGACGCTGGACCTGCGGGCCAACCCGGACATGGACGCTCAGGGTGTCGCCATCGAGGCGCACCTCGACCGCGGCCGTGGCCCGGTGGCGACCGTGCTGGTGCAGCGCGGCACGCTGCGGGTCGGCGACTCGATCGTCGCGGGCGACGCCTACGGTCGCGTCCGGCGCATGGTCGACGAGCACGGCGAGGACGTCGACGCGGCCCTGCCGTCGCGTCCGGTGCAGGTCATCGGCTTCACGTCGGTGCCCGGTGCCGGTGACAACCTGCTGGTCGTCGAGGAGGACCGCATCGCCCGGCAGATCGCCGACCGGCGCAACGCGCGCAAGCGCAACGCGCTGGCCGCGCGCAGCCGCAAGCGGATCAGCCTGGAGGATCTGGACGCCGCTCTGAAGGAGACCTCGGAGCTCAACCTGATCCTCAAGGGCGACAACTCCGGTACGGTCGAGGCCCTCGAGGAGGCCCTGCTGGGCATCGAGGTCGGCGACGAGGTCCGGCTGCGGGTCATCGACCGCGGTGTCGGTGGTGTCACCGAGACCAACGTCAACCTGGCGTCCGCGTCGAACGCGATCATCATCGGGTTCAACGTCCGGGCCGAGGGCAAGGCGACCGAGCTGGCCAACCGCGAAGGCGTGGACATCCGGTACTACTCGGTGATCTACCAGGCCATCGACGAGATCGAGAAGGCCCTCAAGGGCATGCTCAAGCCGATCTACGAGGAGGTCGAGCTCGGCCGCGCGGAGATCCGCGCGATCTTCCGCTCCTCCAAGTTCGGCAACATCGCCGGTTGCATGGTCACCTCCGGAACGGTCAAGCGCAACGCCAAGGCCCGCCTGCTCCGCGACAGCGTGGTGATCGCCGAGACGACGATCCAGTCGCTGCGCCGCGAGAAGGACGACGCCATGGAGGTCCGCGAGGGCTTCGAATGCGGTATGACCTTCGGCTACAACGACATCAAGGAAGGCGACGTCATCGAGGCCTACGAGCTCCGCGAGAAGCCGCGGGACTAGTCCCGGCGAAGGGCGTGCCGGGATCTGGGAACACCTTCGGTGCCGGGATCTGGGAGCACCTTCGGTGTCGAGACCTGGGCACGCCCCCCGGTGCCGAGGACCTGGGAAGGTCCTCGTCGTCCCGGGACCAGGAGGTCGTCGGTGCCGGGACAGGCAAGGTCCACGAGACCAGGAAGTCGTCCGTGCCGGGGCCGAGGGGAAACCCTCGGCCCCGGCACGCCGAAAACCCATGGCCCTGGCCCGCTTTCGGCCAGGGGAAGTCAGCAAGAGGTGAGCCGTTGTTCGTCGGGGCGCTGGAGTTCGACATCCTGCTCGGCGATGTGCATTCGTTGAAGGAGAAGCGGTCGGTGATCCGGCCGGTGCTGGCGGAATTGCAGCGCTTCGGGGTGTGTGCGGCCGAGGGTGGGGAACACGATCGGTACCGTCGGGCGCTGCTGGGCGTGGCCATGGTGAGCTCCGGGATGGGACATCTCACAGAGGTGCTGGACAAGTGTGAACGGCACGTCGCGGCCCGTCCGGAGTTACAGTTGCTGGCAGTGCGCCGCCGCGTCTTCGGCCCCGAAGACTGAATCGGATACCAGCGGCGACGGGAGGTCGGGCCCCCGGCCCGCTCTCGCCGCCGCAGAGCAAGAGTGAGGAGGGTCGGCCATGGTGGACCAGGCCAGAGCACGCCGACTCGCGAAGCGGATCGTTTCCATCGTGGGCAACGCGATCGAATACGAGATCAAGGATCCGCGGCTGCGTTTCGTGACGATCACCGACGCCAAGGTGACCGGCGACCTACGGGAAGCGACCGTGTACTACACGGTAATGGGCGAAAGTCTCGCCGTGGAACCGGATTTCGCCGGCGCCGCGGCCGGACTGGAGAAGGCCAAGGGCGTGCTGCGCTCGAAGGTCGGCGCCGGAACCGGCATCAAATTCACCCCCACCCTCGCCTTCGTCCTGGACACCGTCCCGGACGCGGCGCGGCAGATGGAGGAACTGCTGGCCAAGGCCCGCGCGGTCGACGAACGGGTGGCCCAGACCGCGGCCAACGCCACCCACGCCGGTGAGGCGGATCCCTACAAGACCGACCGCGACGAGGACGACTGACCGCCCACCCGGGCGGTCGCCTGAGATGGGCGCAGCGATGACAGCAGTTACGCCTGCGGCGGAGATCGCCGCGGCCGTCGAGGTCCTGGACGCCGCGCGATCGGTGACGGTGTTGTGTCATGTCCAGCCCGATGCCGACACCATCGGCAGCGGGCTGGCCCTGGCCCAGGTGCTGGCCCGGCGCGGCGTCCCGGTCCGGGTGTCCTTCGCCGAACCCACCGAACTGCCCGGCTCGATGCGCTCGCTGCCGGGCACCGAATATCTCGTCGCGCCCGACGAGGTACCGCACGAGGTCGATCTGCTGGTCGCGGTCGACTGCGGCAGCCGCGGCCGCCTCGGCGCGCTGGCCGACCGGATCGAGGGCGCGACGACCACGCTCGTGCTCGATCATCACCGGTCCAACACCCGGTTCGGCACCGTCAACCTCGTCGACGACGCCGCCGAGTCCACCACGAGCCTGCTCGCCCGCGTCTTCGACAGCTGGGGTGAGCCGATCGATACCGCCGTGGCGCACTGCCTGTTCGCGGGATTGGTCACCGACACCGGCTGTTTCCGCTGGGCGGGCCCCGACACCCATCGGCTTGCTGAACGTTTGCTCGCCACCGGGATCGACGGCGCGGGCATCACCCGCACACTCATGGACACCCACCCCTTCGGCTGGCTGCCGATGCTGTCGCGGGTGCTGGGCACCGCGCGGCTCGCGCCCGAGGCCGCGGGCGGGACGGGTCTGGTCTACGCGTTCGTCCGCCGTTCCGATATCGATGCCATGCGCTCGGAGGAGATCGAGAGCGTCATCGACGTCGTCCGCACCACCGCCGAGGCGGGAATCGCGGCCGTGTTCAAGGAGTCTCGCGCGACGCCGGGCCTGTGGACGGTCTCGCTGCGCTCCCGCGACAGCGGCGTCGGCGCGAACGACGGGGTCGACGTGGCGCACGTGGCGACCCGGCTCGGCGGTGGCGGCCACCGCTACGCCGCCGGATACACGACCCGGGGTACCGCCGAGGAACTGGTGGCCGCGTTGCTGGCCGAACTGGGTACGTGACCCGACCGGCCGGATCTTGTCGGTGCCCTGTGCGAAGGTGGGGGCGATGAGGCGATGACCGACGGGAGGGGTGCATGAGCGCGGCGGTGGAGTCGATCGATCCCGAACGGGTGGGGCCGCGGCGCATTCTCGGCATCGCCGTTCCGACGCTGGGTGTGCTTGTCGCCGAACCGATTTACCTGCTGTTCGATATGGCGGTGGTGGGACGGCTGGGCGCGCTGGCCTTGGCGGGCCTGGCCGTGGGCGGCCTGATCCTGGGACAGGTCAGCACGCAACTGACGTTCCTCAGTTACGGGACGACCGCGCGTTCGGCCCGAAGACATGGCGCCGGGGACGAGCGCGGCGCGGTGGGGGAGGGCGTGCAGGCCAGCTGGATCGCGATCGGGATCGGCCTGCTGATCGTCGTGCTGCTCCAGGTCTTCGCGGGCCCGGTGACCCGCGTGCTCGCGGGCGGCGGCGAGATCGCGGACGAGGCGCTGGGCTGGTTGCGCATCGCGCTGTTCGGGGTGCCGTTGATCCTGGTGACGATGGCGGGCAACGGGTGGTTGCGCGGGGTGCAGCAGACGCGGCGGCCGTTGGTGTATGTCATTGCGGGACTGGCGCTTTCGGCCGTACTGTGTCCGGTCCTGGTGCACGGGCTGCTGGGTGCGCCGCGGCTGGGGCTGGCCGGTTCGGCGGTGGCGAATGTGGCCGGGCAGGTGGTCTCGGCGGCGCTGTTTCTCAATGCCCTGGTGCGGCAACGGGTTTCGCTGTCACCCCGGCCTGAGGTGATGCGCGCCCAGCTCGTGCTCGGCCGCGATCTGATCGTGCGGAGTCTGGCGTTCCAGGCGTGCTTCGTCTCGGCGGGCGCGGTGGCGTCGCGGTTCGGCGCGGCGTCGGTGGCGGCGCATCAGCTGGTGTTGCAGTTGTGGAATTTCCTTGCGCTGACGCTGGATTCGCTGGCCATCGCCGCCCAGACCCTGACCGGTGCGGCCCTCGGCTCGGGCGACGAACGCGGCGCGCGACGGCTGGCCGCTCGGGTGACGCTGTGGTCGACCATCTTCTCGATCGTGCTCGCCGTGATCTTCGCCGCCGGATACCGGGCGATCCCCGAACTGTTCACCGGCGACGCCGCGGTGCTCGATCGGGCGCATGTCATCTGGTGGTTCTTCGTCGCGGTGCTGCCCGCCGCCGGGGTGGTCTTCGCGCTCGACGGGGTCCTGCTCGGCGCGGGCGACGCCGCCTATCTGCGCAATACGACGATGGGCGCGGGCCTGATCGGGTTCCTGCCGCTGATCTGGCTGGCGTTGATCCTGGATTGGGGCGTGGCCGGAATCTGGTCGGGTCTGAGCGCGTTCATGCTGCTGAGACTGGTGGCCGTCGGCGCGCGGGCGCTGTCCGGACACTGGGCTCGGGTGGGCGCGGAGGTGCCTCGATCGTCCGGGTGATCGTCGGGCGTGGGAGTCTGGACCGAGACGACGAGCAGAGAGGGTTGTGCCGCGTGGTACCGAAGTTGATGGCGGTGAGCGATATCCACGTCGGTCACCAGGGCAACAAGCCGGTGGTCGAGGGCATTCGACCGGATTCGCCCGAGGACTGGCTCATCGTGGCCGGGGACGTGGGGGAGCGCTCCGACGACATCCGCTGGGCGCTGAAGATCCTGCGCGAGCGCTTTGCCCGGGTCATCTGGGTGCCCGGCAACCACGAGCTGTGGACCACGTCCAAGGATCCGGTGCAGATGCACGGGGCCGCGCGCTACGACTATCTGGTGTCCATGTGCCGGGATCTGGACGTGCTCACCCCCGAGGACCCGTACCCGGTGTGGGAGGGCGCGGGTGCCGAGCAGTACGGCGGCCGCGTGACCCTGGTCCCGATGTTCGTGCTCTACGACTACTCGTGGCGGCCCGAGGGCACCATCACCAAGGCCCAGGCCCTGAGCGTGGCCCGCGACCGCAATGTGGTCGCCACCGACGAGTTCCTGCTGTCCTCGGAGCCCTACGTCACCCGCGACGCCTGGTGTCACGCCCGCGTCCAGTACACCGAGCGCCGCCTCAACGCCCTCGAACCGGACACCCCGCTGGTCCTGATCAACCACTTCCCGCTGGTCCGCGAGGCCACCCGGATGCTGTTCTACCCCGAGTTCGCCCTGTGGTGCGGCACCGACCTGACCGCCGACTGGCACACCACCTACAACGTGGTCTGCTCCGTCTACGGCCACCTCCACATCCCCCGCACCACCTTCTACGACGGCGTCCGCTTCGAAGAGGTCTCCCTCGGCTACCCCCGCGAATGGCAACGCCGCGGCCTCCCCGACAAACTCCTCCGCCAAATCCTCCCCGTCCCCGAATACGGCCCCGACGACCTCAACGAATGGGGCGGCCACTTCAAGATCACCCCCGAAATGCGCACCGCCGCAGCCGAAATGCGCCGCCGCGCCGACAAACGCCGCGGGGTGCACTGACCCCGGGCCCCGCGTTTCCACCCTCGCGGCATATTGCCGATGAATCTACGTGCCGTCACCTGTCTACGACCGACGTCGCCCCACCAGCCGCCGCGATACGATCGATATCCTGCGCAAGATCGAAATCGAGTTCGGTCAATCTTCTTCCGACGTCATGGGTGGTTATGCGGATGGATCACTTCGGTTCGAACAGCTTTCACCCGGTTGGGGCGATTTCGGCACCTCGCTTCGCGATCGCCGTTCCGACCTCGCTGGTGGTGTTCGTTCCACCGAGATCAGGAGTACGGACGCTTCCCTCGGCCAGTACCTCGCAGACCGCGCGGTCCACCGCGGCGGCGGCGTCGTGCTCGCCCAGATGATCCAAAAGCATTGCCCCGGTGAGAATCTGGGCAATCGGGTTCGCGATCCCCTGACCGGCGATATCGGGGGCGCTGCCGTGGACGGCCTCGAACATCGACGGTGCCTCGCGGGAAGGGTTGATATTGCCGGAGGGCGCGAGGCCGAGGCCGCCCGTCACGGCGGCGGCCAAGTCGGAGAGGATGTCGCCGAACAGGTTCGAGGCGACGATCACATCCAGCCGATCGGGGTGCAGCACGATTTCGGCGGCCAGCGCATCCACATGCATCTGACGAGTCTCGACGTCCGGATACTCGGCGGCAATCCGCTCGAAAACACTGTCCCAGTACGGCATAGAGTGGATCAGCCCATTCGACTTGGTTGCCGAGCACAGCTTCCCGCCACGCTCCCGGGCTCGCTCGAACCCGTACCGGATGATCCGCTCGCAACCCACCCGCGTGAACACCGACTCCTGAAGCACGAATTCCTCGGCCCGCCCGGGATTGTGGATGCCGCCGATCTCCGAGTACTCGCCCTCGGAGTTCTCGCGCACGATGAGGATGTCCAGGTCCTCGGCGGTACGGTCGGCGAGGGCGGATCGGGTGCCGGGTAGTAGACGGACCGGGCGCAAGTTCACGTATTGAGAGAAAGCGCGCCGCAACGGAATCAGCAAGCCCCACAACGAGATATGGTCGGGCACGCCCGGAAAGCCCACCGCACCAAGCAGAATCGCATCGAACCCGGCGAGTTGCGATGGACCATCCGACGGCATCATCGCCCCCGTGCGCAGGTATTGCTCACAGGACCAATCGAATTCGATCCACGAGATGCCGGGCAGAACAGCGTCCAGGACCTTGACGGCCTCGGCGGTGACATCCACGCCGATGCCGTCGCCGGGGATCGTGGCGATCGAATAGGTCACAGCTGCACTCCGATGTATTTGAGTTCGAGGAATTCATCGATGCCGACCAGGCCGCCCTCGCGGCCCAAACCGGATTCCTTCACCCCGCCGAAGGGGGCGGCGGGATTGGAGACCACGCCTTGATTCAGGCCGACCATGCCGGTTTCCAACGCCTCGCAGACGCGCAGGCCGCGGCGGAGGTTCTCGGTGTAGACGTAGGCGACCAGGCCGTAGGGGGTGTCGTTGGCGCGCTGGACGACCTCGTCTTCGGTGTCGAAGGGGGCGAGCGCGGCGACGGGGCCGAAGATCTCGGTGCCGCACATCGCGGCGTCGTCTGGGACGTCCACCAAAACGGTTGCGGGATAGAAGTTCCCGGGGCCTTCGACGGGCACGCCGCCCACCAGAACCCGGGCACCACGGGCGCGGGCATCGGCCACCAACTCGCTGACCTTGCCCACCGCGTCCGCATCGATCAGCGGCCCGACCACCACCCCCGGCTCGGTCCCCCGCCCCATCGGCAGCTCCCCCATCCGCGCGGCCAGCCGCCCGGCGAACTCCTCGAAAACCTCCCGCTGCACGAGGATTCGGTTGGCCGCCGTGCACGCCTGCCCGATATTGCGCATCTTCGCCGCCATCACCCCGTCGATCGCGGCATCGAGATCCGCGTCCGCGAACACGATGAACGGGGCATTCCCGCCCAACTCCATCGACGTGCGCATGACCGTGCGGGCGCACCGCTCCAACAAGACCTTCCCCACCGCCGTCGACCCGGTGAACGACAGCTTCCGCGAGCGTTCGTCGAGGATCAGCGGCGTCATCAGCGCCCCGGGATCGGCGGTGGTGACGACGTTCACGACTCCCGCAGGCACTCCGCACTCGCGCAGTATCTCGGCCAGGGCCAAGGTGCACAGCGGCGTCTGCTCGGCGGGTTTCACCACACACGTGCAGCCGGCCGCCAACGCCGGGCCGATCTTGCGCGTGCCCATCGCCATCGGGAAGTTCCATGGGGTGATCAGCAGACTCGGCCCGACCGGCTGCCGCGTGACCAGGAACCGTGATCCGCCTGTGGGCGCGGGCATGTACCCGCCGTCGAGCCGTACCGCCTCCTCGGCGAACCAGCGGAAGAACTCGGCGGCGTACGCGATCTCGCCGCGCGCCTCGGCCAGCGGCTTGCCCATCTCCAGGGTCGCGATCAATGCCAGCCGATCGACATCCTCGAGCAGACGGCGGTGCGCGCGCATCAAGATCTCGCTGCGTTCCCGTGGCGAAGTGCGCGCCCAATCCCGTTGCGCGGCGGCCGCGGCGGCCAGGGCGGCGAGACCGTCCTCGGGCCCGGCGTCTGCCACCCGGCACAGCACCTGCCCGGTCGACGGGTCGTCGACCGGCATGGTCGCCGCCGTGTCCCGCCACTGCCCACCGATGAACAATCCGGTGGGCACGCTGTCGATCGCGGCCCGCTCGGTCCGGTCGAGACTGTCGGTCTGCGTCATCGCGCGCTCCTCACCCATTGCCGCTGTCCCGCTCGCCATGTTATGCATATTGTCGACAATCAGACAATAGACAATCTCCTCGTCTCCGGGAGGCGGATCACCATGACGGCCCTATCACCCGTTCTGAAGCAGGCCACTCCGATCACCGTCGACCACGGCGAGGGCTGCTACCTCTACGCCACCGACGGCAGGCGCTATCTCGACTTCACGGCCGGCATCGGGGTGACCAGTACGGGGCACTGCCATCCGAAGGTCGTGGAGGCGGCGCGGGCGCAGGTCGGCAGCCTCATTCACGGGCAGTACACGACCGTCATGCACAAGCCGATGCTCGCGCTGGTCGAGCGGTTGGGGACGGTGCTGCCCGAGGGGCTGGACTCGATCTTCTTCGCCAACTCCGGTAGCGAGGCGGTGGAGGCGGCGCTGCGGCTGTCGCGGCAGGCGACCGGGCGTCCGAATGTCGTTGTGTTCCATGGTGGTTTCCACGGGCGGACGGTCGCGGCGGCGACCATGACGACCTCCGGGACGCGGTTCTCGGCCGGGTTCAGCCCGCTCATGTCCGGGGTGCACGTCGCGCCGTTCCCGACCGCCTATCGGTACGGGTGGAGTGAGGAGCAGGCTACGGATTTCGCCCTGCGCGAGCTGGACTATCTGCTGACCACGCTCACCTCCCCGGCGGAGACGGCGGCGTTCGTCGTCGAGCCGGTGCTCGGCGAGGGCGGCTACATTCCGGGCAACACCCGCTTCTTCCAAGGACTGCGCGAGCGGGCCGATCGGCACGGCATTCTGCTGGTGTTCGACGAGATCCAGACCGGGTTCGGGCGCACCGGAAAGTTCTTCGGGCATCAGCATTTCGACGTCAAGCCCGACATCATCACCATCGCCAAGGGACTGGCGAGCGGGTTCCCGATCTCCGGTATCGCCGCCTCGCGCGAGTTGATGGCCAAGGCGTGGCCGGGTTCGCAGGGCGGGACCTACGGCGGCAACGCGGTCGCGTGCGCGGCGGCGCTGGCCACCATCGACGTCATCGAATCCGAGGGGCTGGTGGAGAACGCCGCCGAGCGCGGGCGGCAACTGCTGACCGGCGTGCGCGACCGGGCCACCAAGGCGATCGGCGACGTGCGCGGGCTGGGACTCATGGTGGGGGCCGAATTCGTCACCGCCACAGGCGAACCCGATACCGAGACCGCGTCGTCCGCGCAGCGTCTCGCGGTCGAGAAGGGCATGCTGTTGCTGACCTGCGGGGCGCACATGAATGTCGTGCGCATGATTCCGCCGCTGGTCGTGACGGCCGAACAGGTCGACGACGCGCTCGCCGTCTGGTCCGCCGTCCTCGACGAATTGTGAACCGGGACAGGAGATTACGAATGCCTCGCTACATCACCATCACCCTCACCAAGGCGGGCGTGACCTGCCGCGCCCGCCTGCTCGACGAGGACGCCCCGCACACCTGCGAGGCCGTCTGGAACGCGCTCCCGCAGGAGGGCGACGCCTTCCACGCCAAATACGCCCGCAACGAGGTCTACACCCTCGTCCCCCGCATCACCGCCGCCCCGCGCCGCGAAAACCCCACGGTCACACCGATTCCCGGCGATGTGTGCCTGTTCGATTTCGAGCCGTGGGAGATCGGCAACCCCGCCTACGGCTACGAACCCGGCTCCGCCGCCCACGACGCCCAGGGCGCCACCGACCTGGCACTCTTCTACGGACGCAACAACCTGCTGATCAACGGCGATCTGGGCTGGGTGCCCGGCAGCGTCTTCGCCACGATCGAAGAGGGCCTGCCGGACCTGGCGACGGCCTGCAACAACCTGTGGCTGCGCGGCGTCGAGGGCGAGACCCTCGCCTTCGCCCGCGCCGACTAGCGAACGATCGGGCGGTGCACGATGGTCGTGCACCGCCCGAAACTCATTCCGCCAGAACCAATTCCGCGAACCGCGCCAGCGCCAGCACCAGATCGTCCGAATGCCGCGGCCCCACGATCTGCATGCCCACCGGCAGCCCGTCCGACGTCGTCCCGACCGGAATGCTGATGGCGGGCTGCTGGGTCAGGTTGAACGGGTAGGTGAACGGGGTCCACTCGGGCCAGCTGCGCAGGCCGCTGCCCGGGGGCACGTCGTGGCCCGCCTCGAACGCGGGGATCGGGACCGTCGGGGTGATGAGCACGTCGTGGGCGGTGTGGAAGGCGCCCATGACGATGCCGACCTCGGCGGCGACGGCGCGGGCGTCGAGGTAGTCCACCGCGGAGAGTTCGCGGCCGCGGTCCCAGATCTCGCCCAGGCCCGGATCGACCCGGTCCCGCGATCCTTCCGGGAATTTCGACAGCATGGTCGCCGCGCCCGCCGCCCACATCTGCTCGAACGCCTCGAGCGGATCGCGAAAACCGGGGTCCGCGTGCAGAACTCGCAGGCCCGCCTCGCCCAGCCGGGTGACGGCGGCCTCGACCACGGACGCCACCTCCGGATCCACCTCGACGTAGCCGAGGGTGGCCGAGTAGGCGACGGTCAGCCCGCGCACGTCGCGCTGCAACTGGCCGCGGAAGGTGGTCAGCGGCGGGGCGAGCGCGGTGGGGTCGCGCGGGTCGGGCAGGGCGAGGATGTCCATGAGCAGGGCCGCGTCCTCGACCGTGCGGGTCATGGGACCGGCGTGGGCGAGTGGGCCGAACGGGCTCGCGGGATACAGCGGGATGCGTCCGTGGGTCGGCTTGAAACCCACGATGCCGCAGAACGACGCCGGAATGCGCACGCTCCCACCGCCGTCCGTGCCCACCGACACCGGACCCATCCCGGCCGCGACCGCCGCCGCGCTGCCGCCCGACGAACCGCCGGAGGTCTTCGAGGGGTCGGCCGGGTTGCGGGTGACGCCGGTGAGCGGGCTGTCGGTGACCGCCTTCCACGCCAGCTCGGGCGTGGTCGTCTTGCCGAGGAACACCATGCCGTCCTCGCGCAGCCGCGCGGTGACCGGACTGTCCAGCGGCCACGGCACATCCGCCTCGATGGAGGTGGAACCGCGGCGGGTCGGCCAGCCCTCGGTCAGGAAGATGTCCTTGATCGAGATCGGCACCCCGTCCAGCAGGCCCTGCACGTGACCGGAATGCCAGCGCGCCTCGGATTCCTTGGCCTGCACCAGGGCTCGTTCCGGATCGACCAGACAGTACGCGTTGAGCGCGCCGTCGCGTTCGGTGATGGCGTCGAGCACCGATCTCGTCGCCTCCACCGGCGACAGGGTGCCGGAGGAATAGGCGGTGACCAGCTCGACCGCGGTCATCGCCGCGGGATCGGTGGGCAGTTCCTTGTCGGGGTGGGCCATAGCTGACTCCCTTTCAGCCGGGTACGTAACCCAGCCGCTTGTCGACCACGTTGTCGAGTGGCCGGCCGTCGATCCACTTCCGGAAGTTGTCCGCGAACACGGAGACGATCTCGTCGCGCCAGCCGAAGAAGTCGCCGGAATTGTGGGGGGTGACATGGACATCGGGCAGATCCCACAGCGCGTGCCCTGGCGGCAACGGCTCGGGATCGACGACATCGAGCGCCGCGCCCGCCAACGCACGGGCGCGCAGAGCGGCGACGAGATCGTCTGTCACTACTAGTTCCCCACGACCGACGTTGATGAAACGGGCATGTGGCTTCATCGCGGCGAACGCGCGCGCGTCGAACATGTGCCGGGTCGCCGCGGTGAGCGGTGCGACCGCCACCACGTAGTCGGCCTGCGGCAACTCCGCGAACAGATCGATGCCGACCGTGCCGAAATCGGGGTCGCCGGTGCGGGCCGTGCGGCCCAGACCGCGCACCCGCATACCGACGGCACGCAGCAGCCGCGCGATGGCCCGGCCGATCGGTCCGGTACCCACGACGAGAACCGATGCGCCCGCGATCCTTTCGGATTCGCGGTGCCGCCAGACGTGCTGTCGTTGCAGCCGTTGCGATTCGGGCAGGTCCTTGGCGAAGTTGAGGATCTGGGCGAGCACGTATTCGGCGATGGGACGGTCGAAGATGCCGCGGGTATTGGTGACGACGACCTCACTCGCGACGAGTTCGTCGAACATCACCGCGTCGACACCGGTCGCGCCCACATGCACCCAACGCAGCCGGTCGGCGGCGGGCCAGGCGGCCGGGACCGCGGTGCTCAGAAAGTCGTACACGAACAGGACGTCGGCGCCGGGCAGCGCCGCGGCGAGTTCGTCGGAGGTGGCGTGACGGATCGTGGCTCGGTCGGCCACCGGGCCCATGAGCGTCGCGTCGGGCCGGGCGCCGTCGTGCAGTACGGTGACTGTCGGGCCCTCAACCATATTGACACATTATGAACGCATCGTATGATTGTCAACAATCCGATCGTGTGCGGAGGACTACCGGCTGGACGCGAGAGGGGCCCACCTCGTGGAACTGAATTTTCCCGACATCGACGGTCCGGTCGCGCAGCGGGGTATCGGCATCATCGCCCCCTTCGACCTGGCCCTGGAACGGGAACTGTGGCGCTGGGCACCGCTGGAGGTGAGCCTGCATCTGGCGCGCACCCCCTACGAGCCGGTGCCGGTGTCGCTGGAGATGGCCGAATTGGTCTCGGACGCAACGCATCTCACGGCGGCGACGCGCAATGTGCTGCACGTCGAACCGGAGGTGATCGCGTATCTGTGCACCTCGGGCAGCTTCATCAAGGGGTTGGCGTACGAGAAGTCGTTGTGCGACACCATTCGTCGCGCGGGGGCGCGGGACGCGGTGACCACCTCGGGGGCGTTGGTGGAGGCGATCCAGGCGCTGGATCTGACGCGGTTGTCGGTGATCACGCCCTACGACGAGATCCTCACCAACAAGCTGCACGAGTTCCTCGGTGAGGCCGGATGCGAGGTGATCCGGTCGAACCATCTGGGACTGGGCGGAGGCATCTGGAAGGTCAGCTACCGCACCATCGCCGAGCGCATCCTCAACGCCGACGATCCGCGTTCGCAGGCCATCTTCGTCAGCTGCACCAATCTGCCGACCTACGACGTGGTCGAACCGCTCGAGCAGGCGCTCGGCAAACCGGTGCTCACCGCGAATCAGCTCACCATGTGGGCCTGTCTGGGCCGGATGAAACTACCCATGATGGGGCCCGGGCGCTGGCTCCAGGACGTCTTCTGAAGGGAGTGCGGATGTCAACCGCGACAATCGGATTCATCTACCCCGACCACGCCGCCGAGGACGACTACCCGCGGGCGGCGGGGCTGCTGGGGGTGGAGCTGCCGGTGGCGCACATCTACGGGACCGATCTGCACGCGGTGCCGGAGCTGCTGGATCTGGGGAGTCCGGAGAAGTTGCGGAAGGGGGCGGAGCTGCTCGCGCCGCGGCGGCCGGACGCGGTGGTGTGGGCGTGTACGTCGGGGAGTTTCGTCTACGGGGTGGACGGGGCGCGAGAGCAGGTGCGCGGGTTGGCCGAGGCGGCCGGGGTTCCGGCGTCGAGTACGAGTTTCGCGTTCGTGAACGCCGCTCGGGCGCTGGGGATCTCGTCGGTGGCGGTGTGCGCGAGCTATCCGGACGATGTCGCCCGGCTGTTCGTGGAATTCCTTGCGCGGGAGGGTGTTTCGGTGCTGTCGATGTCGAGCGCCGGGATCGGCACCGCGGCGGAGGTGGGGACGTTGACCGCGCCGCAGGTGCTGGAACTGGCCGTGGCCAACGATCATCCCGACGCCGAGGCGCTGCTCATACCCGACACCGCCATGCACACCCTCGAGGTGCTGCCGGAATTGGAAGCGGCGCTGGGGAAGACGGTGCTGACGGCGAATCAGGTCACCATCTGGGAGGGGTTGCGGTTGGCCGGTGCCGTCCCCGACGCGGCGCCCGGTCTGGGGAGATTGTTCGCGGAAAGGCTGATCCATGCCGGTGATTGAGTTCGAGCCGGTCAACCGGCAGTCCACGGCCGAGATGATCGCGGACCGGCTGCGCACGGCGATCTCGCGGGGCGCGCTGGCGCCCGGGGCGCAGCTGGTGGAGGCGGATCTCGCGGCGCAGTTCGACGTGTCGCGGGGGCCGGTGCGGGAGGCCATGCAGCGGCTGGTGTCGGAGGGGTTGCTGCACAGCGTGCGCCATCGCGGGATCTTCGTCATCGAGTTGTCGCTCGAGGATGTGGTGGATGTGTATCGGGCGCGGACGGCCCTCGAGGGCGGGGCGCTGGAGCTGATCCTCGACGGGCGACGCGAAACCGCTTACGCCGCTTTGGAATCCAGCGTCACGGCCATGCTCGCGTACGCGGCGGCCGGGGATGCCGCCGGGGTGTCGGACGCGGATCAGGGCTTTCACGAGGCGCTGGTCGAGAGCGCGGGCAGCCCCCGGCTGACGCGGGCCGCGCGCACGCTGTTCATCGAAACCCGCATGTGCCTGGGGGCTTTGGAGACCACCTACGCCGATGTACGGGTACAGGCGCAGGAGCATGTGGATCTGCGGGAGGCGATCGGGAGTGGGGATCCGGGGCGGGCTCGGAAGTTGCTGGTCGACCATATGCACGATGCGGTGGAGAGGTTGCGGGGTCGGCCTTGAGGGTCCCCGCCGCGCATCGCGCTGCGCTGCGCGGCGGGGAACAGGGTGGGGGCGCGGCGGGGAGGAGGAAAGGCCGCAGCGGGAAACGGTGGACCACAGCGGGATACGGTGGGGCCGGGAGTAGATGTGGCGAGGGGGGCGGAGCCTCGCCGGTCAGTCGATCAAACCGCGGGGGCGGACTACGAAGATCGGGGAGGAGCGTTTGCCCTTTTCTTCCAGGAGGGCGATTACCTTGCCGTCGGGGGTGCGGGCGGCGTGGATGGGGGTGAGGCCGATGGGGGATAGCCAGCGGCCGTCGCGGAGGGAGTCGGCTTCCTGGGGGGAGATTTCGCGGTGGGGGAAGGAGAGGGTGGCGGCGGCGTCGAGGTCCAGGTTGAGGGTGGGGTTTTCGGCCAGTTGGTCGAGGGTGCGGGCGTGGGCGAGGGTGAAGGGGCCGACGCGGGTGCGGCGGAGGGCGGTGAGGTGGCCGCCGACGCCGAGGGCGGCGCCGAGGTCGCGGGCGAGGGCGCGGATGTAGGTGCCGGAGGTGCATTCGACCTCGACGTCGAGGTCGACGAAAGTCGTTGCGTCCGTGGGGATGTCGCGGCGTTCCAGGAGGTCGAAGCGGGAGACCGTGACGGGGCGGGCGGCGAGTTGGACGTCCTCGCCGGAGCGGGCGCGGGCGTAGGCGCGTTCGCCGTTGATCTTGATGGCGCTGACGGTGGCGGGGACCTGCTGGATGTCGCCGGTCAGAGCCGTTATGCCGGAGGCGATTTCGGCATCGGTGAGGTGGGCGGCGTCGGTGGTGGCGACGGGCTCGCCCTCGGCGTCGTCGGTGACGGTTGATCGGCCGAGGCGGATCGTGGCCGTGTACGCCTTGGTGGTGAGGGTGAGCAGGCCGAGCATCTTGGTGGCGCGTTCGACGCCGAGGACCAGGACGCCGGTGGCCATCGGATCCAGGGTCCCGGCGTGGCCGATCTTCTTGGTGCGCAATATCTTCCGGCACCGGGCGACGACGTCGTGACTGGTCCGGCCGCCGTCCTTGTCGATGACGAGGATGCCGCCCAAGGGGTCGACCAGCGGGGTGCGGGTCTCGGCCATCACCCGGCCACGATCGCGGTCAGGATCAGCCCGTCGCTGATCAGCCAGCGCCCGTCGAACGAAACCAGCGGCGCGCCACCGTCATTGGTCTGCCCGGGCACCAGGATCCGGCTGTGGAAGGAACCGCCGGAACCGGTGTCGTCGATGGTGAAGGTGATGTGCGCGTCCTCGAACCCGAGCCACCGCAGCGTCAGTGGGAACCACGCCTTATAGGTGGCCTCCTTCGCGCAGAACAGCAGCCGGTCCAGATGCAGCCCGACCGCGGGGATCGCGCCCTTCAGCCACTCCCGTTCCGCGGGCAGGCTCACCGAATCGAGTACGCCGTCGGGCAGGGTGTCGTGCGGTTCGGCGTCGATGCCGATCGACCGCCATCGCAGCCGATGCGCGAGAGCGGCCGCGCGATAGCCGTCGCAATGGGTGAGGCTGCCCACGACGCCGCGCGGGAACAGCGGCATCCCGCGCTCGCCCTTGCCGATCGCCACCGGCGGCTCGCCCAGCTGTTCCAGCGCCGCGCGGGCGCAGTACCGGGCGCCGATGAAGTCGCGACGCCGCTTCTCCACGGCCTGCGCGATGAGGTGCTCCTCCCCCGGATGTGCCTTCAGCTCCTCCGGATACCGCGTCAGCTCGGCCGCGGCCACGCCCGCGGGCAGAATCCTGCCGATGATCCGAGCCGCGTTCGCCCGCTCCTCGATGACCGCCTCCTCCGTCAACCTGCCTACCCCCACGAGCCTAACGCGCCCCGGCGAGAGATTTACACCGCCGCAACACCCGCTCGTTAGGCTGACCCGCACGTCGCTCATGGCTGCAACGGGCGACGGGAATCGCCGGACCCGGTGAGCGAACCAGCCGCATTTCCGAGGAGGAATGCCGCTTGGTGCGCAACCAGCCCCAGTCGTGCGTCGTCACCGATGTCACCGTCTACTCCCGTACCTCGTCCGGACCCGAATGGCGGCCCGCCCGTACCGTGACCGTGGACGACGGCGTGATCACCGCGATCGACTTCGGCGGCGACGACCACCCGACCCGCGGGCATCTCGTTCCGGGGTTCGTGAACACCCACACCCATCTACAACAGTCGCTGCTGCGCGGCATCGGCGCGGGCCTGCCGCTGCTGGCCTGGTTGCATCGGGTCGGCGAGCACATGGTGTCGGCCACTCCCGAACAGACCTATCTCGCCGGGTTGGCGGGCGGTCTGGAACTGCTGCGCAGCGGCGTCACCACGGTGGTCGAGCACATGTGGCCGAATCGTTCGGAAGCCGTGCACGAGGCCATGATTCGCGCCCTGGACGAACTCGGCATCCGGGTCGTGCTGGGCCGCGGCGTCGCCGATCGAGCCGATCCGACCCGCAAGTGGGGTCTGGATCCGCGACTGATGCAGCCGTTGCCGGAGGTGCTCGCGCACGTCGACGCGCTCGACGCCCGCCTGACCGGTTCCCGTATCAGAACCGCACTCGCCGTGCCCAATCCGCGCTGCCTGACGCCCGACGGCATGGCCGCGGTCGGCGACTACGCCCGCCGCACCGGGAAGACGGTGTCGATCCACGTGCTCGAGACCGACACCGACGAGGACATGTGCCGCCAGCACGCGGGTTGCTCGGCGGTGGAGTACCTCGATCGCGCCGAATTCCTGTGGGACCGAACGCTCGCCGTGCACTGCGTGCGGCTCGACGAATCCGGCCGGGCGGTGTTCGCCGAGCGCGGGGTGGCGGTGTCGCACAATCCGCTGAGCAATATGCGGCTCGGCAGCGGCGTCGCGCCGATTCCCGAAATGCGTTCGGCCGGAATCGATGTCGGTCTCGGCGTCGACGGGGCGGCCAGCAACGACACCCAGGACATGCTGCTCGCCCTGCGGATGGGTTCCTATCTGCAACGGGTCGTCCATCGCCGGGCCGATCTGCTGGGGTTCGACGAGATGATGCGGATGGCCACGCGGGGCGGCCGGGTCGCGCTGGGCGAGCCGGTCGCCGAACCCGGCCTGGGCGTCGGGGATACCGCCGACTTCACCCTGGTGCGCTTCGATCGCGATCCCGCCTGCCTGCCGGTGCTCGATCCGGGCGCGACGCTGCTGACCGCCGCGTCGCCGCGGGTGATCGACACGGTGTGGATCGACGGTGAACCCGTACTCCGGTCGGGACACAGCACGCGGGTGGACGAGGCCGAGCTCACGGCCCGCCTGCTCGACATGCGTTGACAGTTAATCACTTCGAAACTTCTCAGCGATTGCATGTAATCCTCCGCAGAGACACTGGATTCACGAACACATTGCACGTCATGAGTGGTCGAGGAGCACCCGCCGAGGCGGCGGGGCACGGCCATCCTGCGGAGCTCACGAGAGTAAGGAACAACAACGGTGACGCTCTACGACACGGTGCGCGACGCCGACGCGAGGACATTGTTGTCCGGGCTCGAGGTGTCCTTCGCCCACGCCACCAAGCGATTCGACGGATCCGGCGGCACGCTCGCCCTCGACGACATCGATCTCGACGTCCGGCACGGCGAATTCGTGGCCGTCATCGGACCGTCCGGGTGCGGTAAGTCGACGCTGCTGCGCCTGGCCGCGGGACTGGAACGGGTCAGCTCCGGATCGGTCGCGGTGCGGACGGATTCGATCGGGTTCATCTTCCAGGAGGCCACACTCCTCCCGTGGCGTTCCGTGCTCCGCAATGTCGAACTGTCCGCGGAGTTGCGCGGGGTCGATCGGAAGACGCGGCGCGCCAGGGCGATTCGCGCGCTGGCGGCGGTGGGGCTGGACGAGTTCGCGCGGAGTCTGCCCGGTCAGCTCTCCGGCGGCATGCGGATGCGGGTGTCGCTGGCTCGCGCGCTGTCGCTGGAACCGGAGTTGATGCTGCTGGACGAGCCGTTCGGGGCGCTGGACGAGATGACGCGGCTGAACATGCAGGAGGAGCTGCTGCGGCTGTACGGCGACAACGGGTTCACGGCGCTGTTCATCACGCATTCGGTGTCGGAGGCGGTGTTCCTGGCCTCGCGGGTGGTGGTGATGACCGCGCGGCCGGGGCGGGTGCACGAGGTGATCGAGGTGGATCTGCCGTACCCGCGCGAGCGGGAGCTGCGGTTCGACAGCGCCTTCACCGATCTGGTCGCGCGCACGTCGCATTCGCTGCGGGAGGCGTGCTGATGATCGTGCTGCGCAGGGCGGCCACCGCGCTGGTGTCGATCGGGTTGGCGCTGGCGGCGTGGTACACGGTGTCGCTGGTGATCCTGGCGCCGGATCGGCGGTTCCTGCTGCCGCCGCCGCACGTGATACTGACCGAGGCACTGTTCGATCCGGTGAAACTACGGGTGATGCTGCGGGCCCTCGGGGTCACCGCGCAGGTGGCGCTGACCGGGCTCGCCTGTTCGGCGGTGATCGGGGTGGCCGTGGCGGTGCTGATGAGTCAGGCCAAACCGGTCGAGCGGGTGGTGTATCCGTATGCCGTTGTGTTGCAGGCCATTCCGGTGCTCGCGGTGGTGCCGCTGATCGGACTGTGGTTCGGCTACGGGACCGCGGCCCGCACCATCGTGTGCGTGCTCATCGCCGTGCATCCGATCATCGCGATGACCCTGTTCGGCATCCAGTCGGTGGACGGGAATCTGCGCGAGCTGTTCACCCTCGGCCGCGCGAGCCGGTGGCGGCGGCTGGTCGCGCTGGAGCTGCCCGCCGCGCTGCCGTCGATCATGACGAGCCTGCGCACGGCGGCCGGGTTGTCGGTGACCGGCGCGATCATCGGCGACATCTTCTTCGCGCAGGGGCGGCCCGGGATCGGCACGCTGCTCGACACATATCGGGCGCGTTTGCAGTCCGAGGACCTGCTGGCGGCGCTGCTGCTCGCCGCGCTGTTCGGGGTGGTGGTCTTCGCCGTGTTCACCGCCGCGCAGCGGCTCACCGTCGGCCGCTGGCACGCCTCCGGCCGTTAGTTCGTTCGAAACCCTTGGAGTATCGATGAATACATCTCTGCGCCGACTCGGCGTCGCGGCGCTCAGCGCGGCCCTGCTGGCCGTGGCGGGCTGTTCGGATTCCGCCACCGACGGCCCGGCGGTCGCCCTGGAACCCGCGCCGCCCGAACAGCGGCTCGACGCGGTCTGCCCGAATACCGTTGTGGTGCAACTGCAATGGGAGCCGGAGACCGATTCCGGGCCGATCTTCGGGCTGCTCGGGCCCGGGTACCGGGTGGATTCGGACCACAACAAGGTCGTCGGGCCGCTGGTGGCCGACGGCAAGGACACGGGGGTGAAGCTGGAGATCCGCGCGGGCGGCCCGGCGATCGGGTTCCAGACCGTGCCGTCGCAGATGTACGTCGACGAGAACATCACGCTGGGGCTGGCGCATTCGGAGCAGTCGCTGGCCGCGGCGGCGTCGCAGCGGATCGTCGCGGTGACGACGCTGCTGCGGGACAGTCCGCAACTGCTGATGTGGGATCCGAAGACCCATCCAGACTGGCATTCCATCGCCGATATCGGCAGATCCGGTGCGCCCGTTGTGGTTTCGCAGGGGCAGTTGTATCCGGACTGGCTGGTGGGGCGGGGACTGATCCGGGCGTCGCAGATCGACGCGTCGTACGACAACGCGCCGTCGCGGTTCGTGGCGGGGCCGTCCATCGCGCAGCAGGGGTTCGTGAACTCGGAGCCGTACGTGTACGAGCACGAGGTGCGGGCGTGGGGGAAACCGGTGAGCTATCAGTTGCTGCGTGATGTCGGGTACGAGGGGTATGCCCGGACGGTCAATGTGCGCGCGGATCGGATCGATCGGCTGCGGCCGTGCCTGGCGCGGCTGGTGCCGATGATCCAGCGGGCCACCGCGCGGTTCCGGTCGGATCCGGGGCCGGTGAACGACGTGGTGGTGGATGTGGTGTCCAAGAGTGCCAATTTCACGCCCTACAGCGCGGGACTCGCCGCCTACGGCTCGAAGGCGCTCATCGAACGCGGGCTGATCGGGGACGACAGCGACGGGGTGCTCGGCAGTTTCGACGAGGCGCGGGTGCAGCGGGTCATCGACGAGTTCACGCCGATCCTGCGGCGGGGCGGGGCGAGCGTGCCCGACGGGTTGCGGGCGAGCGACCTGGTGACCAAGGAATTTCTGGATCCGACCGTGTCGGTCGGGAAGTGAGGAGGCGCAATGAGTTACGACCTGTCCGAGGTGTCGCGGGAGAAGCGGATGGGCGGGCTCGGTGGCGAGACCGACGCCCGGGAGATCCGGATCATCGACCTGACCGACTTCGAGGAGCGGCGCGGCGAGATCACCGAGCAGTTGTGGGCGGCGGCGACCGAGATCGGCTTCTTTCAGCTTGCCGGACACGGCATTCCGTTGCCGCTGATCGATGACGTCTTCGCGCGAACCGAGGCGTTCTTCGCGCTGCCGGAGGCGGTGAAGGCGCGGTATCCGCTGGTGAAGGCCGACAACGCGGGGTGGGAGAGCCTGAGTCAGGTGCGGCCGTCGATCGGGGTGCCGGATCAGAAGGAGTCGTATCAGATCACCCGGCCGCATATGGAGGGGCGGTGGCCGAGCGAGGCGGAGCTGGCCGGATTCCGTTCGGCCATGCTGGATTTCGAGCATCGGGCGTGGGCGGTGGCGATGCGGGTGCTGTCCTGTTTCGCCGATCGGCTGGGGTTCGAGCGGGAGCATTTCACGCGGGCGCACGATCCCGCATCGGAGCAGTACCAGAGCACGCTACGGCTGTTGCACTACTTCGCCGTGCCTCCGGAGCTCCAGGGTGTGCCGGGGCGGTGGCGCGCCGGGGCACACACCGATTTCGATTGCCTCACATTGCTTTTCCAGCGGGACGGGCAGGGCGGGTTGCAGGTGTGTCCGGGCAAGGAGATGGCCGAGCAGCAGTGGACGTCGATCACGCCATCGTCGGCGTTGATCACATGCAATATCGGGGACATGCTCACGCGGTGGAGCGATGACGCGTTGCCGTCGAACTTCCATCGGGTGCGCAGTCCGGGCGCGGGCGAATATCAGGGCGACCGGTACAGCATCGCCTACTTCGCGCAGGCCGATCGGGACGCGGTGATCCAGGGACCGCGGGGGACGTATCCGCCGGTAACGGCGGCCGAATTCCTCGCCCAGCGGGTCGCGGCCAACTATCGGGCGAACGGGTAGCGTGGCGCGGAAGCGAAAGGATCGTCGCGTTGACCGAATCGGAATCCGCGCTGCTCGGGGCGTCCGTTCACCGGCAGATCCGGCAGCTGGTGTTGGCGGGCGAGCTGGGGCCGGGCACCCCGTTGAGCGTTCCGGCGCTGGCGACAAGGCTGGGGGTGAGCCGCAGCCCGGTGCGGGAGGCCGTGCAGCAGCTGATCTACGAGGGTTTGGCGGTCGCGGTGCCGCACGCCGGGGCCCGGGTGGCGGCGCTCGACGATCGGCAGATCCGCGACGTGCTGTCCGTGCGGGCGGTACTGGACGGGCTCGCCGCGGCCGAGGCCGCGCCGCTACTGGCCGAACCCGACCTCGACAAACTGTCCGCGATCCTCGCCGAGCAGGAGGAAAACCTGCTCGCCGCCCCCGACCCGCCCCGCGACGCCCGTCTCGACGTCGAATTCCACGCCTTCATCCGCGACCGCTCGGCCAATCGCCCCCTCTGCGAAGCGCTTTCGCGCCTGGAAGCACAAACCCACCTCTACCGCGGCGACCTGTGGCGTTCGATTCGCAACCGCCGCACCGCTTTCCGAGAACACCGCCGCATCGTCGAGGCCCTCGAGTCCGGCAACCCCGCCGACGCCCGCGCAGCGGCCGAGGCCCATGTGCTGGGGTTGATCACCCGCCTGGGCCGCGCGGACGGCTGACGGGCGCGGGCCGTGTCGCCGCGGGCGGTGCCGGGGCTCGACGCGGCGAGGGCCATGTCCGTACGAAGGGTTTGGGTTCGCATTCCAGGCGTTCATCCAAGCCTGCACGTCGGCTTTCGGCTCTGTGATGCCAGGCGCGGTTGACTCCTGATTACCTCGCGAGGGCGGGGGACCACCTCACCCATCCACCAGCCGTTGGATAGTCGCCCCAAGCCAAGCCTCCAACTCGCCCGGGTCGCCGAGTTCCGAACGCAGGATACGGCGGCGGGTCGACACGCCCAGAACGAACGCATCGATCGCGGCGGCCCGGTGGCGGGCCTCGGTCTCGTCGAGCCCGTGGGCGCGAAGGTAATCATGCAGAGGCGCAAGCGAATTCGTGTCGAGGAAGGCGGCCAGGGCCTCAGCGGCCTGCGGCCGTTCCCCGGAGGCTCGTTGCAGCACCAGCAGCGGATCCTGCCCAGGAAAGTCGAACCACCGCCGCACAATGCTCGCCGCCAGCCGCGCACCCAGCGTGGCAGGGTCGCCGTCGAAGGAGTTCGCCACTGGGATGCGGGCCTGGGTGGCCGCGAGGAACAGGCCGTCCTTGCCGCCGAAATAGCGCGTGATGAGGTTGGGGGATACGCGGGCCGCGTCGGCGATCGCCTTCACCGTGACTGCGCCGTAGCTCAACTCGGCGAACTTGCGTTGTGCCTGCTCCAGAATCCGCTGCTTGGTCGCCGCCGCGTCACGAGATGACATGTGTTTGAGCATACACATCAATGTGTATGCTCATACACATGCGTGAACTGAGGGACCTCCTGCTCCGGACGCGCCGCGTCAGCACCCCGTGGCAGGACGACGCCACGCGCGGCGTCGGCGGCACCCACTTCGACGACCTGCTGGAGCACTGGGCGAACCGGTACGACTGGGACGTGCACGAGCGTCGAATCCGCGAATATCCCTGGGTGACAACGGGTTCGGGCGACACCGAGCTGCGGGCGATTCATCGTCGAGCCACGGATCCCGACGCCCCGGCCGTGGTCCTGCTGCACGGCTGGCCCGATTCGGTACTGCGCTTCGAGCGCGTCCTCCCCTTGCTCACGGACGTGCATGTAATCGTTCCCGCCCTGCCGGGCTTCCCGTTCGCCGCCCCGCTGACCACACCCGGCATGTCGGCCGCGCGAATCGCCGACCTGATCGCGACCGCGCTCGGCGAACTCGGTTACGAGCGATACATCCTCTCCGGCGGCGACATCGGCGGCACCGTCGCCGAACTGCTCGCGGCCGAGCACCCGGACCGAGTGGCCGCCCTGCATCTGACCAACGTCGCCCCGCAACGCGCGCTCACGGCCGACCCGACCCGACTCGCCCCCGAGGCGGCGGCCTACCTCGGGCGAACCGGGCAGTGGTTCCGCACCGAGGGCGGCTACATCGCCGAACAGTCGACGCGTCCGAACACCCTCGCCGTCGCTCTCGGCGACTCGCCCGCGGGCCTGGCCGCCTGGATCGTCGAGAAACTGGAATCCTGGTCCGACGAGGCGGCCTTCACGACGGACGACCTGCTCACCTGGGTCACCGCCTACTGGGTCACCGGCACGATCGGCACCTCGTTCGCCACCTACACCGAACCGTTCGCCCTCCCGGGCCGCATCGACACGCCGACGGTGTTCTCGGTGTTCCCGCACGACATCAAACCCGAGCCACGCGGCTATGTGGAGGAGTTCCTGAACGTCCGCCATTACCTGGAACACCCCGCGGGCGGCCATTTCGCGGCCTGGGAACAACCCGACGCCTACGTCGCGGATCTGCGCCGCGCGATCGAACTCGCAGACATCCCGTCGAAACCGTGAAAGACGCAGGGGCCGTGCGGTTTTCGAGACAAGGCCCCGGGACGCGGCATACGCTCCCCAGCAGCTCGGTCGCGAGGTTGTAGAGTTCGACCGGACACCGCGGTGAAAGCCTCCCCGGCCCCTCGACGACGCGATGAGGAGTTCGCCCATGCCCTACACAGTGGATTTCAAGAACGTCTCCACCACCGGCCTCGAATCCTCTCCCGTGGCCGACGCCCTCGCCGGTCTGCGCGCCAACGAGGCCCGCTACTTCAAGAACAAGTACGACGTCGACTTCACCGTCGAACCCGCGGCCGACGCCAAGGAGATCGTCGACTGGGTGAGCCGAATCCTCGAGGAGGAGCGCGGCATCGTCATCTCCTCGCCGCCCCTCGAGGCGACGGAGCTCCACGTGGACGGTATCCGCTGGGCGTACGTCTTCTACGAGAACGGCCTCTCGATCAACGTGCTGTACACCCTCGACGACGCCGGGAAGCGGGCCGTCGGCTTCAAGCTCTCCGAGGGCATGGACGTCCCGCCCGAGCTCGGCGCGTTCAAGTTCGCGCGGCAGAAGTCGAAGCTGGCCGGGACGATTCGCGGGTCCTACTTCGTCATCAAGAATCAGTACTGAACCCTGTCCCCATCGGTGGTTCGCGTTCGTCTCCATGACGAGAGAAGATCCACCGAAGGAGGCTCACATGAAGTACGCACTGCTCATCTACCCCAAGGCCGGTAGCCACGAGGCGCTCAGCCCGGAGGAGTACGGGCCGGTCAACGCGGCGTACCTGGCATTGCGGGACGATCCGCGCTGCCTCGCCGGGGCGCATCTGCAAGGGGCGGACACGGCGACGACCGTACGGGAGACCATGGTCACCGACGGCCCGTTCGCCGACACGCGCGAGGTGCTCGGCGGCTACTACGTCATCGAGGCGACGGACCTGGACGACGCCCTCGAGTTCGTGAAGCAGATCCCCGCCATCCGGCTGGGCGGGGCGGTCGAGGTCCGCCCGCTGGTGAACGTCCCGGTCGAGGACGCGTTCTGATCGAGGACGTCTTCCGGCGCGAGTGGAGCCGCGTCCTGGCGTCCCTGGTCGGCTTCCTCGGCGATTTCGATCTCGCCGAGGAGGCCGCCCAGGAGGCGTTCGCAGTCGCGGCCGAGCGCTGGCCCCGCGACGGCGTGCCGCGGCATCCGGTGGCCTGGTTGGTGACCACCGGCCGCAACCTGGCCATCGACCGGCTGCGACGGGCGCGCACGCTCTCCGTCAAATATCAACTGCTGCATCATGATTCGGCGGCTTCGCACATGGACGACATCGACCTCGACGACAGCACGATCACCGACGAACGACTGGAGCTGATCTTCACCTGCTGCCACCCCGCGCTGGCGACCGAAGCCCAGGTCGCCTTGACCCTCCGCGCCCTGGGCGGCCTCTCGACCGCCGAGATCGCGCGTGCCTTCCTCGTCTCCGAAGACACCATGAAACGCCGCCTCACCAGGGCGAAGACGAAGATCAAGGCCACGGCGATCCCCTTCGCCGTCCCCGCCGACCGCAACCTCCCCGACCGCCTGTCCGCGGTCCTGGCGGTCATCTACCTGATCTTCACCGAGGGCTACACCGACCGCCCCGAACTCGCCGCCGAGGCCATCCGCCTGGGCCGCCTCCTCGTCGAGTTGATGCCCGACGAATCGGAGGCCCACGGCCTGCTCGCCCTCATGCTCCTGCACGAATCCCGCCGCGCCGCAAGGGTTCTCGACGGCGAACTCATCCCCCTCGCCGAGCAGGACCGCTCACTCCACGACCGCGCCAAGATCGACGCGGGCCGCGCCGCGCTCGATCGCGCGCTGGGCCTCCACTCGACCACCGGCCCGTACGTCCTCCAGGCGGCGATCGCCTCGCTCCAATCGGAACACGAAATCGATTGGCCCCAAGTCGAATTGCTCTACCAACGCCTCGAACAGCTCACCGCCTCACCCATCGTCACCCTCAACCGCGCGGTCGCCATCGCCGAATCGGGCGCCCCCGACCGAGCCCTCGAACTCGTCGACTCCCTGGCCCTGGACGGCTACCGCTACCTCCACTCCACCCGAGCCGAACTCCTCCGCCGCCTCGGCCGTACCGAAGCCGCACACGAGGCGTACACCCGCGCCCTGAGTCTGACCGTCACCGACCCCGAGCGCCGATTGCTCGAGCGTCGACGGTCGGAACTCCCGCGATCATGAGGCCGATTCAACCCACGCGCGACGGACGGCTCAGTGCGTCAACCAGATCGCCTCGGCCGCCGGACTCCCCAGATCAATAGTCCTGTCCCCCAACCGAATAGCGATCGTCCCCGCGAAATCCCGCCGCTCCACCACCGTGATCGGCGTATCCAACGCGATCCCCACGGAATCGAAATACCGCAACATCGCCGGGTCGAAGTCCGCGATCCGGGCCACCCGCCCCGACTCCCCGGCCTCGAACCGGCTCAACTGCCGCGCGGCGGGTGTGGGAACGGCACCGTCGACAGACGGGATCGGATCACCGTGCGGATCCCGGTCCGGGTGCCCCAGTTTGGTGTCGATCCGCTCCATCAGCGTCTCCGACACCGCGTGTTCCAGCACCTCCGCCTCGTCGTGCACCTCGTCCCACCCGTAGCCGAGCTCGTTGACCAGGAAGGTCTCGATCAACCGATGCCGCCGGACCATCGCGATGGCGGCTCGCCGGCCCTGCTCGGTCAGCGTGATCGCGCCGTAGCGCGCGTGTTCGACCAGGCCTTGGTCCGCCAGTTTCCGAACCGCCTCGGATACCGTCGAAGCCGACACCCCGATCCGCTCCGCCAGCAACTTCGTCGACACCTTTTCCGTCGACCATTCCTGGGCCGTCCAGATGACCTTCAAGTAATCCTGGGCGACCGAGGACAGGGCCGGGGCGACGGTCGCTCCGCCTTCGGGCGGGGTGGGGGGTCGTTTTCCGGGCACGTCAACGAGCTTAGGCACACCTCGGTCGGTTTCCCACATCAACGCGCGCGGCCCGCAGGCCGGTGACGACGGCGTGACGATCGGGTTGATGCGGGGCGTACCGGGCTGTGAACATCCGCACCGCGAAATGCTGTCCGTGACCTGGCTTGCGTAGGCTGCCGGGTGTGCAGAGATGGCGAAGTCTCGAGGAGATGCCCCCGGACTGGGGCCGGTGTGTGCTCACGATCGGGGTGTTCGACGGGGTGCACCGCGGACACGCCCAGCTGATCAATCGTGCCGTGAAATCCGCTGCGGCGCGCGGGGTTTCCTCGGTTCTGATGACGTTCGATCCGCACCCGATGGAGGTGGTGCGACCCGGCTCGCACCCCGCGCAGCTGACCACGCTGACGCGGCGGGCGGAACTGGTGGAGGAGTTGGGCATCGACGTCTTCCTCGTCATGCCGTTCACCCACGAGTTCATGAAGCTCACCCCCGCGCGGTACGTGCACGACCTGCTGGTGGAGAAGTTGCACGTCACCGAGGTGGTGATCGGCGACAACTTCACCTTCGGCAAGAAGGCCGCGGGCACCGTGGAGACCATGCGGGAACTGGGCACCCGCTTCGGTTTCGAGGTCGACGGGGTGCGGCTGGTGGGGGAGCACGCGGTCACGTTCTCCTCCACCTACATTCGCTCCTGCGTCGACGCGGGCGATATGGCCGCGGCCGCCGACGCGCTGGGCCGCCCGCACCGGGTCGAGGGCGTCGTGGTGCACGGCGACGGCCGCGGTCGGGAGCTGGGCTTCCCGACCGCGAACGTGGCCCCGCCCATGCACGCCGCCATCCCGGCCGACGGGGTCTACGCGTGCTGGTTCACCGTGCTGAGCCCCGGCAAGACCATCGGGACCGTGCTGCCGGGCAAGCGGGCCATGGCGGCGGTGTCGGTCGGCACGAATCCGACGTTCTCCGGCCGCACCCGCACGGTCGAGGCGTATGTGCTCGACGCCGACGTGGACCTCTACGGCCAGCACGTCGCCGTCGACTTCGTGGAACACCTGCGCGGCCAGCGGGCCTTCTCGACCATCGACGACCTGGTGCACGCCATCGGCCGCGACGTCGAGCAGACCCGCAAGGTGCTCGCCGAGGCCAAGTAGCCTCACGCCTTGGTGAACTCCAGAATGTCCTGATTAACCTCGGCCGCGTGGGTCACGTACATCCCGTGCCCCGCGGTCGGCAGCTCCTTCAGCGTGGCGTTCGGGAACAGCCGGAGCGCGACGCGGCTGGTCGGGTCGATCGGGATCGACTGGTCGTGGTGGCCGTGCACGAGCAGTACCGGAACCGTGATCGACGGCAGCTCGGGGCGCAGGTCGTCGAAGGCGATGCACTTCTGGACCTCGAGCGCGGCCATGTGCGTGGCGCTCAGGCAGCGGCGAATCTCGTTGTCCACCAACGCCGTCGACACCTTGTTGCCGATATGGGTGGCGAAATAGCCCTGCGCGCGGTCGGCCATCCACCCCGGCCGATCGGCCCGCAGCGCGGCGATCGACGCCTCGAGCGCGGCCCGCGGCACGCCCGTCGGATGATCGTCGGACCACAGCAGCCTCGGCACCGCCGCCGCCAGCAGCACGAGCCTGGCGACCCGATCCTGCCCGTGCCGCGACAGATACCGCACCGCTTCCGCACCGCCCCCGGAGTGCGCGATCAGGGTGGCATCGGTGAGGTTCAGATGCTCGAACAGCGCGGCCACGTCGTCGGCCCGGGTGTCGAGGTCGTACCCGCCCGCGGGCCGATCCGACCGCCCGTGCCCGCGCCGATCCAGCAGCACGCACCGATACCCCTGCTCGACGAAGAACGGCACCTGGTGATCCCACATCTCGGTGTTCAGCGACCACCCGGCGAGGAACACCAGAACCGGACCCGTCCCGTACTCCTCGTAGGCCAGCGTGGTTCCATCGGTGGTGGTGAAGTAGGGCATCTCGTTCTCGCTTTCCTTGCGTCGGTGAATACAACGGTCGCAGCCGGAGGTAGGGAAAGCGATTACGTGTGGGGTAAAGACGAGCCCCGCCTCTCGATCGGGTAGAGTCATCCGTCGGGTTTGCTGCGGTCCGCGGCGGCGCCCACCCGGGACTTCCGGTTTCCCTCGAACGCGGACTGAAACAACAGGAGTGATTTCGTGGCTCTGACCACCGAGCAGAAGGCGGCCATCCTCAAGGAGTACGGCCTGCACGAGAAGGACACCGGTTCGCCGGAGGCCCAGATCGCGCTGCTGTCCAAGCGGATCTCCGACCTGACCGAGCACCTGAAGGTGCACAAGCACGATCACCACACCCGCCACGGCCTGCTGGGCCTGATCGGTCGCCGCCGGCGGCTGTCGAAGTACCTGCAGGACAAGGACATCGAGCGCTACCGTTCGCTGATCGAGCGGCTCGGGCTGCGTCGCTGAGCGACCCGGGACACGAGCTGTCGCGGGCAGTTCGCAGGACAGCCGACGGGAAGGCATAGAATCTTTCCCGTCGGCTTCTCGCGTGTGCGGACCCTACGGCCGCACCGCGACGAGACGACACGGCCGTACGCACCCGCCATCGTGGCGTCGGTCTTCGGTAGTGGCCTTTCGGCAGGAACATCACTGTCGCTGGGCTTCGATCGATGACCGCCTCCGCGTCGCCGGTTCCAAGGGGAACCGGTCGGGTGTGCGCGCCGCAGCCAGGAGGGCTGCCGCGCGCCCGAGCCGGGTACGGCTGACGAATGCCGGATCGCGCCGCGCGGCGCTGGATCCGGCGAAGACGAGAGGTTGAGAACAGACATATGTCAGACACAGTGACCAGCTCCGCGATCGAGGTCGAGCCCGGCGTGTTCGAATCGGTCGCCCTGATCGACAACGGGACCTTCGGCACCCGCACCGTCCGGTTCGAGACCGGGCGCCTGGCCAAGCAGGCCGCCGGATCGGTCGTCGCCTACCTCGACGACGAGACCATGCTGCTGTCGGCCACCACCGCCGGTAAGCAGCCCAAGGACCAGTTCGACTTCTTCCCGCTGACGGTCGACGTCGAGGAGCGCATGTACGCCGCGGGCCGCATCCCCGGCTCGTTCTTCCGTCGCGAGGGCCGCCCCTCCACCGACGCGATCCTCACCTGCCGCCTCATCGACCGCCCGCTGCGCCCGTCGTTCGTCGACGGCCTGCGCAACGAGGTCCAGGTCGTGGTGACGGTCATGAGCCTGGACCCGAACGATCTCTACGACGTGGTCGCCATCAACGCGGCGTCGGCGTCCACCCAGATCGCGGGCCTGCCCTTCTCCGGCCCGGTCGGCGGCGTGCGCGTCGCCCTGATCGACGGCCAGTGGGTCGCGTTCCCGACCACCGAGCAGCTCGAGGGGGCCGTGTTCGACATGGTCGTCGCCGGGCGCGTCGTGGAATCCGGCGACGTCGCGATCATGATGGTCGAGGCCGAGGCCACCGAGAACGTCATCGCCCTGGTCGACGGCGGCGCGCAGGCGCCCACGGAAACCGTTGTGGCCGAAGGGCTCGAGGCCGCCAAGCCGTTCATTGCCCGGCTGTGCAAGGCGCAGGCGGATCTGGCGCAGCTGGCCGCGAAGCCGACCGAGGACTTCCCGGTCTTCCTGCCCTACGAGGACGACGTGTTCACCGCCGTCGAGGGCACCGCCAAGAACCCGCTCGGCGAGGCACTGTCCATCGCGAACAAGCAGGAGCGCGAGGAGCGCATCGACGAGATCAAGCTCGAGGTGCTGTCCAGCCTCGCCGAGGACTTCGTCGGCCGCGAGAAGGAGATCGGCGCGGCGTTCCGCTCGGTCACCAAAAAGCTTGTGCGCCAGCGCATCCTGTCCGACGGCTTCCGCATCGACGGCCGCGGCCTGGCCGATATCCGCGCGCTGTCGGCCGAGGTGGCCGTGGTGCCGCGCGCGCACGGTTCGGCGCTGTTCGAGCGCGGTGAGACCCAGATCCTGGGCGTCACCACCCTCGACATGGTGAAGATGGCCCAGCAGGTCGACTCGCTCGGCCCGGAGACCTCCAAGCGCTACATGCACCACTACAACTTCCCGCCGTTCTCCACCGGCGAGACCGGCCGCGTCGGCTCGCCCAAGCGGCGCGAGATCGGCCACGGCGCGCTCGCCGAGCGCGCGCTGGTTCCGGTGCTGCCCTCGCAGGAGGACTTCCCCTACGCCATCCGTCAGGTGTCGGAGGCGTTGAGCTCCAACGGTTCCACCTCGATGGGTTCGGTGTGCGCCTCGACGCTGTCGCTGCTGAACGCCGGTGTGCCGCTGAAGGCGCCGGTGGCCGGTATCGCCATGGGCCTGGTGTCGGACACCGTCACCAACGACCAGGGTGTGCAGGAGGCCCGCTACGTCGCGCTGACCGACATCCTCGGCGCCGAGGACGCCTTCGGCGACATGGACTTCAAGGTCGCGGGCACCCGCGAGTTCGTGACCGCGCTCCAGCTGGACACCAAGCTCGACGGCATCCCGTCCAAAGTCCTTGCGGGAGCGCTCAATCAGGCCCGCGACGCGCGCCTGACCATCCTGGACGTGATGGCCGAGGCCATCGCCACCCCGGACGAGATGAGCCCCTACGCCCCGCGCGTCACCGCGATCAAGATCCCGGTCGACAAGATCGGCGAGGTGATCGGGCCCAAGGGCAAGGTCATCAACCAGATCACCGAGGACACCGGCGCCAACATCTCCATCGAGGACGACGGCACCGTGTTCGTCGGCGCGACCGACGGCCCGTCGGCGCAGGCCGCGATCGACGCGATCAACGCCATCGCCAACCCGCAGCTGCCCAAGGTCGGCGAGCGCTTCCTCGGCACGGTCGTCAAGACCACGGCGTTCGGCGCGTTCGTCTCGCTGCTGCCGGGTCGCGACGGTCTGGTGCACATCTCGAAGCTGGGCAACGGCAAGCGGGTCGGCAAGGTCGAGGACGTGGTCAACGTCGGCGACAAGATCCGCGTCGAGATCGCCGACATCGACAACCGCGGCAAGATCTCGCTGGTCCCCGTCGAGGAGGAGGCCGAGTCGAGCGAGAGCCCGGCTGCGGCGGAGGCCGGTGCGGAGTAGAAAGCTCGGTGTGACGAAGAAGAAGACCGCTACCCCCTTGCTCGTCGGCGGCGAGCAGGGGGGTTCGTCTCTGCGGATGTTGACCACCGACGCGCCGCTGGCCGACAGCGGGGTGCGCCGGACCGTGCTGCCCGGCGGGCTACGGGTCGTCACCGAGCACGTGCCCGGGGTGCGGTCGGCCTCGATCGGGGTATGGGTCGGCGTCGGTTCGCGCGACGAGACCCCCGGCGTGGCCGGCGCCGCGCACTTCCTCGAGCATCTGCTGTTCAAGGCGACGCCCACCCACACCGCGCTCGACATCGCCCAGGCCATGGACGCGGTCGGCGGTGAGCTGAACGCGTTCACCGCCAAGGAGCAGACCTGCTACTACGCCCACGTCCTCGACGAGGATCTGCCGCTGGCGGTGGAACTGGTCTCCGACGTGGTCCTCAACGGGCTGTGCCGGGCCGAGGACGTCGACGTCGAGCGGCAGGTGGTGCTCGAGGAGATCTCCATGCGCGACGACGACCCCGAGGACACGGTCGGCGACGCGTTCCTGACCGCGCTGTTCGGCGATCATCCCGTGGGCCGCCCGGTGATCGGGACCATCGAGTCGATCGAGTCGATGACGGCGTCGCAGCTGCGCGGCTTCCATGTGCGGCGGTACCGGCCCGAGCGGATGGTGGTCGCGGTGGCGGGCAATGTCGAGCACGAGCACACCGTCGAACTGGTCTATCGCGCCTTCGCCGCGCATCTCGACGCCGCCCGCGAACCCGCGCCGCGCCGCGAGGGCCGGTTCCGGCCGCGCACGTCGCCGCAGCTGCACTGGATGCGCCGCGACAGCGAACAGGCGCATCTGGTGTTCGGTGTGCGCGCGTTCGGGCGGCACGAGGGGGAGAAGCGCTGGCCGCTGTCGGTGCTCAACACAATCCTCGGCGGCGGCCTGAGTTCCCGTCTGTTCCAACGGATTCGGGAGGAGCGGGGGCTGGCGTACTCGGTGTACTCCAGTGTCGACACCTTCGCCGACACCGGGGCGTTCTCGGTGTATCTGGGCTGCCAGCCCGAAAACCTCGGGGAGGTGGCCGCTTTGGCGCGCGGCGTGCTCGAGGAGGTCGCGGCCGACGGCATCAGCGAGGCCGAATGCGCGCGGGCCAAGGGTTCGCTGCGCGGGGGACTCGTTCTGGGACTGGAGGATTCGGGCTCGCGGATGAACCGGATCGGGCGCAGCGAGTTGAGCTACGGCAATCATCGCAGCGTCTCGGAGACCCTGTCGCGGATCGACGCGGTGACCACCGAGGAGGTGTCCGCGGTCGCGCGGACGCTGCTGTCGCGGCCGATGGGGGTGTCGGTGGCCGGGCCGTTCCGGCGCTCGCGCGAGCTGCCCGCCTCGGTGCGGAAACTGGTGGATTGAGCTGGGCCCGAACGCTATTCGTGATCGTGGGCGCGATTGGCCGCGCCCACGATCGCGTCCAGCAGGCCCGGGAAGACATCCTCGAGTTCGGCTCGGCGCAGCCGCGCGTAGGTCTGGCCGTCGGTGATGATGCGTTCGGTCACACCCGCCTCCCGCAGCGTCTTGAGGTGATGGGTGGCCGTCGACTTGTTGATCGTGTCGTAGAGCAGCCCGCAGCGCACTGGTTCCCCCGCGTTGCTGAGCCTGCGGACCATCTCGAGCCGCACCGGATCCTGGAGCGCGCTCAGCACGGTCTGCACGGATCCGATCGGAAATGATTCGACACTGGTGTTGCTGTCCGTCATGATCAACCTCGTCGGCCGGTTTGATGGGAATCGAACCGAGGATCGGTGTGTTGAGTTCGATCATAGTCAAACCTACCTGATGGAGAGGGATCGATGACAGCGACTGTGGCCGTCGCCCCCGACGAGCGGGCGACGCAACCCTGGGCCTACGCACTGATCCTCGCCGCCAGCGGCGTGGCGCTCGGTGTGTCGGGCGTGCCCGCCCCGCTGTACGGCATCTACCAGAAGCAGTGGCATTTCTCGCCGCTGACCACGACGATCGTCTTCGCGGTGTACGCGATCGCGGCGTTGGCGGCGGTCCTGGTGTCGGGGCGGATCTCCGACGTCGTGGGTCGCAAACCGGTGTTGCTGGGCGCGTTCGCCACGATGGTGCTCGGCCTGGTGGTGTTCCTGTTCGCCGACAATGTCGCGATGCTGTTGATCGCGCGGGCGCTGCACGGCATGGCGGTCGGCGCGACGGTGGTCGCGGGCGCCGCGGCGCTGCTGGATCTGCGGCCCACCCGCGGCGCGCGGTCCGGGCAGCTGAGCGGCGTCGCGTTCAATGTCGGCATGGCCGTGGCGATTCTGGGCTCGGCCCTGCTGGCGCAGTACGTCCCGCATCCGCTGCGCACGCCGTACGTGGTGATCACGCTGGTGTGCCTGGCGATCGCGGCCGGTGTCGTGCTGATGGAGGAGACGCACACCACGCGCGTCGCCGGACCGATCCGCATCGCCAAACCCGCTGTCCCGCAAGAGATCCGGGCCGACTTCTGGTTCTCGGCGCTGGGCGTGATGGCCGCCTGGTCGGTGCTGGGCGTGCTGCTGTCGCTCTACCCGTCGCTGGCCTCGGAGAAGACCGGCGTCCACAACCTCGTCTTCGGCGGCGCGGTCGTCGCCTCCACCGCCACCGCGGGCGCCCTCGCCCAACTCTTCGCGACCAGGATCCCCGCCCGCCGCGCCGCCGTCATCGGCGACACCGGCATGGCCCTGGCCCTGCTCCTCACCATCCCCGCCCTCGCCACCCACAACTGGCTGATCGTCCTCGCCGCGGGCATCGTCCTGGGCGGCACCTTCGGCCTCGGCTTCGGCGGCTCCCTCCGCCACCTCTCCAACGTCGTCCCCCAACACAAACGCGGCGAAACCATGTCCGCCTACTACCTCCTCGCCTACACCGCCATGGCCCTCCCCACCGTCCTCGCCGGCTGGGCCGCCACCACCTGGACCATGGGCACGATCTTCCCCTGGTTCGTCACCGTCGTAGCCCTCGCCTGCCTAACCGCCGCCGCCCTCGGGCTCCGCCCCCACCACCCCGCCTAACCCCAGGCTTACGAACCCCAGGCGCACCAACCCCAGCCGCACCCTTTATTCGAATCCGCACCCCTTGCAGGGCTATACAAGGGGTGCGGATCCCAACAAAGGGTGCGGCGAGAGCTGCCACACGCCGTAGAGGTACGGCAACCCGAGCCGCACCCTTTATTCGGATCCGCACCCTTTGCAGGGCTATACAACGGGTGCGGATCCGAATAAAGGGTGCGGCTGGGTTCGTGGGCCTTTGGGGCGGCGGTGAAATGGGGTCGGGCGCAACGGGAGTGCGGGGTGGGGGCGGGGTGGATACGATGCGGCCATGGTGTCGCGGGGTCGGTTCGGCGGGTGGGTGAGCCGGAGGGCGCAGCGGTCGGGGTTGTTGGTGGCGGTTGTGGCGGCCGTCGTCGGGGGGCTGGGGATCGCGGGGGTCGCGTGGTGGATTCTGTGGGTGATGCTGGGGGCTCGGGCGGAGCCGCCGAATCAGGTGGAGCTCACCAAGATCGCGTTGTCGGTGTCGGCGGGCGTCGGTGGGGCCGTCGCGTTGGTGGTGGCCTATCGGCGGCAGCGGGATATCGAGCGGGGGAGGTTCGCGGAGCTTTTCGGCGCTGCCGCAAGGCAATTGGGGGATGCGGATGTGGCCGTGCGGATCGCGGGGGTGTACGCGATGGCGGGGGTCGCGGACGAGTTTCGGGCGGTGGGGCGGCGGCAGCAGTGCATCGATGTGCTGTGCGGATATCTGCGGTTGCCGTACGAGCCCGAGGCGGGAGCCAATCATCTGATCGGGCGGACCGAGACGGTGGAGGGCACACCGACCGTCGAACTGCGGTACCAGTTCCGCCAGAACGACCGGGAGGTGCGCCGGGCGATCGTGGACGTGATCGTCGCGCACCTGCGGCCGACCGCCGATGTCTCCTGGTCGCGTCACGACTTCGACTTCGCGGGCGCCGTCCTCGAGGACTGCGACTTCCGATCCGCCGAATTCGCCGGACAGCGAACGTATTTCGCCCGCACCACCTTCCTCGGCGAGCGCGCGACAACCTTCGAGGGCGCGAAATTCACCGGCCGCTACGTCACCTTCCGCGACGCCCGATTCTGCGGCGACTCGGTCCTGTTCCGCGCCGCCGAATTCGCCACCCACGACCCGGGCAAAGGCGATCAGGCAAGGCGCGGAACGCAATTCGAGGGCGCGGAATTCCAGTGCCCCGTCTCCTTCGAACAGGCCACCTTCCGCGGCTCCCAAATCTGCTTCCGCGACACCACCTTCGGCGAACTGACCCGCTTCGCCGACGCCCGCTTCACCGCCGAATTCACCGACTTCCGATCCGCCGTCTTCTCCGGCGAGCAGACCGCCTTCACCGGCGTCCGATTCGCCAGCCCCACCACCTCCTTCCAGCGCGCCACCTTCGACGGCGATCTCGTCCGCTTCGACAAGGCCGAATTCACCGGACCCGCAATCGATTTCGAGAAGGCACGCTTCGCCGCCGCCCTCACCGCCTTCGCCGACACCCGCTTCGGCGTCCGCCCCCGCTGGCGTCAGGGCCCGCCCGTGCGCACCGACTTCTCCGGCGCCGAATTCCGCGGCCGAATCCTGTTCGACGACGCCGTCCTCGACGGCCGCACCGTCGACTTCTCCGGCGGCGACTTCCGCGGCGAAATCTCCTTCCAGGCCGCGAAATTCGCGGCCGGAACCATCGATTTCACCGCGCCCACGAGCTGGGTCGGCACCCGCTTCTTCTGGGACCGCGACGCCATCCTCAAACCCGACAATGTCGAGCCCGCCCGCTGGCCGCCCACGCCCGTACCGCGCCCGCCGGACGAAGAGGCGTAGCGTCGCGGGCATGAGAATTCGTGGTGCCGTCCTGGAACGGATCGGGGATTCGACGCCGTTCGCCGAATCCCAGCCGATCGTCGTCGACGACCTGGAGCTCGGGGAGCCCGGGCACGGGGAGATCATGGTCCGGATCGAGGCGGCCGGGCTGTGTCATTCGGATCTGTCGGTGGTCGACGGGAACCGTGTGCGGCCGGTGCCGATGCTGCTCGGCCACGAGGCCGCCGGGCGCGTCGAGCGGCTCGGCGCGGGGGTGGACGATCTCGCCGTCGGCCAGCGCGTCGTCATGACATTCCTGCCCCGGTGCGGGACGTGTACGGGTTGCGCGACCGACGGCCGCACCCCCTGCGTGCCGGGCAGCGCCGCCAATAACAACGGCGAACTGCTCGAGGGCGGCCGCCGACTGCGCCGCAACGGCGAACCGGTCCACCATCACCTCGGCGTCTCCGCGTTCGCCACCCACGCCGTGGTCGACCGGCGTTCGGTGGTCCCCGTCGACGACGACGTGCCGCCCGAGGTCGCGGCCGTCCTCGGCTGCGCGGTCCTCACCGGCGGTGGCGCCCTGCTCAACTCCGCGCGTCCCGGCCCCGGCGACCGCATCATGGTCGTCGGGCTCGGTGGCGTCGGCATGGCCGCGGTCCTCGTGGCCGCCTCCCTGCGCGCCGAACTGGGCAGCGAGGTCATCGCCGTCGACACCCTCCCCGAGAAGCTCGCCCTCGCCACCGACCTCGGCGCGACCCAGGTCTACACCCCCGCCGACCTCGCCGAACGCGGCATCCAGGCGGAATCGGTGATCGAGGCCGCGGGCAATATCCGCGCCTTCGAAACCGCCGTCGCCGCCACCGCCCCCGGCGGCACCACGGTCACCGTCGGCCTCCCCAATCCCGAAGCGCGAGCGAGCATTTCGCCGCTGGCCCTGGTCGCGGGCGGCCGGTCCATCGTCGGCAGCTACCTCGGCTCGGCGGTCCCGTCCCGCGACATCCCCGAATTCGTCCGCATGTGGCGCTCGGGCCGCCTGCCCGTCGAACGCCTGGTGTCTTCGCGCATCCGGCTCGAGGACATCAACCAGGCCATGGACGAACTCGCGGCCGGGCACGGGTTGCGGCAGGTCATCGTGTTCGATTGAACCCACCCCGGGCGGGTGTCCGCCTTCCACCGAACCCCGAACGATAGGCTCGGCGCAGAGTGTCGGACGGCAGGTGAGGAGTTGACGGTGACCACGAATCGCATCCGGGTGGGTGTGCTCGGTGCGCGCGGCAAGGTCGGGCAGGCTGTGTGCGCGGCGGTCGAGGCGGCCGCGGATCTGGAGCTGGTCGCCGAGGTCGACAAGGACGACGCCCTGGACACGTTCGGCGCCAACGACACCCAGGTGGTCGTCGACTTCACCCACCCCGATGTCGTCATGCCGAACCTGCGCTGGCTGATCGACCACGGCATCCACGCCGTCGTCGGAACCACCGGATTCGATGAGGCGCGGCTCGGCGAGGTGCGCGGCTGGCTCGCGGCGCGGCCCGAGGTCGGCGTCTTGATCGCCCCGAACTTCGCCATCGGCGCGGTGCTGTCCATGCGGTTCGCCGAACAGGCCGCCCGCTGGTTCGAGTCGGTCGAGGTCATCGAACTGCATCATCCGAACAAGGCCGACGCCCCCTCCGGCACCGCCTACCGCACGGCCGGAATCATCGCCGACGCCCGCAAGCAGGCGGGCGTCGGCCCCAGCCCGGACGCCACCACGACCGAACTCGACGGCGCGCGCGGCGCGAGCGTCGACGGGGTGCGCGTGCACTCGGTGCGCCTCGCCGGACTCGTCGCCCACCAGGAGGTGCTGTTCGGCACCCAGGGCGAGACCCTCACCATCCGCCACGACTCGATCGACCGCACCTCCTTCACGCCCGGCGTCCTGCTCGGCGTGCGGCGGATCGGCAGCCGCCCCGGCCTGACCGTCGGCCTCGATCCGCTGCTCGACCTGTGAACATGCCCGACCGCCAGGTGGCCAGGACGGTCGGCCTGCTCGCCTTCCTGGTCCTCGCGCTGGCGTTCTACTTCCTGCTGCTGGGGCGAATCGCGGTGGAGCTCTTGGGATCCGGCAGGCCCGCCGCCATCGCCATCGGCGTGGGCGTGCTGATCCTGCCGCTGCTCGGCGCGTGGGTGGTGGCCACCAGCATCCGCGCAGCGCTCGTGCATCAGCATCTGGCGCGGCGGATGCACGAGGAGGGGCGCGAGCTGGATGTCTCCGAACTTCCTCGTCGCCCCTCCGGCCGGATCGAAAAGCCCGCCGCGGACGCGCTTTTCGAGCAGGTCCGGCGGGAGTGGGAGGCCGATCCGGACGATTGGCGCACCAATTACCGGGTCGCCCGCGCCTACGACTACGCGGGCGATCGCGGGCGGGCTCGGGAAACCATGCGTCGGGCAGTGGCTTTGGAGCGTGCGGAGCGGAGCTCTCGGGGCTGACGAGTGGTCGCGACACGGGCCACCGTGAACGATGCATAAGCGTTTCATCCGGGACGTCCGGGATACAGTCGAGACGTGAGCATCGAATGTTCGAGCGTCATCGCGGCACCTCGGGCGGATGTGTTCGAGTGGTTCCGCCGACCCGGCGCCTTCCGGCGACTGGCGCCCCCGTGGCAGCCGGTCGACATCGCGGCCGAGGCGACGTCGCTGGCCGATGGGCAGGCGGTGCTGCGGCTCCCCGGTGGGCTGCGGTGGGTGGCTCAGCATCAACCTGGCTACTACGATCCGCCGTGGCGGTTCGTGGACGAGATCGCCGTCGACGGGTTGGCCTCCGCGCCGATCGGGAAGTTGTTGCCCTGGCGGCACATTCACGAGTTCGAGGCGATCGATGACCGGAGCACCCGGGTGATCGATCGGGTCGAGACGCCGATTCCGGCGGCGGTGTTGCGACCGATGTTCGCCTACCGGTATCGGCAGCTCGCCGATGATCTGGCGGCACACAAACGCGCCGCCGCATGGGGTTTCGGGCCCGCGACGATCGCGGTGACCGGCGCTTCGGGTCTGGTCGGCTCGGCGTTGACGGCGTTTCTCACCACGGGCGGTCACACCGTTATCCGGCTGGTTCGGCGCTCTCCGACGAAACCCGATGAGCGGGAATGGGATCCGGCCGCACCGGCCGCCGATCTGCTCGACGGGGTGGACGCGGTGGTTCATTTGGCGGGCGCGTCCATCGCGGGCCGGTTCACCCCTTCGCACAAACGCGTCGTCGCCGAGAGTCGCATCGGCCCGACGCGCGCCTTGGCCGAGGCGGCCGCGAAGGCGGGAGTCGAGACGTTCGTCAGCGCCTCGGCCGTCGGCTATTACGGGGCCGCTCGCGGTGATGAAGTTCTCGACGAAAACGCCGCTCCCGGAACAGGTTTCCTCGCCGATGTGGTCACCGCCTGGGAATCCGCGACCGAACCCGCCGCCGCGGCCGGGATCCGCGTGGTGCGGGTGCGCACCGGCATCGTGCAGTCCCCGAGCGGCGGCACCCTCCGCCTGCTCCGCCCCCTGTTCGAGCTCGGACTCGGCGGCCGCATCGGCGACGGCCGCCAGTGGCTGCCCTGGATCGGCATCGACGACCTCGTCGACATCTACCACCGCGCGCTCTGGGACATTGAGTTGTTCGGCCCCGTCAATGCCACTGCCCCGCAACCGGTCCGCAACCTCGACTACACCCGCACCCTGGCCCGAGTCCTCCACCGGCCCGCCCTCCTCCCCATCCCCAAACTGGGCCCCGCCCTCCTCCTCGGCCCCGAGGGCGCCGACGAACTCGCCGCCGCCAGCCAACGCGCCGTCCCCACCCGCCTGACCGCCGCCGACCACCCCTTCCGCGACCGCGACCTCGAGTCGAACCTGCGTCACCTGCTCGGCAAAACCCCCACCTGACCCGCCCCAGCCGCACCCCTTATCCGAATCCGCACCCCCTGCAAAGAGTGCGGATCTCAACAAAGGGTGCGGCTGACTTGCCAAAGCTGGGGACGCCCCAACGTACGGCAACCCAGCCGCACCCTTTATTCGGATCCGCACCCCCTGCAAAGAGTGCGGATCCCCACAAAGGGTGCGGCTGGCTCGCCAGAGCTGGGGACGCCCCAACGTACGGCAACCCAGCTGCACCCCTTATTCGGATCCGCACCCTTTGTAGGGCTCTGGAAGGGGTGCGGATCCGAATAAGGGGTGCGGCTGGGCTGCAAGGCGTTTGGGGGCCGAGCGTTGAATCGGTGGTGCATCAGGTCAGGGCGTCGAGGGCGGCGTGGAGGCTGTCGACATGCCCGACCTCGGGAGGCAGGCGCGTCGCCTCCCAGCCGGGACCGCCGACCAGCACGCGGGCGCCCGCGTCGAGACATGCTCGCACCGTTGCGAAAAGAGCGGTCGACTCGTGGTTGGACCAGAGCACGACCGTGGGGGTTCCGGGATGCCGGGACAACGTGTCGGTGAGCGCGAACGCGGGGACGTCCGCGCCGAGCATGACGGCGGGAACCCCGCGTTCGGCCAGCGCGGCGCGCAGGACCTCGAGCGGGAGCGCGTGTTGTTCACCGCTCGTGCAGGCCAAGACGATCGCCGCCGGATCCGACGACTGCGGCGGCGGATTGCCGCGTTGCAGCACGGAGGTGACGCACCACGAGAGCAGATGCTCCACATCGACACAGCCCACGCCCCGGTCCTGTTCGGCGACGATCTCGGCAAAAGCGGGGCGGCACAAGCCGTTCCAGGTGTCGACCACGCCGAATTCGCCGAAGTGCTTGGCCAGCAGGGTCGTTGCCGCGGTGGTGTCGAGCGCGAAGGCCGCGTCGAGCAGCGCGGCGCGATCGCCGAACTCGATGACCGGACCGCGCACCACCGCGGCGGCGCCGGCCGGGCTCGCGCCCTCGCGGATCAGGGCCAGCATGCGTTCCAGCGCGGCGATATCCGCCTCGGTGTACAGCCGGTGCTTCCCGGGGCTGTGCCGGGACGGCCCGATCCGATAGCGCTGATTCCAACTGCGCAGCGTGGCCGTCGGAATGCCCAGCCGATCGGCGACCGCGCGCACGGTGTACCCCGCGGCGGCGTCGGATGCGTGACCGGAGGACATGGCGATCATTCTGCCCGGTCGCGTTGGCCGCGTTCGACACCGGCAGGGTTGCGCGCCCGGGTCATAGTCGCCGCCGCGCCCGCGTGCCGATCCGCGACACGCCGCGACGCGCCATTCTCGAACCGCCGGGTCGTCCAAGCCGGGTTGTGTGCACGGAACCTCCTCGGTATGGTCGGCTGCATCGATTATGCATCGATGTTGGTAGCATGGGGACATCCACGACGGAGGAGAACCAAGTGACCGCGTTTCCCTCGGCCCGATTCCGGCGTCTCGCCGCGGCGGCGGCGATCCTCGTGGGCGCGGTCGCGTTGTCGGCGCCTGCGTCGGCCGCCGCGCCTGCATCGGATGCCGGGTCCGTTTTGGTTGCTGCGCCTGCGTCGGATGTCGCGCTTGTATCGGCTGCCGCGCCCGTGTCGGGTGCTGCGCCCGCGTCGCATTCTGGGCCCGTGTCGGGAGCTGCGCTCGCGTCGGATGCCGCCCCTGTATTGGGTGCTGCGCTCGCTTCGGATTTCGCGCTCGCGTCGGGTGCTGCCCCCGTGTCGGCCGCCGCGCTTGCCTCGGACGTCGCGCCGATATCGGCCTCCGCGCTCACATCGGCCGCCGCACCCGCCCCCGTACCCCAGCTCGATCTGAACCGCTACCTCGGAACCTGGTACCAACTGGCGGCGATCCCGCAGTACTTCAACCTGGTCTGCGCCCGGGATACCCGTGCCGAATACGCGCTCGACCCGCAGGGCGACATCGCCGTCCACAACACCTGCACGACCTGGGCCGGGACCCCGAACGAGATTCGCGGCACCGCCACGGTCAACGACCCGGTGACGAACGCGCAGCTGCACGTCTCCTTCCCGGGCGTCCCGACGCAGGACACTCGCACCGGGCCGACGAACTACATCGTGACCGCGCTCGGGCCGGACTACTCGTGGGCGCTGGTCACCGATCCGGGGCGACTGTCGGGTTTCGTCCTGTCCCGGACGCCGGGCCTCGACGCGCGGGAGTGGTCGGAGGTGCGCGCCGCGATCGTCGCGGCGGGGGAGGATCCGTGTGTGTACCTGACCTCACCCACCACCGGCGGCGACGATCGTCTCGCGCCGCTGTGCGCGGTGTGACACCGATGGACCCGCGCGCGGGATCGACCGATGCGGGGTCGACGCCCGCGAGGGCCGCACCACCGTCGCGCTCGAGCCGCCGCGGCGGGCGGTGCGGCCCTCGTGGGCGTCGAATTCCCAACTACACCACCATGTTTGGAGTCGAGCGATGACCGTTACCGTCGCGCTGTTCACCCGGGATCTGCGGGTGCACGACAATCCGGCCCTGGTCGCGGCCCATCGTGAGGGGGCGGCGGTGGTGCCGTTGTTCGTCGTGGACGAGCGGATCGTCGGCGGTCGTCGGTCCGCGCCCAATCGGGCTCGGTTCCTGGCGGCGGCGCTGGGGGAGCTGGACGGCGAATTGCGTTCGCGCGACGGGCATTTGGTGGTCCGGCACGGTGACGTCGTGGACGTCGTGGACGAGGTGGTGCGGGCCGTGCACGCCGAGAGCGTGCATCTCGCGGAGGATGTGAGCTGGTACAGCCGTCGGCGGGAGGAGGCGTTGCGCAAGCGGCTGGCTGAGCGGGACTGCCTGGTGCATACGCATCCGTCGTCGATCACGGCGGTCGATCCGAACGAGCTCGGGCCGTCGTCGGGGCGGGATCATTTCGCCGTCTTCACTCCGTATTACCGGCGTTGGCTCGATACTCCCGTGCGTCGGCCGCTGGCCGCGCCGCGGGGGATGGTGGTGCCGCCGGTGCGGGGGGAGGCGTTGCCGGAGTTCGAGGAGAGCCGGGCGGACAGTTCGCCGCAGTTGGCGGTCGGGGGATGTGTGACGGGGCGTAAGTTGTTGCGGCAGTGGGCTTCTCGACGGTCCGAGGATTACGCGAGCGACGCCGATGATCTGGCGGCCGACGCGACTTCCCGGCTGTCGCCGTATCTGCATTTCGGCTGCCTGTCCCCGATCGAGGTGTTGCATCAGGTCGACGTGCAGTCCCCGGGCGGGGCGGCGTTCGCGCGGCAGCTGGCCTGGCGCGACTTCCACCATCAGGTCCTCGCGGCCCACCCCGAGGCCGGGTGGCGCGACTATCGCCCCCGCGACATTCGCTGGCGCGAGGACCCCAAGGCGCTGCGTGCCTGGCAGGAGGGCCGCACCGGCTTCCCGATCGTCGACGCCGGGCTGCGCCAGCTGCGCGCCGAGGGCTGGATGCCCAATCGCGCCCGCCTGATCACCGCCAGCTTCCTCACCAAGACCCTGCGCATCGACTGGCGCGTCGGCGCGGAGCACTTCCGGTACTGGCTGGTGGACGCCGACGTGGCCAACAACCAACTCAACTGGCAATGGGTCGCCGGCACCGGCAACGACACCCGCCCCAACCGCGTCCTCAACCCCCTGCGCCAAGCCGAACGCTACGACCCCGACGGCGAATACACCCGCCGCTGGATCCCCGAACTCCGCGACCTCGAGGGTCCCACCATCCACCGCCCCTGGCGCGCCGCCGTCCCCCCGGAGGTCTACCCGTCCCCCATAGCCGAGTTCAACGGCATGTAACCACCCCAACCGCACCCTCTATTCGAATCCGCACCCCTTGCAAGGCCCTGCAAAGGGTGCGGATCCGAATAAAGGGTGCGACTGGGTTGCCGAGCCTGGGGGTGGCGGCCACTTCTGGGGTAGTACACCTCAAAGCCGAAGCAGCCCAGCCGCACTCCTTATTTGGATCCGCACCCCTTGTAAGCCCATGTAAAGGGTGCGGATTCGAATAAAGGGTGCGGCTAGGGTTGCCGGGCCTTTGGTGAGGGTTACCGGGGTGGGTGGGTTTTGGTCCAGTGGTCGGCGATATCGATTCGTCTTGCGAGCCAGACCTTTTCGTGGGAACACACGTAATCCAGGAAGCGGTTCAGGGCCGCGGCTCGGGCTGGGCGGCCTGCGAGGCGGCAGTGTAGGCCGATCGACAGCATTTTGGGGGAGCCCGCTTCGCCTTCCGCGTAGAGGACGTCGAAGGCGTCGCGGAGGTAGGCGAAGAATTCGTCGCCGTTGGCGAAGCCCGCGGGGGAGGAGAAGCGCATGTCGTTGGCTTCGAGGGTGTAGGGGATGACGAGGTGATCGGTGTCGCGGACTCGGGTCCAGTAGGGGAGGTCGTCGGCGTAGGAGTCGGAGTCGTAGGTGAAGCCGCCGTGGGCTACGACCAGGTCGCGGGTTTGGGGGGAGTCGCGGCCGGTGTACCAACCGCGCGGCGGGGCGCCGAACAGGTCGGTGATGATTCGGACCGCCTCGGCGAGGTGTTCGCGTTCGGTGTCGGGGTCGATCTCCTGGTAGGAGATCCAGCGCAGGCCGTGGCAGGCGATCTCGTAGTCGTTGCGCCGGAAGGCCGCCACCGCCTCGGGATTGCGTTCGAGGGCACGGGCCACGGCGAAGACGGTGAGGGGGATGTCGCGGGATTCGAAGGCGCGCAGCACCCGCCAGAGCCCGGCGCGGGAGCCGTACTCGTAAAGCGATTCCATGCTCATGTGGCGATTCGAGAACGCTTGTGCGGGAACGATATCCGACAGGAACGTCTCCGAGGCCGGGTCGCCGTCGAGGACGCAGTTCTCGCCGCCCTCCTCGTAGTTGAGTACGAACTGCACCGCGATGGCGGCGTCGCCGGGCCAGTGCGGATGCGGGGGATGCGGGCCGTAGCCGACCATATCGCGGGCGTAGGCGGTCACGGCTGCTCTCCCCGCAGGTCGTCCATGATCCCGTCGGTCAATTCGCCCAGCAGCGGTTCGGCGCGCAGGCGATCGAGAGCGGCGGGAGTGAGAGTGCCGTACAGGCGCAGCCGCGCGAAGCCGCCGTCGGGATAGACGTCCACGCGCACCTCGGTGACCGGCTCGGTCGCCTCGAGCGCGAACCGGTGACGGGTGTCGGGTTGCAGATCGGTGCGCGGCAGCAGTTCGAATTCACTTCCGTCGGAAGGGATTCCGGTCAAGCGAGCGGCACCGGGGCTGTTGAACAGGAAGTAGGACGTGTCGATCTCGACGACGCGCGGCACGCCCTCGCCCGCCAGCCGCACCCGCACCCAGTCGTTGCCGGTGTCGCGACGCCTTGCGGTCTCCCAGCCGTCGCCCATCGACCGAGCGCGACCGGGCATGAGCAGGTTCTGCGGATGGGAGTAGAAGCGGTTGGAACAGTCCACCACCAGCCCGCCGTTCTCCACCGCCGCCAGGTCGAACGGGCCCGAATCCAGCCAGCGCGGATCGGGTTTCGCCACTCCGTGCACCCGCAGCCGCGCCACCCCGCCGTCGGGGTACATGCTCAGCCGGACGTGGGTGAACCGCTGTTCGGAGTCGACGACGAAGAAGTTCTCGGCGTCCCCGTTCACCTTCTCGCGCGGCACGAGCGGGGTCCAGTCGGTGCGGGCGGCGATCTCCTCGGCGGCCGGATAACCTTGCACCGCAAGACCTTCCACGGAGATCTCGGGCGGATAGTTGCCCGTGAACCACGCGGTGTCGACCACCACGCCGCGGATCACGCCCGGCGCGCCGAGCCGCACGATGGCTCGGTCGCGGTCGTCGGCGGCGGGAGCGTCCCCGCCCGCGCGGCGGCGTCGCCGGGTCTCCCAGCCGTCGTACACCTGACCCTTGTGCCCGAAGGTGGCCGCGGTGAAGGTCGCGGGTTCGGGGCGGATGAGGTTCTCCTTCTCGGCGAAGGATTCGTCGTCGGCCCAGACGACCGCGCCGCCGAGGGTGCGTACCGCCAGATCGGGGAGCAGGGTGAATTCGGTTGCCTCGCCGCTCATGGGGTGGGCGATCTCCTTTCTCGCAACTGGGTCAGCACCTCGGCCGTGGCGGCCGGTACCAGCGCCGTGACATCGTCGGATGTGTATGCGCCGCAATCCAATCCGCGCAGCACGACGGTCGCCAGCGCCTGCGCGGTGGCGGGTTCGTCGACGACCGCGCCGCCCCGGCGGCTCAGGTAGCGGTCGATGCGCGGCGCGGCGGCGGTGAGCGCGCCGCGGAAGAACGCGAAGGTCGCGAGCCAGCGGGTGACCAGGTGACCCGGGTGCATATCCCAGCCCTGGTAGTAGCCGCGCTCGAGGGAGCGGGTCACCAGCCGATGGTGCCGGGTCAGCGCGGCGGCCACCTCGTCGTCGGTGCCCACGGGCACGACCTGGGTCGAGCCGTCGCACACCCACACCCCGGTCTGCGCGGCCGCGGCCTGCATGACGGCCTTGGCGTGATCGGCGGCGGGATGCTCGAGCGACTGGAACTGCGGCGCGACGCCCAGCGCGGCGCTGTAATCGTAAGTGCCGTAATGTAATCCGATGCACCGACCGGCGGCCCGGTGGATCGCGCGGGCGACGGTGGCGCTGCCGTCCGGGGCGATCACCGCCTGCGGGCTCTCGATCTGCAACTCGAAACGCAATGCGCCGCTGGGCAATCCGTGCGCGCACTCCAATTCCTCGCACAACCGCACGGCGACCCCCACCTGATCGGCCGAACGCAGCTTGGGGATGGTGAACACGAACCCGTCGGGAAGGCCACCGGCCCCCTCGAGCACCAGCTCCAGCGTGCGCACGGCCCGCCGACACTCGGCGCTGGTCAGCCCCTTGATCCGGATGCCGCGCGAGCGGACCGACGCGGGCAGGGCCGCCAGGATCTCCCCCGCGTGGACGGCGTCCCGGTCCTCGACCTCGTCTCCCCGGCCGCCGTACCCGTCCTCGAAATCCAGCCGAAGATCCTGAATCGGCCGCTGCGCCAACGTTTCCCGCACCCGGCCGAGGGTCTCGGCGTCGGCGAGCGACACGAGCAGTTCGTGATGCCGATCGAGGAGTTCGGTCGCGGCCCGCCCCCATTCGTGGGGCAACTCCTTGCTGGCATCGGCCGCGCAGACGTAGGCCGTGTGCACCGGCTGCCCGGCCCGGTCGCCCGGATAACGCCGGGCCAACTCGGCATCGATCGCCGCCACCTCCCGCGCCACCCCGGACCGAAACTCGCCATCCAATGTCACGCGGCGACCCCCACGCCGACACCCCCCAGGCACACCACCCCAGCCGCACCCTTTATTCGAATCCGCACACGTTTCTGGGCCCCGCAAGGGGTGCGTTTCCGAATAAGGGGTGCGGCTGGGGTGGGGGTCATGGGGTGGGTCCGTTCGGGGTGAAGGGGGTCAGGGGGCCGGTGTGGGGTTTGGGTGGGGGTGTGGCGAATTCGCCGCGGCCGGATTTGCGTAGTCCCAGGGTAACCAGGGATTGGACGGAGAGGGTGGCGGCGGCTACGCCGTCGATGATCGGGACGCCGGTTTCCTCGGTGAGGTAGTCGCACAGGTCGGCCATTCCGGCGCAGCCGAGGACGATCGCGTCGGAGTCGTCGGCGGCGACCGCGGCGCGGCAGGTGTCGGCGATCACCGCGCGCACCTTGGGGTCGTCGAGTTCGAGGACGGGAATGTCGGTGGCGTGCACGCCGCGGCAGAATCGTTGCATCCCATAGCGTTCCGCCAGATCGACGGCCTGGCCGACGGTCCGGGCGAGGGTGGTGACGACGCTGAACCCGCGTCCGAGGTGGGTGGCCGCGTGCATGGCCGCCTCGGCGATCCCGATCACCGGCCCCCGTGCCAGCTCGCGCGCGGCGTACAGGCCGGGGTCGCCGAAGCAGGCGATGACGTAGCCGTCCACGCCCTCGGCCTCGCCGCGCGCGATCTCGGCGAGCAGGCCCGGGACCGCGAGCGCCTCGTCGTAGTGGCTCTCGATGGACGCCGGGCCCATGGTCGAGGTTACCGCCTCCACGACGGTGCCCGGACCGGCGACGGCCCGGGCACACTCGTCGATGACGGCCGTCATCGCGGCGGTGGTGTTTGGATTGACGACGCGAATTCGCATGGTCCTCACGGGGTTTCGACGACGGATAGGCGGAACGGGCCGCGCCGGGCGAGCGCGAGATAGCCGAGCAGGCCCACCCCGCAGCCGATGAACCAGCTGTACTGCGCGGCGGTGTACATACCGGTGATATCGCCCGCGGTCAGCACCGGGAACACCGCGGCCGTCGCGCCGATCAGCGTGGCGATGATGGCGGCGGGGTTGAAACCCTTGCGGTACCAATACCTTCCGCGCGGCGACAGGGTGAACAGCTCGTCGACCACCACCCGCTGTTTGCGCACCAGGTAGTAGTCGGCGATGAGCACGCCGAACAGCGGCCCGATGCACGCGCCCAGCGTCTCCAGCGTGTAGTGGATGACCTCGGGATTGTTGTACAGATTCCACGGCGTGATCAGCAGCGAGCCGACTGCGGCGATCATGCCGCCCGCCCGCCAGGAGATCTTCTGCGGATCGACGTGGGAGAAGTCGAAGGCGGGGGAGACGAAGTTGGCGACGATATTGATGCCCATGGTGGCGACGGTGAAGGTCAACGCGCCCAAGACGATTGCGAACGTGTTGTCGATGCGGGCGACGGTCTGCACCGGATCGGTGATCAGCTCGCCGTACACCGGCACGGTCAGCGACGCGGTCACCACGACCAGCAGCGAGAACACCAGGAAGTTCACCGGCAGCCCGAGCAGATTGCCGCGCTTGACCGCCGCGAAGGACCGCCCGTACCGGGAGAAGTCGCCGAAGTTCAGCATCGGCCCGGAGAAGTAGGACACCACGAGCGCGATCGCGCCGAGCATGACCGGCAGCGCCGACCAGCCGGTGTGCGTCACCGTCGACAGGTTCAGATCGATCGCGCCCCAGCCCGCCTTCGCGATGAGGTACCCGCACAGCGCGAACATGACCACGTACACGGCGGGCCCGCAGAAGTCGATGAACTTGCGAATCGACTCCATGCCGCGCCAGAACACGCACGCCTGCAACACCCACAGCAGCAGATAGCTGCCCCACCCCAGCGCCGACAGTCCGAGGAAGCCGTAGTCGTCGACGACCGCGTAGGGTGCCAGGCCGGGAAACAGCTTGACCAGCACCACATCCAGGGCCGCCGAGGCGAGGAAGGTCTGAATTCCGTACCACGCCACCGCGATCAGGCCGCGGATGATCGCGGGAATGTTCGCCCCGAGCACGCCGAACGCGCTGCGGCAGATCACCGGATACGGCACGCCCGTGCGCTGACTCGGCTTGGCGACGAGGTTGCAGAACAGTTGCACGATGCCGATTCCGACCACGAGCGCGATCAGCACCTGCCAGCTCGCCAGCCCGAGCGCGAACAGACTGCCCGCGGTCACGTAGCCGCCGACGCTGTGCACGTCCGACATCCAGAACGCGAAGATGTTGTAGGAGCCCCAGGTCTGCTGTTTCAGCGGGGCGAGGTCGTCATTGGTGAGCCGGGGGTCGTAGTCGAGGCTTTCGGTCGAGGGCGGGCTGACAACCGCCTCCACCGGGGGCGCAACGGTCTCGCTCATGTCGCACATCCGATCTGCTGTCCCGCACTCGCGGGAATCCGATGCGCAGAACGGTATCGAGCCGGTATTGCCCCCTTGTTGCCGAAACGATATATCTTCCCCAGCCCAGCCCAGCCCAGCCCAGCCCAGCCCAGCCCAGCCCAGCCCAGCCCAGCCCAGCCCAGCCCAGCCCAGCCCAGCCCAGCCCAGCCCAGCCCAAGCCTCGGCCCCAGTCCAGCCCAGCCTCGGCCGCGGCTCGGCCCTGGCCCAGCCTTGGACCCGGCTCGGCCCTGGCCCAGCCTCGGTTCCGGCCCGCTTTGGCCCGCCTCCGTCCCGACGCGCTCGGTCCGGCATGGCCCGGCTCGGCCCGCTCCGTCGCGCGGCGCTCGGCCCGGCCCGTTGCGCCGCGCTCCGGCTTGGTCATACTCGGCCCGCTCCGTTCGCTGCGCTCCGGCCTGCTCCGGTCCGGCTCGGCCCGTACGTCGCGCCGAGCTGGACCGGGTCGACCTGACCTCCTCCATCGCGCCGCGCCCGGCTCGACCCGCTCCGTTCGCTGCGCTCCGGCCTGCTCCGATCCGGCTCCGCCCGCTGCGTCTCGTCGAGCTGGGCCGGGTCGACCCGACCTCTCCGTCGCGCCGCGTCCGGCCCGGCCTGCTCCCGGCCCGCCGCGCTCGGTCGGCTCGGCTCGTCCCGGCCGCTTCGTCCCGCCGAGCCCCGGCTCGGCTCGCCTATGCCGTCTCGGCTCGGCGGCCACCGTCGATGTGGACCGTCGGCTGCGGTGATCTCCCATCGGCCCCGCCACGGATCTCGCGGCGGGGCCGGGGAGGCACGGCCGCCCCGCGACCCTCGACGCTAGCGTCGGGCTGCGCGGCCGATCAGCTCGGCGACCTCGTTCGGGCGCGAGACCGAAACCGCGTGCGAGGCAGTGGTTTCCACGCTGTCGGCACCCGCGCGCTCGGCCATGAAGCGCTGTGCCTCGATGGGGATGTTCTTGTCGTCCGTGGTGAGCAGGGCGTAGGCCGGGATGGTGCGCCAGGCGGCGGCGGTCGCGGGCTGTTGCAGGGCGGTCAGGGCGACCGGGCGCTGGGTGGCGGCCATGAGGCGTGCGGTGCCCACGAGGACGTCGGCGGCGAACTGGGCGGGGAACTCGTCGGGGCGGATGTAGAGTTCGGTGCCCGTGCCGCCGTCGGGCAGCGGATAGTCGGCGGGGCGGGTGGTGGGGGCGAGGGTGGAGCCGGGGAATTTGTCGGTCAGTTCGAGGGCGCTCTCGCCGATGTCGGGGATGAACGCCGCGATGTAGACCAGGGCTGTCACCTGCGATTTGCCTTGTGCCGCAACGGTGATCACGCTGCCGCCGTAGGAGTGCCCGGCCAGGACGCACGGTCCGTCGACGGTGTCGAGGACCGAGGCGATATAGGCGGCGTCGGAGTCCAAGCCGCGCAGGGGATTCGCGGCGGCGAGCACCGAATGTCCCTCGGCGGTCAGGCGTTCCACGACGCCGTTCCAGCTGGAGGAGTCGGCGAACGCGCCGTGCACCAGCACGATGGTGGTCATCTGATGTCCTTTCGGATTGTGGCTCAGGACAATTCGTCGAGCGCGGTGGTGATGACGGCCACGACCTCGTCGGGATGGGTCTGCATGATCAGATGCGGACCGTCGATCTCGGTGACCGCACGCAATCCCGCGCGCCGGTAGCCGAAGCGCTCGACCTCCGGGTTGATGGTGCGATCCGCGGTGGAGACGATCCCCCAGCCCGGCTTGGTCTTCCAGGCCGCGGCCGAGGCGGGCTCACCGAAGGCCGCCGCGGACAGCGGACGTTGGGAGACCGCCAGCACGGCCGCGCGGCGCGGGTCGAGTCCGGCCGCGAAGACCTCCGGGAAGGCGTCGACCTCGACGGAGACGTCCGTGCCCGGTTCGCCGTCGGTCGGATACGGCGAATACACCAGGTGCGCGGCCAGATCCGAATCGGGGAAACCACCTTGCAACTGACCGAGGCTCTCGCCCTCCTCGAGGGCGTACCCGGAGACGTACACCAGCCCGGCCACGTTCTCGGCGACACCCGCCACGGTGATCACGGCACCGCCGTAGGAGTGCCCGGCCAGCAGAACGGGCCCATCGATCCGTTCGGCGAACGAGCGGATGTAGGCGGCATCGGCCGCCAGACTGCGATTGAACACCGGCGGCGCGGCCACCAGCACCCCCCGGTCGAGCAGCCGCTCGGTGACCGGAGACCAACTGGCGGCATCGGCGAACGCGCCGTGCACGAGAACGACTGTGGCGGAGGACATAACGGCCTTTCCTGAACGAGCCTGGGACCCCGCCAGTCTCGCGCCCCCCACCGGCCCCGCGCCCCGCCCGGCGGGCCGTGAATCCCCCCGATCAGGCCGCGCGCTCGGCCCACGCGGAGTCGTAGGGCCGCAAGCCCTCAGGGTCGTGGCCTCGGTCATGTGGCGGGCGTCGTACGTGCTCGGATCCGGACCGTCGCCTGGTCTGGTTGGCGTCCTGGCGTGGCTGGACTAGAGGGCGTGGGCTCGGCGGTGTGGGCCGCGTCGTCCGTGACTGGATCAGGACGCGGCCTCGGTGGTGAGGTCGGTGAGGGTGGAGCGGAAGCGTTGTTGGTATTTGCGCGGGGAGACGCCGAGGCGGGCGATGAAGGCGCGGCGGAGGGCCTCGCTGCTGCCGTAGCCCGCGGCCATGGCGGCCTCGGTGACGGTGTGACCGGCGTGCAGCATGTCGCGGGCGAGGCCGAATCGGATGTAGGCGACGTATTCGGCGGGGGAGCGTTCGAGTTCGGAGCGGAACAGGCGGGTCAGGTGGCGGACGCTGACTCGGGCGCGGGCGGCGAGGGTTTGGACGGTGTGCGGGAAGGCCGGATCCGCGCAGATCGCGTCGACCGCCGCGCGGACCACCGAACTGCGCGGCGCGGGACCGGTCAGCGACGCCGAGAACTGGGATTGGCCGCCCGCGCGTTGCATGTACACCACCAGGGACTGCGCGACGCGGCGGGCCACATCGGCCCCGTGGTCCTCCTCCACCAGCGCCAGGGCCAGATCCACCCCGGCCACCACGCCCGCCGAGCTGTACAGATTGCCGTCGCGCACGAAGATCGCGTCCGCCTCGACCGCGACGGCCGGGAACCGCCGGGCCAGATCCGCGGTGAACTTCCAATGCGTCGTGGCCCGCCTCCCGTCGAACAGGCCCAGCTCCGCGAGCACGAACGCCCCACTGCAAATCGACGCCAAACGCCGTGTGCTCCAGGACAATTGCCGCGCCGCCGCCAGCACGTCGGGGGTGACGAACCGGGAGGGATGCAGTTCACTGCCGGGAATCACGACCGTGTCGAACCGCCCCGCGTCCGCGGCCGAACAGCCCACCGTCACCCGCGCGCCGATGGAGGTCTGCACATCCTCGCCGTCGGCGGACACCAGCACCACCTCGTACCCGGACGTCGACTGATTGGCCTCCACGAACACCTCCGCGGGACCGACGAAATCGAGCATCTTCACGCCGTCGAAGACCAGGATCCCGATTCGGCGCGGGGTCGGCTTCCCGCCGTTGGTGGACATGTCAATCAGTATTGTGGAGGGAGCGCTCCAGAACAAGCGGTGTGCCGGATATCGCACCTTGGTACGGTGACGACATGGGACGGCCGCGACAGTTCGACGAATCGGAGCTGCTCGACGCCGCCACGGAACTGTTCTGGGCCAAGGGTTTCGACAACACCTCCGTCGAGGACGTGTCGAAGCTGACCGGCGTCGGCAACGGCAGCATCTACGCCGCGTACGGCAGCAAACGCGGGTTGTTCCTGGCGGCGTTCGAACGCTACTGCGACGGGCGGGCCCGCTTCGTGCGCGAGGTGATCTCCGGCGCGCCCGGCTCGGCCCGCGCGGCGGTGCGCGCGCTGCTGCGGGCGATCGTCGCCGACTGCGCCTCGCATCCGGATCGGCGCGGCTGCCTCATGCTCAACAGCATCGCCCATCTCGGCGCGCGGGTGCCCGAGGTGATCGCCCTCGGCGCGCGCACCACCGAATCCATGGAAAACGATGTGGCGCAACGCCTTCGGGCCGCCGCGGACGGCGCGATCGAGGAGGCGGAGTTGTCGGCGCTGAGCGCGCACATCGTGCTCGTCGCCCAGGGCCTGATCCAGTCGAGCCGGATCGGGGTGCCGGTGGAGCGGCTGGAGCGGATCGCCGACATCTCGAGCGCCGCGCTGCCGCCGGCGTGGGCCGACCGGTGACCCCTACCGTGTCCTGATTTCAGCGAAACCTGGCCGTCTGGTCGGGGCCGGCGGCGGGCGCGCGGGCGCAGACTCGGTCCGTGCGCGCAGCGCGCACGTCCTCACGACGGAAGGTAGGACCCATGGCGGGCAATCCGCGCGGCATCTCCCTCGAACCGGCCGCCCAGGCGTTCGTCGACGCGACCTCGGAACCGCCGTTCCTGTACCAGCTTTCGCCCGAGGAGGGCCGCAAGACGGTCGACGGGGTGCAGGACAGCCTGATCTTCAAACCGGAGATCGACGAGGAGTGGATCACCGTCGAGGGCGGGCCGACCGGGTCGGTGCGGGTGCGCATCGTCAAACCCGTTGGGGCGCAAGGGCCGCTGCCGGTGGTGATCTACACGCACGGGGCGGGTTGGGTGTTCGGCGACGCGCACACCCACGATCGGCTCGTGCGCGATCTGGCGGTCGGGGTGCACGCGGCGGTGGTGTTCCCCGAGTACGACCGGTCGCCGGAGGTGCGGTATCCGGTCGCCAACGAGCAGTCCTACCGGGTCGCGCAGTGGGTGCGCGCGGAGGGCGGCGAAAAGGGTTGGGACACTTCGCGAATCGCGATCGCGGGCGATTCGGTGGGCGGCAATATGGCGATCGCGCTGACGCTGATGGCCAAGGAGCGCGGCGATGTGTCGTTCGTGCAGCAGGTGCTGTTCTATCCGGTGACCGACGCCAATTTCGACACCCCCTCCTACGAGGAGTTCGCCGAGGGCTACTTCCTCGCCCGCGACGGGATGCGCTGGTTCTGGGATCAGTACACGACCAGCGCGGCCGAGCGCGCCGAGATCACCGCCTCGCCGCTGCGCGCGACCGTCGAGCAGCTGGCCGGGCTGCCCCCGGCGCTGGTCATCACCGGGGAGGCCGACGTCCTGCGCGACGAGGGCGAGGCGTACGCGGCCAAGCTGCGGTCGGCCGGGGTGCCCGTGATCGCGGTGCGCTATGGCGGGATCATCCACGATTTCGTCATGGTCAACGCGCTGCACGACACCGAGGCGGCCAAGGCGGCGGTGGCGCAGGCCGTGTCGGTGCTGCGCGGAGCCCTGCACAGCTGATAGAGAGTGTCGGTTATGAGCGTCTTCTCGCCCGGTTTCCACGGCCGGCCGCGCCCGAGTGACGATCGGCTGCCACCCGGGCAGTACCTGACCGAGGATTTCCCCGTACTGTCGGCCGGGCCGACGCCGCGGGTGGACCGCGACGCCTGGGAGTTCACCATCGTCACCGAGGCCGGGGTCCGGCACAGCTGGGACTGGGCGCGGTTCCGGGCGCTGCCGCAGGAGCGGCCGCACGTCGACATCCATTGCGTCACACGGTGGTCCAAGCTCGACACCGACTGGGTCGGGGTCGCGCTGGACACCTTGCTGGCGGAGGTGGACACCGCCGCGGAGTACGCGGTGGCGCACAGCTACGGCGGCTACACCACGAATCTGCCGTTGGCGGACCTGACCGACGGGCAGGCGTGGATCGTGCACTCGTTCGACGGGGAGGATCTCGACCCCGAGCACGGCGGCCCGGCGCGACTGCTCGTGCCGCACCTTTACTTCTGGAAGTCGGCGAAGTGGGTGCGGGGGTTGCGGCTGCTGGACGAGGACGAGCCCGGGTTCTGGGAGACGGCCGGATATCACGAATACGGGGACCCGTGGCGCGAGCAGCGGTATCAGGGCGATTGAGCGCGCCGCGCGGGTGGCGTCCGGCCGAGTTGGTCGCGGATCGGTTCGAGACCGCCTCGGCCCGGACGCTGCGGCTGCGGGTGGCGGACTGGCCGGGGCATCTGCCGGGGCAGCACATCGATGTGCGGCTCACCGCGCCGGACGGGTATCACGCCGAGCGGAGCTATTCCCTCGCAGCGCCTTTCGATGGGGAGTTCGTCGAGATCACGGTGCAGCGGGTGACCGACGGGGAGGTGTCGGGGTATCTGGTCGACGGGTTGCCGGTGGGGGCGTCGATCGAGATTCGGGGGCCGGTGGGCGGGTGGTTCGTGTGGGATCCCGCGCGGCCCGCTCCGGCGGTGCTGGTGGCGGGCGGGTCGGGGATCGTGCCCATCGCGGCCATGCTGCGGGCTCGGCGAAAGGCTATGGCGGACAGTCCGTTTCGGGTGGTGTACGTGTTGCGTGATCCGGGCTCGCTGTTCTATCGCGATGAACTGGCCGACGAGGAGATCTTCCTCGCCTACACGCGCGCCGCGCCCCCGGGTGATCCTCGTCTGCCCGGTCGTCTCACGCTCGAGGAATTGCGTGAGCACACCCTGCCGCCGGGGCCCGAGGTCACCTGCTACGTGTGCGGCCCGACCGGCTTCGTGGAAGCGACTGCGGCGCAATTGGTTTCGCTCGGTCATGCGCCGGGTGCGGTCAGAACGGAGCGGTTCGGATGAGTCACCTCGACGGTAACGCGCTCGCCGGGATCCTGTCCGAGTTGTTCGCGGCGGACGTCACCGCGTGCCCGTGTCGCTGCGGTGGGTGCGGAAATGTCCGGCCGGTGGCCGCCATGTTGGTGTACACGCGGGCGCCGGGCACGGTCGCGCGGTGCCCCGGCTGCCATGCGGAGATCCTCACGCTGACCGTGACGCCGCACGGGCGCTGGCTGCGGTTGGGCGACGGTGTCTCCCTGCACTTTCCGCTTGACCCTCACGCGACGTGAGGCAGCACAGTGGCCGCATGGACGATATCGAGCACACCGTCGGAACGGTCGCGGAGCTGACCGGCGTCTCCATCCGCACCCTGCATCACTACGACGAGATCGGCCTCCTGACACCGACCGACCGCAGCGCGTCCGGCTACCGGCTCTACGGCGACGCGGATCTGCAACGGCTGCAACGCATTCCGTTCTACCGCGAACTCGGCCTCGGCCTCGACGCCATCGCGGCGGTCCTGAACGATCCGCAGGTGTCCGAGGAGGACCACCTGCGCCGCCAGCGCGCACTGCTGAGCGAGCGGGTGGCTCGCTACACCGACATGATCGCGGTGATCGACAAGGAGTTGGCCGCGCGGGCCGCGGGCATCGCCCTCACCCCGGCCGAGCGGCTCGAGGTGTTCGGGGACGACCGCCTCATCGACCGCGCCGCCGAGGCCGAGCGAAGGTGGGGCGGCACAACGCATTTCGCGCAGCGCCGCGAACGCAGCGCCGACTACACCAAGGCGGAATGGTTGACCCTGCGCGCCGAACAACGCGAGATCCACCAGGCCCTCGCCGATGCCCTGCGCGCCAACATCCCCGCCGACGCCCCCGTCGCCATGGACCTCGCCGAATGCCACCGCCTCCACCTCGAACGCTGGTTCCACGACTGCGACCACGACACCCACGCCCACCTCGCCGCCGACTACCGCGACAACCGCCGCATCGGCCTCAACTACAACGACATGGCACCGGGGCTGTCCCGGTACATCCACGACGCCATCCTCGCCAACCGGCGGCGTCACAGCTGACGTCACACGATCGGTCTCGTTTACCCTCGACCCATGACCCGCCTGCTGATCATCCATCACACCCCCTCGCCGTTCATGCAGGACATGTTCGAGGCCGTGTTGGCGGGGGCGAACGATCCGGAGATCGAGGGGGTCGAGGTGGTGCGGCGGGCGGAGTTGGGGGTGAGCGCAAATGATGTGCTCGAGGCGGATGGGTATCTGTTGGGGACTCCGGCGAATCTGGGGTACATGTCTGGGGCGTTGAAGCATCGTTTGTCTACTTACCCGTCTATTACAAGTACTGCGAGGTCGGCGGCGTGAAACGGCTCCTGATCGTCCATCACACCCCGTCGCCGCACTGCCAGGCGATGTTCGAGGCCGTGGTGTCCGGCGCGACCGACCCGGAGATTGAGGGCGTGGAGGTTGCGCGCCGCGCCGCTCTGTCGTTATCTCCGACCGACGTGCTGGAGGCCGACGGGTACGTGCTCGGCACTCCGGCGAACCTCGGGTACATGAGCGGCGGCCTGAAACACGGGCTGGATGTCATTTACTACCCCTGTCTCGATTCGACCCGAGGGCGGCCGTTCGGGGCGTACTTCCACGGCAACGAGGGCACCGAGGGCGCGGAGAAGGGCGTCACCTCGATCACGACTGGGCTGGGGTGGGTGAAGGCGGCTGAGTACGTAGTGGTGTCGGGCAAGCCGTCCAAGGATGACCTCGAAGCCTGCTGGGAACTCGGCGCGACCATCGCCGCTCAACTAATGGAGACATCACTTGGATAAGGCAACAATCGCGGTCATTGTGTCGACTGCGAGTGCGGCAGTTTCGCTTTTCTCATTGGTCTGGCAGCTGACGCTCTATCGACTCTCGGGGGCAAGGCTGCGCGTACAGCTTGTTTTCGAGTTCCATGACGAGTGGAGCACGACTCGCGCAGTTTCGGGACTTAAAAGAAGGTCGTGGGGAAACGTCATGCGCGACTCCGATATCCCAGTTGCGAATCACTTTGGGATTGAATGCGTTCGTGTGCGAGTGACGAACATCGGCCGGACTGCTGTTTCGGTTGAGAACATCGCCCTGGACGTTGGGCGCACGAGTTGGCGGCGGAGGGGTCGAAAGTCGTTCGTCCCCTGGCTGTTCTACGCGAAGGGTGATGATCGCGCGGCTGCCATCACCCAGCCTTCCGTACGGCTTGAAGCCGGGGCGACCACGTCTCAGGTCTTTCATCTGTGGCCTGGGGTAGGTGCACAGGCGCAGAAGCTGAAGGATGGTCAGACGCTCGCTGTTCGCGGTACTGCTACCGCCGCTGGTCGCCGACCGACACTGTCATCGCGCCGCTTCGCCTGGAAGTTCCAGCAAAGCGACGAATCCTGGTTCACCGACTACGACGTGACTCCCGAGATGCGTGTATACCGGTCGCTGTGGCAGTCGAGCTACGCGGACTATGTTGGAGGCCTCCCCCTCCTATTTCATCGGGAGATATCGACAAAACTGCGTGAAGGCGCAACGGCCAAGGAAATTGAGGAATACCTCAAGTCGCACCAGGACGACGGAATATTCGGAATTGCCGCGTTCGATTCGCACAAGGCATTTCATGCTGATAGTGACAACGATGGCGGAAATTCAATTCTTGAGTCTGATGACGAGGCCGAAATCGACACGGCGGTGGAAACTCAGTAGGGGTAGCGGCGGTCATTGTTACGCCCTGTACGCCGCTCCAGCGCTCGCACGGTGAGCGCTCGGGCTGCGTCGCTGTAGGCGGCCTGTTCAGCGAGCACGGCGAACGTCTTCTCGTGCAATGCGATCTCGGAGGGCCCGGTGATGGTCAGCTCGGCGCTGACGGTCTCAGTGAGCACCTGGGCGCGGTCGTACATGACGAAGTTCGTCGCCGGGGCGCGATAGTCGGTGTCCAGCGGGATCACGCCGAGCCGGAGGTTGGGCCGGTCCAGTTCGCCGAGGAGGTGTTCGAGCTGCTCCACCATCACCGTGCTGCCGCCGACTGTCGGATAGAGCGCGGCCTCTCCAATGAGGATGTGGAAGGGGTGCCCGGCGCGCGTCAGGACGCCCTTGCGGGCCATCCGCATCGCGACGACTTCCTCCAGGTCGTCACGACCGCCGATCATGGAGATGCAGACGCGCAGGATCGCGCGGGCGTAGTCCTCGGTCTGCAACAGGCCGGGCATGTGTCGAGGTCGTAGCAGCGGATGAGTCGGGTCTCGCCTTCGGTCTTGATGGACTGGCGCTGTCGGTGCGCGTGCCCGGCGGCCAAGGTGCGCTGCCACTCCATGTACATCGCGCGCAGGTTGCGCAGGCTCGCCACCAGGTCATCCAGGACGGCCATGCTGTCGCAGGCTGCGCACCAGTCGGCGAGGTCGGCTTCGGACGGCGCTTGCTTCCCGCGCTCGATGCGGCTGATCTTGCTGGAATGCCAGCCGCACCGAGCAGCGAGATCGACGCCGGACAGGTGGGCGGCTCGGCGCAGCTCCCGAAGGCGTGCGCCGAGCGCGGCCCGTGCGTCATCAACAGCTCTCACGGCGCGTGCGCGTACTCGCTGTCGGCGTAGCGGGCGTGGTCGATTCCCTTCGGCCACAACGTCGCCCGTGCCCGAACGCACAGGCCGACCGATTTCCGGATCGGTGGTGATGGACAGGCCCATGAACTCTCCCGTCTTGGCGAACGTCGTAAACGCCACCGTCTCGTCATCGAACAAGTTGTGTCCCCGGGCGACCGGTGCAAGCCACCAGCGAGACGACAGGGGACGACATGGACGGCGGGCGCTACCTCCAGCACAGCGATGGAACCTGGGAGGTGGTCGGAGCGGACGGCTGGCCGATTCCGATGGCCGAATAGGTGGAACTCCACGCCGACGTGGTCGCCGCCCTCGCAGCCGTGGAACAGACGCCGGTGGATGAGCGCCTGTTGGTCGCGGTGCGGGGCGGCCTGCTATGCCTCCGTGGGCCGCGCCGTGCTGTGGGTCGTTGTGATCGGCTTACCGCTGGCGGTCATCGTCGGTGCTATTTGCTGGCCCGAGCGCATCCCGTCGAAGGAGTCGGTGAACGGAATCCCCACTCGCATCGAGGCCGAGGACCGGCGGCGGAGCGGCTGCCACGGACCGGGTTGAGCAGCGGTCACCGGACCGAGAGCATAGAAGCCGCGTAGGCCAGCACGATGCCCAGGAGGAGCGCGGCCGGGCCGATCCATGTCTTCCAGCGGTTCGGAACCTGCACTTCGGATAATAAGTAGCCGACGATCTGGCGCGTCACCAACTCGACCTTCCGAGCGCGCATGTCGATCTCGACAGTCGGGCGGATCATCGTGGACCACGCCTCGTCCTCGCCCTGGGTGTACTCACGGGCGACGGCCATCGAATCATCTTGCAGCTCTTGATGAGCCTTCTCGATGATGTTCATGTTGTCCGTGAACTTGCGAGCCATGCCATGCGCCTGCATCAGGTCCCGCACGACGAGATAGACACCGGCCAACTGGAATACCAAGCCGATGGTCGCGGTGACGTAGATACCCGCGTTGGAGTGGAGGAAGGCGATCACGAAGCCCATCCAAGCACCCCGCTCCGACACTCAGGACTTTGCGGATTACCGCCGCGATTAGAGGTTGCGTGGCGTGTTTTCTCCAGGGCTGCCCGACCACGCTCGGCCGTCGGGGTGGTAGGGGCAGCGCGCGAACTCCAAGGTGCCAGGCGTCGACGATGGCGAGTCCGCGAAGGAAGGCAGCCAGTGCCCGCAGTTGTCGCAGGACGTGAAGCCACCGGTCAGGTCGACTTTTCCGAGCAAATAGAGCACGGCGATCCGGTCCGAGACATGATCGAGAACTCCCACGGCTTCTTCGAAGGTGAACGGCTGGTTCCGGGCCTGGCACTTTGCACAGTTGCAGTCGGCATCCTCCGGTGGCCGTTGGAGGTATTCGAGAAGTCGCGTGCGGCCTCCTTCCGCCAGCCCTCCATCGGTATCGGCGTAGGTGCAGTTCTCGACGGCACATACCGCCCGCTCGGGAATCGGTCGACACCGCCCGGTCGGGGCGCTCTCGTTGTCCATACCGGTCAACTTAGCCTGCGGCGCAGTAACTCTGACATCCCGTCACGGCTCCGCCCTCGCCGAACTTGCGTTCGGCCGTCAGCGGCGAACCGAACCGCATCCGCTGTCCGGCCGCGTGGACCAGCACGTCATAGGCGACGACGAGGGCGGCGAGCGCGTCGGGCTGGTGCTGTCCGGCATTCCAGGTCACCGCAGCCGCTTCCAGCGCGGGCAGGTGACCGGCGATCCGGCACGTCCCGAACTCCAGCGCCTGGAGGAATGCGGAACTACGAGCCATCGCGTCACCGCTACCGCGGCCAGATCCCCGAGGCGACCAGCTCGTGACCCGGATCGTCCGGTCAGTCCTGGACCGGCGCAGCGCATCCCGAACCACGCGGGTGTAGGTCTCGCGGGCGGCGAAGCCTTCCACGGCGATTTCGGACGCTCCGGTGTCGCGCGCCAGTTCCACGGCGGCTACGCCCACTCGTCGGAGATCATCGGCTTCGAGAGGTCGCGGTGAACCACGACGATGCCCTCGGTGGTGATCGAGGCGGCGACGAGCCCGCACGCATCGCCCCGGCCGGAATCGCTCGGATCTACACCGACAACGGTGAACACCGGCCGTTCGGGTTCGGCCGGCAATCGTCAGCTGTCGAACCACTCGCGGCGCACCAGCCCACCTTCGGGTGGCGCTGGTACGCCCTGGAACAGGCTGTACCAGGTCCGTTTGCCGACGGTGCGGCGCAGCGCGGCGAACTCCTCAGCAGTGCGGCCGAGCGCGGAGACCATCGCCGCGCCGGGGGAGCGGTCGAGCGCGTCGGGGATGCCGGTCTCGGCGACGGCCGGAATGTTGATGTGGTCCCACACGTCGGGCTCCTCGGCGAGGAGCGTCCCGATCAAGTCCTCGGGGTGCCAGCGGGTGCCGACGATGACCACCGACCCGCCGGGGTGCAGGCGCGTCATCAGCGAGGCACGGAACTCGTGGATCACCCTGCGGGGATACGTCGCGGACTCGGCCGCCTGGGCGTTCTTCACTGGGGTCGTCCACGATCAGCAGATCGGCACCGAAGCCGGTGATGCCGGACAGGATGCCCGAGGCGAGCAGGCCGCCGTCGTGGCCGTCTACGCGCCAGCGGCCCATGGCGGTCTTGTCGCCGCGCAGCTCGAACCCGAGCACACGCGAGTGCTCGGTGATCAGCGCGCGGGCTGCGTGGGAGTGCTCGCGGGCGAGGCCGTCGCCGTAGCTGGTGAGAATCACGCGCGCGTCGGGGCGCTCCGCCAGCGCCGCCACTGGGCCGACCTGAGAGGTCAGCACCGACTTACCGGGTGCGGGGCGGGGTCGAGATGATGATCTGCTGTCCCGACGAGGTTATGGCGCGGCGCAGCGCGGCCGACAGCAGCGCGATGGTCGGCGTGACGTTGCAGCCGGAGATGAGCCGCGCAGCCAGGGCGGCCGGGGTTGTGGGGCGGGTGGCGGCACGGCGCGCGACCAGTGCGGGGGCAGCGGTCAGCGCCGTGATTGGGCTGGTCGTGGTAACCGCCATTTCGCTTCTCTCGAATTATTTTGAAGATTTTGAAGGCTTGGACACCACGCCGGGCGGGCATTTTCTGGCATATTTCCCCTGATCACAGCTCTGTGCGCGGCACGGTGAAGGTGTCGAACTTTCAGGTACTTGGCCAGTACCTTGGCGACATGGACGCAGAGAATCGCCTGGAGGCTCTTGGTGTGCCCTTGGAGGAGACCGACTTCGGACGTGAGGATGAGCCCGACATAGGTGGGTGCCTCCTGGTCCGCCAAGTCGACGGCGGGCTCATGATGAAGGTTGCGATTCGTCCGGGCATTGCAGGCGAAGAGCGCGACATGTTCGCACAGTGGGCTGAATCCCGTTTGTTGCGATTCGCAGAGCACGGTCCAGAACCTGACGGATGGCAGCACCGAAGCGACGGTGATTGGCAGCTGTGGGGTCGCTGGCAGCAGATGCCTGGATTGGACTAGTACTGACACACTCAGGCGGAGCCCGGGGCTATCCACACCTTCGCCTTTATCAGGCTGCGGATCAGCGGCATGTCGGCGTCGGACCGTGCCCCGAGGGCCGCGAGCACGGCGTCATGCCCGCCCGGCCGTCGCGGAACAGGGCGGCCCCAGTGCCTTGATGGCGGGCCAGACCGCATCCAGGGTCGGTTCGATCTCACGCGGCAGGCCTCCCTCGTCGGCGATCAGCTCGGCGTGGTCGCAGGGTGCCCGACAGCGCCGCCCGAATCTCGGTGATGGCCGGGATATGGCCGAACTTCCATCGCGTCTCGGCGTTGATCGCGGGTGGGGAGCCGGACAAGCAGGTGCGGGAGCAGTGCCGGGAACTGGGCGGGACGCTTGCCGCCACGCTGATGGGATAGCCCGAACACCGTACCCCCGAATTCTGGTGGCTCACGCTCCCTCGCCCGGTCCCGGCATACTCGACAAACGGGTAGGCTGCGGGATCTGCCTGCGGGTGGCGGGAATCGGGCGCGAGGGACGTGGAAGAAGGTGACTGTGGTGGAGACGGTACAGCGGAGGTCGGGGCCGGCCCGGATCGGGCTGGTCGAGGACCACGAATCGGTCGCGCTCGGCCTGGCGTCCATGCTCGCGCCGGAGGCGGATCTGGAATTGGTCACCACCGCGGGGACCGTGGGCGAATTGCTTTCCGGCGCACCGGAATTGGATCTCGTGGTGCTCGATCTGCGGCTCGGCGACGGGTCCGATCCGGAGGACAATGTGCGGGCCCTGCGGGAGCGCGGGCTCGAGGTGCTGGTGTTCACGGGGGCCGACAATCCGTTCCTGGTGCGCTCGGCCGCGCGGGCGGGGGTGCTCGGCGTGGTCCGCAAATCCGAGGACGTGGCGACCGTGGTGTCGGCGGTGCGTGCGGCCGCGTCGGGGGAGCAGGTGGTGACCACCGACTGGGCGGCTGCCATCGACAGTGATCCGCGGCTGTCCGACGTGGGACTGAGCCCGCGCCAGCAGGAGGTGCTCACGCTGTACGCCTCGGGGGAGAAGGCGTCGCGGGTGGCCCGGCTGACCGGACTGTCCGAGCAGACCGTCAACGACTACCTGGGCCGCATCCGGCAGAAGTACGCCGACGCCGGTCGCCCGGCCCCGACCAAGACCGATCTGTACAAGCGGGCCGTCGAGGACGGCTGGCTGCCCGTGCCCGAGCGCGCGCCTCGCGGATGACATTGGTGGGTGAGGCGTCGTGGTGATCGTCGGCGCCGTGGAGACATCGTTGTCCCGGTCGGGCCCACTACCGCGCGTCGCGGCGTGGTGGCGCGACCGGTCGGCCGCGGAACGGGATCTGACCGCGGTGGCGTTCGGCCGGATCATCCGGCGGCTCGGGCTGTCGGTCGGCATCGGCGGCGTGATCATGGGGCTGGTCGATCTGCCCGAGATCACCCAGCAGTCCGATCAGGCCGCGCACTGGTGGACCCCGGTCGCGGTCGCGGCGACCTTCGCGCTGTTCCCGGTGCTGGCCGTGGTGTCGGTCGTCGCGCCCATTCGGTGGATCCGGGCGGCCGCAGGGGCCGCCGCGGTGAGTTCGCTGGCCGCGTTCGCCACCACGCCGTTCGCCCTGCACGCGCACACCATCGACGCGGAGTCGCTGTGGCTGTACCGGATGGTGCCGCTGGGGGTGGTGGCGGCGACGCTGGCCTGGCCGGCCCGCGCGGCCGTGGTCTACCTCGTGGTGAGTTCCGCGGCGGCGGCGTCGACGAATGTGTATCTGCTGGAACCGTTCACGACGGCCTCGGCGCTGGCCGCGTTCGCCCGCATCTTCGGGTTGTCGGCGCTGTTTGTGTGGTGCGCGACGCGCGCGCTGAGCGCCGCCGCGCACGTCGACCGGGAGTCGGCGATCGCGAGCCGCCGGGCCGCGTCCGCCGCCGCGGCCGCCGCGCGCGATCACGAACGCGCCCGGTTCGCGGCCCTCATCCACGACGCGGTGCTGTCCACCCTGTTGGATGCCTCCCGCGGCGGGGAGAGTTCGGAGGTGCTGCGGCGGCAGGCCGAGCGCACCCTCGAACAGCTCGACGAGATCCGCGTCCAGGCCCACGAACCCGATGTGCTCGACGCCCGCGCCGCGGTCCTGTTCCTGAGATCGGCTGTGCACGAGATCAATCCGAGCATCCGCTTCGCCACCCGCACCTGGCCCGGCTTCGACGATCTGCGGATGCCGGTGCAGGTGGCCGCGACCCTCGCGGCGGCCCTGGGGGAGGCGGTCCGCAACAGCCTCCGCCACGCCGCGGTGCCGGGCCGGGAGGTGCGGCGCACGGTGACCTGCACGATCAGCGCGGGCAGTATCCGTATCGTGTTCGCCGACGACGGCGCGGGATTCGAGGTGAGCCACGTTCCGGCCGATCGGCTCGGCATCTCGGTGAGCATCCTGGGTCGTATGCGCAGGCTCGCGGGCGGGGCGGGATTCGTGGAATCCCAACCGGGAGAGGGCACTTCGGTGACATTGGTGTGGGGTGGCGATGGCTCACCCTGATCTGTCCCCGGATGCGGACGCGCGCTTCGGGTTTCGCGATCTGCTCGGCCTGCGCGGCGGGATGGCGTGGCTGTTCCTGGTGATCCTGGAACTGACCATCGTGCTCTACATGCTCGGCAATTTGGCCACCGCGCCGGCCGCGGCGGCGCTGACCGCGACCGCGATGCTGGCCACGGCGGGCGCGCTCGTGCTCGCCGTCCCGGTGGATCCGCTGCCGTTGCCGGTGACCGCGTTCGTCGCCGCGTGCGCGCCCGTGGCCTCGGCATTGACCATGTCCAACACCGGAACCCACCACATGCTGTGGACCACCTTCGCGTCCTCGTACGTGCTCGCCGTGCTGGTGCTGCGCGGGCGGATGGGCTGGGCGTGGCTCGGGGTCGCCGGCGTGGCGGCGGTGATCGTAATGTGGGGCGCGCGGATCGGGCAGTCGGCGGGCACCATCGTCGCGCCCATCGTGCCGGTGGGCACGGTCGTGGCGATCTCGGCCTTCGCGGTCATCATGCGGCCGACCCAGCAATCGCTGCGGCGGCTGCGCGAGGAGGCGACCATCCGCGCGGCCGCCGAGGCGACCATGGCCGCCGCCGAGGGCGAACGCGTCCGGCAGCTCGGCCGGCTGGACCGGGTCGCGCGGCCCATCCTCGAACGCATCGCCGAGGGCGCCGATCTCACCGTCGCCGAGCGCGAGGAATGCCGACTGCTCGAGGCCGAACTGCGCGACGGGCTGCGCGCGCCGCAGCTGGTCACCGAGGAACTCAGCGGCGCGGCGCGCGGGGCGCGGGCGCGCGGGGTCGAGGTGGTGTTGCTCGACGACGGCGGCTTCGCGGGCGCGCCGCCCTGGGTACGGCGTCGCGTAATCGACGCCGCCACAAGGGAATTGGACGCCGCCAACACCGGGTCGGTGACCGTGCGGGTGCTGCCCGTGGGCCGCCGGGTTTTGGCGACCGTGCTCGCGCATTCTCCGGAGCACGACCGGCGTACCGAGATCGACACGCAGGGCGCGGTCACCGTGCTGGACTGAGAACGCTCAGCCTTCCGAGCGCCCCGCCCGCCTCATCTGGTCGCGCAGCGCCCCTTGGACCACCGTCGACATCCACGCGTTGAGCGACTGGTTGCTCTGGGCGGCGGCCTCCTCGGCGCGGGACTTGATGTTCTCGACGAGGCGGAGGGTGACGCGGCTGATGTCGCCGGTCATCTCCTCGAAGGTCGGGTTGTGGGGTTCGTCGGTGGTGTTGGGGCGCACGTCGATTCGGGCGTCGGTGCCGTCCACCGAGACGTGCACGGTGCGGTCGCCGAGGGCGGTGCTGATCTCGGCGGCCAGCTCGGACAGGGCGGCCAGCAGCGTGAGCCGGGCGGCGTTCTCGGTGGCCGCGGCCAGGGCGGCGGCCGTGGCCTGAGTCTTCTCGTCACCCAGAGCGGCCGCGGCGACCAGGTCCTCGCGCAGTCGGGCGGTGTAGGCGTTCAAATCCATGACACCAGCGTGACGTCATCTATGGCGTCACGCAAGCGGCAATATGATGTCATGATCGACTGTGGGGCGGACTCGCCCGCGAACGCGGACAACAATTCAACGCGTCCGCGACGACCGGGTAGCCTTGCTGACCATGACGTACGGTGAATCGACGCGAACAGAGCTGCGCGCGTCCGGCACGGTTGGTGTCGCGATGGTGACCCCCTTTACCGCCGAGGGCAAGCTCGATGTCGATGCCGGCGTCGCGCTCGCGCACCGCCTGGTCGACCGGGGAGTCGACCTGCTCGTGGTCTCCGGGACCACCGGCGAATCGCCGACCACCACCGAGTCCGAGAAGTTCGATCTCCTGCACGCGGTCGTGGACGCCGTGGGTTCCCGCGCACACATCCTCGCCGGGGCCGGGACCTACGACACCGCGCACAGCATCGAATTGGCGCGCAACGCGCAGCGGGCCGGTGCGCACGGGTTGCTCGTGGTGACTCCGTATTACTCGCGGCCGTCGCAGGAGGGTCTCGTCGCGCACTTCACCGCGGTCGCCGACGCCACCGATCTGCCCGTCACCCTCTACGACATTCCGCCGCGCTCGGTGGTGCCGATCGCGCCGGAGACGCTGCGGCGGCTCGCCGAGCATCCGCACATCATCGCGGTCAAGGACGCCAAGGGCGATCTGGGCGCGGGCGCGGAGATCATCGCCGAGACCGGGCTGGAGTACTACTCCGGCGACGACGTGCTGAACCTGCCCTGGCTGTCGGTGGGCGCGGTCGGATTCATCAGCGTGATCGGCCATCTCGTGCCCGAGCGGCTGGTGCAGCTGCGGGACGCGTACCTCGCGGGCGAGGTCGTGCGCGCCCGCGAACTCAACGCCTCCATGCTTCCGTTGATGCGGGCCATGGCGCGGGTGGGCGGCGTGGCCCTCACCAAGGGCGCGCTGCGCCTGCTCGGCGTGGAGGTGGGCGCCCCGCGCCTGCCCCAACTGCTGCCCGACGCCGACCAATTGCTCGCCATCGCGGCCGACCTCGACGCTGCGGGAGTGTGCGCATGACCGACCCGAACGCCAACGACCCCACGACCAACCGCCGCGTGCGCCGCAGAGCCGCCAGCCGCGCGGCCGGAGCGCCCGAACCCGCCCCGCCCGTCGAGGTCACCGAGCAGGCACGGGCCGACGAACGTCAGGCCCAGCGCATCGCCCGCGAGGCGGAGGCGACCCTGCGCGACGCGGAGCAAGCCCAGGCCCCGGCGGAGCGCGGCTCCGCGGCGAGCGGGCCTGTCGAGGGTGAGTCCGTGCGCTCCGGTCGTGAAAGTGGCCGTGGCGAACGGGAATCCGCGCGTGAGGGTGGCCGTGCGGAGGGTGAGTCCCAGCGCTCGGGTCGCGAAAGTGGCCGTGCCGAAAGGGAACCCGCGCGGGATGGTGGCCGTGCCGAGGGCGAGTCCCAGCGCGGCGGGCAGGAGACCGGCCGCGTCGAACGGGAATCCGGGCGGGGTGGTCGGGAGACCGGGCGTGGACAGCGGGATACCTCCGGGCCGCGGCGGGAGCCGGAACGTGGTGGGGGACAAGGGGATTCGCGGGGGCGGCGGAATCGGGGGCGGCAGGGTGGACGGAATCGGTCCGAGCCGCAGGCGGAGCCGCAGCCGGTGGTGGCGGATCCGCATGCGCTGCCGTTGCCGCCCGCGGCGCCGCGCAATGGGTTGCGGGTGTTCGCGCTCGGCGGGATCGGCGAAATCGGCCGGAACATGACCGTTTTCGAGTACGACGGCAAGTTGCTGATCATCGACTGCGGGGTGTTGTTCCCGGAGGATCAGCAGCCGGGCGTCGATCTGATCCTGCCCGACTTCCGGCCGATCGAGGACCGGATCGACGAGGTCGCGGCCGTCGTGCTGACGCACGGTCACGAGGATCACATCGGGGCCGTGCCGTTCCTGCTGCGGCTGCGCCCGGACATTCCGGTCGTCGGCTCGCGGTTCACCCTCGCGCTGGTGGCGGCCAAGTGCCGCGAACATCGCTTGCAGCCCAAGCTGATCGAGGTCACCGAGGGCGAGCGGACCACGCACGGGCCGTTCGACTGCGAGTACTTCGCGGTCAACCACTCGATCCCCGACGCCATCGCGGTGGCCGTGCGGACCCCGGCGGGGCTCGCGCTGCACACCGGTGACATCAAGCTCGATCAGCTGCCGCTCGACGGCCGCCTCACCGACCTGGCCGGATTCTCCCGGCTCGGCGACGAGGGCGTGGACCTGTTCCTGGTCGACTCGACCAATGCCGAGGTTCCCGGCTTCGTCACGCCCGAACGCGAGATCGGGCCGGTGCTCGACAACGTCATCGGCAAGGCCACCGGCCGCGTGATCGTCGCCTCGTTCGCCAGCCACGTGCACCGCATTCAGCAGGTCGTGGACGTGGCCGAGCGCTACAACCGGCGGATCTGCTTCGTCGGGCGGTCGATGGTCCGCAATATGCAGATCGCGCAGGACCTGGGCTATCTCAACATCCCGGACGGCCTGCTGGTCGATCTCGATCAGGCCGCGAATCTGCCCGTGCACAAGCTGGTCCTGATCTCCACCGGATCGCAGGGCGAGCCGCTGTCGGCGCTGTCGCGCATGGCCCGCGGCGACCATCGGCAGATCAACATCCGGCCCGACGATCTCGTGGTGCTGGCGTCCTCGCTCATCCCGGGCAACGAGAACGCGGTCTTCGCGGTCGTGAACGGCCTGGCCCGCCTCGGCGCGACCGTCGTCACCCAGCAGAGCGCGAAGGTGCACGTCTCCGGCCACGCGTCGGCGGGTGAGCTGCTCTACCTCTACAACGCGGTGCGGCCCACCAATGCCATGCCGGTGCACGGGGAATGGCGGCATCTGCGGGCCAATGCCGCGCTCGCGATCGCGACGGGCGTGCCGGAGGATCGGGTGGTGCTGGCCGAGGACGGCGTGGTGGTCGATCTGGTCGACGGCATCGCCTCGATCGTGGGCCGCTTCCCGGTCGGGCAGGTCTACGTCGACGGCCTGTCGGTCGGCGATGTCGGCGAGTCGACGCTGTCGGATCGTCTCGTCCTGGGCGAGGGCGGTTTCATCGCCATCACCGTCGCCGTCGACGCGGCCACCGGCAAGGCGGTCAGCGCGCCCGAGGTCTCCGGCCGCGGCTTCTCCGACGATCCGGGCGCGCTGGTCGAGGCCCAGGAACTGGTCGAGGCCGAACTCATGCGCCTCGCCACCGAGAACGTCACCGAAACCCACCGCATCGCCCAGAGCGTGCGCAGGGTCGTCGGTCGCTGGGTCGCGGACACCTACCGCCGCCGCCCCATGATCGTGCCCACGGTCATCGGGGTGTGAGTGTGGCCGCCGCGGATTGCAGTCCACGGTCATCGGCGTGTGAGTGCGGCCGTGGCGAATGAGCCCACGGGCGTCGGCCCCTGAGTGTGGCCGCGGCCACAGAATGAGCCCCTGTCGGAGGGCTATTCTCGGGGCATGAGTATGGCTCAGCGTGAGCGCGCCGCCCTGGTCGTCACCATGACCGAGGCGGGGCCGGACGCGCCGACCCTGTGCGGGACGTGGACGGCGCGGGATCTGGCCGCGCATCTGGTGGTGCGCGAGCGCAGGCCCGACGCCGCGCCGGGCATCCTGCTGAAACCGCTTGCGGGATACCTGGATTCGGTGCAGGCGTCGGCGGCGCGCCGCCCGTTCGCCGAACTGCTGGAGCAGATCCGCACCGGGCCGCCGTGGTGGTCGCCGCTGCGCCCGGTCGACGCGGTCGCCAACCTCACCGAGATGTACGTCCATCACGAGGACGTGCGCCGCGGCCGAAGCGGTTGGCAGCCACGGGAATTGAGCGCCGAGGACGAGACCCAGCTGTGGAAGGCGTTGCGGCGCATGGCCAAGATGGCCTACCGCAAATCCCCGGTCAGCGTGGTGCTGGCGACGCCCGACGGGGAGCGCGTGACCGCCCACAATATCGGCGGTGACGCGGTCGTGCTCACCGGCAAGCCGTCGGAGTTGGTGCTGCACGCGTTCGGCCGCAACGAGGTTCGGCTGGACACCTCCGGATCGCCGGAGAACGTGCGAGCCGTGTTCGAGGCCGACCGCAGCATCTAGGGTTTGGCGGCCAGACCCGAGACGATCAGCTGCTCCCACGAGGTGATCTCGCTCGGCCCCTCCGGTCCCGGCCGCCACAGCGCGCACGGCACGAGACCGGGCTCGAGCAGTTCGAGTCCGCGGAACAGGGTGGCGATCTCCGCGTCGGTGCGCCAGCGGCCGCGACCCCAGGTGCCCTGGAGTTTCTGTTCGGTCGCCACGGTCTCCTCGTTGAACCCGGATCGGAAGTGCGACACGTAGATTCGGCTCCCCGAGGCGATGTGGTCGACCCAGAACCGCATGAGCCCGTCGGGGTTCTCGTCGTCGTTGAGGAAGCCCAGGACGGCGCTGAACAACAGCCCGACCGGTCGCTCGAAATCCAACAGCGCGCGCACCGACTCGTCGTCGTGAATGGCGCGCGGGTCGCGGACGTCGGCCTGGACTACGATGGTCTGCGCGTCGGTCGCCAGGGTCGCGCGGGCGTGCGCCACCACGATGGGATCGTTGTCGACGTACACCACACGCGCGGCCGGATTCTCCCGCTGCGCGATCTGATGCACATTGTCCACGGTCGGTAATCCGCAGCCGAAGTCGATGAACTGGGCGACGCCGTCGCGCGCGATCTCGCGCACGGCCCGTTCGACCGCCCGGCGCGCGGTGGTGGCGATGCGAACGGAACCCGGTAGGGATTCGGTGAAATACTGACCGACCTCCTGATCGACCGTGTAGTAATCACGGTCCCCGAGGAGGTAACTGTAGGTTCGGGCGATGCTCGGCTTCGCCTGACCCGCTTTGACGTCTTCGTCGTTCATCGGGACCACACCAACGTGAGGCTGGGACATGCAGATACATCGTAGGAGCACCGGTCCCGTCGCGTCGGCTCAGTGACGATTTCCCTCGGGCGCGTCGGGCGGGATACCGGTGGTGTGGGTGTTGCGGATGGTCTGGATGGGGACGTTGCGGTTAGCCTGAGGGGCATGGCAGGTAAGTCCCGCGGCAGTACGGCGTCGAGTTCGCGGGCGGGAACGGGCCGGGGGCGGGCCCCGGCGCGGACCCGTTCGGGAAGCTCACGGGCGCGGACGACGGCGCGCGGGCGGACCACGGCGACGCGGCGTCCGGCGCCGCGGCCGCGGTCGAACACGGCCCCGCTGGCGGTCTTCGGCCGCGGCGTGGGCAACGGCTGGAACATGCTCGCGCGCGGGGTGGGCGCGACCACGCGCACGCTCAGCCGCGCGGGGGAGATCGAGCACGGGCACCGCCGCGACGGAATCGCCTTGGCGCTCATCGGGTTCAGCGTCGTCATCGCGGCCGCGGTGTGGTTGTCGGCGGGCGGTCCGGTCGGGCACGCGGTCGACACCGCGGTGCGCTGGATCGGCGGATCCGCCTCGGGCGCAATGCCGTTCGTGGCGACCGCCATCGCGGTCGTGCTCATGCGCACCGAACCCCGCCCCGAGATCCGCCCCCGCCTGGTCCTGGGCGGTCTGCTCCTGGGCCTGCCCGCGCTGGGCCTGTGGCACATCGCCGCGGGCGCCCCGGCCGATCAGCACGGCCGGGCGCACGCCGCGGGCTTCGTCGGCTACGTCGCGGGCGGCCCGCTGCGCGACGGCCTGACCTCCTGGCTCGCGGTCCCGCTGCTGCTGCTGGCCATGGTGTTCGGCCTGCTGCTGATCACCGGCACCACCGTGCGCGAGGTCCCCGCCAAACTGCGGCGGCTGTTCGGCACCGGCACCGGCGGCGACGAATACGACGCCTACGACGGGCGCTACGGCCGCTACGATCCCGAGAACTACGACGACGACGGCTTCCCGATCCACCCCGGCACGGGCAAGCGCGGCCGCACCCCCGAGGAGAACTACCCGCCCGACGAGTTCGGCGGCTCCGACGCGGTCACCGAGGCCCTCGGCGAACCGCCGCTGCGCGACGCCAAGGACATCGTCACCCCCGAGCCCGAACCGCCCGCGCCCGCGAAACCCAAGGCGCGCAAGGCTCCCAAGGTCGTCGACCAGACCCCCGAACCGCCCGCCCCCGAACAACTCGAGTTCGCCCCCGAACGCGAGGTCGAGGGCGACTACCACCTACCGCCGCTGTCCCTGCTCGTCGACGGCGACCCGCCCAAGAAACGCAGCGCCGCCAACGAATCGATGATCGAGGCGATCACCGAGGTGCTCGTGCAGTTCAAGATCGACGCGGCGGTCACCGGATTCGTGCGCGGTCCGACGGTCACCCGCTACGAGGTCGAACTCGGGCCGGGCGTGAAGGTCGAGAAGATCACCCAGCTCGCCCGCAACATCGCCTACGCGGTCGCGACGGAGAACGTCCGCCTGCTCGCGCCCATCCCCGGCAAATCCGCGGTGGGCATCGAGGTCCCCAACGCCGATCGCGAACTGGTCCGCCTCGCCGACGTGCTCAAGGCCCCCTCGACCCGAAACGACCACCACCCCTTGGTGATCGGCCTCGGCAAGAACATCGAGGGCGATTTCCTGTGCGCCAACCTCGCCAAGATGCCGCATCTGCTGGTGGCCGGTTCCACCGGTTCGGGCAAGTCGAGTTTCGTGAACTCGATGCTGGTCTCGCTGTTGCAGCGGGCCACCCCCGACGAGGTCCGGATGATCCTCATCGACCCCAAGATGGTGGAACTGACTCCGTACGAAGGCATTCCGCACCTGATCACCCCGATCATCACCCAGCCCAAGAAGGCCGCGGCCGCGCTGGCCTGGCTGGTCGAGGAGATGGAACAGCGGTATCAGGACATGCAGGCCAGCAAGGTCCGCCACATCGACGACTTCAACAAGAAGGTCAAGTCGGGCCAGATCACCACGCCTCTGGGCAGCGAGCGCGTCTACCGCCCGTATCCCTACATCCTCGCGATCGTCGACGAGCTGGCCGATCTGATGATGACCGCGCCCCGCGACGTCGAGGACGCGATCGTGCGCATCACCCAGAAGGCGCGCGCGGCGGGCATCCACCTCGTGCTCGCCACCCAGCGACCGTCGGTCGACGTGGTCACCGGTCTGATCAAGACGAATGTGCCCTCGCGCCTGGCCTTCGCGACGTCCTCGCTGACCGACTCCCGCGTCATCCTCGACCAGCCCGGCGCGGAGAAGCTGATCGGCATGGGCGACGGGCTGTTCCTGCCGATGGGCGCGTCCAAGCCGACCCGCCTCCAGGGCGCGTTCATCTCCGACGAGGAGATCTCGCGCATCGTCGACTTCGCCAAGAACCAGGCCGAACCGGAGTACGAGGAGGGCGTCACCGCCGCCAAGTCCGGCGAGGCCAAGGAGATCGATCCCGATATCGGCGACGATCTCGAACTGCTGTTGCAGGCCGTGGAACTCGTGGTGACCTCGCAATTCGGTTCGACGTCGATGTTGCAGCGCAAGCTGCGGGTGGGCTTCGCCAAGGCCGGGCGGCTCATGGACCTCATGGAGACGCGCGGAATCGTCGGTCCCAGTGAGGGTTCCAAGGCCCGCGACGTGCTGGTGAAACCCGACGAACTGCCCGGCACGCTCTACGCGATCCGCGGCGGCGGGGACGCGCCGCCCGGCGACGCCGACGGACCGGCCGAGTAGTCAGGCCGCGCCGGTCCAGCCGACGATCGTGTCGATCTCGATGCGGATCACCGGGCCGCTCGGCGGAACGCGTTGGTACTGAACGTATTTCGCGATCAACCGGTCGAGCGCGGCCGTGTGCTCGACGCCGTCGGTCAGCACCCGGGCCGCGCCGTCGAGCCGCACCCACCACAGCCGGGTCCAGTCCTCGTCGTACTCGTCGGCGAGCACCGAAACCCGGTCGTTCTCGGCGATATTGCGCAGCCGCCGCAGATTCGTGGTCGTCTTGGGCTTGTGATCGATGGCGATCTCGATCACCGGGGGTTCGGCGGCGAAGGTCACCGGCACCAGATGCGGGCGCCCGGCGCCGCTCACCGTCGCCAGCCGCGCGACGCGCTGCGCCCGGAACCGATCCCAGGCCGCGCTCGGATCCATCCGCACCCGACGAGGTTACGCCTGCGCCGCGACGGACTCCCATTCGTCCGGATGCCCGTGCACCGACGGGTCGTAGAGGACGACGAAGCGGTACTGCTGCGGCGCGGTGAGCGGGAACATCCCGATGCACAGCTCCTCGGAGGTGTACCGGTTCTCGCTGCGCATGCGCATCCACTTCAACGTCCGGCCCTGCCCGTCCCGCCACTTCTGGAAGACCGACCGGGACGGCTTGCATTCCATGATCACCGACATCAGCGGCAGCGCGTCGAGTTCCTCGACGGTCGACGCGAACCGAAGGCCCTCATCCATGGTCACAAGTTACGGCAACGGCTCGACCAGAGCGCCCATCACCGGCTGCCATTCGACGAAGCGGACCGACTCGATCAGGCCCTCCCGCGCGAACGGGTCCTGGGTCAGCGTCTTCGTCACCGCGTCGGCGTCCTCGGCGCGGACGATGATGAGCGCCCCCGAACCGTCGGGGTAGGGGCCGCTGGTCACCACCACACCCTGGTCCACCAGGCCCGACAGCCAGGCGCGGTGTTCGGGGCGGTGTTCGTCGCGGCCCGCGGCGGCGGCCTCGGCGTAGGTGTAGTGGACGGCGAACAGCGGCATCGCGGGCTCCCGAAAGGCTCAGAGGGTCAACAACATTCGAGTATTGCCGAGGGTGTTCGGCTTGACGTAGCTCAGGTCCAGGAACTCCGCGACACCGGTGTCGTAGGACCGGCACATCTCGGCGAACACCTCGGCGGTGACGGGCGTGCCGTCGATCTCCACGAAGCCGTGCCGGGCGAAGAAGTCCACCTCGAAGGTGAGCACGAACAGCCGCTCGAGCTCGAGGTCGCGGGCGGTCTCGACGAGCCGGTCCACGATCAGGCGGCCGATGCCCTTGCCCTTCACCTCCGGATGCACCGCGACCGTGCGCACCTCGCCCAGATCCGCCCACAGCACGTGCAGGGCGCCGCAGCCGACGAGCCGGCCGTCCATCTCGGCGACCCAGAACTCCTGCACGGACTCGTAGAGGTTGACCAGATTCTTCTCCAGCAGGATCTTGCCCGCGTAGACGTCGACGAGGTCCTTGATCGCGGGCACGTCCGAGGTCCGGGCACGGCGGACGATCGGGGTGCCCGCCTGCGCGCCGCCGATCGAATCACTGTGGGGTGCCCGTGTTGTCATGGGGTGCACAGTAGTCGGGTCCGATACCGATAGTCTGGTGGAGTGCCGCACACCCAGCCCGCCCGTTCGCCCGCCCGCGCCGGGGTCCGTGGCCTGGTCGACCGCGGCCGGGGGTGCCGGTGAGCGTGCAGAGCGACGATATGGACCACCCTTGGCCGGAGGCCGCGCGGGCGCGGCCGAATCTCGTCCCGGCGGCGGCGGTCCCGCGCGCGGTCGAACCGTCGGCCGTCCCGTTGATGAACGTCGCCAATGTGCTGACCGTGCTGCGCATCCTGATCGTGCCGCTGTTCCTGCTGGCCCTGTTCGCCGCGGGCGGGCACGACACCGAATGGCGGATCGGCGCGACCGTGCTGTTCGGCGTCGCCGCCCTCACCGACCGGGTGGACGGTCAGCTGGCCCGGAAGTACGGTCTGGTCACCGATTTCGGCAAACTGGCCGACCCGATCGCCGACAAGGCGTTGATCGGCGCGGCCCTGATCGGGCTGTCGGCGCTGGGGGATCTGGCCTGGTGGATCACCGTGGTCATCTGCGCGCGCGAACTCGGGGTGACGCTGCTGCGGCTGGCCGTGGTGCGGCGCGGGGTGATTCCGGCCGGGCGCGGCGGCAAGCTCAAGACGCTGGTGCAGTCGCTGGCGATCGGCGTGCTGCTGCTGCCGTTGTCGGGGATGTTCGCCACCGCGGGCCAGGTGCTCATGTACGTGGCGGTCGTGCTGACCGTGGTGACCGGGCTGGACTACGTCGTGCAGGCGGCCCGGCTGTGGTCGGGGCCGGTCAAACGGCCATGAGCGACCCGCTGACCGCGGCGGTTCCCGCGACCGAGCTGGTCGCCGGGCTGCGCGCGAGCGGCACCACGCTCGCCACCGCCGAATCGCTGACCGCCGGTCTGCTCGCCGCGACCGTCGCGGGCGTGCCGGGCGCGAGCACGGTGTTGCGCGGCGGTCTCATCGTCTACGCCACCGACCTCAAGCACACCCTCGCCGGGGTGAGCGAACACACACTGACCGCCGACGGCCCGGTCTCCGCGCGCACCGCCGAACAGCTGGCCGTGGGCGCGCGCACGGTCTGCGGGGCCGATCTCGGGGTGGGCCTGACCGGGGTGGCCGGGCCCGACCCGCAGGACGGACATCCGCCCGGCACGGTCTACCTGGGGGTGTCCGGATCCGAGGGCACCGAGGTGATGCGGTTGAAACTCGCCGGGGACCGGTGGACGATCAGATTGGCGGCGGTGCGCGCGGCCGTCGTCGAACTCGTACGCATCACGGTCGGGAACCAACCCGGCAGTGCGTGACGTTGTCACTGCATACGCTCGGTCCGGCGAGGAGAGTACGTAAGGAGAACGAGATGACGCTGCTGCGAGAAGCCATCGGGGAAAGTCTGCGGCGCGCTCGGACGGCCCAGAGCCGGACTCTGCGCGAGGTCTCGACCTCGGCTCGGGTGAGCCTGGGTTACCTGTCCGAGGTCGAACGCGGCCGCAAGGAGGCGTCCAGCGAGCTGCTGGCCGCCATCTGCGAGGCCCTCGACGTGCCGCTGTCGCAAGTGTTGATCGACGTCGGCGAGGCCATGGCCGACGCGCACGGCGACACCGTCCGCGAACCCGCCCGCGAGGTTCCGGCCGAGGCCGAGACGGCCGCCGAGCCGGTGCCCGTCGACGCCGTCGCGTCGCTGGGGTCGATCGCCGGGGACACGCGGATCGTCATTCCCGCCCCGCGCGCGGAGAAGTTGGTACTGGTGCAAGCGAAGTGAGCGACGAAGTCGCCCGGCGTCGAGTTTCGGCGCCGGGCAACGCTGTACGACGGAGCGGAAACGGATAGATTCTCTATGAGCGTCGGTAACCGGCCGGTTCACTCGGGCGTCGGCGCGGAGGTTAGGGACACGAGGTGCGTGACGGTCGCGCACTAGTCGCGCTAGGGCGCGGCGCGTCAGATGGAGGCGGGATCAATCGATGGCTAATCCGTTCGTCAAGGCCTGGAAGTACCTCATGGCCCTCTTCGATTCCAAGATCGAGGAGCACGCGGATCCGAAGGTCCAGATTCAGCAGGCTATCGAGGAAGCCCAGCGTCAGCATCAGGCCCTGTCCCAGCAGGCCGCGTCGGTGATCGGCAACCAGCGTCAGCTGGAGATGAAGCTGAACCGGCAGCTCGACGAGGTCGAGAAGCTCAACGCCAACGCGCGTCAGGCCGTCATGCTGGCCGATCAGGCCACCCAGGCCGGCGACACCGAGAAGGCGATCCAGTACACCAACGCCGCCGAGGCGTTCGCGGCGCAGCTGGTCACCGCCGAACAGGCCGTCGAGGATCTCAAGGTGCTGCACGACCAGTCCCTGCAGGCCGCCGCGCAGGCCAAGAAGGCGGTCGAGCAGAACGCGATGCTGTTGCAGCAGAAGGTCGCCGAGCGCACCAAGCTGCTCAGCCAGCTCGAGCAGGCCAAGATGCAGGAGCAGGTCTCGGCATCGCTCCAGCAGATGGACTCCACCCTGTCCGCGCCCGGCTCCACCCCGAGCCTGGACGCGGTGCGCGAGAAGATCGAGCGCCGCTACGCCAACGCCCTCGGCGCGGCCGAACTCGCCCAGAACTCGGTGCAGGGCCGCATGCTCGAGGTCCAGCAGGCCAGCGTGCAGATGGCCGGGCACAACCGCCTCGAGCAGATCCGCGCCTCCATGCGCGGCGACGCCCTCCCCGCGGGCGGCCAGCAGCAGGCCATCCCCAACCCGGCCGCTCCCCAGCCCCAGGCCAACCAGGACCAGGCCACCCAGCAGTAACCGCTCGGCTTCTCGAAAGGCGTCGCAGTGAAGGGAAAGTCGCGGACCTCCGCGCAGTCCGCGACTTCCCGCGCCCACTTCCCGTCCCCCGAGCCACCCCGCCCCACCTGGAAGTCGTTGTTCCCCACGGGCTTCCGTCCCGAGCCCCCACCCACCGACGAGCGAACGGCCCCGAACCCGCCCCGCGAGACAGCCGCCCGCCCTGCCGACGAGGGCGCCCATTCCACCCCACCCGACGCGGACTCCGGCCGGTGGTGGCAGACGCCCCTCACCGAGCCGATACCGGGCAATTCGCGGAGCCGCCGCGCGCCCCGGGAAGCCCCGGCGCGCCAAGGCCGTTCCGACCCGCGTGCCAAGAGTTCGCCCCGGGTTGCCGGGCGAACGACCGGCGCTGCGTCACAGGACGATTCCGCTTCCCGTGGCGGGGCAGCGTTCGGTCCTGTGCCGCACGACGATTCGGGTCCGCGTGCCGGGGGAGCGGCTGGCTCTGTGCCGCAAGGCCATTCGGGTTCGCATTCCGAGGGAGCGGCTACCTCACTGCCGCAAGGCGATTCACGTTCGCGTGCCGGGGGAGCAGCCGGCTCTGTTCCGCACGGTGATTCGCGTTCGCGTGCCCGGAAATCGGCCGATTCTGTGCCGCACGACGATTCGGGTTCGCGTGCTGGGGGAGCGGCTAACTCTGTGCCGCACGGTGATTCGCGTGCGCGTGGCGGGGGAGCGGCCGGTTCTGTGCCGTACGGTGATTCGGGTTCGCGGGGCGGGGGGCGCGCGGATGCGGGTCGTCGGCGGGATTCCGGGGCGCGGGGGCGCGTTCTGCGGGACATGATCGCGGAGACCGCTGGGCAGGTCGAGTCGGTGGAGCAGGCCCGGCGGTTGTCGGAGGGTTTGCGGGAGGCGGGGGAGCATGCGTTGCACGCGGTTCGGAAATGGGCCGATCCTCGCGAACGGGAATTGCGGCGACGGCGGCGGGTGCGGCGGCGTAGCCTGCGGCTGAGCGCGGCCTCCGGTGTCACCGCGTTGGGAACCGCTGGGCTGGTGCTGATCTCGGCCCCCGCCTGGGCCGTGCTCGTCGTCGGCAGCGGGGCGGCGGCCCTGGTCACTGGGGCGGCCGTCACGACCAAGCGCTACCTCGAATTGCGCCGCAACCCCTTGCCCGACGCGACCTTCGTGCCGCGCAAACTCCCACCCGTGCGCTCGGCCGCCCGCGAACCCATTGCCCGACTGGTCCGCGCCGAACGCGCGCTGCATGTGCTCGGCCGCCGAATCGCCCACGGCGCACGGCTGCCCGAGGACGACGTCGTCGACACCCTCCAGACCGCGCACTCCGGCGCGGCCGCCCTGCACGCGCTGGCCGCCGACATCGCCGCGATGGAACAGGCGATCGGCGTTGTCGCACAGGTGAATTCGATATCCACCCCCGGGCTGGCCGAGCAGGTGGGGCACGCCGTGACCCGGCTCGAGCACGGGGTCGTGGAATACGAGCAGCTGGTCGCCGCCGCCGGGCGCGTCCTGGCCGCTCCCGACGCGCCCGCCGCCCCCGACGATCTGGACTGGGCCCTGATGAATCTGCGCGACGCCGCCGACCGCCTCGACGGCTGGGCCCAGGCCCTCACCGACCTCGCCGACCGCCGCCGAGGGTAGTCGGCCGGACGGCCCGGTGGCCGTCACCGACCGTCGTTTGCCGGACCCCCAGCCGGGTATCTCCCGCCGGTTGGCGTTGGCGAACTCCCGGGAAGCGGAGGTGTGCGGTGGCGTTCGAAGCGAAGACGATCGTGGACGCGAGTCCGGAGGACGTGTTCGCCGTCCTCTCCGACGGTTGGCTGTACGGCCTGTGGGTGGTCGGCGCGTCCCACATCCGCGACGTGGACCCGGGCTGGCCCGCGGTGGGCACCCGAATCCATCACAGCATCGGCCCCTGGCCGCTGAACCGCCGCGACATCACCGTCGTGCGCGCCCTCGAACCGCCGCGCATGCTCGAACTCGAGGCCCGGCTGTGGCCGCTCGGCGCGGCGCTGATCCGCCTCGACCTCGAGGAGACCGCGGACGGCCGCACCGAGATCCGCATGGGCGAACACGTCTGGCGCGGCCCCGGCAAGCTGCTCCCCGCGAATCTCCAACAGCTGGCCCTGGCCCCACGCAATATCGAATCCCTGCATCGCCTCGGCGATCTGGCCATCGGGCGGATCAAGAAATCCCGGTGACCGGTCAGATCAAGAAGCCCCGGTGATCGGCCGACGGAGCTTCGCCCGGAGCGGCGAGCCGCGCAGGGCCCGGGCGAAGATCTCCGTCGGCCTGTCACCCCGGATCCGAGTGCCGCGAGGCACTGTCCAATGGGGGGTGACGTGCTCGGCGAGAGCGCGATCAGCGCTTCCGCCCGCCGTCGCCGCGGTGCTCGGGGTCGAGACCCTCGGTCTCGAAGCGCTCCTTGCGGACGGTGTCGGACACGGTCTGTTGATCCTCGACCTCGTCCACCGCCAGCCGGACCCGCTCCACCGGCACCGCTTCCTTGTCGACCACCACGCGATCCTCGTGCAGGGTGACCTCCTGTTCGGCCTCGCCGAAATCGGCGTCCCGCACGGAATTCGGATCCCGGATGGGTTCCCGCTCGATGTGCACCTCTTCGTGCTGCACCGGAACGTTAACCTGTTCGTTCTCCGTCACGACGTATTTGCGCAGTCGTGCCTTGCCGACTTCTTGCGATTCGGTGTGGACGTCGAGGTGTTCCTCGGAGCGGACCATCGAATCGTCGGCCGGGGAACGCCGATCGCCCTCGGTGCGGTAGCGGCCGTACCCGGTCTGGCTCGCCCGGCTCGGATCGATCCCGTAGTGCGCGAACAGCTGCTGCTCGCCCTCCGGGCTGATGTGACCGTCCTGCTCCACATGCGGAGCCGACTTCACCTTGTCTTTGCTGACCGGCACGCTGAGAGTATGCCGATCGGTGTCGAGATTCGCGCCGGTGAGCGGCACGAGCGCGTCGCCGTGCATCAGGCCCGTCTTGGCGCTGACCCAGCTCGGGGCGCCCGTGCGGTCGTCCAGGTAGACCTGGGTGACCTCACCGACCTTCTCGCCCTGCGTGTCGTAGACCGTGCTGGCCATCAGGCTCTGCATCACGTCGGCCATGCTTCCTCCCAATGCGATAGTGGACAGCTATAGCTGGGGGGTAGCCGACCGTATGCCAGCCAAACGCTCGCGCCTAGACGGGCACCCGTTCGTGCACGGTCAGCAGCACATGATCGAAGCGCATCCGCAGCCCGGCCCGGTTGGGTTCCAGATGACGGGCGTCGTGCACGAGTTGCAGGGCCAGCTCGCGAATCTTGACGTTGGTGTGCTGGGAACGCCATTTCAGCACGGCGAAGGCCTGATCGGAGTCCAGTTCGTAGATCATCGACAGAATCCCCTTGGCCTGCTCGATCGGCGCGCGCGAGGCGACCATATCGGGCAGGATCTCGTCGATGACGTCGTTGCGCTCCTCGGCGAGGATGCCGGTCAACTCGATGTAGTAGCCGACCGTGCCGACGATCCGGCCGGCGTCGTCGGTGTCGTAATCGGCGATCACGATCACCTCGTGCACGTCCCCGGCGGTGTCGATGATCCGATGCCGACTACAGAACGGCTCGCTGGTCTCCACGATCTTCTCGATCAGCGTCTCGACCGTGGCCCGGTCGTCCGGGTGCTGATGGGACAGCAGCAGCTCGGTGGTCGGCTCGACGGTTCCGGGTTCGTAGCCGTGCATGCGCGCCAGCTCGTCCGACCACTCCCACCGGCGATCGGCAAAGTTGAAACGAAACTCCCCGGTATTCGCACAGGGCTCGTTGCCGATCACACTCCCGAGCACGCTCACCAGCTGCGGCTCGAGCTTCTCACCGTCGATCATCGAACCAGTATCCGCTACCCGGCGTTACCGAGTACCCAGTGCCCGGACTTTCCACACCTGCGCATTCGGGCCACGCCCGGTCCGGCGGCTCGTCAGCGCCGCGCGCGCAGGTAGTCCGACACCACCGCCGCGCCCAGACCGTCGAGGTCCGGGGCGACCACCCGGCCGCCGCTGCGCCTGGCCACCAGATCCACGAACGCCGCCAGCCGCGGATCCTCGCCGAGCATGAACACCGTGATCGAGGCGCCGAGTCTGGCCAGCGCGTCGACCTGGGTCATGGTGACCGCGAGGGTGCGCGGTTCGGGCGGCCAGTTGAAATACGCGTCGCCGTCGGATTCCAGATGCGCGGTCGGTTCGCCGTCGGTGACGACCAGCACGACCGGCACCGCGTCGGGGTGGCGGCGCACGTGCCGCGCGGCCAGCAACAGCGCGTGATGCAGATTGGTGCCCTGCTCCCAGACCGGCTCGCGCGCGGTCAGCTCGCCGATGTCGACGGAGGTCGCGTACCGGCCGAAGGTGATGAGATCCAGTGCGTCGGAACGGAATCGGGTCGCGATCAGATGATGCAGCGCCAGCGCCGTGCGTTTCATCGGCACCCAGCGCCCGTCCTGAACCATCGACCACGAGGTGTCCACGCACAGCGCGACCGCCGCCCGCGACCGCTGCTCGGTCTCCATGATCTCCACGTCGGACACGTCCAGGGTGACCGCGCGGCTGCCCGTCGACGCCGTCCGCAGCACGGCGTTGCGCACGGTGCGCGGCACGTCCCACGGTTCGGTGTCGCCGAACTGCCAGGGCCGCGCCGAACCCGTGGGCTCACCCGCCGCGCCCGCGTGCGCGGTGTCGCGCTGACCGCGCCGGGAGCGCAACTGCCCCACGATGTTTCGCAGCGCCACCTCGCCCAGCCGCCGCAACGCCTTGGGCGTCAGCCGCAGCGAACCGTCCGGCGCGCGCTCGAACAACCCCTGACGCCGCAGCTCGCGTTCCAGTTCGGCGAGCCGTGCCGCGTCCACCCGGGCCTGCTCGCCGAGCTGGCGTTCCAGGGCGTCCAGATCGATGTCCTCGAGCCGGGCGCCCGGATACGATTGCCCCAATTGCTCTGCGAGCGCGTCCAATTCGGCCAGATCCTGCAACGCCTGCGCGCCCTCGCCGAGCCCGAGCGGATCCTCGCCGCGGAACCGCTGCGCCGACTCCCAGTCCTCACCGGGCCGCAGCGCGCGCAGATTCGCGTCCAGGTCCGAAACCTGTTGCGCCAGACGGGGATCGCCGAACGCCTGATTGATCAGCTGCGCCAGTTCGGCGCGCTGCTCGGCCGACATCGAGTTCATCATCCGCTGCGCTGCCGCGGCGCGGGCGGCGAGCGCGTCGACGAGTTCGTCGGTATTGCGCGGGTTCTCGGGGAAGAACTCGCCGTGCTCGCCCATGAACCGCTCGAACTGCTCCCGGGTGTCCTCGCCGCGGGCGTGCGCGGCGAGCAGGTCGTTGAGATCCGCCATCATCCGCCGGATCCGCTCGACGTCCTCGGGCGTGGTGCTCTGCAGCGCCTGTTTCATGCCCTGGAACCGGGAGTCCAGCAGCTCGCGCCCGAGCAGATCCCGGATCCGCTGGTAGTTCTCGCGGCCGGTCTCCGACCGCCACCGGTATTCGGACAGCTCGTTCACCGCCGCCGCGGTGCTCGGCGGCAGCGCGTCCAGCTGCGCCTCGGCGAAGCGGGCGTCGTCGGACGGATCGGGGAACAGCGCGGTGCGCTCGGCCCGCAACGCCTCGTCCAGCAGCTCGCGCACCTGCTGCAAGGTGCCGTCGAGGCGATTGCGCCGAGTGATCTCCGAGCGGCGCTGCCACAGCTGCCGGGTCAACTCGTCCAGCCCGCGGGTCTCGCGCAGCCCGCGCCGCAACAATTCCTCGAGCGCGCTGCGGGGCGAACTGCCCTCCATCACATCGCGGCCGATGGTGTCCAGCGCCTCCCGCAGATCCAGCGGCGGGGCGAGCGGATCCGGCCCGTCGTGATACGGCCCGTAGGCGTAGCGATCGGCGGCGGTCACGGCCCGTACACCGCCGTGCCGTCGTCGGAGTCCTTGGCGACCTGACGCGCGAGATACAAAGACTCCAAGGCGAATTCGACGGCCGAGGCGATGCGCGGCGGCGGATCGGTCGCCGCGACGCCGAGCCGGGCGGCCACCTCGTGCAGGATCGGCAGTTCGGGCAGGGCCGAGAGCATCTCCGAACCCGCCACGCGCTCACCGGTGGTCACCAGGTTGCCGTCGCCGAGCGCCTCCACCAGCGGCCGCAGATTCAGCCCGCCCAGCCGCCCGCGCGCGGTCTCGGCGAACGCGCGGCGCAGCAGATGGGTGAGATGCTCCTGTTCGCGGCCCTCCTCACCGGATTCGAACTCCAGCTTGCCGCGCAGCACGGCGGGCACCGACTCCAGATCGATGGGCCGGGCCACGGCCGGGCGCTCCCCGGTCAGCGCCGAGCGGCGCAGCGCCGCGGCGGCCACGGTCTCCGCGGCGGCGACCGCGAATCGCGCCGAGACGCCGGACCGTTGGTCGATCGCGGGCGATTCGCGCAGCTGCCGCACGAACCGGGCGAGCGCCTCGATGAGCGGATCACCCACCTCCGCAACGAGATTCGCCTCCTGGCGCACCAGCGCCACCTCGGCCTCGACGGAGAGCGGATAGTGGGTGCGGATCTCCGCGCCGAAGCGGTCCTTCAACGGGGTGATGATCCGGCCGCGATTGGTGTAGTCCTCGGGGTTGGCCGTGGCGACCAGCAGCACGTCCAGCGGCAGCCGCAGCGTGTAGCCGCGGACCTGAATGTCGCGCTCCTCCATGACATTCAGCAGCGCGACCTGGATCCGCTCGGCCAGATCGGGCAGTTCGTTGACGGCCACGATGCCGCGATGCGCGCGCGGCACGAGCCCGAAGTGGATGGTCTCGGGATCGCCGAGGCTGCGGCCCTCGGCCACCCTGACCGGATCGACGTCGCCGATGAGGTCGCCGACGGAGGTGTCGGGCGTGGCGAGCTTCTCCGCGTAGCGTTCCGACCGATGCCGCCAGGTCACCGGCAGGTCGTCGCCGAGTTCGGCGGCCAGCCGCTTGCCGAGCGGACTGATCGGATCCAGCGGGTGCTCACCGAGTTCGGTGCCCGCGATCACCGGCGTCCACTCGTCGAGCAGGCCGATCAGGGTGCGCAGCAACCGGGTCTTGCCCTGTCCGCGCTCGCCCAGCAGCACGATGTCGTGCCCGGCCAGCAGCGCCCGCTCCAACTGCGGGACCACGGTCCGCTCGAAACCCACGATGCCCGGCCACGGATCACCCCCGGCCTCGAGCACCCGCAGCAGATTCGCCCGAATCTCGCTTTTGACATCCCGCGGCTCGTACCCCGCCGCCCGCAGCGCACCCGCGGTAACGGGAAGATCTTGTGGAGCTGTCACCGTTTCGACGCTACGACGATCCGGCGGTCCCGTCGACCTTGTTCTCCCTCAGGGAACACCGCCCGAGCGCGCCGGGAGGTCGGGGACAACCCTGAACTTTCCCCGATATCGGTTTTGACCTGGTGCTTTTCGTGCCCGACCCTGACAGTATCGAGGTGTCGGATCGCGCTGACGGCGGTTCGGAAAGACTTCGGGAGGAATGACATGTTCTGGAAGATCCTGGGCGTCGTCGCGCTGGTCTGGCTGGCGTTGATCGTGGTGGGCGCGTTGATCAAGGCGCTGTTCCCGATCCTGATGATCAGCCTCGTGGTGTTCGGGCTCTACCTGCTCTACAAGGCGGTGTCGGGGTCGAACAAGTCCACGGTCGGCAAGCTGTCGTGAGACCGCGCTCACGGGCCGTTCGGTAAGCTATACCGAACGGCCCGAAGGCGTTTCGAAGCCCGGGCAAGGCGGTGGTGCGAGCCGTTCGCAAGATCGGCTACCATCATCGCTGCCTCTCGGTCCAGAAACCGGCCGTGGAGTCAGTTGGCGTGCGCTGAAGCCACTCACTATACGATCGGAGGCCAGAGGTTTGGTCTGTCCGGGAAACCCCATCGCCCCCCGCGACTTTCGTTCACGCGTCGGCGGTGACCGTGCGGCGTGAAAGTTTCGGCGGGCCCGGCCTCGGGATGGACCCGAGCTGGACCTTGCAGGAACCCTGGATGCTCCTGGTCGAGGACGACCCCGGTGACGCCCTGCTGGTGCAGGAACTCGTCACCGACGGCGCGCCCGGCCTGCGTCTGGAATGGGTGCGATCGCTGGCCGAGGCCGCGCGGCGGCTCGAGGCCGGATCGCCCGACTGCGTGCTCTTGGATCTCCACCTACCCGACGCCCAGGGCCTCGAGGCGCTGGCCCGCATCCGCGAGTACACCGACGCCGCCGTGGTGGTGATGACCGGCCTCGACGAGGAACAGACCGGTCTGGCCGCGGCCGCGGCGGGCGCGCAGGACTATCTCGTCAAGGGCCGGGTCGAACCCGATCTGTTCGGCCGCGCGGTCCGCTACGCCATCCAGCGCAAGCAGGCCGAACGCACCGCCGCCGCCCTCCAGGCGAGTCAGCTGCGGGCGCAGGAGAACGCCCGCCTCGAACGCGGCCTGCTGCCCACCCCGCTGCTGCCCGCCGACAGCGGCGTCTCCGTGCTGTCGCGCTATCGTCCCGGTCGCTCGCACGCCCTGCTCGGCGGCGACTTCTACGACGTGGTGCAGGACGGCGACGGCACCGTGCACGCGGTGATCGGCGACGTGTCCGGCCACGGCCCGGACGCCGCGGCCACCGGGGTGGCGCTCCGATTGGCTTGGCGCACACTGATTCTCAGCAGAGTCACGGGCGTCGAACAGTTGCGGGTGCTGGAACAGGTGCTGCTCGCCGAGCGCACCGATCGGCAGACCTTCGCGACCGCCACCAACCTCGTGCTCGACCCGGCCACCCGCACCGTGCGGGTGCAGCGGGCCGGACATCCGGGGATGATCCTGCGGTCCGAGGACGACCTGCGCTGGATCGAGGTGCCCGGCGGCCCCGCCCTCGGCTTCCTGCCCGACCACGCCGACTGGCCGACCCACGAACTGCACCTGCCCGACGGCAGCGGACTCATGCTGTTCACCGACGGCCTGTTCGAGGGCTGCACGGGTCCGGACCGGTCCCGCCTCGGCGAGGACGGCATGCTCGACATCGCCCGCGAGGTGGCGACGCGACGACCCCACACCTTCGTCGACGAACTGATCGGGCGCATCGAGGAACTTGCCGGTCCCACCGGCGGATTGGACGACGACTTGGCGATCATCTACCTGCGGTGGAGCGACGAGGGGCAGGCGCGATGATGTCGAGGCAATCCCGCATGGTCGGGCGTCTGACCGTGCAGACGTGGTTCCAGCTCGTGCTCGCCTCCATGATCCTGGTGGCGGTCGTCGGTTCGTTCGCGGTCGCCCAGGTCACCGCGAACACCACCGAGATCAGCGACCGGCTGCTGCTGCGCACGCTGCCCGCCGCCGCGGAGGCGTATCGCCTGCAGAACGCGCTGATCGATCAGGAGACCGGCGTGCGCGGCTACGCCATCAGCGCCGATCCGCAATTCCTCCAGCCCTACACCGACGGCCGGGATCTGGAGCAGCGCGCGGTCGCCCGGCTGCGCGACCTGCTCTCGGGGCGGCCGGATCTGCTGGCCGACGTCGACGACATCGAACGCGCCGCCGACCAGTGGCGGCGCGGTTACGCCGAACCGCTCACCGCGATTCAGGTTCCGGCACAAGCCCGTTCGGCCGGAACCGCGACCGCCGACCGCGGCAAGAGCATCTTCGACGAGGTGCGCGGCCGATTCGACAAGCAGAACGCCGATCTCGCGGCCGCCCTGACCGACGATCACGCCGCGCTCGACCACGCGCGCACGGTGCGCAATGTCGTGCTGATCGGTCTGCTCGTGGTCTTCCTGCTGACCGGCGTGACGTTCACGATCCTGGTGCGGCGGCTCGTCGCGCGGCCGCTGCGCACGCTGACCGAGGCGTCGCTGAAGGTCGCCGACGGCGATTTCGGCCATCGGATCGTGCCGCACGGACCCGCCGATCTGGCCGCGGTGGCCGAGGCCGTCGAGGATATGCGCCTGCGCATCGTGACCCGGCTCGACCAATCCCGTTCGCAGGAGGCGGAATTGGCCGAACAGCGCGACGCGCTCGACGCCCAGGCCGTCGAATTGCGCCGCTCCAACGCCGAATTGGAGCAGTTCGCCTACGTGGCCTCGCACGATCTCCAGGAGCCGCTGCGCAAGGTGGCCTCGTTCTGTCAGCTACTGGAGAAGCGCTACGGCGACAAACTCGACGAGCGCGGCAAGCAGTACATCGACTTCGCCGTCGACGGCGCCAAGCGCATGCAGGTGCTGATCAACGACCTGCTGACCTTCTCCCGGGTGGGCCGGGTCACCGGCGACAGCAAACCGATCGACCTCGCCGAACCGCTGGACAAGGCGCTGTCGAATCTGTCCGCGATCATCGAGGACACCGAGGCCCGCATCGAACGGCCCGACGAACTGCCCGAACTCGTCGGCGAGCCGGTGCTGCTGACCATGTTGTGGCAGAACCTGATCGTCAACGCGATCAAGTTCCGCCGCCCGGAGCTGCCGCCCGAGATCCGCATCACCTGCGCCCCCGATCCGGCGGGCGGCTCGTTGATCACGGTGTCCGACAACGGAATCGGGATCTCGCCCGAATTCGCGGAGAAGGTGTTCGTCATCTTCCAGCGACTGCACAGCCGCGACGAATACAGTGGCACCGGAATCGGCCTGGCCGTCTGCAAGAAGATCGTGGAATTCCACGGCGGCCGGATCTGGATCGATACCGACTACACCGAGGGCACTCGGTTCTGCTTCACCCTGCGCGGCGCCGATTCGGCCACCCGCGCCGCCGCCGACCTCGCATCCCTCACCCAAGGAGCCCCCGCATGACCACCTCCGGCCGCCCGATCGACATCCTGCTGGTGGAGGACGATCCCGCCGACGAACTGATGACGCGGGAAGCGTTCGAGGACAACAAACTTCGCAACACCCTGCACGTCGCGCACGACGGTCAGGAGGCGCTGGACTTCCTGTACCGGCAGGGCGAGTACGCCGACGCCCCGCGCCCCGACCTGATCCTGCTGGATCTGAACCTGCCGAAGTACGACGGCCGCCAGGTACTCGGCAAGGTCAAGGCCGACCCGGATCTGGCCCACATCCCCGTCGTGGTGCTCACCACCTCCTCGGCCGAGGAGGACATCCTGCGCAGCTACAGACTGCATGCCAACGCGTATGTGACCAAGCCGGTGGATCTGGACCAGTTCATCGCGGCCATCAAGCAGATCGACGAGTTCTTCGTCCAGGTGGTGCGGCTGCCCTCGCAGCAGTAGGGCCTTCGCAGGAGCGGAGAAACGCCGCCCCGAGACGGGCAAAGGAAACGCCGCCCCGAGACGGAACAATGGAAACGCCGCCCCGAATGCTTTTCTCGGGGCGGCGTTTTCGCGATGAATCAGTTGGTCGTGCTCAGACCTTCCGCGGACAGCGCGTCCTCGACGGTCGGGAACATCGCGAGCAGCTTGTCCAGACCCGTCACCTCGATGGGGCGGCGCACCGCGTCGGACGCGACCACGCGCAGGCGCTGCGGTTTGGCGGCCTCCGAGGCGACCATGAGGGCGCTGAGCCCGGCCGAGCCCATGAACCCGACATTCGTCATATCGAGCACCAGCGGGTTACCGCCGCGCTGACCCTCCTCGAGTGCGGATTGCAGGCTCGGCACCGACGCGATGTCGATCTCTCCGCGAACGGCGATAACGGTCGCGGCGCCCTGCGTGTGCACCTTGACATCCAGCATCCGAGATGTGCCTTCACCGCTCACAGACCGGCCCTCCGTATAAACCACGTTCCACCTCTGGAGCATCGAACTTCCGCCGCGCACAGCGGCGCGGACAGGGACTGTCCCTATCGACTCTACTTACCCAGTCGATGCGGCGATAATCATGGGCCCGGGGACCGCCTCGCCCGTGCGGTTTTCGCCACGTTGTCGAATAGCGCCGAGGTGTCTGGGTATGGCTACTTCCGAGCGTACGAGACTTGTCGTCGGCGCGCGAACGGGCGGGCTATCCTCGTGGCGACCGGCAGGAAGGCAGCAAAAAGGTGACCACACTTCCGCGGCCCAGTTTCGAGTGTCCACCGGACCCGTTGGACATCAGCTTCCCCGCGATGCCCGATCGACTGGCCGACGTCCGCAAGCGGCTCCAGGAGTGGCTGGCGCGCTGCGGCCTGCCCGCCGAGACGATCTACGATCTGGTGCTGGCCGTCAGCGAGGCGTGCAGCAACGCGGTCGAGCACGGCTATCGCGGCGAGGGCGGCATGGTGCGGTTGCACGTCTCGGCCGAGGAGACCGAATTGCGCATCACGATCTCCGACGCGGGCCGGTGGAAGTCGCGCGCGGAGGCACCCGACCCCACCCGCGGCCGCGGCCTGGATCTCATCCGGGCGCTCGTGCCCGCGGCGCGGATCACCGGCGGGGCGGACGGCACCGTGGTCGATCTCCGCGTCTCCCTGATCGATACTTAGCAACGTATTCGCAATCGCTAGGGGGTCACCGGTTTCGGTGTCCCCGTTCCCCCCTGTTGAATGGGACACATGCAGCAGCTTCCCGAGGACTGGCAGCGCGGGTTGGTGATCGTGGCCCACCCCGACGACATCGAGTACGGCGCCGCCGCCGCGGTCGCGCGCTGGACCGGACAGGGCAAGGACATTCGCTACGTGCTCGCGACCCGAGGTGAGGCCGGGATCGCCGGACTGCCCCCGACCCAGGCCGGGGCGCTGCGCGAGGCCGAGGAGCGCGCCGCCGCCCGGGTGGTGGGCGTGCACGAGGTCGAATTCCTCGGCTACCCGGATGGCCGCGTCGAACCGTCGCTGGCGTTGCGCCGCGATCTGGCCCGCGTGATCCGCAAACATCGGCCGGAACTGGTGGTGCTGTTCAACTTCGCCGACACCTGGGCGCCGGGTTACGCCAACAGCAGCGATCACCGGGTGGTCGGCCGGGCGGGGCTGGACGCGATCTCCGACGCCGGGAACGAGTGGATCTTCCCCGAACTCGGCGGCCTGCCGATCTGGACGCCGCGCTGGGCCGCGGTCATGGGCCCGGTCGTCACGCACGCCGTGGATGTCACCGAGACCGTCGATCTGGCCCTGAAATCCATTGTGGCGCATGCCCGTTACCTCGGCGCGCTGAGCAGCGAGCCGATCGCCGACCAGGCGCGTGCCATCGTCGACCGCGCGACCGCCCCGCAGCCCGGATTCCCCGCCGAGCGGGCCGTGGGCTTCGAGCTGTACTACTTCCGGGACTGAGCGGCGGCCACCCGCCGCACGATCGGCCGCCAGCGCTCGAGCGGCGCGACCGCGAGGCCCACGACCTTCCCCGCGTCGTCGGCACGACGCAGGGCGACGGCCGCGGCGAAATCGGGGTCGGCCTCGAAGGCCGCGATCTCGGCGGCCGTCATCGGACCGCCCTGCGCCACGAGCGTGCGCCTGCTGGACGCGGACAATTCGGCCGCGTGCCGCGAATCCGTCGCCGCCAGATAGCGTTTCGCGACGACGTGCAGTTCGACGAGGCGGGCGACGCGCGGGCCGAGCAGTCCCCGCACCGCGTCCGCCCCGTGCCTGCCGTGCCCGGCGTCGTCGCCGGGGACCAGCGCGTGGCCGATGTCGTGCACCAGACCCGCGACCTGCAACTCCTCGTCCTCGGGGTGCGAGCGGCGCAGCAGTTCGGCGCACTGGCGGTCGTGGTCGAGGATGTCGACCGGATCGCCGCTGCGATCGGGGGTGTCCCAGGCGTCGGCGCAGTCGGCGAGCAGGGTCATCAGCTCGTCCACCGAGGCGGGCGGTCGCCGTGTCGTCATGGGCCGGACCTTAACGCCGGTGGGTGAACAGGGAGTTGTCGGCTGTGGCAGGCTTGTTCCATGCGAGTGGCTGTGGTCGCGGGACCGGATCCCGGGCATGCGTTTCCGGCTGTCGCGCTCTGCCTGCGGCTGCTCGCCGCGGGCGACGAGCCGGTCCTGTTCACCGGCCCCCGCTGGTTCGAACCGGCGCGCGCGGCCGGAATCGGCGTGCGCCGCCTCAAGGGTCTGGCGCCGCGCCCGCAGGACGACGACGCCGACGCCGGGCAGCGCATTCACGAACGGGCCGCGCACATTTCGACCGAGATCCTGCCGGAACTGGGCGCCATGCTGCCGGAACTGGTGATCTCCGACGTGCTCACCGCGGGCGGCGGGATGGCCGCCGAGCGACTCGGCGTGCCGTGGGTGGAGCTGTCCCCGCATCCGTTGTATCGGCCGTCGAAGGCGTTGCCGCCCATCGGGAGTGGGCTCGCGCCGGGGGAGGGGCTGCGCGGCCGCACCCGGGACGCGGTGCTGCGCGGCCTGACCGCGCGCGCCGTGCAGCGCGGCGAACGACAGCGCGCCGCCGCCCGCGCGAGTATCGGTCTGCCCGAACAGGATCCGGGACCCGACGCCCGTCTCATCGCCACCCTGCCCGCCCTGGAAGTGCCGCGCCCGGACTGGCCCGCCGACACCCACCTGATCGGTCCGTTGCTGTGGGAGCCGACCACCGCAGAACTGCCGCTCCCGCCCGGCGACGAGCCGCTGGTCATGGTCGCGCCGTCGACCGCGCACACCGGGGTGACCGGTATGGCCGAGGCCGTCCTCACCGCCCTCGACGGCGCGGGCGTGCGGGTGGTGATCTCCATGCTCGACGAGCCCCCGGCCGACCTGCCGCCGTGGGCGACCGCGGGTCTGGGGCGGCAGGACGCGCTGCTGCGGCACGCCGATGTGGTGGTCGGCGGCGGCGGACACGGCCTGCTCGCCAAGACGCTGCTGGCCGGGGTGCCGATCGTGACCGTCCCCGGCGGCGGCGACCAGTGGGAACTCGCCAATCGCGCGGCGCGCCAAGGCGGTTCGATCCTGGTCCGGCCCTTCACCCCCGAGGCCGTCCGCGCCGCCGTGCGCCGGATCCTCGACGATCCGTCCTATCGCGCCGCCGCCGCGAAGGCCGCCGCCACGGCCAGCGCGGTGGCCGATCCGGTCGAGATCTGCCACCGCGTGCTGGACACCGCGCGCACCCGATGATCGACTCCCGGTAGCCTCGGCACGGTGCGATTGACTGACTTCCGGGAACTGTTGCACGAGGAGTTCGGGGTGTCGCGCGGCGACGCCCTGCTCACCGACCACACCCTCCCCGCCCTCGGCGGCCGCACGGGCGCCCAGGCCATCGAGGCGGGTGTCGATCCCCGCGACGTGTGGCGGGCCCTGTGCGCCGAATTCGACGTCCCGCGCAATCGGTGGTGATCCCGTCGCCCCGGCACATCTCTCGCGACTCGGCGGATCGAGGCGAGGCCAGCGGGCAACGGGTCGGATAGCGAGCCACGGCCGGTTCCCGTGGGGGACCGACCGTGGCTCGGTAGCCGTTCGGCAACCTGCGAGGTGCTGGTCAGCGGCCGGTTCGCGAGGTGCTCGGCACGTCCAGCTCCGCCGGGTCGTCCACCCGGGCGGCGTCGACGGCGCGGGTGTGGCGATGGAACAGGGCGAACGCCGCCAGCCCGAGGACGATACCCGTGCCCCCGGCCACGGCGACCGCCGCGTCGAGCCCGTTCACGAAGTCCGGCAACGGGATTCGCGGCCCGTCCCCGGCCGTACTGCGAAACACCGTGCCCAGCACCGCGACTCCGAGCGCCAGGCCGAGCTGCCGGGCGGTGTTCACCGCACCGGCGGCCGTCCCGCTCTGCTGCGGGGGCACCGCCGCCATCCCGACCGACACCAGCGGCGGCGCCATCAGCCCGACCCCGACGCCGATGATCACGAAGCCGAGCACCAGCGCGGACCAGGAGGAGTCGGTGTCGACCACGGTCAGCGCCGAGGCCCCCGCGCCGATCACCACCAGCCCGCCGCCGATCGTCCACTTCGGCGCGAGATCGTGCAGGAACCGCCCGAACACCCCCGACACCACGAACGACGTGGCCGCCAGCGGCAACAACGCCAGCCCGGCGCGCAGCGGCGTCAGCCCCAGCGGCTGCTGCAACCACAGCGAGAGGAACGGACTCGCCGCGAACGCGGCGAAGCTCAACCCCGCCGCGGCGAGCAGCGTCGCCACGAACTCCCGATTGCGCAGCAGCGCGAGCGGGAACATCGGTGCGGCGGAGCGTGATTCGATCACCGCGAACCCCACCACCGCCAGCACGCCCACCGCCACCGCGAGCAGCGCCCGGGTATCGTCCCAGCCGTGCTCGCCCGCGCGGATGATGCCGTAGGTGAGCGCCGTCGCCGCCACCGCGAACGCCACCATCCCCGCGACGTCCACACCCCTGCCGGAGTGCCGCCGCGAGGCCGGGAACACCAAGGCGGACAACGCGATAGCCAGCACCGCGATCGGCAGATTCACCAGGAAGATCCACCGCCACGACAGCAGATCGGTGAGCACACCGCCCAGCACCACGCCGGTTCCCGCCGCCGCGCCCGACACCGCGCCCCACGCGCCGAACGCCACGCCGCGATCGCGCCCGGTGTAGGTGGCGTGCAGCAGCGACAGCGTGGTCGCGAACATGGCCGCGCCGCCGACGCCCTGGACCGCCCGCGCGGCCACCAGCACTCCCGCCGACTGCGCGAGGCCGCAGGCCAGCGAGGCGAGCGCGAACACCACCAGCCCGGCCAGATAGGTCGGCTTGGCGCCCACCCGGTCGGCCAGCGAGCCGAGCACCAGCAACAGCGCCGCCAGCGCCAGCGCGTACCCGTCGACCACCCACTGCAGCCCGGACAATCCGGTGCCCAGATCGAGCGCGATATCGGGTAGCGCGACATTGACGATGGTGACGTCGATGAGCAGCATCAGCGTGCCGAGACACGCGGCGAACAGGGGAAGCCATTTCCGCATGGCCGACCTCCGGAATCGAATCGAATGATATCGACGCCAAGGTTCCGCCATGGTTCAATATCCACCCAGTCATCCGCCGAACAGCGATGGATTCCACCGATGACCTTCGATGAGGCTCACGATTCCTCCATTCTCGATCTGCTCGACAAGCAGATCGTGCACGCGCTGCTGTGCGACGCGCGCGTCCCGTTCGCGAAACTCGGCGCGGTGCTGGGCGTTTCGGAGCAGACCGTGGCCCGGCGCTACCGCTCGCTGCGCCGGCGCGGCATCATCCACGTCTCCGGGCTGGTGAACGCGGTGCCGCTCGGCCACACCCGCTGGGTGCTGCGGCTGCGCTCCACCCCCGACAAGGCGCTGCGCCTGGCCGAATCGCTGGCCCGGTTCCCGGACGTGAGCTGGGTGTCGCTGCTGTCGACGGGTTCGGAGGTGGTGTGCGTGAGCCGCCCGCACTCCGCCGAACGCCGCGACGCCCTGCTGCTGCACACCCTGCCGCGCGCCCCGCAGGTGGTGGAGATCCGCGCGCACGAGGTGCTGCATCGCTTCCCGCCGGAATCGGAGTGGCCGCACTACGCCCGCCTGCTCACCGACGAGCAACGCGCGGCCCTGGGGGAGCGCCCGCAGATCCGGGAGAGCGATCCGGCGCCGCCGGTGGACCTGTCGGCCGCCGACGAGGTCATGCTGGCGATCCTGGCCCGCGACGCGCGCGCCTCCTACGCCCGGATCGCGGCCGAAACCGGTTGGAGCCCAACGCGAGTCGCGCGCCGGATGGACGAGCTGGTCGAGGCGGGCGTGCTGTACTTCGATCTCGACTTCGCCATCGAGCGCATGGGGTACGCGGTGCGGGCGTCGCTGTGGTTGCAGATCCGGCCCGCCGATCTGGCCGCGGTGGGCGCGGCCGTCGCCGCCCATCCGGAGGCCGCCTTCGTCGCCGCCACGACGGGCGCCACCAACCTCTACCTCTCGCTGGTGTGCCGCGACAGCGCGCACCTGTACCGCTACGTCACCGAGCGGCTGGGCGCGCTCGACGGCATCACCGGCGTCGAGGTGACCCCCGTGCTGCGCGCGCTGAAACAGGCTCAGGCGCTGCTGCATACCGATCGCGTCACCCTGGTGCCCGAGCCGAACCGCAGGTAGCCGAGGCGCGGTGCGTGTCGTAGGGCGCGTCGCTTGCCTCGAACACGTGTTCGTCTAAGCTGGCCGGCAGAACTTGTCGGTGCCGCCCTCTAACGTAGGCGTCAACCACACACCGAGACCCACCCGTCGAGAAGGGGACCAGACGATGGCACCACAGGCTTACGACCGCGACAAGGCGCTCGAACTCGCGCTCGCGCAGGTCGAGAAGAGCTTCGGCAAGGGCGCGGTGATGCGCCTGGGCGAGGAGGCGCACCAACCCATCTCGGTCATCCCGACGGGTTCGATCGCGCTCGACGTCGCCCTGGGCCTGGGCGGCCTGCCGCGCGGCCGCATCGTGGAGATCTACGGCCCGGAGTCCTCGGGTAAGACCACCGTCGCCCTGCACGCCATCGCCAACGCGCAGGCCAACGGCGGTGTCGCGGCGTTCATCGACGCCGAGCACGCGCTGGATCCCGAGTACGCCCGCAAGCTCGGCGTCGACACCGACGCGCTGCTGGTCTCCCAGCCCGACACCGGTGAGCAGGCGCTCGAGATCGCCGACATGCTGGTGCGTTCCGGCGCGCTGGACATCATCGTCATCGACTCGGTGGCCGCGCTGGTGCCGCGCGCCGAGATCGAGGGCGAGATGGGCGACAGCCACGTCGGTCTGCAGGCCCGCCTCATGAGCCAGGCCCTGCGCAAAATGACCAGCGCCCTGAACAATTCGGGCACCACCGCCATCTTCATCAACCAGCTGCGCGAGAAGATCGGCGTCATGTTCGGCTCGCCCGAGACCACCACCGGCGGTAAGGCGCTCAAGTTCTACGCCTCGGTCCGCCTCGACGTCCGCCGCATCGAGACCCTCAAGGACGGCAGCGACGCGGTCGGCAACCGCACCCGCGTCAAGGTCGTCAAGAACAAGGTCTCCCCGCCGTTCAAGCAGGCCGAGTTCGACATCCTGTACGGCGTGGGCATCTCCAAGGAGGGCTCGATCATCGACATGGGTGTCGAGCAGGGCTTCATCCGCAAGTCCGGCTCCTGGTTCACCTACGAGGGCGACCAGCTCGGCCAGGGCAAGGAGAACGCGCGCAAGTTCCTCCGCGAGAACACCGACGTGCGCGACGAGATCGAGAAGAAGATCAAGGAGAAGCTCGGCATCGGCGCCGATGTCACCGCAGACGCGGGTGCCGAGGCACCCGTCGACTTCTAGCCGATGCCCCACCGGGAAGCGTCGGGGCCCACCCCCTTTGCGGGCCCCGACGCGACTCGGCTCGAGGCCGTCGACCGCCTCCGCCACCAACCCTCCGACCCGGGTCCGCCCCGTCGCGCCCCGAAACGCGTTGCGGCCAAAGGCGATTCGACCGGTCTCTGGCGCTCCGACGGCGGCTCGGTCCACCCCACCCCCGCCAAAACGGAAACCCAGGCCAAGAACCTGTCCCTGCGCCTGCTCGCCGACCATCCCCACACGCGTGCGGACCTGGTTGCTATCCTGACGGCCAGGGGTTTTCCCCCGACCACGATCGATCAGGCCCTGGACGACCTGACCGCCCTCGGCCTGCTGGACCGGTCACTCGCCGAAACAGCCGAGGACGCCCCCGACGCACCCACACGTACCGCGGCTCCGCACCCGAATGCCGACGCGGGGCGTCCAGGCCGAAACGCACGCGGCGGCAAGTCCGACATCGCGAAACCGACACCCGAGACGATCGAAGGCGATCGGGCGAGGAGCGTCCGCCCCGGCCAGCCGGACACCCCTGGCGGCACACCGAGCCAGGCGAAGGACGCCTGCCTGCGCCTCTTGGCCGACGGCATATCCGGCCGCTCGGCCCTCACGAACGCTCTGGCCGGAAGGGGCTTCGCCCCCGAGGTTATCGCGAGCGCCCTGAACCACCTCACCACCCTCGGCCTGCTCAACCTTCGCGCCGCGGCGACCACACTCGAGTCGACCTTTCCTCCCGAGGGCGACCAACGACCGAACGACACCCCCTCGCGCCCGGATCACCATCACGATGGCGAGCGCCCGCGGGGAACGGCCGAGGGCGACGCGTCAGGGGACCCGCTCGATCAGGTGCCGGACTTTGAGGAGGATGGGTTCGGCGCTGAGGGTCGTGCATCGGAACACGAGTCCCGCAGTGCGGCACGCGATCCCGAGACACGGGGCCGTCGGCGGAGGGGGCGTGGGCACGGTACCGGCGCACCCGACGGGGAATCGGAGCCGCGCGGGGGCGGTACCGAGGCTCAGGCGAAGGATATCTGCCTGCGGTTGTTGACCGACCGCGCGCGCAGCCGTGCCGAATTGGCGAAGAAGTTGGCGGACAAGGGTTTCGCCGAGGCGGTGGCCGAGCGCGCGTTGAATCGGCTCGCCGAGGTCGGGCTCATCGACGACGCCGCCTTCGCGGAGCAATGGGTGTACTCCAGGCACACCTACTCCGGCCGCGGCCGCAAGGCCCTCGCCGAGGAACTCCGCCGTAAAGGCGTGGCCCCCGAACACGCCGAACCGGCCCTCGCGAGCATCACGCCCGCCGCCGAACGCGACCGCGCCACCGAACTGGTCCACCGCAAACTTCAGACCCTGCCCGGGGACCTGGACCGCGACAAGGCGATTCGTCGCTTGGTCGGCATGCTGGCCCGGCGCGGCTTCGACCCCGCCACGGCCCATACGGTCGTCCTCGCTGTCATCTCGGAGGCGGCCTTGCCGAGCGAACCACGCGAACCCGCACCCACGGCACCGAATGCCGGACAGCCCGCTCCGGCCGACTCCGCCGCCGATCTGGTCGAACGGAAACTTCGGACCCTCCCGCGAGACCTCGACCGCGACAAGGCGATTCGCCGCTTGGTCGGCATGCTGGCCCGGCGCGGCTACGACTCCGCGACCGCCCATCGGGTCGTCCGGTCGGCGGTCGACGACGCGGGCCTCCGCCAGCCGCCCACCCAGGCCGACACGCCCGCCGCCGCCTCGGGCAATGATTTCGACGAGGCCGCGGCCCTCGACCTCATCCGCCGCAAACTCCGCAACGGACCGCCCGCGGGCGAGCGGGAGAAGACCATTCGCCGCCTGGTCGGCATGCTCGCCCGGCGCGGCTACAACCAATCCGCCGCCTACGCCCTGGTGAAAGCCGAACTCGCCGAGTAGGCCCGGAACACGCCCACTGTTCAGCGTCTATTGCTCACCGGGTGGCAGTCCGAGTTCGGCGAAGGGCGAGGCGGCTATCAACTCCTCCACGCCATCGTCACCCCAGTGCCCCAGCAGGCAGCGGTGTTCCACCCACTCGTACTCCACGCGGTGGCCGTTGCCCTCGAATCGCAGCGTCTCATGACCGAAACGCACTGCCCCGCGCGGCATTTCGGTGTAATTCAGGATCCGCGCGCCGATCGTCGCCCGCAAGGCGAGCATGCCATCGCGTTCGTCGATCGTCGCCGTTCCGAAGTACTTCCGGCCATCCGGATTTCGTCCGCGCACGAGGTAGCGTCCGACGGCCGAATATCGGGGCTCCCAAAACGTCGCCGTCTTCGCCCTGATCAGCTCCGGAGATCTCGGCAACCGGAGCGAGTATTCGCTCACCTCATCATGATTCAGCAGACCCAATTGCTGCCCGCGATAGACCAGCGCCGCTTGCAGTCGGCCATATGTCGCCGCGATGGAGAAATCGCCGGCGGAGATCGCGAGCCGCAGGCCGTGAATGTGCCGCAGGCGGTCCGGCAACGCACAGTCGTCGAGTCGCACCGGCACGATGAAGGCCGTCCCCTCCGGATTGCGGTCCGCGAGGTCGAGAGCCTGCGTGATCTCCTTGTTGACGTAGCCCGCGCGCGACACGCTGGCGGTACTGAGAAAGACCGCGACGGTGTCGGATCGGGCGATCGCCCGCGATATCTCCAGCGCCCACTCCTGCCCGGGGACCAGGGATTCCTCGTCCAGCCAAGGCTCAAATCCGTCCAATGCCAGCAGCCGGGCCACCTCCCGCACCGACGGCTTGTCCGCATTGGAATGCGCGAGAAACACCCGCAATCGACGTTCCGGCACCGTTCGCCCCCTGCACCCGCGTCTCGAATGTGGTCAGCGCGATGCCCTTCCGAGGGTTCGTACCGCGCGGCGATCCGATCACAACCTACCTCGCGCGGCCGCGCCCCGTGACGGTTCCGACAGGACCCGGCCCTGGTCATCCGACCCGCCAACCCCGAGACTGAACATCGTGGAAAACGCAACCGAGGCAACGAGATCCGAGGTCGAGGCATTTCTCCGGGCGCGCGGAGCCGACGACATCGACCACCCCGGCGGCACTCTGCTCGCCCATCTCCGCAGAGTCGCCGACACCCTGGCCAGCTGGCGGGCCACCCCCACGATCCAGCTGGCGGGGCTGGCCCATGCCGTCTACGGCACCGACGGATTCGACGTCGCCCTGCATCCGGTCGACGACCGGGCCCCCATCGTCGAGCTACTGGGCGAGGAGACCGAAGCCCTGGTCTACCTTTACGCCAGCTGCGACCGAGCGGCCGTCTACCCGAATCTCGACGCCCCGCGCCTGCGCTTCCGGGACCGCTTCACCGGGCGCGAACACGAACCCGGCCACCCGGACCGCCGAGCCTTCCTGGAGATCACCGTCGCCAACGAACTCGACGTCATGGCCCACAACGCCGCCCTCGCCGCCGAACACGGCCCGGCCCTCTACGGACTGTTCAGCCGAACCAGGTCGTACCTGTCCGCCGACGCGTGGAACGCCTGCTCGGCGCTACTGGGCCCCTGAGCGCCGAATCAACTACCCCGATTCTCACCCAACTCCTCCGCGATCGGATTGGGCGGAATGTCCTTCTCCTGCTCCGCGAGACCCGGATGCGAATGGGTCCGCCGCTGCGCCGCGCGGTCGGCGGGATCGCGGTCGGGGGAGAGGTCGACCGATTGCAGGACCTCCCCGATATCGGCGTAGGACTCCGGCGGAATGGCCCGCAACGCCCGAACCGTGTCCTGATCGGCGCCCGCCCGGCTGGCACAGCTCACCAGCGTGTCCTTGTCGGCGGGGAAATCGGCGTCGGTCAGAGCCGCGCGCACGCGCGTCGCGTCGGTTGTCACCATCGGAACCTCCTCGGGTCGAGCTACCGGGTGGCGATCATCGCCCCTCGGCTCGCGGTACCCGGTTCGGAGGGGGTCTCACATCTCGGGCAGCGGGATCAGTTCGAGATGTTCGGCGGGCGCCGACTTCTTCGCGCACGACCCCCGCGACGCCACCACACTCACCCCGCCCCGGTGCGCCACCAGCCATCTTCCGCACACACACCGTAAGTAGCGGACCGAACCGTGCGCCGAGACTTCCATCGGCGACGACCAGGAGCAGGCGGGGCAGGTGTCGGACATAGCAGCCAACACTGAAGACCAACCGGTGCGAATGCAATCACCGCCCCGGCGTGGCGAGTGAATCGTTGGACAACCGCTCCCGGGCGCGAGCAGTGGCGAAACCAACGCCCGGAAGCGGTGCCCGTCCAGGATGCGCGAACCCACCCCGGGCTCACGATGATTGGGCTCACCACGAATTCAACGAGACCGCCAGCCCCGTTTCGCCATGCGGACGCTCAGGGGACCCCGTGCCCCGAAACAACGAAAGCGGGCCGATCCCGAAGGACCGGCCCGCTCGCCGAAAACCGACTACCGCGTGGCCCCCGTCAGATCGAGCCCCGGCGCCGCACCGGTCATCACCGAATCCGCCGCCAGCGTCACCCGCCCCCGCTTCGGGGACCGCAACCGGCCCTCGAGCCAGATGGCGAACCGCGACAAGGCCCAGTTCAGCGCGATCATGATGGCCGCGACGATGAACAAGGCGGGAACGGGATTCCCTTGTGCCGCGCCGAGCTGCTGGCCCTGTCGCACGACCTCCTGATAACCGATCTGATAGCCGAGTGCCGAATCCTTCAGCGCCACAACCATTTGCGACACGATCGCGGGCAGCATCGCCGTGATCGCCTGCGGCAGCAGCACGATCCGCATCAACTGCCCCTTGCGCATACCCAGCGCGATCGCCGCCTCCGACTGTCCCCGCGGCAGCGATCGGATCCCCGAACGCACGATCTCGGCGATGACCGACCCGTTGTAGACCGTCAGCGCGATCACCACCGCCGCCAACGCCAGCTGATCCGACGGGAACACCGCGTTCTTCGCGAAGTAGAAATACAGGAAGATCATCAACACCAGCACCGGAATGGCCCGCGCGAATTCGACGATCACCCCCGCGACCACCCGCACCACCCGATGATCCGACAATCGCGCGATCCCGAAGACCATCCCGATCACCAGCGCGAAGACGATCGAAAGCGCCGCGGCGACAATGGTTCCCCGCAGACCCGGCAGCACATACGTCTGCCACACCTCCGAATCCAAGAAGGGCTTCCACTTCGCAGCGGTGAACTGCCCCTTGCTGTCGAACCCGCGATAAACGAAATACAGCGCCGCCACGATGACGATCGCGACCAGCACCGAATAGATGTTGTGCCGCACCCGGGCCTTGGGCCCCGGCGCGTCGTAGAGGACCGAAGCACCGGAACTCATCGAGCCACCTCGAATCGCTTGGCCAGCCAACCGAACAGCAGGCCGGTCGGCAGGGTGAGGATGACGAACCCGATGGCGAAGATCGCGCCGATGACGAGCACCTGCGCCTCGATATCGTTCATATCCGCCATCAGGAACGCGGCCTCGTGCACACCGATGGCCGAGGCGATCGTCGAGTTCTTGGTCAGCGCGATCAACACGCTGCCCAGCGGCGCGATGACCGACCGGAACGCCTGCGGCAACACGATCATCCGCAGGTTCTGCCCGAAGGTGAGGCCGAGCGACCGCCCGGCCTCGGACTGGCCGAGCGATACGGTGTTGATGCCCGACCGCAGCGATTCGCACACGAAAGCCGCGGTGTAGATGCTCAATCCGATCACGGCCCAGCGGAAGGCGTTCTCCTCGATCGAGTTCGCGCCGTGCGCTAGCTCGATGCGCATGGTGCTCAGCAGGCCGATCGAGCAGAACACCAGGATCAGCGTGAGCGGGGTGTTGCGGAAGATCGTCACGTACGCCGTGCCGACCCAGCGCGCCACCGGCACCGGCGACACCCGCATGGCGGCGACGAGGGTGCCGAGGATCAGCGCGCCGATCGCCGACAACACGGTCAATTTGATGGTCATCCAGAACGCGTCGAGCAGTTCGGAGTCGTATCTGGAGATCAGGTCGAACACGGCGGACGTGCTCCTCGCGGTGTCAGGGAATCAGGATCGATTCAGTACCGGTCGACGCTGGGCGGTGCCGGAACCTGGAAACCCGTTCCGGCGAAATCCTTTTCGAGGGTCGACTTCCAGGTGCCGTCGTTGATCATCGCCTCGATCGCGTCGTTGATCTTGTCGCGCGAGTCCTTGTCGCCCTTCTTGACGCCGATGCCGTACTTCTCGGTGGTGAACGGCTTGTTGACCAGCTTCAGCTGACCCGGCGACTGCGCGGCGTATCCGGCGAGGATGACGTTGTCGGTGCTGACCGCGTCCATCGCGCCCGACTTCAGCGCCTCGATGCACAGCGAGTAGGTGTCGTAGGTCTGGAGCTGGGCGTCCTTGTAGTTCTTGTCCAGGTTCTGCGCGGGGGTCGAACCCTTCACCGAGCACACCTTCTTGCCCTTGAGCGAATCCGGGCCGGTGATGTCGGTGTTGTCGGCGCGCACGAGCAGATCCTGGCCCGCGACGTAGTAGGGGCCCGCGAAGTCGACCTTCTCCTTGCGCTGATCGGTGATCGAATACGTGGCCACGATGAAATCCACCTGCCCGTTCTGGATCAACGTCTCCCGCTGCGCCGACGGCGCCTCCTTGAACGTGATGTTCTCCGGCTTCACCCCCAGCTTGCCCGCGACATACGTGGCGACGTCGACGTCGAATCCGGAGAACGAGCCGTTCTTGTCGCGCAGGCCCAGGCCGGGCTGGTCGAATTTGATGCCGACGGTGAGTTTGCCGTCGGCGGCGTGCTGGGCCGCGGTCTTGTCGCTGCCGCCGCCGCAGCCGCTGGCCACCGCCGCGAGGGCGAGCGCGCCGATTCCGAGGCGCAGTGCGCGAGTGATCCTCATCGAATTCCTTCTCTCTGGTGCGTGTGGGAGATGATCGTCACCGATCAGTGGCTCAAGATCTTGCCCAAGAAATCCTTGGCGCGCTCCGAACTCGGTGCGGTGAAGAAGGTTTCGGGCTCGGCGTCCTCGACGATCTGACCGTCGGCCATGAACAGCACCCGGTCCCCGGCGCGGCGGGCGAAGCCCATCTCGTGGGTCACCACGAGCATGGTCATGCCGTCCTTGGCCAGCTGGACCATCACCTCGAGCACCTCGTTGACCATCTCCGGATCCAGCGCGGAGGTGGGCTCGTCGAACAGCATGACCTTCGGGTTCATCGCCAGCGCCCGCGCGATCGCGACGCGCTGCTGCTGGCCGCCCGACAACTGCGCCGGATACTTCTCGGCCTGGTCGGCGATGCCGACGCGTTCGAGCAACCGCATCGCCGTCTCGCGCGCCTGCTTCTTATCGATGCGGCGCACCTTGATCGGCGCCAACATGACGTTCTCCAGAATCGTCTTGTGCGCGAACAGGTTGAACTGCTGGAACACCATGCCGACATCGGCGCGGAGTTTGGCCAGCGCGCGGCCCTCCGCGGGGAGTTCCACGCCGTCGACGGCGATCGTGCCGGAGTCGATCGGCTCGAGCCGATTGATGGTGCGGCACAGCGTCGATTTGCCGGAACCGGAGGGCCCCAGCACGATCACCACCTGCCCCTTGGGCACCTCGAGATTGATGTCCCGCAGCACGTGCAGAGCGCCGAAGTGCTTGTCCACCTTGCGCATCGCGATCATCGGCGGTGCGGCGGCGGTCGCGGTCGGGCTCACAGCGGTGTCGGTGCCGGGTGTCGCGTCGGCAGCATCGGTCATGGGGACGACCTTAAGGCGAAAATGCGGACAATGCGCAACTTTGCGAAACGCGTCGAAGCAGCGCCGATAACGATTAACCGAACCTTGACATTGGTGATGGGTATCACCGCGGGTCCCGGACGGGGGTGGAAAAGCGCTTCCGGGCAACCGATACCCTGGACGGGTGAATTCTGCTGTGCGGCTCGAGGAAGGTTCGGCGATCGCGGGGCCGGCGCGCACCTACGAGGTCCGCACCTACGGCTGTCAGATGAACGTACACGACTCCGAGCGCCTGTCCGGCCTGCTCGAGGACGCGGGTTACGTCAAGGCCGATCCCGGCGCGACCGCCGATCTGGTCGTGTTCAACACCTGCGCGGTGCGCGAGAACGCCGACAACAAGCTCTACGGCACGCTGGGTCATCTGGCCCCGATCAAGGCCGAGCGGCCCGGCATGCAGATCGCGGTCGGCGGCTGCCTGGCCCAGAAGGACCGCGACACCGTCGTGCGCAAGGCGCCCTGGGTGGACGTGGTGTTCGGCACCCACAACCTGGGTTCGCTGCCGGTGTTGCTCGAACGCGCCCGGCACAACGAACAGGCCCAGGTCGAGATCCTCGAATCGCTCGAGGCGTTCCCCTCCACGCTGCCCGCCCGGCGCGAGTCGGCCTACGCGGGCTGGGTCTCGATCTCGGTGGGCTGCAACAACACCTGCACGTTCTGCATCGTGCCCGCCCTGCGCGGCAAGGAGATCGACCGCCGCCCCGGCGATGTGCTCGCCGAGGTGCGGGCCCTGGTCGAACAGGGTGTGCTGGAGGTGACGCTGCTCGGGCAGAACGTGAACGCCTACGGGGTCAACTTCGCCGACCCGGACGACCCGCGCGACCGCGGCGCCTTCGCCCGGCTGCTGCGCGCCTGCGGCGATATCGAGGGACTCGAGCGGGTGCGCTTCACCTCGCCGCATCCGGCCGAGTTCACCGACGACGTGATCGAGGCGATGGCCGAGACCCCGAACGTCTGCCCGCAGCTGCACATGCCGTTGCAGTCGGGGTCTGACCGGGTGCTCAAGGCCATGCGGCGGTCCTACCGCAAGTCCCGCTACCTCGGCATCATCGACAAGGTCCGGGCGGCCATGCCGCACGCGGCGATCACCACCGACATCATCGTCGGCTTCCCGGGCGAGACCGAGGAGGACTTCCAGGAGACCCTCGACGTGGTCCGGCGGGCGCGGTTCACCAGCGCGTTCACCTTCCAGTACTCGATCCGGCCGGGCACCCCGGCGGCGACCATGCCCGATCAGGTGCCCAAGGAGGTCGTGCGGGAACGCTACAACCGGCTCGTCGCATTGCAGGAGGAGATCTCGCTCGACGCCAATCGCGCGCTGCTCGGCCGCGAGGTCGAACTGCTGGTCGCCGAGGGCGCGGGCAAGAAGAACGCCGCGACCGCGCGCATGAGCGGCCGCGCGCGCGACGGCCGCCTGGTGCATTTCCGCCCGCCCGCGGACAACACGATCCGGCCCGGCGACATCGTCACGGTCGAGATCACCGGCGCCGCACCGCATCACCTCATCGCCGACGCGCCGATCCGCACCCATCGCCGCACCCGCGCGGGCGACGCGCACGAGCGCGGCAGCACGCCCAAGACCGCGCCCATCGGTGTGGGACTGGGCATTCCGCGCATCGGCGCGCCCGAGCCCGTCGCGGTCGCGGCGTCGGCGTGCGGCTGCGACGCATGAGCACGCGACGACGGAGGCGGTGACCGGCGATGGCCGACGACGACAAAAGCCAAGGGGCACAAGGCGATCCGAACGAGGAGCAGATGAATCCGGCCGAGACGCGAACCTTCGAGCAGTACCACGACGAACTGGAGGCGGTCGAGCGCCGGATCGCGGGGGAGATCGATCCCGGCCACCGCGCGATGGTGGTGGCGGGCGCGGTGTTCGTGCTGTTGCTGTCGCTGGTGCTGCCGCACGCGGGCGGGGCGCGCGGACTCGACGTGGTGCTCTACGACCACGCCGCCCAGGTCGAGCACATCGGCCTGCCCTCGCGCGTGTTCGGTTGGATCGTGGTCGTATTCGGCATCGGCTTCTCCTCGCTCGCCCTGCTCACCCGGCGCTGGGCGCTGGCCTGGATCGCGGTCGCCGGATCGGCCATCGGCAGCGTGTTCGGCGTGCTGTCGATCTGGCATCGGCAGACCCCCGGCCTGGGCGACTACCGCGGCGCCGGACCGGGCATCGGCCTGATCCTGGCGACGCTGGCGATCGTCGTGCTGACCTTCCACTGGATCAAGGTGGTGTGGAGCCGCACCACGCTGCACCTGCAAGCCGAGGAACAGCGCCGGGTCGCCGCCGCCGAGGCGGAGGAGAAGCACCGCCGGTGGCTGCGCGGGGAGACCGAGGAGTAGCTCAGCCCGCGCGGCGCAGCGCGACCACGGGAATGGTGCGGGAGGTCTTCGCCTCGTGATCGGCGAAGAACGGGTACAGCTCCTTGATCTGTCGCCAGACCCGTTCCCGTTCCTCGCCGCGCAGGGATTCGGCTGTGGCGGAATAGGTTTCGTCGCCGACTTCGACCGTGACGTTCGGATCGGCCGCCAGGTTCAGATACCAGTCCGGGTGCCGGGGCGCGCCGATATTCGACGCGATCACCAGCACCCGATCGCCGTCGGGATGGAACATCATGGGTGTGGTGTAGGGCCGACCCGACTTGCGGCCGGTGGTGGTGAGCAGCAGCAGGCGATCGCGGTGCATGCCCTCGATCTCCCCGCCCGCGCGGAACTGCTCGATCACCCGGCGATTGGTCTCGCGCACGTCCATGGCACTCCTCAGCGCTGACTGACCGCGCCCTCGGCGGCCTCGGCCCATTCCCGCCACTGCTTGGCCTGCTCGAGGGCTTTCTCGGCGTCGCGGGTGCGGCCCGCGGCCTGGGCCTTCGCGGCCTGTTCCTCGAATTGCGCCACGCGCTCGCGGAATTGGGCCGCGCGGGCCATGGCCTCGGGATCGGTGCGCCGCCACTGGGCGTCGGCGGCCTCGCGCACCCGCTTCTCGATCGAGCGCAGGCGGCCCTCGAGTTCCTGCATCCGCTCGCGCGGCACCTTGCCCAGCGCGTCCCACTTCTCCTGCAGCTCACGCAGAGTCGCGCGGGCGGAGTCGAGATCGGCGTCCGGATCGATGCGGTCGGCGTAGGCGCGCAGCAGTTCCTCCTTGGCCGCGGCGTTGTGCTCGAATTCGGCGTCGCGTTCGGAGGCGGCGGCGTTGCGGGCGGCGAAGAACACGTCCTGCGCGCTCTTGAAGCGCCGCCACAGCTGCTCGTCGGCCTCGCGCGGGGCCCGGCCCGCGGCCTTCCACTCGGCCAGCATGTCGCGGAAGGTCGCGGCCGTACCCGCCCAGTCGGTCGAGCCGGACAGCTCCTCCGCGCGCACGCAGAGTTCCTCCTTGCGCGTCTTGGCCGCGGCGCGTTCGCGATCGAGCTCGGCGAAGTGCGCGCCCCGGCGGCGGTTGAACGACTCGCGGGCCTTGGAGAAGCGCCGCCACAGCGCGTCGTCGACCTTGCGGTCCACGCCGCGGATCGTCTTCCACTCGTCGAGGATCTCGCGCAGCCGATCGCCCGCGACCTTCCACTGCGTGGACTCGGCCGCGATCTGCTCGGCCTCCGCGCAGAGCGCCTCCTTGCGCTCGGTCTGCTCGTGGCGGGTGCGCTCCTTCTCCTCCTTGGCGTGCGCGGCCGCCTCGTCGGAGTGTTCGATGATCGCCCGCAGCCGCTGGTGCAGGCCGTCGATATCGCCGATGACCGCCGCGGTCGGCAGCGAGTCGGCGAGCGCGATGGCGGCGTTCTTCGTCTTGCGCGCGTCGGTTCCGGCGGCGAGCCGGGCCTCGAGCAACGCGACCTCGGTGGCCAGATCGTCGAAGCGACGGCCGAAGTGGGCCAGGCCCTCGGCGGCGTCCCCGGCCTGCCACGACCCGATGATCCGCTCACCCTCGGCGGTCTTGACCCACGCGGTGCCGTCCTCGTCCACGCGACCCCAGCGGCTCGGATCGCTGACCGTCGGCACCACCACCGGATGCGGATGTTCCGCCGGGGCCGGGCCGGGAACAGGTTTGACCGCGTGCGGCTTGGGGGTATCAGGCTTACGGGACCCCGGTTTCGGGGCGCCCGGCTTGCGCGCGGGGCCGGGCGTCGGACGGGTCGCGGCGGAGTTGCTGGACCGCTGCGCCGTGCCGGTGTCCGCCTGGGTGGCCTTCTCGGTTCCGCTGTTCTCGGTCATCGCTCCTCGTCCCTGCCGCGCGTCACGGCTGCCTGGTTACGCCCTAGCTCATCCCATTCAACCAGCCAAGAGGCAGATTTGCCGTGTCTTGTCGCCGGTGGCGTGACGGAACCGGTTGCTGGGATCGGTGAAATATACCGGGAAGTGCGGCGATACGGGTTGCGGATTCGATGGCGAGCGGGCTTTCCGGAGCGGGTCGTGACCGGGCCGTAGCCTGGGAAAACTGATCGGTCGACCATCTTGTGGCGGGCTCGGAACACGACGTTTGCCCAATTGTTACGGGTGGTGGGGGAGGGGAACTTTCGGGCGTTCGGAGGGGTCGCGGCCGGTCCGGGGTGATATCGCGATTGCGGCGGTAGCGGATCGATTGCCCTCACCCCTTTCCTTCCATTCGGAGCCGTCGACTCGTCGGACGTGAATCGGCTTGCGGGGCAACGTGGTTCGAGCCGCTCTTCGAGAGCCGACCGGTCGGTGCGAACGCCCCGGCTCCGCGTTCGGCGCGCCCGCTACGGTTGACCCTGTGTTCCGTCTCGCCGTGCTGATCCCCTCGCCGCCCGTGCTGGTCCCCGAACTCTGCGGCGGGGACCCCACGGCGGATCCGGACCACGCGGCGGCGGGCGTGCCCGAGCTGCGCGCGGCCGTGCTCTCGGCCGCGGGCACGCTCGCGGCGGAGGCCGAGCACTGGACGATCGTGGGCACCGGGGAACGCGCGCGGGCTCTCGGGCCCGACTCCGCGGGCACCTTCCGGGGCTTCGGCGCCGACGTGCGGGTGGGATTGTCCGAATCCGCCCTGGCCGGTTCCGAATTCGACCCCGAACTGCCCCTCGCCGCGCTGATCGGCGGCTGGATCCGCGGCCGGGTCGCTCCCGGTGCGACGGCCGACGCCCGGATCCTCGCGGCCGACACACCCATCGAGACATGCCTCGGCCAAGGCGCGGCGCTGCGCGCGGAACTGGACGCCCGCCCCGAGAAGTGCGGCGTGCTCGTCGTCGCCGACGGCGCGGCCACCCTGTCCCTCGCCGCCCCCGGCTATCTGCACCCCCGCGCGGGGGAGGTGCAACAGGGCATCGACCGAGCGCTCTCGGCCGGGGACCGGGAGGCGTTGGCGGCGTTGGACGCGGACCTGTGCGCCGAACTCGACGTCTCCGGCCGCGCCGCCCACCAGCTCCTCGCGGGCCTGTTCGGATCGGCGCCCCGGGTCGAAACACTCTACAGCGCAGCACCTTTCGGCGTCGGATATCACGTGAGCGTCTGGCGCCCGGGCGGCGACGCGTGACCACGCCCGTCGCGGTGATCGGCCCGACCGCCACCGGGAAATCCGATCTGGCCCTGGATCTGGCGCAGCGCCTGAACGGCGAGATCGTCAATATCGACGCGATGCAGCTCTACCGCGGCATGGACATCGGCACCGCCAAACTGCCCCTCGCACAACGCCGCGGCATCCCGCACCACCAGCTCGACGTCCTCGACGTCACCGAGACCGCCACCGTCGCCGCCTACCAGACCGCCGCCCGCGCCGACGTCGAGGCGATCCTCGCCCGGGGCCGCACCCCGGTCATCGTCGGCGGCTCGATGATGTATGTCCAAGCGCTGCTGGACGATTGGGACTTCCCCGCCACCGACCCGGACGTCCGCGCGAAATGGGAGACCCTGCTCGCCGAGCGGGGCGTGGCCGCGGTGCACGCCGCGCTGCGGGCCGCCGATCCGGTCGCCGCCGAGACCATCCTGCCCACCGACGGCCGCCGCATGGTGCGCGCGCTCGAGGTGGTGGAGCTGACCGGCCGCCCGTTCGCCGCGTCCCAGCCCGGCCGCGGCCGCCCGCGCTGGGACGCGCTGATCCTCGGCGTCGACCGCGACACCGCCGAACTCGACGCCCGCATCGAGGCCCGCACCGCGAAGATGTTCGCCGACGGACTCGTCGACGAGGTGCGCGCGCTGATCGACCGCGGCCTGCGCGATGGGCAGACCGCGCGCCGCGCCATCGGATACGCACAAGTCCTCGCCTACCTCGACAACGAATACGACCTGACACATGCGCGGGAGCGCACCCTCATCGGCACCCGCCGCTACGTGCGACGGCAACGGTCCTGGTTCCGCCGCGATCCTCGGGTGCGATGGGTCGACGGCGCCGATCCCCGGCTGGCGGAGACGGCGCTGGCGCTGGTGCGCGCCCACGCGCCCGGCGACGATCAGGAACGAATCCGGCAGTGACGACCCGTAACGCGACGGTCGGGGAGTGGCGGGCGCTGCTCACCCACCGCGCCGCCCGCCACCGCGACGGCCTCTTCCTCGTGCACGGCCGCGCCGCCCTCACCGCGGCCGTCGCGAACGACTGGCCGATCGAGGCCCTGCTGTACCGCCTCGGTACGCCCGAACTGCCGCCTGGGCGCGGGAGCTGCTCGACCGCTGGTCCGGGAGTTCCGCGAGCGGCAGGCCGCGCGCGGCACACCCACCCGCCTCGTCGGTGTCGTCGCCGCGCACGAGGAGCCCGCGGCGCGGCCGGTGTTCGAGCACGACTTCTCGGATGCGACGATCATCGTGATCGGCGACGGGACGCCCTCGCCGCCCCGTGCGTCGCCTCGATCGCCCTGTACGAAATTCTGCGGCAGCGCCGGACGTTGTGAACGGGAGTCATGGACCGAGACATCGAATTCAGCAAGGGGCACGGCACCCAGAACGACTTCGTCGTGCTGCCCGATCCGGAGGCCGCCCTCGACCTGTCCGCGAATCGTGTTGCGGCCCTGTGTGATCGGCGACGCGGCCTCGGCGCGGACGGGGTGCTGCGGGTGGCGCGCGCCGACGCGCTGCTCCGGGCCGGGGTGCTGGCCGAACTGCCCGCGGGCGTCTCCGGCGACGACTGGTTCATGGACTACCGCAACGCCGACGGTTCCACCGCCGAGATGTGCGGCAACGGCGTGCGCGTCTTCGCGCACTACCTCGCCGCGCACGGCTGGGAGAAGCGCCCCGAATTCGTCGTCGGCAGCCGCGCCGGGGCCCGGCCCGTCACCGTGCACGGCTACGACGGCGTGGCGGGCGATGTCACCGTCGCCATGGGCACGGTTCGCTCGCTGGGTGAGTCGACCGCCACCATCGGCGGCCGCGCGCTCTCCGGACTCGGCATCGATGTCGGCAATCCCCACCTGGCCTGCGTCGCCGCCGACCTCACCCCGGCCACGCTCGCGAATCTCGACCTGACGGTCCCGCCCGGCTACGACCCCGAACTCTTCGCCCAGGGCGTCAATATCGAGATCCTCACCCCCCTCGACGCCACCCGCTCGGTCGACATGCGCGTCTACGAACGCGGTGTCGGCGAAACCCGTTCCTGCGGAACGGGAACCGTCGCCGCCGCCAGCGCCGCCCTCGCCGCCGAGGGCTTCGACCTCGCCACCGACGAGGGCGAGGTGCGGGTCCGGGTGCCGGGCGGCGAGGTGACCGTCCGCCTCGCCGACGGCGCGGCCTGGCTGCGCGGCCCCTCGGCGCTCGTGGCCACCGGCCGGATCGCCGGCGAGTGGTGGGCAGGGCTCTGAGCGGCGTCCCCGCGCCACGCCGGAAATAACTCGCGTGCGTCCCGTCGTTGGAACGTGGGACCATGGAGGTGTATGAGGAAATCAGAGACGTACGAGTTCACGCCCATCGATGAACTCGATCACGAGGAGCGCGGCAACGGCTGGCAGCCGGAGCCGACGCTGGGGGAGTTCCAGCTGGACGAACGCAGCGCCTTGCGGCGCGTGGCGGGTCTGTCCACCGAACTCACCGATATCACCGAGGTCGAATACCGGCAGCTGCGCCTCGAGCGCGTCGTGCTCGTCGGTGTGTGGACCGAGGGCAGCGCGGCGCAGGCCGAGGCCAGCATGGCCGAACTCGCCGCCCTGGCCGAGACCGCGGGCTCGCAGGTGTTGGACGCGTTGATCCAGCGGCGCGACAAGCCCGATCCGGCCACCTACATCGGCTCGGGCAAGGCCGACGAACTGCGCGGCGTGGTGCTCGAAACCGGCGCCGACACCGTCATCTGCGACGGTGAACTGACCCCCGCGCAGCTGACCGCGCTGGAGAAGGTCGTCAAGGTGAAGGTCGTCGACCGCACCGCGCTCATTTTGGACATCTTCGCCCAGCACGCCACCTCGCGCGAGGGCAAGGCCCAGGTCTCGCTCGCCCAGATGGAGTACATGATGCCGCGCCTGCGCGGCTGGGGTGAGTCGATGTCCCGGCAGGCCGGTGGTCGCGCGGGCGGCAGCGGCGGCGGTGTGGGCCTGCGCGGACCCGGTGAGACCAAGATCGAAACCGATCGTCGCCGGATTCGCGAGCGCATGGCCAAGTTGCGCCGCGAGATCAAGGAGATGAAGACCGCCCGCGATACCAAGCGGGCCCGCCGCGACGCCAGCGGCATCCCCTCGGTCGCGATCGTCGGCTACACCAACGCGGGCAAGTCCAGCCTGATGAACGCGCTCACCGGCGCGGGTCTGCTGGTCCAGAACGCGCTGTTCGCCACCCTCGATCCGACCACCCGCCGGGCCGCGCTCGAGGACGGCCGCGAGGTCGTGTTCACCGACACGGTCGGCTTCGTCCGGCACCTGCCCACCCAGCTCGTCGAGGCGTTCCGGTCCACCCTGGAGGAGGTCACCGGCGCCGACCTGCTGCTGCACGTCGTCGACGGCTCCGACCCGCTGCCCGAACAGCAGATCAAGGCCGTGCGCGAGGTCGTCACCGACGTCCTGCGCGAATCCGACGCGCCCGCCCCGCCGGAACTGTTGGTGGTCAACAAGATCGACGCACTGCCCCCGACCGAACTGGCGCACCTGCGCGCCCAACTGCCCGCGATCTTCGTCTCCGCCCGCACCGGCCAGGGCCTGGACGAACTCCGCGACCGCCTCGCGGAATTCCTGAGCACCCTCGACATGGAGGTCAGCGTCCTCCTGCCCTACACCCGCGGCGACCTCCTCGCCCGAGTCCACTCCGACGGCCGCATCCTGGAGTCCACCCACGAGGAGGGCGGCACCCGAGTCCGAGCCCGGGTACCCCGGGCATTGGTCGGGCCGCTGTCGCAGTACGCGTTCGCGGGTAGCGACGGGGGACATCGGACCGACTGACCGTCGAGTCCGGCTCCCTCGCTGCGCTCGGGAACATGGGGGGTCCGTTCGCGAACAGGGTGGTCCCGCGTACCAAGCGGTATGTGTTCGCGGAACCAGGGCGTACCTGCTCATATAACGGGGCCCGTGGGTGCTCGTTAGGATGGCGGTTTCGGGAACGCTTGCAGGGAGGGTGCTCTTGTCCGGGAACGTGTCCATGCCCGCGCCGTTGAGTGACGGGGCGCCGATGCACATGTCGTGGGGGGATGTCGAACGGCTGGTGGCCGATGCGCTGGCGGCGCCGGTGCGGGCGTGGAACAGTCCGCGGTTTTACGGGCTGGACAACATTCCGGAGACGGGTCCGGTGCTGCTCGTCGGCAACCACACGCTGCTCGGCGGGATCGATGCGCCGCTGCTGGTGCACGAGATCTGGCTTCGCCGTGGACGTTTGGTGCGCGGATTGGCCGAGAACGTGCTCATGCGGCTCGGTCCGGTGCGCGCCTTCGTGCATCGGCTGGGCAGCGTGCGCGGCACCCGGGAGAACTGCCGCACCCTGCTGGCCAACGGGGAGGCGGTCATCGTCTTCCCCGGCGGCGGCCGGGAGGCCATGGGCCGCAAGGACGAGAAGTACGCGCTGCGCTGGGAGGGCCGAACGGGCTTCGCGCGCATGGCGATCGAGGCCGGGGTGCCCATCCTGCCGGTCGCGATGATCGGCGCCGACGACGTCTTCGATGTCGTCTTCGACGGCGATCATCCGCTCATGTGGCCGCTGCGCCGGACCGTCGAGGCGCTCGGCATCCGCCGCGAACTGACCCCGCCCCTCATGCGCGGCGTCGGCCCCACCTGGATCCCGCGCCCCGAGCGGTTCTACTACTCCATCGGCGAGGCCATCGAGACCACCCCCTGGCGCGACGCGCCCGATCTCGACGCGGCCGCCGCCGAATTGCAAACGGTGGTTCGCAAGGGGCTCGAGGAGGAGCTGCGCTTCCTGCTCGACGAACGCGACCGCGACTCCGGCCGCACCCTGTGGGGTCGCGTGCGGGCCGCGCTGCCCCGCTGAGGTTTACGGGGGTTCAGGTCCGCGTTCCTCGGCGAAGACCCCGAACCGGCAGAGGTGAGGACCGTTTTACGGGGTCTGAAGTGAACCACGATTCCCTTCCCGGTACCGTATGTGGCACAGGCTGTGTGCCGATGTGGTCACTAGGAGGTCAGCGTGGAGCGCACCCTTTTCGAACCCGAACACGAGCTGTTCCGGGAGTCGTTCCGTAAGTTTCTCGATCAGCACGTGGCGCCGCACCACGCGAAGTGGGAAGAGCAGGGCATCGTCGATCGGGACGTCTGGCTGGAGGCGGGCAAGCAGGGCTTCCTCGGCATGGCCGTGCCGGAGGAGTACGGCGGCGGGGGTGTGAAGGACTTCCGCTACAACGCGGTCGTCACCGAGGAGGTGACCCGCGCGCAGTACTCGGGCCTCGGCTTCGGACTGCACAACGACGTCATCGCGCCGTACCTGCTGGAGCTGGCGAACGAGGAGCAGAAGCGGCGCTGGCTGCCCGGCTTCTGCGCCGGGGAGATCATCACCGCCATCGCCATGACCGAACCCGGCACCGGCTCGGACCTCCAGGGCATCAAGACCCGCGCCGTGCGCGACGGCGACGACTGGGTTCTCAACGGCGCCAAGACCTTCATCACCAACGGCATCAACTCCGACATCGTGATCGTGGTCGCCCAGACCGATCCGGCGAAGGGCGCGCTGGGCTTCTCGCTGCTGGTCGTCGAGCGCGGCATGCCCGGATTCGAGCGCGGCCGCAACCTGGACAAGATCGGCCTCAAGGCCCAGGACACCGCCGAGCTGAGCTTCACCGATGTCCGCGTCCCCGGCAAGAACCTGCTCGGCACCGAGGGCCAGGGCTTCATCCACCTGATGCAGAACCTCCCCCAGGAGCGCCTGTCCATCGCCGTCATGGCCGCCGCCGCCATGGAGGGCTGCCTGGACATGACGATGCAGTACGTCCGCGACCGCAAGGCGTTCGGCAAACCCATTGGCGCCCAACAGAACACCCGCTTCGTCCTGGCGGAGCTCGCCACCAAGACCACCGCCGTCCGCGTCTTCGTCGACCGCTGCATCGAACTCCTCAACCAGGAGAAGCTCACCGCCGAAGAGGCCGCCATGGCCAAATGGTGGAGCACCGAGGAACAACTCGACCTCATCTCCCGCTGCCTCCAACTCCACGGCGGCTACGGCTACATGCGCGAATACCCCATCGCCAAGGCCTACATGGACGCCCGAGTCCAAACCATCTACGGCGGCACCACCGAAATCATGAAGGAAATCATCGGCCGCTCCCTGAAACTCGCCTGACACCCCCAGGTCTACGAACCCAGCCGCACCCTTTATTCGAATCCGCACCCCTCGTAGAGCCCTGCAAGGGGTGCGTTTGCGAATAAAGGGTGCGGCTGGGGTGCCTTACCAGCGGAGCATGGGGGCGGGGTGGAGAGGGTGGCGGAGGGCGTGGTGGAGGAGGCCCCTCGTGAGCCAGCGGTGGAAGCCTCGGTAGGGGAGGGCTTCGGTGACGGCTCGGACGGCGGGGCGGGGGAGTCCGGCTCGCAGGACGCCTCGGGAGACGTCGACGAGGTCGGCGCGGCGGAAGGTCTCCGCCTCGCGGTCGGGGACCGGGCGCAGCGAATGGTGCTGGAGCACCAGGGTTTTCGCGTGTGCCGGGTCGTCGATGCCGACCTCGGCGGCCAGCTCGTCGAGCAGGGCCGCCGACGGGCCCAGGTAGTCGAACGTGCCCGCCGTCCAGATGCCCAGATCGTGCACCGTCCACGCCAGCGCCGCCTGCTCGGACACCGGGTGCCCGAGCAGCAGCGTCTGGTAGTTCAGGCACCGCAGCACATGGTTGCGGTAGACCGGGGCGTCGTCGGCGAGCGCGTCGGCGTAGCGGGGCAGGATCCCATCGACCACCAGGTGTTCGGTGAGTACCGTGCCCATGGCTCAGACGCTGAACGCGAAGGTCGCGGGCGGGGCGTCGTCGCCGGTCTTCCCGTCGTAGCTCAGGACGTAATTGCCGGTTCCGGGCGCGTCGACCACGAACACCGCGTAGTTCCCGGGCTTGTCGATGGTCTGATTCTTCTCCGGCAGTTCGTTGACCGGGCTGCGGTCGTCGGCGACCAGCGACTGCCCGTCGGGGGTCTTCACGCTGAAGAAGTTCTGGAACACATTGATCCCGCCCGCCGGAACACCCGGCCCGCCAACGACTTTCACATGCAGCGCGAGCTCGTACTTGCCGCGTTCGCCGTGCACGTAGCTGGGGGAGAGCTTCCCGCCGGTAATCTCGATCGTGATCTGCCCCTGGGCCAGCTTGCCGGAGATCGGCAGCACCCGCGGCTGCACGCTGTCCACCTTGCCCGCGGCGGCGAGCGGGATCTTGGTCTGGTTGTCGGACGACTGCCCGTACACCACGGTGATCGAATCCAGTACCTGATCCACGTTCGCCCCGGACTTCAGCGAGGTGGTCACCGTCCCGGTGGCCGTGCCCTTCCCGGGCACGGTCGGCGTATCGAAGATGGCGCCGCTGTCGGTCCGGTCCCCGACCTGGAGGAAACCGTTGTCCACGGTCTTGTTCTCGGTGCCGGTGTTCTTGTAGGTGATGTCGATGACCAGCCGCGCCCCGCCCAGCTGATCGGTGACGGTCGCCTTGTTCACCGTGATGTCGAAGCCCTCGAACCACCCCGTCTTGCCGATCGTCCGCACCGGCTGCCCCGCGCTCGGCGAGCCGCTGGCGGGCGCGCCCGCGACGCTGCTCGGCGCCGACAGCGACGATGACGCCGCCTTACCCTTCACATCGTCGTCGTTGCATCCGGTGACGAGCAGTGCGGTCATCCCCAGCACCGCCGAGGCGGCGACCGCCGTCACAACCCGCGAACCCCGTGTATTCGATCGCACAATTCCTCCTGAAGTCCCCGCCAAAGCGCGGGTCGCACAGGTGAATCCGTGTGCGCCGAACTCACGTTAACCGTTGCGCGCGGTTCGCGGGCCGCTTGTCTTCCCCCCTGAACCCGCCCGCCGCGCGTCCCTGCCCCCCGCATCGTGACGATCGGGCACCGCCCCCAGCGATTCGACCGCAACCGAACGGGTACCTCCCGATCGAAGTGGGTGACCGCTGCCCGCGTATCGGATGGAGGATTTCGGATGACGGTCGACGTCGCACCGGTGACACTGGCGCTGCCCACCCCGCGCGGCGAACTGTCCGAGGCGGTGACGGACCTGCTCCGCGGCGCCACCGACCATGTGGATGTGCCTGTGGCCCAGGCGGATCCGTACGGCGAGGATCTGCACCTGGCCCTGCACACCTGCTACGAACTGCACTACCAGGGATTCACCGGCGTCGATCCCGATCTGGAGTGGGATCCGCGGCTGCTGACCTGGCGCGCCCGGCTCGAGCGGCGCTTCCTCGACGCCCTGCGCGCGGACGTCGCGGGCGGCGCCGACCTCGAGGCCGAACTGGGGCAACTGCTCGTCGAGCCGATCGAGGCCACCGGCGTCGGCGCGTTCCTGCGCGACGAGGGCGAGTGGTGGCACATGCGCGAGTACTTCGCGCACCGCTCGATCTACCACCTCAAGGAGGCCGACCCCTACGCGTGGGCGATCCCGCGCCTGCGCGGCCAGGCCAAGGCCGCCCTCGTCGCCGTCGAATTCGACGAGTACGGCGGCGGGCGCGGCGACCGCGTGCACGCGCGGCTGTTCGCGGATCTGCTCGACGGCGCCGGACTGAACTCGGACTACCTGCACTACCTCGACGTCGTCCCCGCGCCCATGCTGGCCCTGGTCAACATGATGTCGCTGTTCGGCCTGCACCGGCGCTGGCGCGGCGCGCTCGTCGGCCACTTCGCCACGGTCGAGATCACCTCCTCGCCCGCGTCGCGCCGCATGGCCGAGGCCCTGACCCGGCTCGACGCCGACCCGGCGTGCGTGTCGTTCTACACCGAGCACATCGAGGCCGACGCCGTCCACGAACAGATCATGCGCCGCGACGTCATCGCCGACCTGCTCACCCGCGAACCCGACCTCACCGAATCCGTCGTCCTCGGCATCCAGGTCACCAACCTGCTCGAGACCCGCATCGAACAGCATGTGCTGCACGACAGCTGGCGCTCCGGCAAGAGTTCCCTCCTAGCCCCTGGCCTGAATCACGACGGATAACTTCCGGCATTCGGGTTATCCGGGCGGTGTGATCATCTTTCGCCCACCGGGGGTTTACCGGCCACAGGACGACACCGAGCTGTTGATTCGGGCCATGACCACCGCACCCGTCCCCCGCGACGGCACGGTTCTGGAGGTCTGCACCGGTTCGGGCGCGGTGGCCATCGCGGCCGCGAAGGCGGGGGCCGGGCGGGTGGTGGCCGTCGACGTCTCCCGCCGAGCCGCCGTCGCCGCCCACCTCAACAGCCTCCTGCACCGGGCCCCGATCGAGGTGCGCCGCGGCGACTTCACCGAGGTGGTCACGGAACCGGGGTTCGATATGGTCCTCGCGAACCCGCCGTACGTCCCGTCTCCCTACGGATTACCGGACTCCGGTCCCGAAAGGGCTTGGGACGCGGGCGCGGACGGCCGCATCGTGCTGGATCGACTCTGCTTGATGATGCCGCGACTGCTGAACCATCGCGGGGTGGCGCTGATCGTCCACTCGGGCGTCTGCGACACCGGCCTGACCTTGGGTCTGCTGCGCGCGGGCGGCCTCAAGGCGGCCGAAGTGGCTCGCGCCACAGTCCCTTTCGGGCCGGTCATGCACGAGCGCGCGTCCTGGCTGGAATGCGCCGGTCTCATCGAGCCCGGTCAGCGTCACGAGGAATTGGTGGTGATTCGTGCCGATCGAACCCAACCGTGAGCCCCGCCGGATCGTACTGACCAAGGACGGGCCCGCTCTGATCGAGGGGCCGGTCGAACTGGTCACCGAGGACGGAACGGTCGTCACCTCCGATCGTTTCGTCGTCGCGTTGTGCCAGTGCAAGCGGTCGAAGCGTTTTCCTTTGTGCGACACCTCGCACCGAAAGCGCCGGCGACCGGACTGAGCGGCGATCGGGTGTCTACACTGACGCGGTTGCCACCCGGTCTAGGGTGGGAAGTAGCCGGCTCATATCCTTCGGCAAGGGAGCAGATGGAGATCACACAGGTGCTGCGGTCGGCACGTCGGCGAGACTGCTTCGAGAACCCGCCGACGTATCGGCAGGCCGCGTTCGGCGACCTGCCCGCGATCGCGCGGATCGAGCACGAGGTCTTCGACGAGCCCTACCGCTATCTCATGTTGCGACAACTCTTCGACCTGCACGGCTCGGCGTGGGTCGTCTGCGAGTTGAACGGCACCATCATCGGATACGCGTTGAGCCTCGAAAAGGACCGTCGCGCACTGCTGTTCACATTCGCGATGTCCCCCGAGTTCCGGCACAGAGGCTACGCGAAGGCTTTGCTCGAGGAGGCGCTGGATCGCAGCCGACGGCTCGGCGCCGAGGTCGAATACCTCACGGTACGGCCGGACAACGAGACCGCGGTCAGATTGTTCGAGGCGGCCGGATTCATCCGGACGAAAGAGGACGAGAGCTATTTCGGCGAGGGCGAACCGCGCTATCTGTACGAATTGCCGCTCGGCCGCCCCTGATCTCGACACCGCAGCCCCGCCATGGCCGACATCTCCCCCTTCGTCTCGTCGGCCTCCACGCGCATCGCCCGTCGCGCCTCCGCTCACGCCGCCGAGGTCGACCGCGCCGCCGACCCCGAACGAGATCTGGTGGACGCCTTCACCACTCGCGTGGAGGAGATCCTGGCGGACTACGATCCCCCGAGCACGCGCCGCGAGGCGGGTGGTCTGGTCTTCGAGCATCTGTACGCGGCCGCGCGTCGGCCGCTGCGGGACGAAGAGGGTTGGCGGGTACCGAGTTCCGTGTTCATGGCCCTGCTGGCCGCCGAGGTCGAGTTCCGGGGACCGGTGCGGCTGAGCGCGATTCAGCACACCCTGCTGGCCGAGGTGTACGAGCGTCTCGGCGGACAGCTGACGAGATTCGCCCTACCGGCGCACGCCGCGCTCGCCTTCCGCCGCGCGGCCGCCCTGTACCGGCTCGGCGAGGACGTCGACGCGGAGGATCGCTGCGGGCTGGAACTCGCGAAGGCGCGCACGCGCTCGCACCCGCCGGGCTGGCGACGCTGGACGGGGCGTCTGTCGTACATCTCGTGCGGCTACGGCTACCGTCCGTTCTGGCTGCTCGGCTGGGTCGCCGTCCAACTGATACTGTTCATCACCTTCGGTTTCGCCCTGTCCGGCAACGGGTCTCATACCCAGGCCCTGTTCATCTCCGTCACCAGCTTCCTGAACCCCCCGGGCTTCGGCGACATCGAGAACCTGCCCCGCGCGTCCCGCTGGCTCTACGCGATCGAACCCTGGGCCGGGGTGGTCTCCATGTCGGTCTTCTTCGCCCTACTCGTCCGCAAATGGTTCCGGCTGTGATCACCAGTCTGTGTCGAACGCCTTGTGCCGCAACGTGTCCAGCATCGCCACCGATACGTTGTCGCGCAATCGGTCGGTCAATGTCGTCCATTGCCGGGAGAAGCCGGGTTCGGTCTGCAACTCCTTCCACAGTGCGCGCATCGACTGGGGCGTATGCGCGCCGGGCATCCACAGCCCGGTGACGTGCTGGAGCAGCGGCCCGAGGATGTCGAGGCGCTCCCGGCTGGCCCCGCCGAACCGATCGGCCTCCTCGAACGCCGCGGCCATGATGGTCAGCAGCCAGTCGTGGGCCGCGAGATCCTCGCAGAAGCGTTGCGCCGCATCGAGATCCGACTCCTCACGCAGGATCAGCCGCACGGTTCGGGTGGTGTCGTCGTCCAAACGCAGTTGCACCGTCGGGCCGACCTGACCGCGGACGCGCGCGATCCAGCGCAGCCGGGTGCCGCCCGCGTGGATCGGCGGCGACTGGTCCAGCCGCTCGTCGGCCCGGACCCGGCCCAGCAGCCGCTCGCTGATCGACGCCATGTCCAGCACTTCCGGTCGATCGCCGCCGACGAGATAGCCTTCGGCCAAGAGGATTTCGGCGGTGGCGCGCTCGGGCAGGCGGCTGATCACCTCCGTCACACCCTTCTGGCTGATGTAGTGCGACCAGGTCTGGCGACGGCGTTCGCCCGCGCGCACCACGCGGGTCCGGGCCGAGGACTGCAACACCCGACCGCCCACCAGCACCACGCGGGTGGCGACCGTGCCGACGATCCGCGCCGCGTCCTCACCCATCGGCAGGTCGCAGTCCACGCCGACGGCGACCGTAGGCGAAATCGCCAGCGTGCCCGGTCTTTCCCGCCAGCGCACCTCCCGGCCGGGCATCAGCGTCAACAACTCCCTGGCCTCGTCACGGGTGAGCGCGCCCGCCGTCGGCAGCAGGCAGGTGCGCACCTCGCCGAGCACGACCAGGGGCGCGGTGGATACCATGGGCTAGGATCCGTCCAGTAACAGGTGGGACAGCCGCTCGGATACCTTGTGGGACACCGTGATCGGGACTGCCTCCGCCGCCCCGCAGCTGACGATCTGGGCGATCACATCGTCGTCGAGATCCAGATGGTCGAGGATCACCCGTACCGCGTGCTCGATCCCGAGGTAGCGCTTGGGCAGCATCGACAACGTCTGGTAGGCCGCGAAGGGCTCCGCGGCCGGATTGAGTTGCACGACCGGCGGCACATCGTGCCATCGTTTCGGCCACGGGTCACCGGACCGCCACTGGTACGGATCCACCACGGGCGCGCCGTGGAACCGCAACATGCCCAGCCGCAACAGCTGCCACACGGCCGCCAGGAACGGGCACGACCAGCGAATCACCGTTCCGTCCTCGGTCGTGCGGACGCTCCACAACTGCACATCGAGGAAGATCGAATGCTCCCGGCAGCCGAATTCCTCCGGCGGCCGGAACGTCCGGTTGCGCATGGCCTGCGCCGATTCGCCCTCCGAGGACCGGCGGCCGTTGCACAACCACCCCGACTCCGCCGTGGGCGGCCGACTGCCGGTATCGGGCGGGGCGGGTTCGGCCACGATGCGCGCGGCCACCATGTCCGCCACCGGGATCGGTTCCCCCACGGGCACCCCGTCGGCGAAGGCCGAACTCCGGCAGCAGCCGGATTCCCGTGCCAGATAGTCGATTCCGAGCCCGGCCCGCTCCGCCGCGGCCAGCAGTTCGGTGAGCGCCTCGGCGGCGTCGGTCGCGGGTTGGAAGTAGTCGTCGAGCAGATAGCAGGTGCTGACCCGCGCGCCGGGGCCGAACCGGATGCGGGCGGACTCGACGAACGCGGTGATCAACGGGCCGATGCGCCGGAACTCCGCCTCCACGTGTTCGGCGTCGTCCACGATGTCGTTGAGCGAGAAATGCCCCACCTCGATCGACAGGTGCGACATCGGCACCGCCGCGATCCACGGCTGCTCGGTCGCCTCGGCGTAGGTCTGCGAATCCCGCATCACAGCCTTTCCCAGGTGGCGTTGTCGGTGAGGCGCCGGGCGAGTTCGGCGTAGGCGCGCGCGGTGGCCTCGTTGGCGATCTTGTTGTTCACGTCGAAGTCGAGCACGATCTGCTCTCGCCACTGCAGCACCGGTTCGATGGGGGTCACCCCGAGTACCGTGATCGTGCCGAGGTGATTGGCCGACGCCAGACGTTTCAGGATGGCGTCCTGTTCGCGGATCCAGGTGTCTTGCGGGGCCTGCAGCGCGAGACGGTTCGCGGCGTCGGCCTCCGCCCGCCCGGCGGGTTCCGCGCCGGTCTCGGCCACCGCGGTGCGCACGTAGCGCAGCGAGTCCAGCAGGGCGTCCTTGTCGTGTCCGGCGGCCACGCCGGTGTCGAGCAGTCCGTGCGCGCCGTGCACCAGACCCGCGGCGGCCAGGATGTGCTGGCGGGTCCATCGATGGAAGATCAGCCAGCGGGCGACACGGTGCCGCAACTGCGGCATGGCCGTGGTCTTCAACGCGATCTCCAGGGCCACCGACCGGCCCGCGCTGAGATCGACGATCACCACCTTGAATTCCTGTTCCAACCCGACCAGCAGTTCCGCGCACCGGGTCACCACGGCGTTGTCGCAGGTCAGGAATTCGGCCCCGCCCTCGTCCCCGGGCACCAGCACCAATCTGCCCGCGCGCGGACCGATCCGGCGCAGCTGCGGGCGGTCGGTCGCCGATCCGACGTCCACGCGGTGCGCGGTGCCGCTCTCGCCGAGCAGGTACGAGTGCACCCCGCGATTGCCCGGTACACCGCGCTCCACGGCGCTGATCTCGAAAAGCGCTCCGGCGGTGGGTGATCCGAAGTCGAAGTCGACATAGGCGACGTTCAGCCCGGCCAGGCACAGGCGGTAGGCGATATTGCAGCTGGTCACCGAGCGCCCGGTGCCGCCCTTGTCGGAGGTGGAGAAGATCAGCACTAGATCGACCTCCCGCGTCGGGCGTCCTGCCGCGCGTACGCCAGCTCGTCCAGATCGGTGAGGGCGCGGGTGGCGAGGCTGAAGGCGGTGCCCGGCCGTTCCGACAACTGCGAGCGGGCCCGATCGAGCGACTGCGCGATCCGGTTGAGCGCGGTCCACTTCGGCGACAGGTAGTCGTCGCTGATCAGCAGTCGTTCCTGATTGTGCAGATGCTCTGCCTCACTGAGCAATTCGACCGCGCGCTGCATCATGGTCTGCGGCGCCAGCGGCGGTTCCCGGAAACTCGCGTAGGCGAGCACCAGGCATTCCATCACCCGCTCGGTCATGAACCAGGACGGCAGTTCGCGCGCGAAGCCCGCCTCGCCCAGCACGCCGCTGGTATCGTCCCACAGCCCCGCCGCCGGACCGTGCCGCAGCATGCGCTTGTCGAGATGTTCCATCGCCGATTCCGCCAGCGCCATGAGCTGATCGCGGGTGGCGACCGTGGTGCGCAACTGCGCGGCCTGGATGGTGCGCTTGAGCATCATGGTGACGAAATCCGGTACGTACCAGATGATTCGGGGTCCACCCGTGATTGCCTCACTCCCGGCCAGCCGGATCCGCACGCCCGGGTGATGCAGGCGCGCCGCGGCGTCCTGACCGGTCAACCGGCTGATCACCCGCGCCCGACGCGCCAGCTGATCGAAGACCGCGACCGTTCGCGCCAGATCGTCGGTGCTCTCCCGCACGACCAGATCCTGAATCAACATGGCCGCCACCGCGAGACTGAAGTACTCGGATTCGTCCCCGTCGGAGGTGCGCCACGGAATGTCCTCCAGCGGCCACCGGCCCGTGCCGAAGCGCGCGATGGTCGACCAGTACCGCTCGGTCAGTTCCAGCCGCAGCTGCAACGCGTCGGCCAGCGTCCGCTGCGTCTCGTCGAGCAGGTCGAGTTCTCGAATGCGTTGCGAGGACAGATCTCTGATGCCGTCGAGCGCGACCGTTGTGAAGTACAGATAGGGGCGGGAGGCGGCATGACCGAGGGCGTCGCCCACATGATTGCCGACGTTCTCGATCGGTTCGGCGCGATCGAATATGCCCCAGCTCCAACCGCATTCGAACAACCGCAGATCGTCGGCCACATCCGCCTCGGCGGTCTTGCCCAGCTGAACTTCGTTGGCCGCCTGCACCCGCAGCCGCTCCAACCGTCTCGACAGCGCGGCGGTGAGTTCCTCGTCGGCGGCGTCACTCTGGTTGATCATGCCCAGGATGTTCTGGCCCGCATCCGATTTCGGGTCCGGGGTATGGATCACGAAGCTGCGCACCAACCCCGTCATGGCGGCGGTGAGCCGGACCCGGATGCCTTCCTCCACCGCGTCGATGCGAGGTTCGAGCTGCTTGGCCTCACGGCGAACCTCACCGGAGACGAACCGCCGGAACCCGCGCAGGAAGCGCAGCGCGGAAATGCACAGGCTCAACGACATCGAGTAGGCGTCGACGATCTCGATGTCGTACTGTCGATCGGTGAGCACCGCGTCGTCATCGGCCCGCAGGTACCCGTGCGCGCCGAAATCCGGCTCCCCGTCGGCCTCGGTGTAGCGGGCCACGTAGTCCTCGAGCAGGCCGACCAGCATACCGCCGATGCGGGTGCGTTCTCCGAAGGGGGCCAACGCCTGTTCGACGTCGGTGGCGATGTCGTCGGGCCGGTCGAGCGCGAACGCGTCGATCTCGGTCGCCGGATACAGCAGGCACAGCAGCTGTTCCGCGTCGCTGATGGAATTGCTGCCGTCGCGGCCGCCCCAATGCCATTCGCCGCCGACGTAACTGTAATCCAGCACAGCCCGCCAGAGATCGAGCAGTTGCTGTCGTGGCCGAATCCGCATGGCTCACCTCGCCCCCGTGTCCGGCGCTTCGCCGGAGGTCACCTCTAAAGTGTGCCCGCCCTACGCGCGCCGGTCACCCGGTTCGCCAAGATGAAATACTCACCACCACCGCAGGATCGGCCCCAACCGCCGCTCCAGTTCCGGCGCCACCGACCGCGCGTAACTCGCCGTCAGATGATGTTCGTCGTGATACACCAGCACATTCCCCACCACCACCGGACAAACATCGTTGTCGCAGAACGCGTCCGTGAGATCGAGGGGAAACACATTGGGAAACGCCGCGGCCGGGGCCGCCGCCGGGTCGACCGGGGCCAGCGCGTCGGAGCGACGCATACCGCAGCCGGTGGCGGTGCCGCCGTCGGCCAGGCAGTCGATGGCGCGGTAGCGAACCCCGTTGCGGCGCAACCACGGTGTGTCGCGGATGGCGAGGACGTCGAGGCCGCGTTCGGACAGGGCCGACCACACGTCGAGGTAGTCGTTGGGGGTTTCGTCGCCGCCCGCGTCGGCCGGTCGGGTCGCGGTGGTGAAGACCCAGTCTGGGCGTTCGGCGGCGAGCAGGTCGATCACCTCGCGGGACCAGTCGCGGCAGTCGGGGTTGGGTTCGCCCTTGTAGCTGACCTCCTCGGCGAGGGTGAGCGGGCAACCCATCTTCAGGTGGACCAGCAGGCGGAAGCCGTGGCGTTCGGCCAGGGTCTGTAGCGCGGGCATCCAGTGTTCGGCATGGGAATTGCCGACGACGGCGAGGGTGCGGGCGGCGGTGGTGTCACCGTAGACGCAGGTGATCACGGCGCGGGTGTTCCAGTCGGCGATGCAGCCGTCGCGGGTGGGCGCGGGGAGTTCCGCGGGAGCGTCGTAGACCGTGGGTCGCATGGGCGCCGGTGGGGTGGGCAGGCCCTCGGTCAGCGCGAGCGCGCCGGGATAGGACGACGGGTTCAGATTCTGCGTGGGCCGTGGGGGATTGGCCTGCAACACGACGTGCCAGGCCACCACCGCGGTCACCAGCGCCATCCCGGTGGCGGTCACCAGCACGCCGACCGCGCGGCGGTAGCACACCGCCGCGCGCCGGATGACGGTGTCGCGCAACGGTTGTTCGACGAGTCGATGGGTGAGGTACGCCAGCGCGAGCGAGGCCGCGCACACTCCGAGTCCGGTGGTGAGCCCGGCCCGCGGCGCGCCCGTCTCGGCCAGCACGAGCACCAGCAGCGGCCAGTGCCACAGGTACAGCGCGTAGGCCACCTCGCCCAGCAGGACCGGCGCGGCGGCCGACAGCAACCGATTGGGGACCGGCATCCGCTCCGGTTCCGTATTCGCCCCGGACACGATCAGTGCCAGGGCCGCGCCCACCGGCAGCAGCGCCGCCGGACCGGGGAACACGTGCACCCCGTCGAAGATCACCCCGCACAACAGCACTCCGGCGAGTCCGGCCGCGGCCAGCACCGCCCGCGTCAGGCGCGGCGGCGACAGATACGGCGCGACGAGCGCCAGCCCGGCCCCGGCCAGCAATTCCCATGCGCGCGCGGCACTGTCGTAGTAGTTCCAGCCCTGATGCACCGAAACACCGTGCGCCGCATAGCCGAACGACGTCGCCGCCCCGGCGACGATCACCGCGCCGAGCAGCGGCCGGATCGCGCTGGGCTGCCGCAGGATTCGGCACAGCAGCGCGATCGCCGCCAGCGTCAGCAGCGCCGCGACATAGAACTGCCCCTGCACCGCCATCGACCACAGGTGCTGGAGCGGGCTCACCGACGGATCCGCCGCCAGATAGTCCGTCCAGGTCAGCGCCAACTGCCAATTCTGGTAGTACAGCAGCGATGCCAGCGTCTGCCGCGCCAGCTCCGACCACTGCGTCACCGGCCGCAGCAGCACGGTCGCGCCGACCACCGCCGCCAGCACGACCACCAGCGCGGGCAGCAGCCGCCGCGCCAGCCGTCGCAGGGTGGCGGGGACCGAGATCGTCTCGGCGCGGCGCAGCAGGGATCCGGTGAAGAAGAACCCGGACAACACGAGGAAGACGTCGACGCCGCCCGACACCCGCCCGACCCAGACGTGGAAGACCACGACGAGGCCGATCGCGATGCCGCGCAAGCCGTCCAGATCGCGGCGGTAGCCGCCGGTCCGCGCGCCGGCGGCGGCCGCGATCGTCGCGGTATCGGTCACCATCGCGGCGCGATCACCCGCGATGGGTGGCACGAATCGTCGACCGTCGGATGAACAGCGAGTGGATGCGGCACGACATCTCTTTATCACGCAAACGTCGCATGCCGCTCATCGGCGTCCCGTCGGCGTGGCGTGCCGGACCCGGCGACGGGCTTGTGGTCGCGTACGAAGGATCGGCGCCGCGCTACGTGAGATTCACCGAATGCTCACCAGCGGGCCTGTCGAGGGCTTAAAGTTGTTGACCGACAACGGAGTTGGCAGTTCGTCGAATTCGCGGTTGCGCACCCCGTCGTGGAAGGCGTCGAGTTCGTCCTGGTCGAAGACCAGTTCCACACCGGGCGTGGGTTGCGTTGTGGCGGCACGGAACACGTACATCCCGTCGGCGCGGCGGGTGACCGTCAGCGGGCAGGCCGGGGCACGACCCTCCCGCACCCCGGCCTGATAGGCGTCGAACTGCTCGTCGGTGAACAGCAGCAACTCGCCGAGCGGCAGCTCGGTGGCGGGAGTGATGCGATCGGTGGCGCGCTTGTCGTCCCAAACCGCGGTCCAGCCCTGCTTGCGCGCGACGCGGACGCAGTTCTGGTTGGGCGAGCTGGCGCGTGCCTTGTGGAATTCGCCCGCGGTGAAGGTCGGTAGCAGCGTCATTGGTGTTGCCTTTCTACGGAGTAAAGCTCCAGGCGCGCGGGGACGGACGCCCACGCGCCTGCGCGTCGCCTATGGCTTGTAGCCGACGGCGGCGAAATTACACGGCCGTGCCGGATCCTGGGAATCCACCGGTTCGGTGGGCCGCCAATCGGGCGCGTGCACCAGGCCGGGCTCGACGAGCTCGAAACCGTCGAAGAACGCTGCGAATTCGTCGCGAGAACGACTGATGGCCGGATCGGACGTCTGTTTGTACAGTTCCGTGAGCGCCAGTATCCGGTCCTTGACCTCCGCCGACGCCTCGCTCAGCGACGCGTGGCTCATCGCCACATAGCTTCCCGCGGGCAGCCGGTCGCGCAACTGCGCCATCAGTTCGTAGGGCCGATCGCTGTCGGGCACGAACGGCCACACGCTCACCAGCAGGAGCCCGATCGGGGCGTCGAAGTCGAGCAGGCGGCGGGTCTCGGCGTGCTCGAGGATCAGGTCCGGGCAGCGCAGATCGGCCTCGACCACCGCGGTGGTGTCCAGGGCGTGCTGCCCCTCGAGCAGGTCCTGGGCGCGGGTGACGGCCTCGAGATCGTTGTCCACGTAGACCACCCGGCTCTCCGGGGCCGTCTCCCGGGCCACCTCGTGCGTGTTGCCGACCGTCGGCAGCCCGGAGCCGATGTCGAGGAACTGCCGAATCCCTTGCGCCACCATGAATCTCGTGGCCCGCTGGAGGAAGCCGCGATTATGGCGGGCCCAGACGTCGGCGTAGGGGAAGGTCCGGAAGATCTTCTCGCCGAATGCCTTGTCGACCTCGAAGACCGCCTCACCCGACAGGTAGTAGTGATACATCCGGGCCGCCGAGGGACGCCCGGCGTCGATCGCGCGTGACCGGAATTCCTGGTCGCTCATTGCCCTTGCCCCTTTTCATCCCTGCGTCACCGGGTCGCTCACCCGGTGGTGAACGTCTTGCGACGGAACGAGCGGGCCACGTGCTCGATGAAGGTGCGCGAATCGTCCGCGCTCAGGGCCGCCGCCGACAGCCGCGACCACACCGTCTCGCGGGCGGCGACGGCGGGCTTGTCGTCGATGTAGCGAATGTCGCCCTGGCTCTCCACGATCGCCATGTCCAGATCGCCCGCCGCGCCCGGCGAGGGGACCCGGACCAGGGTGAACCGGTCCTCCATGCCCGCGCCCTCGGTGGTCACGGTGAACGGCAGCACCTGGATCAGGATGTTGCTGCGCCGTGACACCGTGATCAGATGCTGGAGTTGGTCGAGCATGACCGTGCGGCCGCCGTACTCGCGGCGCAGGCACGATTCGGACAGGATCGCGCGGAACTGCGGCGGCGCGGGCTTGGTCAGGATCTCCTGGCGGGCCAGCCGGGCGCGCACCGAATCCGCCACGGCCTCATCGGAATCCGCGTCCGCGTGCCCGGTCTCGTGCAGGGCGCGGATATAGGACTCGCACTGCAACAGGCCCGGCATGATCTCGGCCTCGGTGACCCGCAGCAGGCTGGCGTACGCCTCGAGGTCGACCAGCAGCCGCAGATCCTCGAGATACGCGCGGCGGTGACCGGTGTTCCAGAAGCCGCGCTTGTGATTGTCGCGGCGCAACTCCTCGAGGGTCTCGAGATAGCCCGGATCGGTGAAGCCGAGCTGGGTGGCCAGCCGCTCCAGATCGCCGACCGTGATCGAGCTGGCGCCGTTGACCAGCATCGCGATCCGGCTCTGACTGGTCTCGATGATCTTCGCGGCCTCGCTCTGACTGACGCCCGCGGTGCTGATCATATGTTCGATCTCGCGGCCCAGCAGCAGTTTTCGGGCGGTGCGCAGTCGCGTAGCCATGATGAGCGGCGGGCGGCCGGGTGGCCGATGCGCCTCAACCCCCTTCTGCCCCAACCTCTTTCGCTTGCGTGATAATCACGCTAACATGTATCACGTCCAGAGTATCACAAGTTCAGATGTGCGGCGGGTCGGGCGGGGACCTTCGCGGCGTCTGGTGGGAGGGGAGTCGATATGCCGACTACCACGCGAATGTGTACCGCGCCTTGCCATTTCGGCGATGCGGAGAGCTGTGGCGGGGCCGACGTGCCGCTCACGGATTCGCTCGCGCGCCGGATCCTGTACTCCGAGCACGCCTTCTCCTGCACCCGCTGGTTAGCGGCCGTCGCCTACCTATCGGCCGGACTGGATGACGACTGACGCGCGTCGGGGAGGGTGTCGTGACCGGATTTCACGCCTCGGTCTGGCCGCTCGGCTGGCCGCACGAGGCACCGGAGGAACCGTTGTCGGTGAACGAGGCACATCTGACGATGCAACGGCATCGCGGGTGCCTGCGGGAGGAGTGCCCGCGCAAACGGGCGGCGTACCAGACCCTGGTCGAGGCCGGACGGATCCGGCCCGACTCCGGGCGCACGCGCTGAATCAGCCGCGATAGGTCCGCGCGACGAGCGCGGACCGCAGGTACCACAGGCCGCTGGCCTGGGTCGGGTCGAATCCGGTGAGCTGGCCGATGCGCTTGAGCCGGTAGTCGACGGTGTTGGTGTGCACGTGCAGCAGCCGGGCCGTGCGCTGCCGGTTGAGATTGTGCGCGATATGGGTTTGCAGCGTCTCGAGCAGCTCCGGGTGGGCGTCGAGCGGATCGAGCAGCGACCCGAGATACTCCCGCCCGGGTCCGGGACGGGTGAGCTGATACTCCAGCGCGAGATCGTCGAAGCGGTACAGGCCGGGCACCGATTGCAGGCGGCCCACCATGTCGAGCAGTTCGTGGGCCTGGTCCGCGGCGGTCGGGATCGCCTCGGTGTCGGCGGTGACCACGGTCGCGGTGATCGGCACCCGCGCGGCCCGCGAGATCCGGCCGATCAGCTCGTCGAGTTCCTCGTCGCCGATGTGGTCGGCCGGAATGAGCAGCGTCCCGCCGTCGACGCTGAGCAGCGACAGCGCGGAATCGCCACAGGCCGTGGCCAATTCGGCCTGCACCCGGCGCAGTTTGCGGCGCGCCACCACCTTCGCGTCCAGCATCGGGTTGCCCTCCTCCGGATGCGGCGGCACCGCCAGCGCGAGCACCCGATAGCGCTCGGCGATCTCGATCCCGCACTCGCGGGCCATGGTGGAGGTCGGATGCCCGCCCAGCAGCGCCGAGGTCAGGGTGTGCACGGCGGTGTGGTGCTCGCTGACCACCGCGCGCAGTTCGCGGACGTAGGCCATCGAGACCGCGGAGGTCATGGTGTCGAGCATCTCCACCACGAGTTTGGCTCCGCCGAGCAGACTTTCGTAGTCGGCCAGGCTGAAGGTGAGCATGGTGTCGTGATCGCTCGAGCCCGCCGCGCGATGCCGGTTGGCGGCATTGCTGACCACGAGATCGAAACCGATCTTGAAACCCTCGTGGATGGCGTGGTGGATGGTGTCGATCGGCACGCCCTCGCGCGCCCACTGCGCGGCGGCCTCGGACAGCCGCTCGGTCTTCTCCGGGATGTCCTTGCCGTCGAGCATGCTCACGGCCAGCTCGAGGCAGATCCGGGTGATCGTCGTGACGTCGCCGTAGATGGCCTCGCCGGGCAGGGTGCCGCAGGGCGCGACGTTCTCGACGAAGTGGCCGACCATCTGCCGCGACAGCGCCCACACATCCTTCAGCGCGGACGACATCGGGCGTCCCGATACCGTCAGGCCCGGCCGGTCCGGGGTGGCAACAGACATCTCGACGCCTTCCTTCGACCCCCGTGTATCCGCCGCCCCCCGTTTACTGCGCTGCCGTATCAACGTAACCGTCCCGAGACCGTCCGGCGGTGGAATTGCCCAACGATGGTGACAGTTCGGTAGTTCCTTCGCGGCCCGATTCGTGCACTTTCACAAACCGATCCGCGCAAACCGGGCACCCGCCCATCCGGACTCGGGCGCGGCGCCGAATCACAGTCCGGAACGGCCGGACCGCTGTTCGTAGCACAGGTTGCCGGAAGGAAGGGATGCACCGATGATTCCGCATTTCATTCAGGATCTGATGGGCGCCGTATCCGATTTCCTCGGTAGGTTGCTCATCGCGTGAGCGCCGCGGCGGCCGGATCCGTGCCGCGGGTCCGGCCGTCAGACCGAACGCAGCGGCGGTCGTCCGCTGCTCGGCCGGTCGTCGTCCTCGGCGGCGAGTTCGTCCGGATCGAGGACCGCGGCCTCGAGGTCGACCTCGGCGTCGTCGATCCGGAATTCCTCCGCGGCGCCGCGGATCTCGACCATCTCGCTCTCGGTGTAACGGCCGAGGACCCGCACGGTGCGCTCATCGATGCCGCGGTTGAGGGCCTCGGCGGCGGCGATCATCTTCTGCGCGACGATGTCCTTGTAGGTCGGATCGTCGGCGCTCAGCTGCTGCAACATGGTCTGCCACCGGGAGAGCCGACCCAGGTAGGCCAGCCCCGAGTCCTCCTCGAGCGATTCGCGAGCCACGGGCGACTCCTTCTCCTCGGGACCTTTCCCGGTCACCTTAACTCGTCCGGACCGGCCTCAGGACCCGATGGTCGAGCGAACCCAATCGATCACCGCGTTCTGATAGTCCTGGGTGTTGCGGGCGAGGTTCACCGCGTGGCCGCTGCCGGGCAGCACGAACGCCTGCAACCTCGCGGCGGGGGAGAAGTACGGTGCCTCCTGCGCGCGCAGGGTCGCCGAATCCGCGCAGACCGAGTAGTTCGGTCCGCAGGACAGGCGGTCCCGGCTGCCGTTGACGAGGAGGACCGGCGCGGTGATGAAACTCGACATACCGGGCAGGGTGGAGGTCAGACCGTCCGGATACTCGCTGAGCGAGAACTGCTCCTTGGTCTGCTCGTCCTGGGCGAGCACCGCCGGATCCACATCGGCCGGATCGTAGAAGTCGTGTATCCGCGTGCCCGGCCGCGAGACCAGATAGCCGGGATCGGTTGTGCGCCCGGCGAACTGGGGATCGTCGACCGCCCGCTGATAGGTCGAGATCACGCCGATGGTCTCGGGGATGTTCAGCGCGTGCGAGTAGCCGGTGAGGATCACCCCGTCCACGTCGTGGTTGGCCGACGCCTCCATGACCGAGGTGCCCGAACTCAGCGAATGCCCGACGGTGATCACCTTCGCGAACGGCGGCGCGCCCGCCAGCCCGGCGCGCAACGACCCCACGATCGCGTGCAACGCCTGCGCGGTCGCGGTCGCGGTGAGCGACAGGGCCGGGGGCTGGGTGCTGTTCCCGTTGCCGAGCCGGTCGACCACGATCGTGGCCAGGCCCGCCCGGTTCATCGCGCGGCGGAAATTGTATGTCTCCGGGGCGTATTGGAAGTCCCAGTAGGTGCCGTTGTAGTTCGAGCCGGACATCAGCACCAGCACCGTGTCCGCCGCGCCGCCGGACGGCAGGCAGAGGGTGGCCGCGAGCTGTCCCTCGGGCACGGGGAAGGGGAAGGATCGGCAATCCTCTTGCGATGACATGTCATCCGCACCGGCGACCCCCGGTGCGAGACAGAGCAGGGCCGCGACCAGAACCGCCGCGAATGTCCGAACCGAGGTTCGCACGCGATGCGCTCCCTTGGGTGAGATCCGAAAACCGCCTGTCCGACATCCATATTCGGCCATCAGTCACGCAGGCTATAACCCGTGGCGGGCGACACGCAAGACAGCGACGCGCCTTTCGTCGCGCAATGTTGCGTTTTCGTGAGGTTTGCGGTGGTACAAATCGGACTAGAGTTGTCCTCTGGACACCAAGGGCGAGAACGGGAGTGCTGGACGGTTGCCTTCCAACGCGGATGATTCGGGCACGCGTGCGGTGCATTTCGTCGGGAGCTTCCCCGCGGAGAGCATCGACGACGCGATGCGGGTGATGCTGGACGGGGCGGGTGCGCGCCTGCGCACCCTGCCCACGGGTGAGGTGCGGCGCTTCGAGTTCTACATCCAGCCCATCATCGAAGATCTTCGGGCGCAAGGGGTTCTGGAGGTGAGCTCGCCCGGCGACTGGGAGTCCAGCCGCAGCCGGACCCTGTACCGGGTGCCGCGCGGAACCCGATTGACCGGGGACGCAATGGATCTGGGCTATCTGCGGGAGGCGCGCGAGGCCCTGCCGATCTTCCACAAACTGCGCGAGGTGAGCGGGCACCCCGACCTGCGACTCCAGATCGGTATGCCCACCGACTTCACCCTGGCATTCATCGCCATGGGCCCGGACGGGGTGCGCCGCCACCGGCGGGCCTTCGCCGACGCCACCGCCCGCGAGATCCGTGCCGTGCGCGACCTGGCGGGTGACGACGTGGTGTTCCAATTGGAGGCAACCGCCGAATTGCTGCTGCTCGCCAAGACCCATCCGCTGCACCGGCTCACCGACCTCGCGCTGGGCCTCGGCCGGAAGATCGCTGCGCTTGCCGCGGCGGCGCCGGAGGGCACCCGGATCGGCGTGCATTTATGCCTCGGGAGCATGCACAACAAGGCCCGCGCCGCCCCGCGCGCCGCCCGGCCGTTGGTGACGCTGGCGAATTCGGTTGCCCGCCATTGGCCTTCGGGCCGCACCCTGGAATTCGTGCACGGCCCCCTGGCGGCGGGCGATATTCCGCCCTCGACCGACCCCGGTTTCTATCGGCCGCTGCGGGATCTGGCGCTGGGTCCCGGAACCGCCTTCTACGCGGGCCTGATCCACGACGAGGTCACCGACGAACAGCAGGTCGACACCCTGCGCGTCGTGGAGCGGGCGCTGGGCCGCCGAGTCGACGGGGTGGCGAGCGCGTGCGGGCTGGGACGTCGGCCGCGCGCGATCGCCGAGGCCATGGTCACCCGGGCCGCGCGGGTGGCCGACGCGCCCTGAACTACGGCTTGCGGCAGATGCCGCCGAGCAGGACCAGCCGGGTCGCGGGCAGGTCGCCGCCGAGGAACTCCTGCAACGGCACGATTCCGGGGTCGAGAATCTCGAAGCCGCGCATCATGTCTCGCACCTCGGCGGTGGAACGGTACTGCACCTGGGAGGGACTGTCCTTGACGTCCTTCGTCGATTGCGCCTGGAAGCGCCCATCGGTCTCGTCGGATCCGTGCGTGAACGCGAAATAGCTGCCGGGCGCGATCACCTCGCGGAAACGGGCGATGATGTCGGCGGGGCGTTCGTCGTCCATGATGAAGTGCAGAACTCCGACCATCAGAATGCCGACGGGTTCGGCGAAATCGATGAGCCCGTCGCGGCGCACCCGTTCGATGATGTCGTCCGGGTCGCGCGCGTCGGCGAGCATGGCGGTCACCCCGTCGGCGCTGCCGAGGAGCGCGTTGGCGTGCGCGAAGACGACCGGATCGAAGTCGATGGATACCACCCGCGCCTCGGGATCGATCTTCTGCGCCACATCGTGCACGGTGGGTTCGGTCGGAATTCCCGCGCCGAGGTCGAGGAACTGCCGAATTCCCGCCTCGGCGGCGATTTGCGTGGCGCGCAACAGGAATTGGCGGCTGAACCAGGCCAGCGTCCGGGTATCCGGGGCGATCGCGAGCATGCGTTGCGCGACCGCGCGGTCGGCTTCGTAGTTGTCCTTACCGCCCAACAGATAATCGTAGATTCGCGCCGAGTTCGGCTGCGTGGGGTCGACGCCGTGTGGGGTACGCCTGGACTCCGACACTCGCACCTCCCTCCCTTCCCGACAATCGTACAAGTCGAAATCGGCGTCTCCCGCCGATACCGTAAACCCTTGCGGGACTTGGTTTCCGCGTCAAGTCGAACCGGGAAACGCGCCGGCGGTGACATCGACGCCGTGCAATACCCAGCGATTGGGCCCGGCCGCCTTGGCGCGGTAGAGCCCGGCGTCGGCGGCGTCCAGCAATCGCTCGGCGTCGGCGTTGGCGACGGGGGTGACGACCGCGCCGATACACGCGGTGACGCGCAGCAGATGGTCGTCGACACCGATCGGATCGGACAGCGCGTTGAGCATCGTCTCCACGATGTGCGCCATCCGCACCGAATCGCACGGCGGCGCGAACAGCACGACGAATTCGTCCCCGCCGATCCGGGCCAGCATGGCCCCGCGGGCGTGCGCGGCCAGCCGCTCGGCCACCGCGGTCAGCAGGCGGTCGCCCACGCCGTGGCCGTAGGTGTCGTTGATCGTCTTGAATCCGTCGAGGTCGATGAAGCCGAGGCCGACACGGTCGCCGGTGCGGGCCTCGGCGATGATCCGCGACAACGCGTCGACGAGCTGGCGGCGATTGGGCAGTCCGGTCAGCGGATCGTGGCGGGCCTGCCGGTGCAGTTCGGCCTGGAGGGCCCGGCGCTGGGTGGTGTCCTCGCCGACCACGAGCAGGTAGGCCGCGCGCCCGCCGGAGGCCGGGACGAGGGTGATCGCCCACGCGGCCCAGCCGCTGCCGCCGTCGGGCAGCAGGTAGCGCAACTCCAGCCGGATGGTGCCCGAGCCGCTGGCCAGCAACTCGCCGTAGACCCGCTCCCGCATGTGGTCGCGGTCGTCGGGATGGACCAATTCGGCCACCGGCCGTCCGCGCAGTCGCCGCCCCGGCAGCCCGAGCATCGCCGAGAGCGCGGGATTGACGTCGACCACCCGGCCGGCGGTGTCGCCGATGCCGATGGCCACCGCGGCGTTGTCGAACATGACCCGGAAGCGGACCTCGGCGGCGTGCCGCGCCTCGGCCATCGCGGTGTGCAACATCTCCTGGTCGTGGGCGCGCGCGGACAGCAGGGTCTCGGTGTAACCGCGGGACAGCTCGCCGAAGACGGCGACCATCCGATCGCCGTGCGGCGCAACGATTTCGGTGAGCGGGGTGAGCGCGACGGCGGAACGGGTGAGCACCCGGGGGTCGGTGAGATTGGCGCGGACCAGTGCGGCGCCGACCTCGGCCGCGTCGGCCGGATCGAAGGGTTCGGTGGTGGCGGCGGCGATGATCCGCTCGACCAGTCGAGCCAGCAACCGGTCGAGTTCGCGCATGGACATCGGCACGAAACCGATGTCGGCGACGGCGATCCGCCAGCGCTGCGCGAGCGCCGTCACCTCGCTTTCACCTGTCACGCAAACCCACCCCCGCCCGGATCCGACCTGCATCAGCGACTCGCGGGAACGGCACGGCGCCGAACCAGAGCACCAGGTTACCGCGCCGGCGGCCGTGTTTCCCGACGGCATGCTTCCGAACGGATCGATTGTCGTCCGTGCGCCAGCGGCCTCGGGGGGCGGGCCCGGCCCGCACATCCGCGGTCGAATTCGCCTGTGTTTCCGGCGATTCCGCCGACGCTACCGGTTGTGCCGGGCGAGCCCGATCGGAACTCCGCTATTACTTGTTGGCTTTGTGATACGCCGCGACCACCTCGGAGGAAATACGACCCCGGGCGGACACATTGTAGCCGTGTTTCTTGGCCCATTCACGGATCGCGGTGGTCTGCTCGCGATCGGCCGCGGTCTTGGGCCGGGCGGTGTTGCTCGACTTCAAGCGGCCGACCTTGCGGGCCTTATCGGTCCAGGGCTCGAGCGCGCCCCGCAGCTTACCCGCATTCAACGTGGACAGATCGATTTCGTACGCGACACCGTCGATGGAGAACTGTACGGTCTCATCCGCTTTGGACTTCCCGTCGTAATCATCGACAAGTGTGACAGTGACCTTCTTGGCCATCGGCGAGTCCCCTTCGCAAAGACACGGACCAACTGGGATTGTGTATACCGTACCGCAACGCTGCCGCCCGGAGGCAATCCATCGCTATTTCGGCGTTTCCGACGACATTGGGGAAAGGCAAAACAATCCGCGTCGAGCACGAATTCCGGGGGCTTGCGCGAGTCCGGGGCGGACATTCCGATAACAGAATCGGCGCGATCGAACCGGACCGTCACCTTGCACACATAGCGATGTATGCATATGATCTCCAGCAGTTCGGACGAATCGAGGAGGACCACCGAATGGGTGCGGGACACGACCATGCGCACCAGCACGCGCACGCCACGCCGGACAGCGATCGGCGCTGGCTCGCCGGTGCCCTGGGGCTCATCGTGGCGTTCCTGCTCGGGGAGGTGACCGTCGGCATCGTGGCGGGTTCGCTGGCGCTGCTCTCCGACGCCGCGCACATGCTGACCGACGCCGCCTCGATCGCGCTCGCGCTGTGGGCCATCCGGCTGGCGGCCCGCCCGGCCAGCGGCCGGATGACCTTCGGCTGGAAGCGCGTGGAGATCCTCTCGGCCCAGGCCAACGGGCTCACCCTGCTGCTGCTCGCGGTGTGGCTCGGGTACGAGGCGATCCGCCGTCTCATCCATCCGCCGGAGGTCACGGGCGGTCTGGTGCTGACCACCGCGCTCGTCGGGGTCGTGGTGAATATCGGTGCGACGTGGATGATCTCGCGCGCCAACCGGACCAGCCTCAATGTCGAGGGCGCGTATCAGCACATCCTCAACGACCTGTTCGCGTTCCTCGCGACCGCGGTCGCCGGGGTGGTCATCCTGCTCACCGGCTTCCAGCGGGCCGACGCCCTCGCGACCCTGGTCGTGGTCGTGCTCATGGTGCGGGCGGGCGTGGGCCTGGTCCGCGCGTCGAGCCGCATCTTCCTCGAGGCCGCCCCCGCCGATCTGGATCCCACCGACATCGGCCGCGGCATGGTCGCGCTCGACGGCGTGGTCGAGGTGCACGACCTGCACGTCTGGGAGATCACCTCCGGTTCGCCCGCGCTGTCGGCGCACGTGTTGGTGGCTCCGGGCCGGGACTGCCACGCGGTGCGCGAGAACCTCGCCCACTGGCTCGCCGACGAACACCACATCGAACACGCCACCCTCCAGGTGGACCACGCCCAGCCGGAGCTGATCGAGCTCGGCGGCAACGCGGACACCCATTGCGAGGAGGCGCACGGTCCCGTGCATCGCGCAGACCGGTGATTTCCGGCGTCGGCCTTCACCAATGACGTTGTGCGCCAACGCTGTCGGCGGGCACGGGCGCGGTGCCGCGGCCCGCCGTGCGGCCGGCCGCGACCGGCCGGTCAGATCTTGCGGATGACCGTGACGACCTTGCCGAGGATCTGCGCGTCGTTGCCCGGGATCGGTTCGAACAACGGGTTGTGCGGCAACAGCCACACCTCCTGATCGGTGCGCTTGAACGTCTTCACCGTCGCCTCGCCGTCGATCATGGCCGCCACGATGTCGCCGTTGTCGGCCACGTTCTGCTGCCGCACGACCACCCAGTCGCCGTCGCAGATGGCCGCGTCGACCATCGACTGACCCACGACCTTGAGCAGGAACAGCGAACCCTCGCCGACCAATTCGCGCGGCAGCGGGAACACGTCCTCCACGGCCTGCTCGGCCAGGATCGGACCACCGGCGGCGATCCGGCCCAGCACCGGCACGTAGGTCGGCAGGGGCTGCTCGCTCGTCTCGGTGTCGACCGCCGCCAGGCTCGGCACCGGCGCGACCGCGCGCACCGCGGTCTCGTCCAGGCCGCGCACGTCGACCGCGCGCGGGCGGTTGGGGTCGCGGCGCAGATAGCCCTTGCGCTCGAGCGCGCGCAGCTGATGCGCCACCGAGGAGGTGGAGGTGAGCCCCACCGCGTCGCCGATCTCGCGGATGCTGGGCGGGTAGCCCCGCTCGCTCACCGAGGTGCGGATGACCTCCAGCACCTTGCGCTGGCGGACCGTGAGATCCCCTCCGGCGCCGGATGTTTCGGTGCCGTCGGCGTCGGCGACCGGGTCGGCCGTGTCGTCGTGTCCGTCCACCGTTCGTTCGCTCACGGTCGCCGTCCTCCGTTCATCGGGGTACTCGGTCCTCCTCGCGCCGCGCGGGGCGGGCCCGCGGGGTGCTGTTCTTCGGTCTCACCGGATTTCGTGTCTCGACAGTAGTCCGCTCGCGACCAGGTTTCAAACATCTGTTCGACGCATGTCGCGCAAAGCCGTGACTTTGTCGGGGGGCCGTGGTAGAAATCGAACACCAGTTCTTCGAACATACGATCGAACACGCGGTCCTCGGCTCACCACACACAGTCCCGCCCACTCCCTCCTGGAGGTCTGTCCGATGCGCACCCCGATCAGCGAATTCGCCCCCGCCGACGGCGATCTCGGCCTCGACTCCGCGCCGCGCGCCCACCGCCTGCCCGCCCGCGGCGGCCTCGACACCCGCCGCCCGCGACGGCCCCGCCCGGTGAGCGCCCCGGTGCGCTACGAGCGACTCCGCGTGCGCGCCGGCGCGGGCGCGTACGACCGGGGCCACCACCCCATGCGGCGCGTCGAACGCGCCCGCGTGGGCTTCGCGACCCTCGCGGTGACCGCACTCCTCACCGCCGTCGTGGTGGCCGCCCTCGTCGGCGTGGCCCAACTCCGTTCCCCCGCCGACACTCCCGGCCCCACCACGGTCGTCCAGGTACAGGAGGGCGAATCCCTCTCCGAGATAGCCGAGCGCGTGGCCCCCGACGCGCCCGTCCGCGACACGGTCCGAAAGATCGTGGACCTCAACGGCCTCCGCGGCGCCGAGGTGACCACCGGCCGCACCCTCATCGTCCCCGCCCCGCCGCGCTGACCCGCCGGGCGCTACCGTGGACGCCCATGGGGGACGCATGTCCGATCTGTGACAAGCATCGTGGTCTGGGGCGGCTGGTGGGCCCGGTGATCTTCGCCGACGACCTGGTGGTGGTCACCCACCGCCCGCTCACCGAGGGCAGTCCGGTGCCGGGATACCTGTTCGTCGAATCCAGGCGGCACGCACCGACTTTGGCGGACCTGTCCGATGAGGAGGCGGCCGCGGCGGGCTGGGCGGCGCGGCGCGCGGCCGCGGCGTTGCGCGGCGAACTCGCGCCCGAGTACGTGTTCTCGGCGATCACCGGCCGCACGGTGGCGCATTTCCATCAACACGTCTTCGCCCGCCCGAAAGGCACACCGCCGCAGACGCACTGGTTCGACGTGGACACCTGGGCGGCGGGCCCGCGCGTCGACGAGCGTGGGCTGTCCGCGTTGTGCGCCCGTCTGGCAACGTATTTCGATCCTCGACCCTGAGGCGATCGACGAGCCCACTGGGCCCGACAGCGCCCGAGCTACAGTGGGGCGTCACGGAACTGCGGGTGAGGGATCGACAATTGAGCAGTGCGAGTGGCGCGAGCGAGGATCAGCATTCTCCGGTGCTGATGGCCGATGAGCGGATCGGGTTGAACGACACCGTGGCGGCGACGGTGACCCGGTGGGTGGGATCGATGGTCGCGGTCTACGTGGTGCTGCTCGTCTTCAGTGCCTATGTGGCGCTCGCGGTGCTGTGGGGTCCGTTGCATCGGGTCGACCCCTATCCGTTTCCGTTCCTGCTGTTCTTGAACAATGTCGCCCAGCTGATGCTGTGCCTGATCATCCTGGTCGGTCAGCGGGTGCTGAGCGCGGCGGCGGACCGGCGCTCGGTGCAGACCTACGAGAACACCGAGATGATCTTCCAGCAGGTGGCCGATCTCCAGGCGCATCTGGACCGCCACGATCGGGTGCTCAGCCGGGGCCTGAGTCTGCTCGAGTCGACCCCGCATCCGTGGATCGAACAGCATCACGTGCGGCATCCGCCGCGCGCGGGCGATCAGGCGGTCACCTTCAACGACCGGCTCGCGGCCTGGCTCACCACGCGCCTCGGCAGCGTCTGGGCCTTCTACGTCGCCGCCGGGACGCAGGTCGCCTGGACCGTGCTGGCCACGATCGGGGTGCAGCGCTTCGACGAATATCCGTTCCTGTTCATGACTTTCGTGTCGACGCTGGCCCAGCTGCTGTTCATGATCGTGATCATGGTCGGCCAGGACGTGCTGGGCCGCACCGGCGACCGCCGCTCCGAGCAGACCTTCCTCGACGCGCAGGCCATCCTGCACGAGTGCCGCCGGATGAAACAGCGGCTCGTCGCCCAGGACCGCGTCATCGGTAGTCTCGCCGAATACATCACCGAGCAGGTGACCGAGCGACTCGCGCAGGCGGTGCACGACAACAGCGAGCGGGTGGCGCATCAGGCCCGCGTGCACGAGGCCATGGTCACCGGCGTCGCCCCGCCCGACGCGCACGTGCTGCGGCCCTGGGCGGAACTGCCCGAACGGGAACAGGAGAGCTGCCGCCTCCAGGCCCGCCGCATCGGCGAGAACCTGGCGAGCATCGGCTGTTTCATGGTGCCCGCGTTCGAACCCGAGTCCGGCGTCGACCTCGACGACGACGAGGTACGGCAGCTGGCCCGCCTCGAATACGACCATTGGATGGCGGACAAGATCGCCGCCCGCTTCGCGAACCTGTCCGAACGCCACGACCTCGACGACGCGGTCCCGCTCCCGTGGGACGACCTGCCCGAATCCGCGCGGGTGCCGCATCTGCAAGCGGCGCGGCGCATTCCGGTGGTGGTGGCGCAGGCCAACTTCCAGGTCCTGCGCGGCACCCCCGAGCTGCGGCGGGAGCAGCGCGCGTGACCGGTCAGCGGTCCAGGCTCTCCACCGCGGTCAATCGTTCGGCCACATCCCACAATTCGGCCTCGCGCGCCGGATCGTAGGACTCCTGCGAGGAGGGCGCCACATGATCGCGATCGACATACGATCCGCTCGGCGCGGCGATCGCTCCCGTCACCACGTCACCGAGATTGCGCCCGGCGGAGGCGAGATCGGTGGCCAGCGGCGTGACGGTCATGGCGGGCAGGAGTCGGCGCATCGCGAAGCGCGACACGGCATCCGCGTTGCGGGCCAGATCGGTGCCGGGCACGAAACCCGGGTTGTAGGCGATCACCTCGATCCCCTCCGGCAGTCGCCGCGCGTATTCGTGCACGAGGTAGATCGCCGCCAGCTTGCTCGTCGAATACGCGGTGCGCCCCGCGGCCGTGCTGTTCGGTTTCGGAAAGGCCCCGGTGCGCGCCAGCGCCTCGGGCGCCTGCCACACCGGCGCCGGAACCATGCCGAGATTGTGCCGGAAGTCCCCGAAATGCGTATCGCTCACGGTGATCACCACCCGCGCGGGCGCGGTGAGCCGCCCCTCGAGCAACCGCAGAAACAGATGATTCGCAAGCACATTCACCGCGAACGTCGCCTCGAACCCGTCCGCGCTCTCGGTCAGCGCGTCCGTGTGCTGAATGCCCGCGTTCCCCACGAACCCCCGCAACGGCGGCAGCTCCCCGCCGTCGAGCCGCCGGCCGATCTCGGCGGCCGCCTCCCGGACGCTGGCCATCGATCCGAGATCCACCGCGACGTGCGACACCGCCCGCCCGCCGGCGCTCAGTTCGGCCGCCACCTTCGCGGTGGTGGACTCCCGTCCCGCCACCACCAGATGCGCGTCCGCCGCCCGTTCCAGGATCCGCTCGGCCGCGACCCGTCCGATCCCCCGGCTCGCCCCGGTCATCACAATGCTGAACGCCACCACCGACTCCTTAACGAAGGACGACCACCCGCGACGAGCCTATCCGCCCCACCGGATTTTCGATTGTCGAGCAACCACTTCGGTGCCCGCTCACAACGCGGCGTAGGTGGCGGCGACGAGGTCGTGGGCGCGGCGGTCGCCCGCGAGCCAGTCGCGGCGCAGGTTCGGGGTGAAGGCGAGGGCCACGCGATTCTCCCTGTCGCCCAACCCGATCGAGCCGCCCGCGCCCGGATGGCCGAAGGCGGTGGAGCGGGCGGGAGCCGGGAGGATGAGGTTCTCGCAGGGGAGCATGTAGCCGAGGGCGAAGGCGCTCTCGAGCAGCAGGACCGCGTCGCGGCCGCGGACGCGTTCCCGAGTGGCCTCGGCGAGGACGGTAGGGGGTAGCAGGGTGCCGTCGACGAGGTCGCGGTAGAAGCGGGCCAGGGCGCGCGCGGTGGTGACGAGGCCGGTGGCGGGCCAGCCCCCGGTCAGCACCTCCGATTTGTTGTAGGAGGCAACGGGATTGGTGGTGGCGCGCAGGACGAGGGAGTCGGGATCCCGGAAGGCGCGGGCCATGGCCGCGACGGTCTCCGGGGCGATCGGACCGGGATCGGTCCACGCCTGTTGATCCGGGGGAGGGGAGGCCAGGCGGGCGGTCCGCTCGGCGATGTCCGGGGGCGGCCCGATCCACAGGTCCGCGCCGAGGTGGCGGCGGGTGTAGTCGCCGACCGTGGAACCCGTTCGGCGCCGGACGAATTCGCCGACCAGCCAGCCGAAGGTGAGCCCGTGATAGCCGTGTTCGCTGCCGGGCTCCCACACCGGACGCTGGGCGGCCAGCCGGGCCGCCATGGCCGCCGGATCCGCGGCCTCCGCCGCGCTCACGGGACGGTCGAACGCGGGCAGACCCGCCCGGTGCGTCAACAGGTCGGCGAGGGTGATCGAATCCTTGTCCGCCACACCGAACTCCGGCCACCACGAGGTCACCGGTTCGTCCCAGTCCGAACCGGATTCGGCCGCCACCCGCAGCGCCGCCGTCGCGGTCACCGCCTTGGTGCAGGAGAACGTGACCGCGGGCGTATCCCGTTCCCACACCCGGCCGGTGCGTTCGTCCGCGACCCCGCCCCACAGATCCACGACCGCGCGACCGTTCACGAACACCGCGACGCTCGCCCCGAGATCGCGCCCGTCGGCGAAATCGGCCGCGAACACCTCACGCACCGCACGGAACGCGGGATCGACCCACCCGTTCACCGTCTCGCTCATGGGAAAAATTAGAACACGTTTCAGTGCGTGTCGGCGGGCTGCCCGCGATAATTCGTCGCCGCCGAGTATCCTCGACAGTGTTAAGGCCGTATAAGCCCTGTACACCCGCTCGCCGAAGGGTTTCGGATGCATTGCCCGTACTGTCGTCACCCGGATTCGCGGGTGGTCGACTCACGTGAGGCCGAGGAAGGTACTGCCATCAGGCGCCGCCGCGCCTGCCCGCAGTGCGGACGTCGGTTCACGACCGTGGAGACCGCCATTCTGTCGGTGGTCAAACGCAGCGGTGTCACCGAACCGTTCAGTCGCGAGAAGGTCATTCGCGGCGTCCGTCGCGCCTGCCAGGGCCGCGAGGTCGACGACGACGCCCTGAACCTGCTGGCCCAGCAGGTCGAGGACGCGGTCCGCGCCAAGGGTTCGCCCGAGGTTCCCAGCCACGAGGTGGGCCTGGCCATCCTCGGCCCGCTGCGCGACCTGGACGAGGTCGCCTACCTCCGCTTCGCCTCGGTCTACCGCTCCTTCACCTCCGCCGAGGACTTCGAACGCGAGATCGCCGACCTGCGCCGCAAGCGCGCGGACCGCACGGTCAGCGCGACCGCGGACTGAGTTCCCCCGATCGGATCGCCTTGTCCCACAAGGGTTCTCGGCGGATGGGGTGGGACTCAGCGCGGGGCGCGTTTCACCGGTGCCGCGCGCACCGCCGCGATGGCCTTCTCGATTCGCTTGGCGGACACCGGATACGGCGTGCCGAGCTGCTGGGCGAACAGGCCGACCCGCAATTCCTCGATCATCCACCAGATCTCGGTGACATCGCGGGCCGCGCGGCGCGACGGCGGTAGCGAGTCGAGCAGGCGTTGGTAGGCGGCGTGGACGCGATCCAGTTCGAGCATGGCCTGGTGATCGCGGGTCGCCGACGAGGGGAGGGCCTGGAGGCGGACCGTCGCGGCGTGCAGGTAGCGGGGGAGTTCGCGCAGGCGGGCGCTGCCGAATTCGGCGATGAAGCCGGGGAACACCAGCTCGTCGAGCTGCTGGGTGACGTCCTCGGCGGCCTCGCGATCGGTGGTGTCCGACAACGCCGTTCGCACGCGGTGGGCCTCGGCCAGCACCGGCACCACCAGCCGCACGATCCGGGCGACGGTCTCGCCGAAGCGCGGGCGGATGCGGTCGATGAGGGCGCGGAACTCCTCGGGGCTGCGCACCGGGCCGCCCTGGGTCGCGATCAATTCGTCCGCGGCGCAGGCCCGGCAGTCCTCGACCAGCGCCTCGAGGGATCCGTACGGGTTCTGGGTGAGCGCGAGCCGGTCGGCCGGGGACAGGCCCGCCGTCGCGGCGCGCGGGGAGGCGGGCAGCTCGTTGAGCACCAGGGCCCGGGTCCCGGCGCGCATGGCGGCGGCCTGTTCGGCGGGCGAGGACAGCACCCGCACCGCGACGCCGCCGGACTCGGGGACCAGCGCCGGATAGCCGGTGATGGTCTGCCCGCCGACCTGGCGGCGCACGGTCGGTTCGAGCGTGCCCAGCGATTCGGAGGTCCACACCGTGGCCGGGGCGCGCTCGGCGGCGCGGGTCGCCCGCGCCACCGACTTCGAAACCTGGTCCGACAGGCGGTTTTTCAGCGCGGCGAGGCTCTTGTCGCGGTCGACGATGGTGCCGTCGGGCGCGGTCGCCGCGAATGTCATGCGCAGGTGGTCGGGGAGCGCGGCCGGGTCGAGATCCTCGGTGCGGATGGTGACCGAACCCAGCCGGGACAGTTCGCGGGCGAGCCCGACCCGCAGCGGTTCGGCGCGCGGGGTGAGTCGTCCCAGCGCGGCGCGGGCGAAGTCCGGCGCGGGAACCACGGTGCGGCGCAACTGTTTCGGCAGCGTCTTGATCAGCGCGGCGGCGAGCTCCTCGCGCATCCCGGGGACCAGCCAGTCGAAGCCGACGGCGCGGACGTGGGCGAGCTGGGCGATCGGGATGTGCACGGTCACGCCGTCGTCGGCCTGGCCCGGTTCGAACTGGTAGGTGAGCGGGAAGTCGAGTTCGCCCTGACGCCAGCGGTCGGGGAAGGCGGTCGGATCCAGCACGGCCGCATCGGAATTCACCACCGTGGCCGTGGAGAAGTCCAGCAGCCCCGGATCCTTGCGTTGCGCCTTGCGCCACCAGCTGTCGAAGTGCCGCACCGACACCACGTCGGCGGGGACGCGCTGATCGTAGAACTCGAACAGCACCTGATCGTCGACGAGGATGTCGCGGCGGCGCGCCCGGTTCTCCAGATCGGCGACGTCGTCGATCAGTTCCCGATTGCGGTGGAAGAACTCGTGCCGCGTCTGCCATTCGCCCTGCACCAGCGCGTGCCGGAGGAACAGCTCCCGCGACAGCTGCGGATCGATCCGGCCGAAGTCGACGCGTCGCTGGGTGACCAGCGGGATGCCGTACAGCGTGACGCGCTCATAGGCCATGGCCGCGCCGCGTCGCGAGGACCAGTGCGGTTCGGAGTACGTGCGTTTGACCAGATCCCCGGCCAGCTGCTCGGCCCACTCCGGCTCGATCCGCGCGGCCATGCGGCCCCACAGCCGCGAGGTCTCCACCAGTTCGGCGGCCATCACCCAGCGCGGCGGCTTCTTCGCCAGCGACGAGCCCGGGAAGATCATGAACTTGGCGTTGCGCGCGCCGAGGAATTCGCGGGTCTCGGCCTCGCGCAGGCCGATATGCGACAGCATGCCCGCCAGCAGCGACCGGTGGATGGCCGTGCCGTCCCACGGCAGGGCGTCGGAGTCCTCGGGCATCGCCGCGACCTGCCCGTCGGCCGACCAGCCGAGCCCCTTGGTGATCGTGCGCAACTGCCCGTGCAGATCCTGCCATTCCCGGATGCGCAGATAGTGCAGGAACTCGTCCCGGCACATGCGCCGGAACTGGTTGGACGACAATGCCTTCCGCTGCGCGCGCAGATAGTCCCACAGCCGCAGGTAGGCGAGGAAGTCCGAACCCTCGACGGTGAACCGCGCGTGCTTGGCGTCCGCCGCCTGCTGGAATTCGGCCGGTCGCTCGCGCACGTCCTGAATCGAGAGTGCCGCGACGACCACCAGCACCTCCGGGAGGCACCCGTTCCGATTGGCCTCCACCAACATTCGCGCCATGCGCGGATCGACGGGGATCTGCGCCATCTCCCGGCCGACGGGGGTCAGGACGAGATCGCCGACCGTCGCGTCCTCGCGGCGGCGTGGGTTGCGTTGGGGCCGTGGGGGTTCCGGGTCGGTTTCGCTCGCCTCACGGTCCTCGGGCGCGGGCCCTTCTCGGTCGTCGCGCCCGCGCCTCGAATCCGGCCGCGCCGCATCGGTTTCCGCCGTCTTGCGGGCCAGCGCGCCCAGTTCCTCCAGCAGCGCGATGCCGTCGCGGATGGCGCGGCGGTCCGGGGGCTCGACGAAGGGGAAGTTCTCGATATCGCCGAGGCCGAGGGCCGTCATCTGGAGGATGACCGCGGCCAGGTTGGTGCGCAGGATCTCCGGTTCGGTGAAGGCGGGGCGGGCCTCGAAGTCGTCCTCGGAGTAGAGCCGGATGCAGATGCCGTCGGCGACGCGGCCGCACCGCCCGGCGCGCTGGCGGGCCGACGCCTGCGAGATCGGTTCGATCGGCAGGCGCTGGACCTTGGTGCGCATCGAATAGCGGGAGATGCGGGCCGTGCCCGGGTCGACCACGTAGCGGATGCCGGGCACGGTCAGCGAGGTCTCGGCGACATTGGTGGCCAGCACGACGCGGCGGCCGGTGTGCGACTGGAAGACCCGATGCTGTTCGGCCGTGGACAGCCGCGCGTACAGCGGGAGGATCTCGGTGCGCGGCAGTTTCAGATCGCGCAGGGCATCGGCGGCGTCGCGGATCTCGCGCTCACCGGACAGGAAGACCAGCACATCGCCGTCTCCCTCGGCGAGCAGTTCGGTGACCGCGTCGCCGATCGCGTCGACCGGGTCGCGGTCCACCACGCGCGGGTCGTCGTCCTCGTCGTCCTCGCCCTCCCCGGCCGGGGCGGGCAACTCCAGGGACAGGGGCCGGTAGCGGATCTCCACCGGATACGACCGGCCCGACACCTCGACGATCGGTGCGGGCGTACCGGATTCGTCGGCGAAGTGACGGGCGAACAGCTCCGGATCGATGGTCGCGGAGGTGATGACCACCTTGAGGTCGGGTCGCTTGGGCAGCAGCTGCTTCAGATAGCCGAGCAGGAAGTCGATATTGAGGCTGCGTTCGTGGGCCTCGTCGATGATGATCGTGTCGTAGCGGCGTAACAGGCGGTCGCGCTGGATCTCGGCCAGCAGGATGCCGTCGGTCATGAGCTTGATCAGCGTGCGTTCGGATGCCTGATCGGTGAAGCGGACCGTGTAACCGACCACATCGCCGAGTTCGGTGCCCAACTCCTCGGCGATGCGTTCGGCGACCGTGCGCGCGGCGAGCCGGCGCGGCTGGGTGTGGCCGATGGTGCCGCGGATGCCGCGGCCCAGTTCGAGGCAGATCTTCGGGATCTGGGTGGTCTTGCCCGAACCCGTCTCACCGGCGATCACGACGACCTGATGGGCGGCGATCGCGGCGGCGATATCGTCGCGGCGCGCCGAGACGGGAAGCTGCTCCGGATACCGGATCGACGGGACGGCCGCGCGCCGCGCCCGGACCCGGTCCTCGGCGGTCGCGATCTCGTGCTCGAGGTCGGTGAGGTCACCGCGGGCCCGATCCAGACGGCGGCGCAAGCGAAATTCGTCGCGAATCGTGAGATCGGCCAGGCGGTTGCGCAGCGCGCGAGAGGTGGCGGCGGTCCTGGTCATTGCATGGACCAGCCTAGCGAAACCCCGACGACGCGGCCCAACGCCCTTGCTGATCTTGCTCCGCATCCGCCGCCCGATATGTCACCATCGAATCATGGCCGCTGGTTCGGGAACGCCGATGTGGGTCCGTGCCCTGCGAGTCGTCTCACTGCTGCTCGGCATAGTCGCGCTGGCCCGAGAGGAGCTCCGCTCCCTCACCGCGACCCTCCGCACCGCAGTGCGTCGACCCCTCCACCGCCTCCGCCACCCCCGCGGCGGCCCCCTCCCCGGCCACCCCTGACCCCACCCTCCCCGGGCCCGGGCTCCCCAGGCCCGGCAGCACAGCCGCACCCTTTATTCGGATCCGCACCCCTTGTGGGGCTATGTAAGGGGTGCGGATTCGAATAAGGGGTGCGGCTGGGTTTCGTGCTCTCGAGGGTGGGCGTGTTCGGGGTGGTGGGGAGGGTGGGCGTGGGAGGATCGGGGGATGGAGACGGGTGTGGGGGCGCCGTGGTGGGTTCGGGGTCTTCGGGTGGGGTTCGGGGTGTTGGGGGTTGTTGTTGTGTTGTGGCTGCCGGTTCGGGATGGGGGGAATGCGGGGTTTTCGGTGGGGAATTACTTCAGTTACTTCACCATCGAGTCGAATGTGTTGGGGGCGGTCGTATTGCTCGTGGGTGGGGTGATCGATCCGCGGGGGCGGCGGTGGCAGGTGGCGCGGGGAGCGGCGGCGTTGTATCTGCTCATCACCGGGGTGGTGTACGCGGTGTTGCTCGCGAATGTGGATGTGTCGCTGACCGATCAGTGGATCAATCACACGCTGCATCGGGTGCAGCCGATCGTGATGGTGATCGATTGGCTGGTGGTTCCGGCGGGGCTCGGGGTGTCGGCGCGGTTGGTGGGGGCGTGGTTGATCTATCCGGCGGTGTACGGGGCGTACAGCCTGATTCGGGGGCCGATCGTCGACTGGTATCCCTATCCGTTCCTGGACCCACGCACGCAGGGGTATCCGTCCATGCTCATCGGGCTGGTGATCCTCGCCGCGGTCTTCGCATTGCTGGCGGCCGCGGTGGCCTGGGTCGGTGACCTGCGCGAACCTCGGCGCGCCGAGAGCGGTGTCGCGCGGCGCGGGTAGTCTGGGCGCGATCGAGGTCGCGTGGGAGAGGAGTGCGGACGTGGGTGCGTTGTGGCACGGATTCGCCGATATGGGCGCGGTCGAGCGGGACGGCGCGTTCGTGGTCGCGCGGGGTGAGGGCGCCTATGTGTGGGATCGGGACGGCAACCGCTATCTCGACGCGACCGCCGGGCTGTGGTTCACCAATGTCGGGCACGGGCGGCGGGAGATCGCCGACGCCGTGGGCGCCCAGTTGTCGACGCTGGCGCACTACAGCAACTTCGGTGATATCGCCGCCCCCGTGACTCAGGAACTGGCGCAACGGCTTTCGGAGCTGGCCCCCGTCCCGGGTAGCAAGATCATGTTCACCTCGGGCGGCTCCGATTCCGTCGACACCGCCGCCAAACTCGCCCGCCGCTACTGGCACGAGGTGGGCAAGCCGGACAAGACGCTGCTGGTCGGCCGCCGCCTCGCCTACCACGGCATGCACGTCGCCGGAACCGCCCTCGCGGGCATCACCGTGAATCGTGAGGGCTACGGCGAACTCGTGCCCGACGCCCGCACGATCGAATGGAACGACGCCCACGCCCTGGCGGCGCTTATCGACGAGGTCGGCGCGGACCGCATCGCCGCCTTCTTCTGCGAGCCGATCATCGGCGCGGGCGGCATCTACCTACCGCCCGAGGGCTACCTCGCCGAGGTCCGGCGACTGTGCCGCGACAACGACATCCTGTTCGTCGCCGACGAGGTCGTCACCGGGTTCGGCCGCATCGGCGGATCCTGGTTCGCCTCCACCAGATTCGGCCTCGAACCGGACCTCATGACCACCGCCAAGGGCCTCACCTCCGGCTACCTGCCCATGGGCGCGGTCTTCGCCGCCCCGCGCGTGGCCGAACCGTTCCACTCCGGCGGCGTCTGGTTCCGTCACGGCTACACCTACGGCGGTCATGCCGGCGCCGCCGCCGCGGCCATGGCCAATCTCGACATCATCGAACGCGAGCACCTGCTCGACGCCAGCAAGAACCTCGAATCCCTGCTGCACGAGCATCTCGCCCCGCTCGCCGACCACCCGCGCGTGGCCGAGATCCGCAGCGGCCTCGGCGCGGTCGCCGCCGTCCAACTCGCCGACCCCGCCGAAGGCCCGGCCATGGTGAAAGCCCTGCGCGCCCAAGGCATCTCGGGCCGCGCCGCCGGACAGGGCGCCCTCCAGATCTCCCCGTCGTTCGTCATCACCGAACACCAGGTGGCCGACCTCGCCGCCGGAATCGCCCGCGCCCTCGGCTGACCGCTACAACGCCAGCGTCAGGAACACGCTGTGCGGATCCGGCACGTACTCGGCGAAGGGCGCGCAGGGCCGGAATCCGTGTCGCTCGTACAACCGCCGAGCGGGCGAGAAGAATTCGCCCGCACCGGTTTCCAGGCTCAGCCGCCGGTATCCGCGCTCGCGCGCCGTGGCGACGAGGTGACCGAGCATCGTCGCCCCCACCCCTCGGCCGCGGAACCTCGCGGCCGTGCGCATCGCCTTGATCTCGCCGTGCTCCGGATCGATCTCCCGCAGCGCGCCGCACCCGGCGAGCGTGTCGCCGTCGCGCAGCGACCACACCGTCACCCCCGGTTCGCGCAGCCCGGCCGGATCCAGGGCGTGCGCGCTCTCCTCCGGCGAGTGGGCGCGCATCTCGGCCAGATGCCGGGTGAGCAGCTCGATCAGGTCGGCCGCGGTCACGTCCTCCACCACTATTCGCACACCGACACCGTAAACAACGTGCCCGCACGCGCGCGGGATGCGAGCATGGAGACAGGGCGCGAAGGGGCAGTGCGGCGAAAGGCGGTCGGCTGTGGGCGGGTTCGTGCTGGAGTTCGGGGCGCTGCGGTGGGGGGTCCTGCTCGCCTTCGCGGTGACGGGGGCGATCGTGGCGGGGCGGGTCGCGGCGGGGTCGCTGGATCGGGAGGCCGATGCCGCCCATCTGCTCATGTGCCTGGTGATGGGGGTGATGTTGATCTTCCCGGTGTCGGCGAGCCACCACGCGATCAGCGGCGTGCTGACCGCCATGGTCGTCGTGTACGCGCTGCTGCTGGGGGACCGGATCATCCAGCGCCGCAACGGAACCGGACCGGCCATCGCCTATCATCTCGGGGCCGCGGCCGCCATGCTCTACGCCATGTCGGCGCACCTGTCCGGCGGCCATCGGCCGGTGCTGATCGCGCTCGCGGTCCTGTTCGCGGCCGACGCCGCGCTGACGCTGTTGCCCACGCGAATCTCGCTGTGGCACACCCTGATCCATCCCTCGGGCACGGCGGGTCCGAGCGCCCTCGTTCCGCACCTGGTGATGGATCTGGGCACCGCCTACATGATGATCGCGGCGCTGGCGTGAGGATTCAGACCGTCACCGGATGATCGGGCGCCACCCGCCCGCCCAGGCGCACCCAGCCGTCGGAATCCCATTCGGTGAACAGCTGCGACCCCGCGCCCTGGGTGATGATCAGCCCGCGCCGCAGCAGCGCCGTGAGCGCGATCGCCGCCGCGCCGGTCGCCTCGTCCTCGCGAATCCCCATGGCGGGGGCGAACATTCGCGACCGGATCGCGCCGCGCTGCTCGTCCACCCAGGTCCACACGTAGTGCTGCCCCTCGGTGAAATCCTCCGGCCGCAGCGTGAGCAGGTCGTCCAGGTTCTCGAACTGGTCGAAGGCGAAGTTCGGGGTCCACTCCGCGCGGGCGCGCACCCAGGTCAGCCCGGTGTCGAGCGCCTCGGTCTCGACCGGCCCGGCGGGCACGTCGAGCACCTTCACCGGCTCGCCGACGCTCGCCAGCCACCAGGCCGCGCCCACCGACGGATGCCCCGCGAACGGCAGTTCGGTCGCGGGGGTGTAGATCCGCATCCGGGTGCGCCCGCCGCTCGGCCGGTCCACCACGACCGTCTCGCTGTACCCCGCCCGCGCCGCCAGCGCCTGGTGATCCACGCCCACGACATCCTCCGCGCGGGCGATGCCCAGCGGGTTGCCGAACCGGCCCGCCGCGTCGGTGAAGACGCGCACCACCTCGATCTGCGTACTGTCGCTCTCGACTCCGCCCATGTGCTCGAGCCTACTCGAGGCCGAAGAGCCCTGCCGCCCGGAAGTTTCCGGGGGCAGGGCTCAACGGGTCGAATCAGACGTTTGCCGAGGCGAGGGCCTCGGTGTTCTGCACCGCCTGGCCGACACCGGCGACGATGGCCGCCACCCGCAGCGCCTCGAAGATCACCTCACGCGAGGCGCCCGCCTCGCGCAGGGTGTGCTCGTGCGCCTCCAGGCAGTGCTGGCAGCCGTTGATCGACGACACCGCGAACGACCACAGCTCGAAATCGGCCTTGTCGACGCCCGGGGAGCCGATGATCTGCATGCGCAGCCCGGCCCGCAGGTCGTCGTAGCGGCCGCCGAGGAACGCCCGGCCCCGGTAGAACACATTGTTCATGCCCATGATCGAGGCCGCGCCGAGCGCGGCGTTGTACGCCTCGGCCGACAGCGTGTCGGCCGCCTCCTCGGCGATCTCGCGCAGCGTGGTGGCCGAGCGGGTGGCCGCCGCGGTCGCGAGCAGGGTGCCCCACAGCTGCTGTTCGTTCAGCACGGTCGACCGCGCGATGGACGACAGATTCAGCTTGAGGTCCTTGGCGTACTCGGGAAGCGAGTTCTTCAGGTTCTCTACAGACAAGCGATCCTCCGGGAGATGGAAATCAGACGCTGGCGCTCAGGAGCTCACCCGCGTCAATGGTCGGGTCGCCCTTCTTCCAGTTGCACGCGCACAGCTCGTCGGACTGCAACGCGTCCAGCACGCGCAGCACCTCGTCGACATTGCGGCCGACCGAACCGGCGGTGACGGACACGAACTGGATCTCGTTGTTCGGGTCGACGATGAAGGTCGCGCGGTCGGCGACACCGTCGGCGTTCAGCACGCCGGTCGCGGTGGTCAGCTCGCGCTTGAGGTCCGACAGCATCGGGAACGGCAGGGTCTTGAGGTCCTCGTGCTGCGCCCGCCACTGGAAGTGCACGAACTCGTTGTCCACCGACACCCCGAGCACCTGCGCGTCGCGGTCGGCGAACTCCTCGTTCAGCTTGCCGAACGCGGCGATCTCGGTCGGGCAGACGAAGGTGAAGTCCTTGGGCCAGAAGAACACGATCCGCCACTTGCCCGCGTGGTCGTCGCTCGTGACCCGGGTGAAGTAGTCGTCGGGCTGCTGAGCATTCACCTTGGACAGGTCGCCGCCGATGACCGCGGTCAGGTTGTAGGCGGGGAACTGGTCGCCGATGGTCAGCAGTGCCATGCTTGCTCCTCTTCGTTGTCGGGATTGCCGTGCGAAGTGTTCGTGGTGATCTTGCCCCAACCTGGGGTTAAAGGTAAAGGTGATCAGTCGCACTATACTGATAGGCGTGACTGATCAGACTTATCAGCCCACCCTGTCACAGCTGCGTGCGTTCGTGGCGATCGCGGAGTACCGCCACTTCGGCACCGCGGCCGCGCGGCTGAATGTGAGCCAGCCAACGCTATCGCAGGCCCTGGCATCACTGGAAAACGGACTGGGACTGCAACTGATCGAGCGCAGCACCCGCCGCGTGCTGGTGACCGCGGCGGGCAAAAGGCTGCTGCCGCAAGCGATGGCGACCCTCGAGGCCGCGGACCGTTTCGTCGCCTCGGCGGCCGGGGACGGCCTCGGCGGCAGCCTGCGCCTGGGCATCATCCCGACCGTCGCGCCGTACGTGCTGCCCGGCCTGCTGCCCGAATTGCGTTCGCGGCTACCGGCATTGGTGCCGCACGTGATCGAGGACCAGACCGCGCGGCTGCTCGACGGCCTGCGCACCGGCGTGCTCGACGTGGCGCTGCTGGCCCTGCCCGCCGAGGCCTCCGGCCTGGTCGAGATTCCGCTCTACACCGAGGAATTCGTGCTGGTCACCCCGCGCGGGCACGAACTGGCGGGCCGCACCGACGTCGCGCCCGAGGCATTGGATCTGCTGCCGTTGCTGCTGCTCGACGAGGGCCACTGCCTGCGCGATCAGACCCTCGAACTGTGCCGCGCCCGCGATGTGCGCCCGGGTCCCGTGGGGGACACCCGCGCCGCGTCGCTGGCGACCGTGGTGCAGTGCGTCTCGGGCGGGCTGGGCGTCTCGCTGATTCCGGAGATGGCCGTGGCCGCCGAAACCGCCCGGGGCACATTGGATATCGCGCGGTTCGCCGCGCCCGCGCCCGGCCGCACCCTGGGCCTGGTGTTCCGCGGCTCGACCGCCCGCGTCGAGGACTACGAACGGCTCGCCGAGATCATTCGCGAACAGCGCCCGCACCAGCGCGATTGACCCTGCGGGGAGGGTCTGACACGCTCGGGCCGTGCGGATTCATCATCTCAATTGCGGCAGCATGTCCATGGGCGCGATCGCGCACTGCCTGCTGGTCGAGACCCGGGCCGGGCTGGTGCTGGTGGACACCGGTTTCGGGCTCGATTGCGTGCGCAATCCCGGGAAGTTGCTGGGTCCGAGCCGATTCGTGGTGGGCGCCAAACCCGCCGAGCACGAGACCGCGATCCGTCAGATCCAGGCGCTGGGCTACGACCCCGCCGACGTGCGGCACATCATCCTCACCCACCTGGATTTCGACCACGCCGGGGGACTGTCGGACTTCCCGCAGGCCGTGGTGCATGTGCACGGACCCGAATTCCGCGCGGCGACCGCGAGCCGCGCGACGTCCGAACGCATCCGCTACCGCGCGGCGGAGTGGTCGCACGGCCCGCGCTGGATGGTCAACGAATTCGAGGGCGGCGAACCGTGGTTCGGCTTCCGGGCCGTGCGCGACCTGCCCGGGCTGCCCCCGGAGATCCTCGTGGTCCCGCTGCCCGGCCACACCCGCGGCCACGTCGGGGTGGCGGTGGACCACGGCAACGGCTGGCTGCTGCACGCCGGGGACGCCTTCTACCTCGACAGCGAGATCGATCCGGTGAATCCGCGCACCCCGTGGCTGTGGCGGCTGCTGGAACTGAGCGCGATCTCGGCGGGGACGTACCGGGAGAACCAGCGTCGGCTCGTGGAGTTGAACCGCGAACACGGCGGCGAGATCACCATCTTCTGCTCGCACGACCCGCACGCCTTCGCCCAACTGACCGGGACCGCCGTGCGGCCCACGCCCTGACGGTCCAGCAATCGATCAGCACCGACATCCGAGCGGTCATTGCGTTTCGCTATGACCGTGAGTGAGGTCACGCGCCCGCGTTTTCCGCCTGGCCGCACGAATTCGGCACAGTGGTCTCATGCGACCGACCAGACCCCGCACACCCGAATCGGCAACTCCTCGGTTATCGGGATGGTTCGCATGAGCAGGCTCCGGGACGTCGGCGATCGGCTGTTCGTCTACGGCACGCTCCAATTCGCCCCCGTCCTGGACGAACTCATCGGCCGGATGCCCGAACACGACATCGCGGTGGCGCCCGGCTGGTGGGTGGTCGCGCTGCCCGGCCGGTTCTATCCGGGGCTGGTCGCCCGGCCCGAGCGCATGGCGGGCGGCCTCGTGCTGAGCGGGCTCACCGACCGCGAGTGGCGGGAGATCGACGCGTTCGAGGACGACGAGTACGACCTGCGGCCGATCGAGGTGATCGGCCACCCCGAACCCGTGCCGACCTACGTGTGGACCGCGGAGATCACCCGCAACGACTGGCTGCCCGAGGTCTTCGCCGCCGACCACCTCGACCGCTACGTCGAGCGCTGCGCGCGCTGGCGACGCGAGGCGGTGCTCGGCGAACGGGAGTCGTAGCCCGAACGCGTGGCGAGGGTCACACACTGCCCAGCCGCTGCCCAGTTCGCAGTCGGCGAATTAAGCACATTGCTCAACTTCTGATCCATCTGTTGTTCATTCCGCCCCGCAGGGACAGTATGGCGGCAACGAATGCACAACCACGGAGACGCCCCCGCGGCGTCGAACGGACGGGTGGAACAGATGACCGAGCTCGCCGATCGCGACCTGATCCCGGCACCGTACGACCTCGCCGACCGCTATCGCGTCGGCGGCGGCACCGTCGTCCTGACCGGTGTCCAGGCCATCGCCCGCCAGCTGGTGGAACAGCACGTGCGCGATCTGCGCGCGGGCCGCCGCGTGGGCACCTTCGTCTCCGGCTATCAGGGCTCACCCCTCGGCGGGGTGGACCGGATGCTCGGCGGGATGCCGGATGTGCTGGCGCAGCACGACATTCGCTTCGTGCCGGGCCTGAACGAGGAACTGGCCGCGACCGCGGTGTGGGGCAGTCAGGGCTCGCTGCCCGACGGCAACCGGCTCACCCACGACGGCGTGGTGGGCGTCTGGTACGGCAAGGGTCCGGGCCTGGACCGCGCCACCGACGCGCTGCGCCACGCCAACATGTACGGCGCGAATCCGGGCGGCGGCGTGCTGCTGCTGGTCGGCGACGATCCGGCCTCGAAGTCCTCGACGGTCCCGGCGGTGTCGGAACGCTCCCTGGCGGCGATGAACATCCCGGTCCTGTTCCCGCGCAACGCCCGCGAGATCATCACCATGGGCCTGCACGGCGTGGCGCTGTCCCGCGCGTCCGGCTGTCTGGTGGCGCTGAAGATCGTCGCCGATGTGGCCGACGGGGCGTGGTCGGTCGACGGCTCAGTGGGCGACCTCGAGATCGTCGTACCCGAAATCGAATGGGACGGTAAGCCTTTCGTGTACCGGCAGCGGCCCATGGCGGCTCCCGCCGACAGCCTGCTCGCCGAGGCGGACCTGTACGGGCCGCGCTGGAAGTTGGTCGAGGAGTACAGCACCCGCAACCACCTCGATGTCGTCGAGATCGATCCGCCGCACGCGCGCACCGGCCTGGCCGCGACCGGAACGACCTTCGACGCCCTGCGCCAGGCCCTGCTCGATCTCGGCGCGGACGACGCGGCGCTGTACCGGGCGGGTGTGCGGCTGCTGCGCATCGGCATGCCGTTCCCGTTGGCGCCCGAACGTATTCGTGGGTTCGCCGCCGGATTGGATCGACTCGTCGTGGTGGAGGACAAGACCGCCTTCGTAGAGACGCGGATCCGGGAGATCCTCTACGGCACCGCCGACGCCCCACTGATCCTCGGCAAGCGCGACGCCGAGGGGCGGCCGCTGTTCGACCACGGCGGCGAACTGACCGCCGCGCGGATCGCCGCCCCGCTGCGCCGCGCCCTCGACGGCCGCATCGACCTGAAACGTCCACTGCCGCAACCCTTGTCGCTGTCGGTGCTGCCGACCACGCGCGCCGCCTACTTCTGCAGCGGCTGCCCGCACAACCGTTCGACGGCCGTACCGGAGGGTTCGCTGGCGGGCGGCGGCATCGGCTGCCACACCATGGTGACGATGTCGCCCCGCACCGACAGCAAGGTGCTCGGCCTGACCCAGATGGGCGGCGAGGGCGCCCAGTGGATCGGCCTCGCCCCGTTCACCCAGGTGCCGCACCTGTTCCAGAACATCGGCGACGGAACCTATTTCCACTCCGGGCAACTCGCGATCCAGGCGTGCGTCGCCGCCGGGGTGAACATCACCTACAAACTGCTCTACAACGACGTGGTCGCCATGACCGGCGCGCAGGACGCCGAGGGCGCGCTCGCGGTGCCGCGGCTGACCCACAAACTGCGCGTGGAGGGCGTCCGCAAGATCATCGTCTGCGCCGACGACCCGACGAAGTACCGCAAGCGCGACCTCGCCCCGGAAACCCTGCTGTGGCACCGGGATCGGCTCGACGAGGCGCAACGCCTGCTGCGCGAGATCCCCGGCGTGACCGTGCTCATCTACGACCAGCACTGCGCCGCCGACGCCCGCCGTCGCCGCAAGCGCGGCACCCTGCCCGCCCGCACCACCCGCGTGCTGATCAACGAGGCGGTGTGCGAGGGCTGCGGCGACTGCGGGGTCAAGAGCAATTGCCTGTCGGTGCAGCCGGTCGACACCGACTTCGGCCGCAAGACCCGCATCGACCAGACCTCCTGCAACACCGACTACAGCTGCCTGGACGGCGACTGCCCGTCCTTCGTCACGGTCGACCTGCCCGACCCCGCGAAGGCCAAGGCGCGCAAGCGTTCCCGGCCGCGGCCGCCCGAGCTGCCCGAACTCGACGCCGCGCCGCCGACCGGCACCCAGAACGTCTTCCTCGCGGGCATCGGCGGCACCGGCATCGTCACCGTCAACCAGGTGCTCGCCACCGCCGCCATGCGCGCCGGATACGAGGTGGCGAGCCTCGACCAGATCGGCCTGAGCCAGAAGGCCGGACCCGTCGTCTCGCATCTGCGCTTCGCCCCCGGCGCGCTCGAACCGTCGAACCGGCTCACCCCCGCCGCGGCCGACTGCATCGTGGCCTTCGATCTGCTCGCCGCCACCGACGCCAAGAACCTCGCGTACGGATCGAGAGCGGCCACGCTGTCGGTCGCCTCCACCAGCCGCACCCCGACCGGCGCGATGGTCTACGACAAGACCGTGACCTACCCGGAGACGACCGCCCTGCTCGCGCGGCTGGAACGGGTCTCGCGCACGGTACGCGCCTTCGACGCGCTGGCCGCCGCCGAAACGCTGTTCGGCGACACCACCACCGCGAACTTCCTGCTGGTCGGCGCGGCCTGCCAACTCGGCGGCCTGCGCCTGCCCGCGGCGGCGATCGAGGAGGCCATCGAGATCAACGGGGTGGCCGTCGCCGCCAATATCGCGGCCTTCCGCTGGGGCCGCGCCGCCGTGGCCCGGCCCGCCGAATTCGCCGCGGCGACCGCCCGGCCCGCACCCGAACGCGCCGAGATCGCCGTTCCCGCCGACCTTTTCGAGGGCCTGACCGCCACCGGGGAGACGCGCCGCCTCGTCGAATCCCGCGCCGTCGAACTCGTCGGCTTCCAGAGCGCCCGTCTCGCACGCGACTACGTGGCTACCGTGCAGCGCGTCTGGTCGGCCGAGCGCGCGGTCACCGAGCGCACCGAGTTCAGCGAGCAGGTGGCGCGCGGGCTGTACAAGTTCACCGCCTACAAGGACGAGTACGAGGTCGCCAGGAGACTCGTCGATCCGGCCTTCCTGCGGGAGGTCGAGGAGCGGATCCCCGGCGGCGCGAACCTCACCTACCGCCTGCATCCACCCGTGCTGCGCGCACTGGGCCGGACGAAGAAGATCGGCTTCGGACCCCGCTCGCATCTCGCGCTGCGACTGCTCGCCAAGGGAAAGCGCCTGCGCGGCACCGCGTTCGACCCGTTCGGCGCGACGCGCGTGCGCCGGATCGAACGCGCCCTGCTGGCCCACTACACCGAGATGATCACCGCCCTGACCGCCACTCTGGCCACCGACTACGACCGCGCGGTGCGCGCGGCGGCGCTGGCCGACGTGGTGCGCGGCTACGAGGACGTCAAACTGGCCTCGATCGAGGACTATCGGAACCGCTTGCGCGCCTTGGACATCCAGCCGCCCGAGCTGCCGTGAGACGCGAGCGGGGCGGCCCCGTCATGGGACCGCCCCGCCGCCGAATCCGCGCAGTCAGCCGACGCCGACGCCCGCGCGCAGGGCGTGCGGCTCGATCGCGCCGCGGATCAGGGCCCGCGCGTCGATCGTCTCGGCCCGGTACGGCAGCGTCGCCAGCGTCTCGGTCATCTTCGCGACCGGATCCGCGAGCGCGGCCGAGGTGCCGAACAGGAACGTCCACTCGTGCTCGTCGCTGACATACGGCACGACCGTGTCGAACAGGCTGTGGAACCGGTCCCAGGACCGTTCCAGGGTCTCGTTGCGCCACATGGTCTGACAGCCCGCCTGCGCGGCGAGCACCCCGCCCTCGGCGAGCAGCGCCTTACATCGCTGCAGGAACTCGTCCTCGTAGAGGCGGTTGTGCTGGGCGTCCTCGACCCGCTCGTCCGGCAGGTCGATCACGATCATGTCGTAGCGGGTGCCCGCCGCCTCGGCGCGCGCCAGGAAATCCCAGCCGTCGGCGTAGTGCATCTTGATCGGCCCGGTCTGCGCGACCGCCTCGGCCAGGTCGGCCTCGGTGTAGCCGTAGGGCAGATGCTTCGCGCACAGCTCCACCTCGAGCTGATCGATGTCGACGTGGTCGACCAGCGACGCCCCGGCGGCCACCGACATCTGCGACGCCACGCCCTCACCGGACCCGATGATGAGCACCTTGTCCAGCTTGGCGGCCAGCGCGTACCCCGGCACCAGCATGGCCTCGTGATAGGTCAGCTGGGAGTACTCGGTGGACTGCCGGTCGTCGTCGGAGAACAGCGACACCCCCTGTGCGGTCTTCGCGATCACCATGTGCTGGAACGGGGTTCGCGTGTCCACGATGACGTCCTGTAGATCCCACACCCGCGTCAGGCCCTCGCCGACGGGCTCGTGGATCCGCCGCGCCGCGTGCCCGCGCTGGATGACCTCCATGTGCACACTGCCCGGCGACAGCTCGGCCTGGAGCAGTTCCACCGCCTTGGTGGCGCCCGCGCCGATACTGCCGCAGGTGAACACGTCGACGAAGATGTCGCCCGATTCCGGATAGGTGTGAATCGAGGCGTGCGACTCCGACAACAGCGCCAACACGGTGACACCCTGCGGATCGAACTTCTTGTGCGTCACGTCGCAGATGGTGACACCGGCTCCCAGCAACGATTTTCGAAGCGCTGTTTCGAGTCGTTCGAGATCGTCGCAGAGGGCTGCGTCGACGCCACCGAACTCGGCCAGCACATGCCAACCGGTGAATTCTGCCGTCATGGGCCAAACTCACTCTCGCTCAGCGCCAATGACACGGACGGTCAGAGGCGGGAAACCATTGAAGGACACCGACGAATAGCTCGCCGTATAAGCGCCGGTATCGAGGATCCGAACGGGATCACCGGCTCGCAGCGTGGTGGGGAGGAGAACCCGCGTGCGTTGGTAGAGTACATCGTCTCCGTCGCAGGTCGGACCGGCAATCACCGCCTCGTCGACAGGGTCACCGTCTCGTAGGGTTTCGATCCGGTAGGCGATGTACTCGTTCTCGGTCTCGGCCATGCCGTTGTAGCGGCCGATGTCGAGGTATATCCAGCGCCGCCCGTCCGGCGCGATGCGCACGTTCACGACCTCGGCGTGGATCACACCGGCGTTGCCCACCAGGGCACGGCCGGGTTCCACCACCAGATCGGTGTGCTCCGGGAGATGGCGCGCCGCGGCCGCGGCGATCACCGCGGTCAGCTCCGGCAGCGCGGGCGCGGGATCGGCGTACGAAATCGGAAGTCCGCCACCGATGTTCACGGCGGTGACCGGAATGTCCTTGACCGCCAGCGCTTCCGCGATCGCGCCCGCCTGTTCCAGACCGATCCGCCACGCGTCCGGATCCAATTGCTGTGAGCCCACATGGAAATACGGTCCGGCCACCGTCAGCCCGAGATCGCGCGCCCGCACCAGCAGCCGCACCGCCTCACCGGGCGCGCAGCCGAACTTCGTGCCGAACGGGGTCTGCGACTGCGGCGCGGACGCCAGGAATCGGCATTCCACCTCCGACCCGGGCGCGTATTCGGCGATGCGCTCGAGGTCGTCCTCGGTGTCGAAGGCGTAGCGGCGCACGCCCGCGGCGTGGGCGGCCGCGATGTGGCTCGCCTTCTTGATCGGATTGCCGTAGCAGAGTGCGGCCGGGTCGACGCCCAGGCTCAGGCACTGCTCGATCTCGCCGATACTGGCGACGTCGAATTCCGCGCCCTCGGAGCGGAGCAGCCGGATGATCTCCGGCATCGGAGAGGCCTTGACCGCGAACCTGATTCGCGCCGTGGGTAGGGCGGAGCGCAGTGCGCGGTAGTTGTCGCGCACCCGGGCGAGGTCGATGACGAGACAGGGCGACTCGGGCGCGTTTGGACTCAACAATCTAAGGGAACTCTCTTTCTTCTGGGCAGCCTCCCGCTGCGGGCAGCGAGCGAGACAGTATCAGCAGGGTGCCGGGAAAAACGAACCGGATTGACGTCGGCTTGCTCACGCCGCGGGTTTTCGGCGCAAGATCATCGCGCTGACGGGCAGGTGACGGGACGTGTTCATCCCGCCGTCACCGTGACCTCGTCGAACACCACGTCACCGGCCGCGTCGGACTCGGCGAGATCGACCACCGCGTCGATGGACCAGCCGTGGTCACCGGCCGGATCGTCGAGCACCTGGCGCACCCGCCAGAACCCCGGCCGGGTCTCGATCTGGAACAGCCGCGGCCCGCGCGCGTTCGGTCCCGTGCCCAGCGTGCCGTACTCGGCGAAGTAGGGTTCGAGCTCGGCCTCCCAGTCGGGACCGTCGTCGAGTTCGGCGAGCCGGTCCCAGCGGCCCAGCGCGGCCAGTTCGACCCGCCGGAACATGGCGTTGCGCACCAGCACCCGGAAGGCGCGTTCGTTGGCGGTGATCGGGCGGACCGTCTCCGCGCCGAAGGCGAGCTGGTCGTCGTCGGTCTCCGCGCCCGGATTGGTGAGCTGCTCCCATTCGTCGAGCAGGCTCGAATCCACTTGGCGCACAAGCTCGCCCAGCCACTCGGTGATGTCGTCGAGTTCCTCGGTGCGCGCCGACTCGGGCACGGTGCGCCGCAGCGCCCGGTAGGCGTCGGCCAGGTAGCGCAGCACCAGGCCCTCCGAGCGCGCCAGCTCGTATTCGCCGATCAGTTCGGCGAAAGTCATGGAGCGCTCGATCATCTCGCGCACCACCGATTTGGGGGCGGGGCTGAACTCCGACACCCACGGGTGGCCCGCGCGGTAGGTCTCGAAGGCGGGTTCGATCAGCTCGGCCAGTGGTTTGGGCCAGGTGACGTCCTCGAGCAGCTCCATGCGCTCGTCGTATTCGATGCCGTCGGCCTTCATCTCGGCGATCGCGGCGCCGCGCGCCTTGTGCTGCTGGGCGAGCAGCAGCTGACGCGGATCCTCCAGCGTGGATTCGATGACCGACACCACATCCAGTGTGTAGGTCGGGGCGTCGCTGTCAAGCAACTCCAGCGCGGCCAGCGCGAACGGCGACAGCGGTTGGTCGAGGGCGAAGTCGCGTTGCAGGTCGACGGTGAGCCGGGCGCGGCGGCCGAATTCGTCGGGCTCGTCGAGCTGTTGGACCACCCCGGCGTCGCGCAGCGCGCGGTAGAGCCGGATCGCCTCGAGGATGTGCTTGCGCTGCGCGGGCCGCGGTTCGTGATTGTCCTCGAGCAGATGCCGCATGGCGTCGAAACAGTTGCCGGGCCGCGCGATCACGTTGAGCAGCAACGAGTTCGTCACCCGGAACCGGGACACCATCGCCTCGGGCTGGGCGGCCACGAGCCGGTCGAAGGTGTCCTCGGACCAGGACACGAAACCCTCGGGCGGCTTGCGGCGCTGCACCTTTCGCTGCTTCTTCGGATCGTCGCCCGCCTTGGCCAGCAGCCGCGCGTTCTCGATCTCGTGTTCGGGCGCCTCGACCACGACCGTGCCCATGGTGTCGTACCCCGCCCGCCCGGCGCGCCCGGCGATCTGATGGAACTCGCGGGCCTTGAGGCGGCGGGTGCGCACGCCGTCGAATTTGGTGAGCCCGGTCAGCAGCACCGTGCGGATCGGCACGTTGATGCCGACGCCGAGCGTGTCGGTGCCGCAGACGACCTTGAGCAGACCCTCCTGGGCCAGCCGCTCCACCAGGCGGCGGTACTTGGGCAGCATGCCCGCGTGATGCACGCCGATGCCGTGCCGGATCAGCCGCGACAGCGTCTTGCCGAATCCGCTGGAGAACCGGAACGAACCGATGGCCTCGGCGATGGCGTCCTTCTCGGCCCTGGACGCGAAGTTCACGCTCGTCAGCGCCTGCGCGCGCTCGAGCGCGGCAGCCTGCGTGAAATGCACGACGTAGACCGGGGATTGGTTGGTGGTGACCAGCTCCTCGAGCGTCTCGGTGATCGGCGTGCGCACATACGAGAACAGCAGCGGCACCGGACGTTCGGTGCCGGTGACGATCGCGGTGGAGCGACCGGTGCGGCGCTCGAGGTCCTTCGCGAAGAAGTCCACCTCGCCCAAAGTGGCCGACATGAGCAGGAATTGGGCCCTCGGCAGTTCCAGCAGCGGCACCTGCCAGGCCCAGCCGCGATCGGGGTCCGAATAGAAATGGAACTCGTCCATGACGACCTGGCCCACGTCCGCGGCCGCGCCCTCGCGCAGCGCCAGATTCGCCAGGATCTCGGCGGTCGCGCAGATGATCGGGGCGGTGGGATTGACCGCGGCGTCGCCGGTGACCATGCCCACCCGGTCCGCGCCGAACACCTCGCACAGCGCGAAGAACTTCTCGCTCACCAGGGCCTTGATGGGCGCGGTGTAGTAGGTGCGCTGCCCGCGATTGAGCGCCGCGAAGTGCGCGCCGACCGCGACCATCGACTTCCCGGAACCGGTGGGGGTCGCCAGAATGACATTGGATCCGGTCATGAGTTCGAGCAGGGCCTCTTCCTGCGCCGGATACAGCGTCAGGCCCTGACTCAGGGTCCACTCGGCGAAACTCTCGTACAGCCAATCCGGATCGACGTCGGACACCGCGCGATCGGGGATCAGTTCGGACAGCTGCACGTCGCTCAACGTTACCGGCAGCCGTCGAGCGAATTGTCTAGGGGCGCTCGTCCTCGTCGTCGCCGAACCCGGTCTGTTCGGCCAGGAAGCGTTCGAACTCCGCGCCGAGTTCCTCGCCGGTGGGCAGTTCGCCGTCGCCCGCGAGCAGGCTGGACTGGCGTTCCTGGGCGCTGACGAAGCTGTCGTACTGACGTTCCAGCGCGTGCACGACGGTCTCGACCTCGGCGTTGCCCGCGATGTGCTCGTTGACCTGCTCACGGACCCGGGCGGCGGCCTCGCCGAGCGCGGCCAGCGGCAGGTGCAGGCCCGCGTTGTCGGCGACGTTCTCCAGCAGCGTCTGGGCCGCCTCGGGATAGGCGGTCTGGGCGAGGTAGTGCGGCACGTGCACCGAGAACCCGATGGACTCGTGCCCGTGCTGGGCCAGCCGGTACTCCAGCAGCGACGAGGCGCTGCCGGGGACCTGCAACTCGCCGGGCCAGCGCTGGTGGTCGCCGATCAGGTCGCGGTCGCTGGCGTGCGCGGTGACGCCGAGCGGGCGGGTGTGCGGGATCGCCATCGGGATCGCGCTCAGGCCGATGGTCCGGCGCACGCCCAGCTGTTCGGCCAGCAACCGCACCGCGGTCACGAACTTCTCCCAGCGCAGATCCGGTTCCAGCCCCGCAAGCAGCAGGAACGGGGTGCCCGTGGTGTCCTTGAGCGCCCACAGATTCAGCTCGGGGTCGGCGTAGTCGGCGAAGTGATCGGTCTTGAACGTCATCAGCGGCCGCCGCGAGCGGTAGTCGAGCAACTCGTCCACGTCGAACGAGGCGACCAGCTCCGATTCGAGGCTCTCGCGCAGATGGGTCGTCGCCAGTCGGACCGCGTGGCCGGCGTCGGTGAACCCCTCCAGCCCGTGCACCAGCACCGGACCCGCCCCGTCGGCGGACGACAGCTGGGGAGCGGGGAACTCCAGCTCGTACATTCGCGACTCGTAGTCCATCGCGTACTCCTTCCTGCGGTGGCCCGTCCCGACGCGCCGACCACCTCCATTGTCTCGCATTCGTTTCGGAGGCCGAGCCGGGGCGGTGGACCGCTCCCGGACAACAACACCTGTCCCATCGGCATTCCCGCACGCCCGTCGCGGCGTGCCTGCCCGGGGTGTCCTGCGGTTTCGGCCATAGTGGGTCCGTGATCGCGCTCGGCCGTGCCCTCGGATGCGCGGCGCTGGCCGGGGTGCTGGCGGCGTGCGGCGCGACCGTGTCCGGACATCCGCGCGCCGCGCGCGGCGGGCACATCGAGGGGTCGCTCACCCGGTTGCTGCCGGGGCGGGAGCAGTTTCCGGCGCGGTACGTTCCCGTGGTGCTGTCCGCCGAGCGGGCCGCCCGCGCGGCCGCGGATCTCAGCGGCGTCGCCGACGGCGCGCGGGTCGAACCCGCCGACTGCGCCGAACCCGTGCCGTCCTTCGCGCCGGATCGGGGCGCGATCGAGGTGGGCACCGACGACACGACCCGTTCCACGCTCACCGTCCAGCTCACCCGCTCCGACGACGCGCTGGCCGAGCTGCGAGCCCGGCTCGAACGCTGCGGCGCGGTCCGCGCCACCCGCGGTTCGCTCACGAATATGGTTGTGACACAGATCGTTTCGGCACCCTCCGCCGACGCCGACGACACTTTGGCGCTGGACCGCACGGTGGCCGGACAGGTGAGCGGACCCGGCCTGACCCGGACCATGCGGACGCTGCTGGGCCAGGTGGGCGATGTGCGCGTGGCGGTCACCTATCTCAGCTACGACGACGGCCCGCCCGACACGGCGAGCTTGGACCGGCTGTTCACCGCCGCCGTCGCCGACGTTCGGAACGGCTGAACCGGGGGTAGGTTCGGGAACATGGCGAAACTCGGGACAACGGATCTGGACGTCTTCCCCCTCTGCCTGGGCGGCAACGTCTTCGGCTGGACCGCCGACCGCGCGCAGTCGTTCGAGGTACTCGACGCCTACCTCGCGGGCGGCGGCAACTTCGTCGACACCGCCGACGTGTACTCCGCGTGGGTACCGGGCAACAGCGGCGGCGAATCGGAGACCATCATCGGCGAATGGCTGGCCGCGCGGGGGGTCCGCGACCGCGTGGTGATCGCCACCAAGGGCAGCCGCCTCCCACCCAACGAGGGCCTGTCCGCCAAGGCGATCCATGGCGCGGCCGAGGCGTCGCTGCGGCGGCTGGGCGTCGACCACATCGATCTCTACTACGCGCACTACGACGATCCGGCCACGCCGGTGGAGGAGACGGTCGCCGCCTACGACGAGCTGGTGCGGGCGGGCAAGGTGCGCTACGTCGCCGCCTCCAACCTGTCCCCGGACCGCATCCGCGCGTCGCTGGCCGTCGCCGACCGCGAGGGCCTGGCCCGCTACGTGGCCGTGCAACCGCACTACAACCTCGTCGAACGCGCGGACTTCGAACGCGACGTGCTCCCGCTGGCCGAGGCCGAGAATCTGGCCACCGTGCCGTATTACGCACTGGCCAAAGGCTTTCTGACCGGCAAGTACCGTCCGGGCGCGGAGGTCGACAGCCCCCGCGCGCGGGGTGCGGCGGCCTATCTGGACGAGCGCGGGCTGCGCGTACTGAACGCGCTGGACGCGGTCGCCGCCGCCCACGGCGTCGCGGTGGCGACCGTCGCGCTGGCCTGGCTCGCGGCGCAACCCACCGTCGCCGCGCCGATCGCGAGCGCGCGCACGGTCGAGCAGTTGACCGACCTGCTGGCGGTGGGCGAATTGCGGTTGAGCGACGCCGAATCGGCCTCGCTGACCGCCGCGTCGCAGTAGCGGCGGCGACACCCTAGCAGCCGGGTCCGACACATCTCGCGGTACGCGCCCGCGCGGACCCGCCTTGTCCACAACCGGAAAAGACATCCCCAGGCGACCCGAAAGCCCAGGTCGGCGGGCTCGGGCGAGAGTGCCGGGCGCGCAAGCTGGTTGGCATGACGACACCGACCGAACCGATGCCCGACGACAACCGCTCCGTCGAGGCGCCCCGCGCCCGCGTCTGCCGCTCCCCACGCTGCCGGGAGCGATCCGCCTTACCCCGCGGCGCGGGCCCCGACCACCCCGCCGACGAGCCGATGTGGCCGAATCCCGTCCTGCGCGTGGACGATCCGGCGGAGTTCGTCGCCGCCGTCCCGGCGCTGCTCGGTTTCGTGCCGCAGCGCTCACTGGTGGTGTGCATGCTGGGGGAGGCTCCCGGCGAGTCGGGGTCGGTGCGGCTGGGTACGGTGGCCCGCCACGACCTGGACGTCTCCGGGTGCGGCGCGTGGGCGCGGCTGGCCGGGCAGCTGGCCGCGATCTGCGTGCAGGAACAGACCCTCGCGGTACTCGTGCTGATCGTGGACGATCGGGCGGGTCCGCCCCGATCCGGACGGGCCGGGCGGCGGTCCGCCCGTCACCGGGAGCTGCTGCGGGTGCTGGCGGGCGCGCTGGCGGCGGAGGACGTGCTGATCGCCGAGGCGTGCGCGGTCGCCGAGATCGCCCCCGACGCGCCGTGGTGGAGCCTGCTCGACCCGGAATCGGTTGGCACGCAGACGGATCCGGCCGCGTCACCGGTGGCGCTCGCGCACGTGCTCGACGGGCGGCCCATCCGCACCTCGCGCGCCGAACTGGCCGCGGTGGTCGCGCCCGATCCGGCGGCCGCGGCCGCGGCGGCCGCGCATCTCGACGCCGCCGCCGAGGACGCGCGCGTCCGCTACGAACGGGCGGTGTGCCGGGCCGAGCCCGGCAGCTACAGCCGCGCCGCCCTCGAGATGGTGCTGTGGCTGGTCGCCACGGTCGACTCCGGCGACCGGCTCGAGCCGCGCGAACTCGCGGATCTCGCGGTGGCCCTGCGGGATCCGACGGTGCGCGACGCCCAGTTCGCGCTCGCGGTCGGCCCGCACGCCGCGGCCGCCGAGGCCGCGTGGACCCAATTGTGCCGTGCCGTCACCGGATTCGACCGCGCGGAGGCCGCCACCCTGCTCGGCTTCACCGCCTACCTGCGCGGCGACGGCCCGCTCGCCGGGGTCGCCCTGGCCGCCGCGCTGGAGGCCGACGCCGAGCACGGCATCGCGACCCTGCTCGAGACGGCCCTGCGCACCGGCATGCCACCCCAGGAGGTGCGCAAACTGGCCCGCAGCGGCCGCGACAAGGCCGCGGCGCTCGGCGTCGATCTGGGCTTCGACCCGAACGAGCCGGGCCGATGAGCGCGCTCAGCGGGCGCTGTGCGCCCGATCGCCGAGCGACCGCAGGAAATCCCAAGCGTCCGAGACGATCTCGTCGAGATCGTTGTGACGTGGCCGCCAGCCCAGCTCGGCGACGGCCCGTTCGCTCGAGGCGACCAGCACCGCCGGATCGCCCGCGCGGCGCGGTGCGTCGACCGCCGCGATGGTGCGGCCGGTCACCCGCTCGCACGCAGAGATCACCTCGCGCACCGAGAAACCCGTGCCGCTGCCCAGATTGAAGATCCGGTGCTCGCCCGGCCGGGACTGCGCCAACGCCAGCAGATGCGCGTCGGCCAGATCCCGGATGTGGATGTAGTCGCGGACCGCGCTGCCGTCCGGGGTCGAGTAGTCGGTGCCGAACACCGAGATCGAATCCCGGTGTCCCAGCGCGGTTTGCAACACCAGCGGAATGAGATGCGTCTCCACGACCCGGTTCTCGCCGAGGCCGCCGTAGGCGCCCGCGACATTGAAGTAGCGCAGGCTGGTCGCCGCCAGCCCGTGCGCGATCGAATAGGAGGTGATGGCGTGATCTATGGCGAGTTTCGACGCACCGTAGGGATTGGTCGGGCGCGTCGGCGCGTCCTCGGTGATCGGCACCCGCTCGGGCTCGCCGTACACCGCCGCGGTCGAGGAGAACACCAGCCGCGGAGTTCCGGTGCGGCGGATGGCCTCCAGCAGCGCCAGGGTCTTTACCACATTGCCGTACCAGTACTTCTCCGGTTGCTGCACCGATTCCCCGACCAACGACTGCGCCGCGAAGTGCAGGACGCCGTCGAAGGATTCGGACTCGACGAGTTCCACCCCGACGGTCGCGATATCGCCCTCGACGAACTTCGCGCCGCTGGGCGTGCCGTCGGCGTTGCCGGTCGACAGATCGTCGACCACGACCACCTCGTGGCCCTCCTCGAGCAGCACCTGCGCGCAGACGCCGCCGACGTATCCGGAACCACCCGTCACCAGAAGTTTCACGGCTCAGACCAACTTCACGTGCACGGCGTGTGCCATCTCGTCGGACAGTTCGAAGCCCTCGTGGCCGGGCACGGAGATGACGACCACCCCCGGCCGGGTCTCCACGGTCACGCGGGCGTCGGGGACCACGCCCGCCTCGCGCAGCTGACCGATGATCTCCGGATCGCTCTGGATGTGCTCCGACAGCCGCCGCACCACGACCGCCGACACCTGTCCGGCGGGCAGATCCGACAGCCGGGCCAGGCGCTCGTCGGCGCTGCCGGGCGCGATCACGCCCAGTTCGTCCAGTCCGGGAATGGGATTGCCGTAGGGGGAGGTGGTGGGGTTGTTGAGCACCTCGACGAGGCGGCGCTCGACGTCCTCGCTCATCACGTGTTCCCAGCGGCACGCCTCGGCGTGCACGTTCTGCCAGTCCAGGCCGATCACGTCGACGAGCAACCGCTCGGCGAGCCGATGCTTGCGCATCACGGCGACGGCCATGGCACGGCCCTTCTCGGTCAACTCGAGATGCCGGTCACCCGCGACGGTCAGCAGACCGTCGCGCTCCATCCGGGCGACCGTCTGGCTCACGGTCGGGCCGCTCTGCTCGAGGCGTTCGGCGATCCGCGCGCGCAGCGGAACGACGCCCTCCTCCTCGAGGTCGTAGATGGTCCGGAGATACATCTCCGTGGTGTCGACCAGATCCTTCACCTGTTACCCCTTCGTCGGCACGAATTCTACCCATGCGCGGCCGTAACTCCGGCGTCGGCATATGTGGCTCGTCCTGCGGAAACCTCGAGGACTCGACGCGCGTGCCCTGGAGGCGCGCCCCGGGTCGGCGCGCCGCATCAGCTGCATTTGTACTGCATCTCAACGACAAAAACCGCTCCGTGCTTCCCCGTGTTCGCGTGCACTAGCGTGAGATCCATGGCTAGCGACGCCGCGGTGGTGTGGACGGACCGGTTCCTCGAGTACGCCTGGACGCCACAGCATCCGATGAAACCGGCGCGGCTGCGGTTCACCATCGAACTGGCCCGCGCCCTCGGATTGCTCGACGGGATCGAGACGGTGCGCCCCGATCCCGCGGGTGAGGCGGATCTGCTGCGCGTGCACACCCCGGCCTACCTGGACGCGGTCCGGCACGCGACCTCGCTGCCGCCCGGCGCGGCGGCCGCGCACGGGCTGGGCACCGACGACAATCCGGTGTTCCCGCACATGCACGAGGCGGCGTCGGTGATCGTCGGCGGCACGCTGGCCGCGGCGCGGGAACTCGCGGCGGGCCGGGCGCGCCGGGCGGTCAGCATCGGCGGTGGCATGCATCACGCCATGGCCGACGCGGCCTCGGGCTTCTGCGTCTACAACGATGTGGCCGTGGCCATCTCGTGGCTGCTCGACCACGGCTTCGACCGCATCGCCTACGTCGACGTCGACGTGCACCACGGCGACGGCGTGCAGCGGGCGTTCTACGGCGACCCCCGGGTGCTCACGGTGTCGGTGCATCAGCATCCGGCGACGCTGTGGCCCAACACCGGCTGGCCCGAGGAGACCGGCGCGGGTCCGGGCGAAGGCACCGCGATCAATCTGCCGGTCCTGCCCGGCACGCGAGATCCACAGTGGCTCAGGGGTTTTCACGCCGTGGTGCCCGGCGCGCTGGCGGCCTTCCGGCCGCAGCTGTTGATCAGTCAGTGCGGGGCCGACACGCATCGCGAGGACCCGCTGGCCGATCTGGAACTGAGCGTGGACGGGCAGCGGGCGTCCTACATCGCGATGCGCGAACTCGCCGACCGCTACGCGGAGGGCCGCTGGCTCGCGGTGGGCGGCGGCGGGTACGGACTGATCCGGGTGGTGCCCCGCGCGTGGACGCATCTGCTGGCGACGGCCCTGGACCGCGACATCGACCCGGCGACACCGATTCCCGGGGAGTGGGCCGACCTGGTCCGCGCGTATCAGCCCCTGGTCGAACCGCCAGCCACCATGAGCGACGGCGCCGACACCGCCTTCGCGCGCTGGGACGGTCCCGGCGGCACCGCCGAGACCGGCGACGCGCGCCTCGATCGCGCCCAGCGCGCCGTCGACATGTCCGTATTGGCCACGCGCCGAGCGTCTTTCGGGCTGCTCGGCCTGGATCCGGAGGACCCTCGTGACTGAACTGTCCGATGCCGCCACCCCGGCGGATCCGCCTCCGCCGCCGCAACATTGGTTCGCCGACGTGCTCGCCTCCGACGGCGGCGTGGTGCGGCTGCGACCGATCACCCCCGCCGACGCCGAGGATCTGCAACGCTTCCACGCGGGCCTGTCCGACCGCACCCGCTATCTGCGCTATTTCGGGCCGTATCCGAAGATGACGCCCAAGGATCTGTTCCGCACCACCCACGTCGACTATCACGACCGCGTGGGCCTGGTGGTGGAACTGGGCGGGGCGATCATCGCGGTCGGCCGCTACGAGTTGCTCCCCGACCGCGCGGGCGCCCGCGCCGCCGAGGTCGCGTTCGTGGTGGCCGACGGGCATCAGGGCCGCGGCCTCGGCTCGATCCTGCTGGAACATCTGGCGGGCGCCGCGGCCGAGAACGGAATCGACACCTTCGTCGCGGAGGTCCTCGCGGAGAACAAAACGATGGTGACGGTGTTCCGCGACGCCGGATATCAGGTGCGGCGCAGCCGCGACGGTTCGGTGCTGCATCTCGAGTTCGCCATCGACCCCACCGAAGCCCTGCTGACCGTTCGGGATTCGCGGGAGCGGGCGTCGGAGGCGCGCAGCGTGGGCAATCTGCTCGGTCCACGTTCGGTGGCGGTGATCGGCGCGACCCCGTCCGCCGGCCGGGTCGGCGGCGCGGTGCTGGCGAATCTGCTGGGCGCGGTGTTCCAGGGCCCGATCTATCCGGTGAACCCGAATCGCTCGGCGGTGCGCGGCGTGCCCTCCTACCCGACCGTCCGCGATATCCCCGGTGAGGTGGACCTGGCGGTGGTGGCGGTGCCGTCCACCGAGATCAAATCGGTGCTCGACGACTGTATGGCCAAGGGCGTCAAGGGTTTGCTGGTGTTGACCGCCGGATTCTCCGAGACCGGCCCGGCCGGGTACGCGGCCGAACGCGATCTCGTCGACGCCGCGCGCGGGCACGGGATGCGGGTGGTCGGGCCGAGCGCGCTCGGTATCGCCAATACCGATCCCGCCGTATCGCTCAACGCGACCCTCGCCTCGGTGCTGCCCGGCCGCGGCCGGGTCGGATTCTTCTGTCAGTCCGGGCCTTTGGGGGCGGCGATCCTCGGCGAGGCGGCCGCGCGCCGGTTGGGTCTGTCGACCTTCGTCTCGGCCGGTAACCGCGCCGACGTGTCCGGCAACGATCTGCTCCAGTACTGGGACACCGACCCGGACACCGATGTGGTGCTGCTGTATCTGGAGACGTTTGGCAACCCGCGCAAGTTCTCCCGGATCGCGCGGCGGGTGGCACGCACCAAACCGGTCGTCGTGGTGAGCAACGGCCGCAACGCGACGCCGCTCAGCCCGCTGGAGCGCTCCCTCGGGCGAGACCTGTTCGCGCAGGCGGGCATCGTGCAGGTGGACACGATCGCGGAGATGTTCGACTGCGCGATGCTGCTGGCGTATCAACCACTTCCGGCCGGGCCGCGGCTCGCGGTGATCGGCAACAGCGCGGCCCTGGAATGGCTGGCCGTGGACGCGGCCCGCGGCGAGGGGCTCACCGTCGGCGAACCGACCGATCTGGGTCCGCAGGCCGACCCGGCCGACTATCTGACCGCCGTGGCCGCGGCCGCGCGCGATCCGGAGATCGACGCGCTGATCGTGATCTTCGCGCCGCCGGTTCCGGTATCGATCGCGGCCTTCGCCGAGGCGATCCGCTCCGGCGCCGAGGGCGGCTCGAAACCGGTGCTGACCACCTTCGTCGCCGAGCACGGCATCCCGAATCTGCTCGCGGTGCGCGGCGGCGGCGGAATCGTCGAGCGCGGTTCGATCCCGTCGTTTCCCGAACCCGAGCGCGCGGCGCGCGCCCTGGGCCGGGTGCGCCGTTACGCGGATTGGCGGACCCGGCCGATCTCCACCGTCGTCCGCCCCGCCGATCTCGACATCGAGCGGGCGCGAGAACTGGTGGGGGAGTGGATGTCTCGTGCACCCGAGGGGGACTGGCTCGACGACCTCGACGCGGTGCGGCTGCTCGCCTGTTATGGCGTGCACGTGGTCGAGTTCCGCGAGGTGCGCGACGCGGACGCGGCGGAGGCCGCCGCCGAGGAACTCGGCTACCCGGTGGCGGCCAAGGCAACCGGCGAACTGTGGCGGATCCGCCCCGACCTGTCCGGTGTCCGTCTCGACCTGTGGCGTCCCTCGGCCGTGCGCCGCGCCTACGACGATCTGGCCGAACTGTCCGGCAACGAGGTCGTGCACATCCAGCGGATGGCCACCAAGGGCCTGGGCTGTGTCCTGCGGGTCCAGGACGACCCGTCCTTCGGCTCGGTCATCGCCTTCGGACTGTCCGGCACGATCATCGACCTCCTCGGCGACCGCGTCTACCGAGCCCTGCCGTTGACAGAGGCCGAGGCGGCGGCACTGATCGAGGCCCCGCGCGCGGCCCCTCTTCTCGACGGCCGAACCGGTGTGCCCGGACGGACGGTGGGCGAACCGGTCGACAAACACGCGCTGGCCCAACTGGCGCAACGGATTTCGGCCCTCTGCGACGACCTCCCCGAGGTCCGGGAACTGGCCCTCGAACCGATCCTCGCCTCCCCACAGGGCGCCGCCATCCTCTACGCCCGCGTGCGAATAGGCCCCGAGCCCAGCCGCTTCGACGTCGGCCCCCGCCGCCTGGCCTGACCTCGCCTCCTGACGCGCCCTCGCGGTCGTCGCCGGGTAAACGGCGCGTGCTCACACCGGACTCGTGGTCGTCGTCCCCGCTGGCCTCGGTCGCTGCCGCAAGGGTGCTCGATGAATTGACGTGTGCTCGCGGTCGTTGCCTTTGCCGGCCGCGATCGGACGTTGCGAGGTGGGCGGACGGGCGGACCGATTCGGGTCAGCGTGACCCGATCCGCTCGACGGCGGCCAGTGCCTCCGGTAGGGCGGTGAAACCCTCGTCCGCGAGGAAGTGTCCGCCGCTGGGGATCACGATGGTGTCGGCGTCGAGGGCGGCGGCGACGGCTCGGGACGCGGCGGGTGGGACGATCGCGTCGTTGTCGGAGTGGATCATGACGCGGGTGGTGATCCTCGGGGCGAGCGGGGCGATCTCGGGGCGGTCGGCGAGGTAGTCGTCCAACTCGGGCAGGGCGGGCAGGGGGTCCAGGAAACCGGAGACGGCGAGGAGGCCGCCCAGTTCCCAGGGGTCGGGGAGGGCGGCGAGGACGCGCAGCGCGGTGATGGTGCCGAGGCTGTGGGTCACCAGGACGGTGTCGGCGTCGACGGCACCGACGGCGGTGGCGAGGCTGTGTTCCCATTCCGACCGGATCGGCGCGGTGGGCGTGGGGAGTTCCACGATGGATGTGCGGTGGCCCGCCGCCGTGAGCCGGTCGGCGAGCCAGGGGAACCAATGCGACGACGGGGAGGCCGAATAGCCGTGAACGATGAAGATACGCACGTCCCGACCGAACCGGCCGACCCGCGATGGCTATTCCGGGGCGATCGTGGCGCTTGCCACACGCAGGTGGCTTCGCACCCACTCGATCCGGCGTCGATGGTCGATACTGGCCCTATGCGCGAAGATCAGATCGAGGCCGCCACCGCGCCGCTGCGCGACGACATCCGTTTCCTCGGCGCGATCCTGGGCGAGACGATCCGCGATCACGAGGGACCGGAGGTGTTCGACCTCATCGAGCGGGTCCGGGTCGAGGCGTTCCGCGTGCGGCGCTCGGAGGTGGAACGCAGCGCGGTCGCGGAGATGTTGCGCGACACCGAGATCGAGGTGGCCATCCCGCTGATCCGGGCGTTCAGCCACTTCCTGCTGCTGGCCAACCTCGCCGAGGACCTACAGCGCGACCGTCGCCGCGTCGTGCACCAGGCGGCGGGCGAACCGCCGCAGGACTCCAGCCTCGCCGCGACCTACCGCAAACTCGACGCCGCCCCGCCCGACGGCGCCGTGGTCGCGGATCTGCTCGCCGACGCGCTGGTGTCCCCGGTCATCACCGCCCACCCCACCGAGACCCGCCGACGCACCGTCTTCGACGTCCAGGCCCGCATCACCGAACTCATGCGGGCGCGGCAGCGCTACGGGGAGCACGAACCGGAATACGCCGCGCTCGACACCCGCATCCGCCGCCAGGTGCTCACCCTGTGGCGCACGGCCCTGATCCGCTTGGCGCGCTTGCGGATTCAGGACGAGATCGAGGTCGGGTTGCGCTACTACGACCTGACCCTGCTGGAGGTGATCCCGCGGATCAACGCCGACGTGCGCGACGCGCTGCGCGCCCGCTGGCCCGACCGCGAACTGCTGCCCCGGCCGATCCTGCGCACCGGCTCGTGGATCGGCGGCGACCGCGACGGCAACCCCAACGTCACCGGCGAGGTGGTGCATCGCGCCACCCACCGCGCGGGCGCGGTCGCGTTCGGTCACTACCTGAAAGAGCTTGTGGCCCTGGAAAAGTCGCTGTCCCAGTCGGCCCGCCTGGTCCCGATCACCCCGGAACTGGCCCGCCTCGCCGACGCCGGGCACGACGAATCGCCGCAACGCGCCGACGAACCGTACCGCCGCGCCATCCGCGGCATCCGCGCGCGACTCACCGCCACGGTGAAACAGGCCCTCGGCGAGATACCCGGCGACAGCGAGGGCGTCGACGTGGGCGCCGAGCCGTACGCGGGCCCGGGGGAGTTGCTCGACGACCTTGGCGTCGTGGACGCCTCGATGCGCTCCTCCGGCGACGGCCTGCTCGCCGACGACCGCTTGGCCGCCCTGCGCGGCGCGGTCGAGACCTTCGGATTCCACCTGCAGGGCCTCGACATGCGGCAGAACTCCGAAACCCACGAACAGGTCGTCGCGGAGCTGTTCGCCTGGGCCGGAGTGCATTCCGACTACGCGAGCCTGCCCGAGCCCGAGCGGGTGCGGCTGCTGGCCGCCGAATTGACCACGCGCCGACCGCTGCTCGGGCCGACGGCCGAGCTGAGCGAGCTGGCCGTCAAGGAACTCGGCGTGGTGCGCGCCGCCAAGGCCGCGCTCGACGACCTGGGCCCCGGCACCGTGCCCAACTACATCATCAGCATGTGCACCTCGGTCAGCGATCTGCTCGAGGCCGCGCTGCTGCTGAAGGAGGCGGGCATCCTCGACCCGGGCGACGAGCGGACCCCGCCGCGCAGCCCGGTCGGCGTGGTGCCGCTGTTCGAGACCATCGACGACCTCCGTCAGGGCGCCGAAACCCTGGTCGCCGCACTGGAAGTCCCGGCCTATCACCGCCTGGTCGCCGCGCGCGGGATGCGGCAGGAGGTCATGCTCGGCTATTCCGACTCAAACAAGGACGGCGGCTACCTCGCGGCCAACTGGGCGCTGTATCGCGCCGAACTCGATCTGGTCGAGGCGGCCCGCAAGACCGGAATTCGCCTGCGGCTGTTCCACGGTCGAGGCGGCACCGTGGGTCGCGGCGGCGGCCGCAGCTACGACGCCATCCTGGCCCAGCCCGCGGGCGCTGTCCGCGGCTCCTTGCGCCTGACCGAGCAGGGTGAGGTGATCTCCACCAAATACGCCGACTCCGGCACCGCCTACCGCAACCTGGAATCGCTGGTCGCCGGAACCCTGGAGTCAACGCTGCTCGACGTCGAGGGCCTGGGCGTCGACGCCGAACCCGCCTACACCCTGTTCGACGAACTCGCCGAATCGGCCCGGCGCGCCTACGCCCGCCTGGTGCACGAAACCCCCGGCTTCGTGGACTATTTCCGCGCCTCCACCCCCATCGCCGAGGTCGCCGACCTGAACCTGGGCAGCCGCCCCGCCTCCCGCAAACCCACCAACTCGGTGCGCGACCTGCGCGCGATCCCCTGGGTGATGGCCTGGAGCCAGTCCCGTGTCATGCTCCCCGGCTGGTACGGCACCGGCACCGCCCTCGAACAGTGGATCGGTGACGACCCCCGGCGCCTGGAGACCCTGTCCGGCCTGTACCGCCGCTGGCCGTTCTTCCGGACCGTCATGTCCAACCTGGCCCAGGTGATGGCCAAGGCCGATATGGACATCGCCGCCCGCTATGCCGAACTCGTCGAGGACGAATCCTTGCGCCACACCATCTTCGGCATGATCCGCGACGAGTTCGACCGCACGGTCCGCGTGCACGCCGCGATCACCGGCAGCGAACAGCTGCTCGCCGACAACCCCGCCCTCGCCGAATCCATCCGCAACCGCTTCCCCTACCTGGAACCGCTCAACCAGATGCAGGTGGAACTGCTGCGCCGCCGCCGCGCGGGCGACACGAGCGAACTCGTGGAACGCGGCATCCTGCTCACCATGAACGGCCTCGCCACCGCCCTCCGCAACTCGGGCTGACCAATCGCCTTGCGGCACAAGGGCTCCCGATCCTCCGCCGCCGCGACCTCCGTCTCGCGGGAGGATGGGCCGAAACGACCTGTGGCCCCGAAGAGTCACCTCTTCGAGGCCACCGGCGACCCGGGAGGGTCGGCTCGGGGGTGCGGCGCTCAGCGTGCGCCCGCGCTCCTGTTGTGCTCGTCGGTGTTCGTGGACCGCTGATTCGACTGGTTCGACTGATCCGTGCTCCGGGCGTCCGGCTTGCTGTCCTGCTGGGTGCTGTCGGTGCTCCGGCCGTTCTGCTCGTCGGTGGCGGGAGCGTTGGGCCGCTGGCCCATCAGGCGCCCCAGGTCGAGGCCGTCGACCCCGAAGCCGAAGTTCTGCAACGGGTTCGAGTTCGCGCCGAGACCCGCATCGGGGGAGCCCTGGCGGTCGTGGGCAGTGCCGTCCGGGGTGGCGCGGCGATCGTTGCCCCGGGCCGTGCCCTGGGCATCGCCCTGCGACGAGTTCGCCGCACCGCCCTGGGCGGAGCTGGCGGAATTGTCCTCGGCCGAGGCCGAAGCGCCGCCGCCCTGAGTCGAATTCGGCGCGGCGCCGTCCTTCGAGCCCCGGCCGCTGTCGACCGCGGCGCCGCCGCCCTGGGTCGAATTCGATGCGGAGCCGTCCTGCGAGCCGCGCCCGCTGTCGACCGAGGCGCCGCCCTGGGACGACGCGTCCGGGCCGGACCGCTGTGCGTCGGTGTTGCCGCCCTGGCTGTCGGTCTGAGCGCCCTGACTGTTGGCGTTCCCGCCCTGACTGTTCAGACCGGGCGGGGTTGCCGTGCCATTGCTGGGATCCGCGGTCGCGGCGGGGGCCGCGGCCGCCAGGGTCACGAGACCGGCCGATACTGCTGCGACCGTCCACTGCAGGATGCGCGAAGTTCGGTAGGTGGTCATGAGGTCATTAAATAACGACCTACTGGTCCGTAGCCGCTGCCCGAGATCGTTCAGCGTGTCGCGGGGTCGGGCGTGTCGAAGATTGCGAAACGGTAGCCACACCCTGCAAACGCGGCAACGCCGACCGGTTCGCGCGGGCCTGGGAGGGCGGATGCGCGGGGCCGGTCGGCGTCGGGGGTGACCACCCGACTTGGTCACCGCGGGCTGGGCCGGATTCCGGACGGCCCAGCGTCTTGATCAGCTGGCGTAGGCGCGGAGCCGGTCGGCCCGCTCGCCCTTGCGCAGCTTGGCCATGACCTCGCGCTCGATCTGCCGCACGCGCTCGCGGGACAGGCCGAACAGCTTGCCGATTTGGTCGAGGGTGCGCGGCTGGCCGTCGTCGAGGCCGAAGCGCAGCCGGATGACCTGCTGCTCGCGCTCGTCGAGGGTGGCCAGCACACTGCGGACGTCGCGGTGCATGAGACCCGCGATGACCGCGCTCTCGGCGGAGGTGGCCTCGGAGTCCTCGATGAAGTCGCCGAGCGGGGCCTCCTCGTCGTTGCCGACGGGCATGTCGAGGCTCACCGGGTCGCGGCTGTGGTCGAGCAGGTCGGCGATCTTGTCGACGGGGATGCCGGACTCGCGGGCCAACTCGTCGTCGGTGGCCTCGCGGCCGAGCTGCTGATGCAGTTCGCGCTTGATGCGGGCCAGCTTGTTGACCTGTTCGACGAGATGGACGGGCAGGCGGATCGTGCGGCTCTGGTCGGCCATGCCGCGGGTGATGGCCTGGCGAATCCACCAGGTGGCGTAGGTGGAGAACTTGAAGCCCTTGGTGTAGTCGAACTTCTCCATCGCCCGGATCAGGCCGAGGTTGCCCTCCTGGATGAGATCGAGCAGCGGCATCCCGCGACCGGTGTAGCGCTTGGCCAGCGAGACGACCAGCCGCAGATTGGCCTCGAGCAGGTGCTGCCGCGCGGCCTGGCCGTCGCGGACGATGAACGCCAGATCGCGTTTGCGCGTGGCGGACAGCCGCTTGCTCGTCTCCAACAGGTGCTGGGCATAGAGACCCGCCTCGATGCGCTTGGCCAGCTCGACCTCGTCGGCCGCCGTCAGCAGCGCCGTTTTGCCGATACCATTGAGGTAAACGCGTACCAGGTCGGCGGCGGGGCTCTGGGCGTCGAGGTCCGAATCGCTGGCGCGCACTCCAGTGGTGGCGGGGCTTGTCATGACTTGCCTCCTGTCGGTGGTGTCTCACTCCGAACAACGGACCCGACACTGGGAAAGTTCCCCGCGGCGATCGCCGTAAACCGCGCTGAGCTGCGGTTTCCATCACTCCCATCTGAGAAGTTCCTAAGAAGGGAGCGGCGACCCGGCCGGGAGCGTTCCGTGACCGCGTACATCGTTGCTTCCGCTGAGACCTACCCGAGGATTCGAGCAGTAAGCCGGTGGGCTTCGGATCACACGATGTCGACGGGATGGATGAGTCCGTGCCGGACCAAACCGGTGGTCACCGTCAGTGCGGCCGCTCGGAGTTCGGGCGTGGCGCTCGTGCCGGTGTGGCCGAAAGCGAGCAATTCGACCAGCTCGTGCAACGGCAGACCGTCGTGGCGCATTCCCGCCAGCAGCGCCGCGGCCGTGTCATCGATCTCGTGCTGCCAGCGCGGCCCGTCCCCGCGATGGGCGCGCACGACCCGCTGCTCCCATCCGTCGGGACCGGGCAGGTACACCCGTTCCAGCGCGGTGGCCGGATCGACCGCGAAACGTGCTGTCCAGGCGCGGTTCTCGTCGGCCGCGACCGCGCGCAGCCACGCCGACCGCTCGAAGTACCGCACGGCCTCCTCGCCGAGCGGATCGTCGAAGCCGTGGGTGAGGTCCTCGGCGAGCAGTTCGGTCGGCCCGTCGATCGCCCGCAGATACACGAACCCGAACCCGATCCCCTCGACGTCGGCGGCGGCGAACGCGTCCAGCCACCGCTCGGCCCGGCGCTGGGATTCCGGATCGCGCGGATCGAGACCGGCGTCACGCAACCAGGTCCCGACGTACAGGGCCGGATCGGCGATATCGCGCTGCACGATCCACGCGTCCACCCCGTGGTCGGGCAGCCATGAGGCGACCCGGCCGCGCCAATCCTCCCCGTCGACGTGCACCCACGACGCGAGCATGGCCGCGGTCCCGCCCGGATTCAGCATTCCGGGCGCCTGCCCGATCACCAGTTCGCTCGCCCCGTCGAGGGCCAGCCCCGAGTCCCGATAGGTGTGCTCGACCCGGGCCGGTCCGACCACGAACGGCGGATTGGCCACCACCTGATCGAACCGCCGCCCGGCCACCGGCTCGAACCAGGACCCCGCCCGCAGTTCGAGGTCGAGCCCGTTGAGCGCGGCCGTCGCCTCGGCCAGCCACAGCGCGCGCCCGCTGATATCGGTTCCGGTGACGGCGTCGGCGTAGGCGGCGGCGTGCACGGCCTGCACCCCGCACCCGGTCCCCAGATCGAGCACCGAGCCGACCTTCCGGGTAGGGGTCGCGCGCAGCAGCGACAGCGACGCCTGACCGACGCCCAGCACATGATCGGCACTCAACGAGCGCCGCCGCATGGCGTCGTCGAGATCCGACAGCACCCACCGCGTGCCCGCCCCCAGATCCAGCGGCCGCAGATCGAGCGCGGCCCGGATCTGCGCCCCGTCGCGCGCGAGCAACCCGGCCGCGATCGCCCGATCGAGTGCGACGGGGGCCAGGGCCGCGGCCGCCTCACTCTCGGACACCGGATCGCCGAGCAGCAGCAACCGGACCAGCGTGCCCAGTTCCCCCGCGTCGCGCACCGCCCGGCGCACCGGGACCGGCTCCGAACGGCCCATGGCCGCATGGGCATCCGGCCCGAGCACCGCGAGCAGGGTGTCCGCGTCGTAGCGCACCCGGGTCAGCGCGGCCCGTAGGTCGGGGGCGAGCGCGGCCAGCTCGGAGACGGTCGTCGTGCGATCGGTCGGCATAGCAGCGACTCTGCCACCGCTACCTCCGGGCATTCGCCGTGGGTCCCGTTAAGTCCCAAGGTGATTCCGGGTCGAAATGTCTGATTCCCTGTTATTGTGACCTCGCTCACTAGGAGGTTGCAGGTGCAGGGACGAGATGTCGATCGACCGGTGGGGGAGTGGGACGAGGTGTACGCCAGCCCCGAATTCCAAAGCCTGCGAAGACGTTTCCGGGTCTTCGTCTTTCCGATGACCGTGCTGTTCCTCGCCTGGTACGCGCTGTACGTGCTGCTCGCCGACTACGCGCACGGGTTCATGTCGGCGAAGGTGGCGGGCAACATCACCGTCGGGCTGATCTTCGGTCTGCTGCAATTCGTTTCGACGTTCGTGATCACCGCGCTCTACGTGCGTTACGCCGATCGTCGCCTGGACCCGCTGGCCGACGAGCTGCGCGAACGAGTGGAAGGGGCGCGCGAATGACCGGCGTGCTGGCGGCGGCGATCGAGGGCAGCCGCCCCGGTCTGAACATCACCATCTTCCTGATCTTCGTGGCGATCACGCTGATCATCGTGTTCCGCGCCAGCCGCGACACCCGCACGGCCGCGGACTATTACGCGGCCGGTCGCGCGTTCTCCGGTCCGCAGAACGGGATCGCGATCTCCGGCGACTACCTGTCCGCGGCGAGCTTCCTCGGCATCGCGGGCGCGATCGCGCTCTACGGGTACGACGGCTTCCTCTATTCGATCGGCTTCCTGGTGGCGTGGCTGGTCGCGCTGCTGCTGGTGGCCGAATTGCTGCGCAACACCGGCAAATTCACACTCGGCGACGTGCTGGCCTTCCGGATGCGGCAGCGTCCGGTGCGCGCCGCGGCGGCCACCTCGACGCTCGCGGTGAGCCTGTTCTATCTGCTCGCCCAGATGGCCGGGGCCGGTGTGCTGGTGTCGCTGCTGCTGGGCGTGTCCGGCGAACTCGGCCAGAACCTGGTCATCGCGGTGGTGGGCGCGGTGATGATCGTCTACGTGCTCGTCGGCGGCATGAAGGGCACCACCTGGGTGCAGATCGTCAAGGCGGTCCTGCTGATCGGCGCGGCCGCGGCCATGACGGTGTGGGTCCTGGCCCACTACGGGCTGAACCTGTCCTCGCTGTTGCAGGACGCGGTCGATCACGGCGGCAAGACCGGCGCGAAACTGCTCGAACCGGGCTTCAAGTACGGCAAGTCCGACACCTCCAAACTCGACTTCCTCTCCCTCGCACTGGCTCTCGTGCTCGGCACCGCCGGACTGCCGCACGTGCTCATGCGCTTCTACACCGTGCCGACCGCCAAGGACGCGCGCCGATCGGTGGTGTGGGCGATCGGGCTGATCGGGCTGTTCTATCTGTTCACCCTCGTCCTCGGCTACGGGGCGGCGGCGCTGGTCGGCCCGGAGAAGATCGCCAAGGCGCCCGGCAAGGAGAACGCCGCCGCGCCCCTGCTGGCCCTCGAACTGGGCGGACCGCTGCTGCTGGGATTCGTTGCGGCCGTTGCCTTCGCGACCATCCTCGCGGTGGTGGCCGGGCTGACGATCACCGCCTCGGCGTCGTTCGCCCACGACGTGTACGCCAACGTCATCAAACGCGGGCGCGGCGAGAGCGGCGACGGCGAGGTGCGGGTCGCCCGGATCACCGCCGTGGTGATCGGTGCGCTCGCCATCCTCGGCGGGATCGTGGCCAAGAATCAGAACGTGGCGTTCCTGGTGTCGCTGGCCTTCGCGGTCGCGGCCTCCGCGAATCTGCCGACGATCCTGTATTCGCTGTTCTGGCGGCGGTTCAACACCAGCGGCGCGCTGTGGAGCATCTACGGCGGGCTGCTGGTGACGGTCGTGCTGATCGTGTTCTCCCCGGCCGTATCGGGCGCGCCCACGGCCATGCTCGAGAACGCCGACTTCGACTGGTTCCCGCTCGCGAATCCCGGCCTGGTCTCGATCCCGGTGTCGTTCCTGCTCGGTTGGCTCGGCACCGTCCTGTCCCGCGACCGCGACGACGCGAAATACGTTGAGATGCAGGTTCGTTCGCTCACGGGGGCGGGAGCGGAGAAGGCGGTGCGGCACTGAGCGCGGCGCCCGGCGCGGCGCGGAAGGTCTTGCGGTAGGTCAGCGGCGGCACGCCGAGTTCGGCGCGCATGTGATGCCGCAGCGACGACGCCGTCCCCATTCCGGCCGCGCGGGCGACCTCGTCGATGGACAGATCGGTGGACTCGAGCAGGTGCCGCGCGTGCCGCAACCGTTGCTGGAGGAGCCAGGTGCCGGGCGCGAGCCCGGTCTCGGCCTTGAAGCGACGGGTGAAGGTGCGCACGCTCATTCGGGCGTGCCCGGCGAGCGTGGCGAGGTCGAGTTCGCGGTCCAGATGCCGCAGCGCCCACGCCCGGGTGGGCGCGGTGCCGTCCGAACCGTTCACCGGCACCTGCCGGTCGATGAACTGGGACTGCCCGCCCTCGCGCCACGGCGGCACGACGCAGTAGCGCGCGGTCCGGTTGGCGACCTCGCTGCCGTGATCGGTGCGCAGCAGATGCAGGCACAGGTCGAGTCCCGCCGCCAAACCCGCTGAGGTGCAGACGTTTCCGTCCTCGACGAACAGCAGATTCTCCTCCAGCCGCACCTTCGGGAACAGGCGGCGGAACTCGTCGGCGAACGACCAGTGCGTGGTCGCGCGGCGCCCGTCGAGCAGCCCCGCGGCCGCCAGCACGAACGCGCCCGTGCAGATCGACACGATCCGCGCGTCGGGCCGGATGCCGCCCAGCGCTCGGGTCAATTCGCTCGGCAGAACGCCGAATCGGCGCGCGTCGGGCTGCTGGGTGCCCGGCACGATGACGGTATCCGCGCTCGCCAGCGCCTCGGGCCCGTCCTGCGGCACCATCGCGTACCCCCGCGTCGTGCGCACCGGCTCGGTGCTCAACCCGCACAACCGCACGTCGTAGAGCGGGCTGCCGTCCGCGGCCTCCGCGCTGCCGAGCACGGTCGGCGGAATCGTGGCGTCGAAGCCGATCACCGGCTCGAGGAGGAGCACCGCGACCCGATGGAGCGGACTCATCGCCGGGGGCTGCGGGAGGTCAGGCAGTAGACGCCCCCAGTGGGATCGGTCATCACCAGCCAGCTCGTCCCCGACCGCACGCGGCGCGCGCCGAGGGATTCGTGCCACACGGCCACCGCCTCGGGATCCGAACAGGCGATATCGAGATGCGCGGCCGCGGGGCCGTCATCGGCCAAGCGCTGCAACAGGATTCGAATGGGCAGCTCGTCCGGCACCGCCAGTCGCACGAATTCCGGAAGGTCGGCCGCGCGCGCGTCCCACCCGGTCAGCTCCGACCAGAATCGCGCCTCGGCGTCGAAGGCGCTGCCCGGAATGTCCAGGCACACCTGATCGATCGAGCTCAGCGTGTCCCCGGGACCGCGCACCGGCTCGGGCACCCGCGTGCCGTCCTCGGTCGTCAGGCAGAACGCGATGCCCGCGGGCGACCGTGCCAGCGACCAACCGTCGTGATCGGCCACCAGCTCCGCCCCGAGCTCGGTGGCCCGCCGCCGCGCGGCCGCCAGATCGTCCACGTCCAGGTCCAGATGCGCCCCGCCCGGCCCGCCCACCGCCTGCGCGCGCAGGCACGGATCGCCGGTCGCCGGTTCGAGGGTCGCGAATTCCTTGTTGCGCCCGGACCTTTCGGACAGGGTGGTCGCCGACACGGCGGTCCAGAAGGCGAACGCCTCGTCGAACATCTCGGCGGGTCGATCGATGAAGGCCCAGTTCCAGCGGATCACGCGGTCTCCTCTCAATGGCCGGATGTTGACGGATTGTGTCATTCAGGCCACTCGTCCACAACACCCGCCCCGGGGGACGATCTCTGCCGTGACCGAACTGCGAGAACCCACGGGGACAACGGAATCGAGGAATCGGCTGGGCGTGCACCCGGCCTGGTTCGTCGCGCTCATCGGCTTCTTCGCGCTGATCGGCGCGGCCGGATTCCGCTCGGTGCCGAGCGTGCTCATGGATCCGCTGCACGCGGAGTTCGGTTGGTCGCACGGCACCATCGGGGCGGCGGTGTCGGTGAATGTGCTGCTGTACGGGCTGATCTCACCGTTCGCGGCGGCGTTGATGGACCGGGTGGGCGTGCGGTTGGTGGTGGCCGGGTCGCTGCTGCTGGTGGCGCTGGGCGCGGGGCTGACGGTGTTCATGACCCAGGCGTGGCAGCTGTGGGCGTTGTGGGGCGTGCTGGTCGGGGTCGGCGTGGGCTCGATGTCGATGCCGTTCGTGGCGACCGTGACCGGACGCTGGTTCGTGCGGCATCGCGGGTTGGTGACCGGTCTGCTCACCGCGGCCGGGGCCACCGGGCAGCTGGTGTTCCTGCCGTTGGTGTCGACGCTGGCGACGCACTACGGGTGGCGCACGCCCTCGGTCGTGGTCGCGATCATCGCGCTCGCCGCGGTGCCGCTGGTGCTGTTGTTCCTGCACGACTTCCCCAGCGATGTCGGGGTGCTCGCGTACGGGGCCGAGCCGGGCAGCACGATCGGGCTGCGCAAGGTCGTGCGCGGCGGCGCCACCCGCGCGGTGCGGGTGTTGGTGACGAGTCTGAACAAGCCCGTATTCTGGCTGCTGGCAGGCGGTTTCATGGTGTGCGGCGCGTCCACCAACGGGCTCGTGCAGACGCACTTCGTATCCGCCGCGCACGATCACGGGATGCCGGTCACCACCGCGGCGAGCCTGCTCGCGGTCGTCGGCGTCTTCGACGTGGTGGGGACCGTGCTGTCGGGCTGGCTGACCGACCGGATGGACTCGCGCTGGCTGCTGGGCGTCTACTACACACTGCGCGGCCTGTCGCTGCTGACATTGCCGTCGCTGCTCGGCCCGCAGGCCCAGCCGAGCATGTGGGTGTTCATCATCTTCTACGGCCTGGACTGGATCGCGACCGTGCCGCCGGTGGTGCAGCTGTGCCGGGAGCACTTCGGCGACGACGGGCCGGTGGTGTTCTGCTGGGTGTTCACCTCGCATCAGCTCGGCGCGGCGATCGCCGCGACCGGCGCGGGCGTCATCCGCGACCTGCAAGGCAACTACGACCTGGCCTGGTACCTCGCGGGCGGCCTCTGCGGCCTCGCGGCGATCATGTCGCTGGCGATCCGGCGCAACCGCCCGGCGGCCGACCTACGGCCCGCCTGATCAGCCCTCGACGGTCCTCCTGATCAGCCCTCGATCGAACGGTGCTGCCCCGATTCGAGGGCCTTGGCGGCGCGGCGCTCGTCCCAGCGGCTCGGCTCGTCCTTGCGGCGCGGCGGCCGGTCGTTGGCGATGAGCACCGCCATCCATGGCAGCGGCACCGAGACGCCGATGATGATCAGCGAGATCAGCCAGTTGTGCCAGGCCCCGTAGGCGAACGCGGCCAGCAACAGGCACGGGATCCGGAACCCCATGAGCAGCATGTACCGCCGCACCCGCGCCCGATGCTGATCCTCGAGCGAGGGCGCCGCCTCGGTGATCAGCACCGGATCCTTGTCGCTGCCCGGGAAATAGCCCGTACTCCCCGCACCGGATCGGGCGGGTCGGGGAACGGAACCGGGCGGACGAATCTCGAATTCGGGTCGGACACCCCCGTCGCGGCCTTCGGCATCGGGCGCATCGCCGTCACGCTGCATGTCTCGAGTCTTCCACTCCGCAAGATCGAATGCACACGCGGCAACCTCCCCCGACTTTGACATCATGGACTCATGAGCTCCGATACCCTCGTTCGCCCGGACACCGACACGACCACCGACGAGTCCACCGGCAGCGACATCCCCAAGTACTTCCACTACGTCAAGAAGGACAAGATCGCCGAGAGCGCCGTCATGGGCACCCACGTCGTCGCCCTCTGCGGCGAGGTGTTCCCGGTCACCAAGTCCCCCAAGCCCGGCTCGCCGGTCTGCCCGGAGTGCAAGCGCATCTACGAATCGCTGCGCAAGGACTGACGCCTCCCGGCGAGGGTGACCCCGCCCGCTATCGCGATGGCCGCCGCGGCGGCGAATGTCGTCGCGCCCCAACCGAACCAGCCCACCGCCGCCGCGCCGAACGCCGTGCCCAGGCTGCCGCCGACGAAGTAGACGACCATGTAGGCGCTGTTGAAGCGCGCCGGTGCGCTCGGATCGATGGTCAGGATCGTGCTCTGGTTGGCGACCTGCGCGGCGAACAGCCCGGCGTCGAACAGCCCCAACGCCAGCAGGGCCGTGCCCGTGTGGGACACCGCCACGGTCAGGGCCACCGCGCTGACCAGCGCCAGGGCGAGGCCGATCAGGATCACCCGCCGCGCCCCGATCCGATCGGTCCACACCCCCGCGACCCGCGTGGCGGCGACCCCGAGCAACCCCGCAAAGGCGTACGCGCCGATCCGCTCGGGCGAGTACGAGTACGGCGGCTGCGACAACGCCACCGGCAGCCCCGCCCACACCGTGCAGAAGGCGAAGAACCACACCGTGCCCCGGCCCGCCGCGCACCGCAACGCCGGATACCGCCGATACAGCGCGGGCAGACCACGCAGCGTCGCCAGATAACTCGCCGTGGCCGTACCCGCCGCGCCCGGCAGCGCGAAGCGCCCCACCACCGCGACGACCAGACACGCCCCCGCGAACACCAGCAGCGTCCCTCGCCACCCGACCGCCTCGGTCAGCCAGCCGCCCACGAACCGCCCCGCGAGAATCCCACCCGAGATCCCCGCGGTGACCGTCCCCAGCACGGTCGCCCGCCGCCCCGGCGGCGCGAACCGCCCCGCCACCGAACTCAATTGCGCCCCAACCGAAGACCCCGCCCCGATCACCCCCACCGCCAACCCGAGCACCCCCGGCGACCCGACCCCCGCCGCGACCGCCAAGGCCACCGCGAGCCCCGCGAACTGCGCCGACACCACCACCCGCGCCGCGAACCGATCCACCAGCGGCACCAGCACCGCCAACCCCACGAGATACCCCACCGGCCCGCACGCCAACGCCGCCCCCACCGCCGCCAGCGAAGTATCAAGTGCCCCAGCCACTTCCGCGATGGCGGGCTGCAACACGTAGATGCTAGCCGTCCCCAACGCCGCCGCCACCGCCGCGAACCCCACGACGGGCCCCCGCAACACCGGCCCGGACGTCTTCGCGATGAGATCGATTTCCATGCCTCGACGGTAGGAAGATCATCACCGGCGATCCGGCGGGAAACGGCCGCGATAGTTCGGCCTTACCCGAATCCGCCCGCGACATGGATCTCCCAGACCCGATCGAACGGAATCTCGGCGAGGAATTCGTCGACCGGCTGACGACCGTTCCGCGCATTGGCCCAGATATTGTGCAGATCGAGCGCTGCTCGCCGAGACCGTGCGGACGCTGGACCCCGTCCTCGTTCCCCACCCCGAAAACTGGTGGCTTCGCACGAGCAACCCGTGCCGATACCGTCGGATCATGCGCAAAATCTTCGTCACCGCGGCCGTCGGCGTCGCGCTGCTGGCCCCGCTCTCATTCGTCGGCGCGGGCACCGCGAGCGCGCAACTCCCCACCGGTTCGGCCGAGATCCCCCCGTCCTGTGTCGGCAAGATCGACCCGCTCACCTTCTACATCCAGTCCCTGTTCGGCACCCAGCCGCGCGCCTGCCTGTGACCCGCTGACCGGAAGCCGTTGTGGCGCAAGCCGATCGCTACGAGGCCCGGCCCCACGACGGCGCCTCGTCCTCCGGCGGCCGCACGGCCCCGGACTTCGTTTCCCGCGCCACGGCCTTCGGCACCGACCGCAGCCGCCGCGTGAGCCAGTGGGCGATCTTGGTCCATCGGCTCACCCGCGCGGGCCAGAGTTCCTGCACGGTCGCGTTGAACTCCGCGCCGAGGATCACCGCGAAACCGAGGAAGAAGGTGAACAGCAGGAAGGCGATCGGCGTGGCGAGCGCGCCGTAACTGACGCCCGTCCGCGTGACCCAGCTCAGATATCGCCGCAAACCCTCACTGGCTGTCATGAAGAACACACCCGCCACGAGCGCGCCCCCGAACAGTCGATGCCACGGCAGCGACCGATGCAGCGCGAACTTGTAGAGCGTGGTCAGCCCGACGATCAGCAGCAGACCCGTGGCGGGGTAGTAGAACGCGTCGATCAGCCGCAGCCCCGGCTCCCGCCAGATCCCGGGCAGCAACCGCCCGATCAGGGTCGGCCCGATCGCCACCAGCGGCAGCACGAAAACGGCGACCACCAGGAACAACACGTACAACCACAGCGCGAACAGCCGCTGCCACACCGGATGTCGCGCCTCGGCCTGCCCGTGCGCGGCCACGATGGAATCGACAAAGGTCGACATCGCCGACGATCCCGCCCACAGCGACAGCACGAACCCCACCGACACCACCTCGCCGCGCCCGCGTTGCAGCACGTCCCGCACGGTCGGCGCGATCAGATCGTCGACCACGCTCGGGTTGAACAGGTTCCGGCTGAAGCTGATGATCTTGGTCTCGACGATCTGCACGGTGTCGGGCCCGAACCACCCGCCCACGTACCCCAGACTGCCCAGCAGCCCGAGCAACAGCGGCGCGAGCGACAGCGTCTGCCAGAACGCCGCCGCCGCCGACTTCGTGAAGATCGAATCGTCCCAGGCCTTCCCGGCCACCCGCAGCGCGAGGCGCCCACCCGTGCGCGCGGCCCGTCCCGCGCGCTCGCCGACGGCCGCGGCGTAGGCGCTCGCGACGACGCGCAGGGGATGTCTGCCGGGTTTCTGCATGATGGTCCCAGCATTGCCCACCCCGGCCCGAAATACCGGATCACCGACGAAACGTGTTCAGGGTGTTCTCCGACACACGACCGGCGGACTGGAACCGTGTCGGGGGCACTCGCTAATCTCTCTGGAGTGACTTCGGGTGGTGGCGGTTCGTTACGTGCATGGCAGCGCAGGGCTCTCACCAAATACCTGACGACGAAGCCACGCGACTTCCTCGCCGTCGCCACGCCCGGCGCCGGTAAGACGACGTTCGCGCTGCGGTTGGCCTCGGAGTTGCTGGCGGACCGCACGGTCGATCAGATCACCGTCGTCGCCCCCACCGAACACCTCAAGCATCAGTGGTCGGCCTCGGCCGCGCGGCTCGGCATCGCGCTGGACTCCAACTTCTCCAACTCCACCGGCGGCACCTCCGGCGACTACCACGGCGTCGTGGTGACCTACGCGCAGGTGGCCTCGCATCCGTTCAAGCATCGGGTGCGCACCGAGAACCGCCGCACGCTGGTGATTCTCGACGAGATCCACCACGCGGGCGACGCCAAGAGCTGGGGTGAGGCGGTCGGCGAGGCGTTCGGCGACGCGACCCGGCGACTCGCGCTCACCGGTACGCCCTTCCGCAGCGACGATTCGCAGATCCCGTTCGTCGCCTACGAACCCGACGAGTCCGGCTTCCCGCGCTCGCGCGCCGACTACACCTACGGCTACTCCGAGGCGCTGGCGGACGGCGTCGTGCGGCCCGTGGTGTTCCTGGCCTACTCCGGCGAGGCGCACTGGCGCGACAGCGCGGGCGACGAGTACTCCGCCCGCCTGGGCGAACCGCTCAGCGCCGAGCAGACCGCCCGCGCCTGGCGCACCGCGCTCGACCCCGCCGGGGACTGGATGTCGAAGGTGTTGTCGGCGGCCAACACCCGCCTCGCACAGAAGCGCGCCTCCGGCATGCCCGACGCGGGCGGCCTGGTGATCGCCACCGACCAGGAGAAGGCGCGCGACTACGCCGAACTGCTGGAACACATCTCGGGCAGCAAACCCACGGTCGTGCTGTCCGACGATCCGACCTCCTCCAAACGCATCGGCGAGTTCGCCGCCAGCACCGAACCGTGGATGGTCGCGGTCCGCATGGTGTCCGAAGGTGTGGACGTGCCGCGCCTGGCCGTCGGCGTCTACGCCACCAGCGCCTCGACCCCGCTGTACTTCGCCCAGGCCATCGGGCGTTTCGTGCGTGCCCGCCGGCCCGGCGAGACCGCGAGCGTATTCCTGCCGTCGGTGCCGGTGCTGCTGGATCTGGCCGCGCAGCTCGAGGTGCAGCGCGATCACGTCATCGGCAAACCGCACCGGCAGAAGGAGATGCTCGACGACGAGCTGCTGCTCGACGCCAACAAGCAGAAGGACGAGCCCGGCGAGGAGGAGCGCGCGTTCGTCGCCCTCGCCGCCGACGCCGAACTGGACCAGGTCATCTACGACGGCGACTCGTTCGGCACCGCCACCTTCTCCGGCAGCGACGAGGAGGCCGACTATCTCGGCATCCCCGGCCTGCTCGACGCCGAGCAGATGCGAGCCCTGTTGCGGGACCGGCAGACTCGCCAGATCAAGGAGCGCACCGCCGCCGCCACGGCCCCCGAACCGGGCCCGAGCGCCGCGGCCGCCGCCGAACGCGTCGCCACCGCCGACCGCCTGGGCGAGTTGCGCCGCGAGCTCAACAGCCTCGTCGCCATGCATCATCATCGAACGGGCAAGCCGCACGGCGTGATTCACGGCGAGCTGCGCCGCGAATGCGGGGGACCGCCCACCGCGCTCGCCACCGCCGAACAGCTCACCGAGCGGATCGCGGCCCTACGCCGGATGTGAGACCGCGCCGGGCCACGCCGCCATCGCCCGATCGATCGACCGGTGCAGCTGGGTCGGCCCGGCCCCGTCGCGGGCCTGCACCGACAGGCCGAACAGCACCGTGCCGTAGAAGTCGGCCAGCTCGGCGGTATCGGTCTCCGCGGGCAGCTCGCCCTCGGCGACGCCGCGATCGAGCCGGGCGCGAATGTCATCGATTGTGCGCCTGCGCTTTTCGATGAGGAAGTCGCGAACGGCGGTGTTGCGGGTGGTGTAGGTCGAGCCCGCGAGCACGACCATACAGCCGCGCGGGGTGCTGTCGTCGGCGTAGGCGGCGGCGTTGTCGCGCAGCATGGCCTCGATGCTGGCGCGCGCGGTCGGCTCCGCGCGCAAGGCCCGCCCGGTGTGGCCGCCGTCGGTGCGGCCGTAGAGCTCGACCGCCTCCCGGAACAGTTGCTCCTTGCCGCCGAAGGCCGCGTACAGGCTGGGGGAGTTGATGCCCATGGCCGCGGTGAGGTCGCTCATCGACGTGCCCTCGAAACCGTGTTCCCAGAACACCTCCATGGCCCGGCGCAACGCGAGGTCGCGATCGAAGGCGCGGGGTCGTCCGCGTTCGGCCATGGGCGACATCCTTTCTGTGTCGATCGTTAAATATACCCCTTGACACCGTCGCGTGACCTCTGCTTCGCTAATTATGTATTGATCGACACAGAATTGAAGGAGTGCAGATGAACGACCTGACCGGCGCCGCGGCCCTCGTCACCGGCGGCAGCAGGGGCATCGGCGCGGCCATCGCGCGCGGACTCGCCGCGGCCGGGGCGGACGTGGCGCTGACCTACCGCACCGGCGCGGACCGGGCCCGAAAGGTGGTGTCGGACATCGAATCCCACGGCCGCCGCGGGCTGGCGATCCAGGCCGACAGCGCCGACGCCGAACAGGTGACCGCCGCCGTGCACCGCGCCGCCGACGAATTGGGCCGCCTCGACATCCTGGTCAACAACGCGGGCATCTTCCCCGCCAAGCCGTTCGGGGAGTTCACCGTCGACGAGATCGACCACGCCCTGCACATCCATGCCCGCGCCGCCTTCGTGGCCGCCCAGGCCGCCGTCACCCACATGCCCGAGGGCGGCCGCATCGTCAGCATCGGCTCCAACCTCTCCGAACGCGCGATCTTCGGCGGCGTCGCCCTCTACAACCTGAGCAAGTCCGCCCTCAACGGCTTCACCCGCGCCCTGGCCCGCGAACTGGGCCCGCGCAATATCACCGTCAACCTCGTCCAACCGGGCTCCACCGACACCGACATGAACCCCGCCGACGGCGCCCACGCCCCCCGACAACTCCACTTCAACGCCCTCGGCCGCTACGGCCGCCCCGACGACATCGCGGCCGCGGTAACCTTCCTCGCCTCACCCGCGGGCCGCAGCATCACCGGCGCGACCCTCACCGTCGACAACGGCACCAACGCCTGAGCGGAACGTGAAACGCTGTTCCGCAAGGGTTTTCGGGAGGCGCGCCCGCCCGACATCAGCGCGCGAAGTAGCGGCCCGGTGAGACGCCCACCGCGCGCCGGAAGGCGGCGACGTAGGCGCTCGGGGTCGCGTAGCCGACCCGGTCGGCGATCCGGGCCACCGGTAGTCCGGCGGCCAGCAGGGGTAGCGACGCCGCCAGGCGGGCCTGGGTTCGCCACTGGCCGAAAGTGATTCCGGTCTCCGCGAGGAACACGCGCGCCAGGGTGCGGGGGCTGGCGGCGGCCTCGGGCGCGAACCGGGCGAGGGTGCGGTCGTCGGCCGGATCCCGCAGCAGGGCCTCGGCGACGCGCCGCGCGCGGGGGTCGGTCGGCATCGGCGCCCCGACGGGGATCACCTCGACGGGCTCGAGCAGATCGAAGACGACCGCCTCCGCGCGGGCGCGCCGCGCGGCGTCCAGATCCGAGCCCACCGGCTCGCGGACCCGGTACATATCGCCCGCGGTGAGGTAGTCGAACAATTCGTGCAGCAACCCGCTCACCCGCAGCAGGGCCGGACCGCCGAACGCCACCCGACAGCGGTCGGGCTCGACGAAGATGCCGCGCATGGCCGCCCCGCCGGACGTCCCGGTGCGGTGCGGCGTCCCGCCGGGGATCCACAGCGCCCGCGTCGGCGGCAGCACCCACAACCCGCCCTCGACCTCCACCGACAGGACTCCCTGTGCGGCCCAGGCGATCTGGTGCTGCGGGTGCCGGTGTCGCTCGAACCAGTGGCCTGCGGGAACGACGCCCTCGGCCAGCACCATGGCCGTGGGCCCGGTCGTCGCGGCCACCAGCGGATCTTGACCGTTCGGCGACATGATCTGTCAGCGTAGCGTCTCCCGGTCAGCGTCGGCGAACCCTACCGTCGAAACCATGCCCATGAATCTCGTCCATCGCCTGCTCTGCCGCTCCGCCCTCTGGGAACGCGCCAGTACCGAACGCATCGTGCCCTGGGCGCTCGACGGGATCGACCTCGGCGACGCGACCGTGGAGATCGGCCCCGGCTACGGCGCGAACATTCGCGCGCTGTGCGGTCGCACGGCCGAGCTCAGCGGCGTCGAGATCGATCCGGCCCTCGCCGCCCGCCTGCGCGCCCGGCACGCCGACTCGATGCGCGTCGTCGAGGGCGACGGCGCGGCGATGCCGTTGCCGGACAACCGATTCAGCGCCGTGGTCAGCTTCACCATGCTGCACCACGTCCCCACCCCCGCCCAGCAGGACTCCCTGTTCGCCGAGGCGTTCCGCGTCCTGCGCCCCGGCGGCGTCTTCGCGGGCAGCGACGGCCTGGACTCCCCCGGCTTCCGCCTGCTCCACCTCGGCGACACCTGCGTCCCGGTACCGCCGACGACCCTGCCCGACCGGCTGAAACGGGCCGGATTCACCGACGTGCGCGTCGAATCCGGGCGCGGGAGTTTCCGTTTCCACGCCCGGCGCGGGTAGACGGCCGGACCGGCTCATCACCCGAGCCGGTCGGTGGGTTGCCCGAATGTATTCGGGGCGGTCCTACCGGCGGTGACGGCTCTCGCTCACCCGGTCGCACTCATCGGCGGCGCGAAATAGGCTGCGGGATCGAGGTTGTCGAGCGGCGTCCAGCGGGCGGGTGGGGTGTCCGGAGCCGGTTCGTCCGCGAGGGCCCGGCCGTACCCTTGCAGATCCAATGCAAGCCAGGGATTTTCGTCCACCCGGCGGGCCAAGGCGTAGCAGGTCGCCAGAAAATGCAGGCATCGCGGATTGCGGGCGGGACAGGAACAGTCGCTCGCGACCAGCCGGGGTGCGACGACATGCCCTGCGCCGGTGAGCGATTCGTGCAGCGCGTCGGTGAGCTCGACGGCGGTGGCGGGGAGGTGGTCGGCGATCGAGCGGGACAGCGGCGCGAACTCCAGGTGGGTCACCGACGCCTGCCCACCGCGGTGGATGTGGGCGCGCACGATGGTGGCCTCGATCTCGAGCGTGACGCCGCCGTTGCGGGCGATGCTGCGGGCGCGGGGGAGCAGCGGTTCGGGGCGGGTGAGGGAGAGGGGTTCGGCGAGGCGCACCCAGTCCATGCCCCAGCGGGTGTATCCGAATTCGTTGTCGGCCAACTCAATTGCCTCGCTTCCGGCGCAGCAGATCCAGCAGTTGCTCGTCGTCCAGGCGCGCCAGGGCGGCGACGAGGGTGTGTTCGGCGCCGTCGAGGTCGGCGAGCGCGGATTTGCGCGCGTGCATGGCGGCGATGTGTTCCTCCACGGTGGTGCTCGTGGTGAGGGTGGTGACGGTGACGGGCCGCGTCTGGCCGATGCGATGCGCGCGATCGGACGCCTGGGCCTCCACCGCCGGATTCCACCAGCGATCGAAGTGGATGACGTCGGCCGCGCGGGTCAGGGTCAGCCCGGTGCCCGCCGCGCGCAGGCTCAGCACCAGGATGGGCGGCCCGTCGGGGGCCTGGAACCGGGTGACGATCTCCCCGCGCTCGGTCGCGTCGAGCCCGCCGTGGAAGAACGGCGCGTGCACGCCGAACCGTTCGGCGCAGTGCCTGACCAGTAATTCCCCGGTCCGTCGATACTGCGTGAAAACCAATGTGGGCGAGCCGGATTCGAGATTGTTCGCGAGGATGTCGAAGCACACGTCGAATTTCCCGGACCGGCCGGGCAATTCGCTCAGATCGCCGTCGATCAGTCCCGGATGGTTGCACACCTGCTTCAACCCGGTCAGCGCCGCCAGCACCCGGCTGTGCCGCTGGGCGCCGGAGCCGAAACCCTCGGCCTCCGCCTTCGCCAGCAGCCGATCGTAGGCCCGCTGCTGCTCCTCGGTCGGATCGCAGACCAGATCGGTGTGGATCTTCGGCGGCAGCGCGGCGGCGACCTGAGACTTCCTGCGCCCCAACACGATCGGCTCGAGCGCGTCGCGCAACCGCACCACGGCCTCGTAGGACCCTTCGTGAATGGGCCGCACGAAGCGCCTGCGGAACTGCGCCTTGTGCGTGAACGCCGCGGGGGTGACGAGGTTCAGCAACGCCCACAGCTCGTCGAGATGGTTCTCCACCGGCGTCCCCGTCAGCGCCACTCGCGCCCGCGCCCGGATCGCCCGCGCCGCCTTGGACACCTGCGTGCGCGGGTTCTTGAGCACTTGCGCCTCATCGAATATCGCTGTGGCCCAGTCGATCTCGGCGAGCTCGTGACCGTGCCCGCGCAATGTCGGATAGCCGGTGACTACGACCGTCCCCGCCTCGGTCGCGACCTCCCCGCCCCGCCAGGCGACCGGCCGCAGTTCGGGGGCGAACCGTTCGATCTCGTGCACCCAGTTGCCGACCAGCGACGTCGGACACACCACGACCTGCGCCCCCGCCTCGGCCCGCCCGACCAGGAACCCGATGGCCTGCAAGGTTTTCCCGAGCCCCATCTCATCGGCCAGCACCGCCCCGCCGTGCACCGCGGTCGTTTCCCGCAACCAGGCGACGCCCCGCGCCTGATACGGCCGCAACTCCGCCTTCAACCGCGTTCCCAATTCGGTCGCGACCGCCCGGGTGTCCGCGAACGCCCGCACCGCACGGTCGGCCGAGACGACCGCCGAGCCCGCCGCATTGGGCACGGCGTGCCCGGCCACCGGCACCCGATCCGCCCACCCGGCGACATCGTCCCGCTCGACCGCCGAGCGCCACGCGACGAGCGACGCGCCCGCCCGCTCGAAACCCAACGCCGCCAACCGATCCGGTTCGGCCACCAGGCAGGGCACGGGTGCGATCGAGAATCCGCCTCCGGCAGCGGGAATCGCCAGGTCGACGAGTTCGGTGGGAAGGGTCGAATCGTCCCGGGACCGCGCGGAGTCGCCCTCCGCGATCACGGGCAACGGACCGGGCGCGTCCTCGGCCCAGGTCCACAGAGCGAACAGGTGCCGGTCGGGCAGGTAGGTGGCGTGTGTGGTGGGCAGAGTGAACCCCTTATCCTCGTACTGCGTACGGAGTAGTGTAACTCCGTACGGCGTACCGACATTCCGCGAGGGGCATTTCGTGACCGACGACACACCCGGGGACCAGGCCGAACGCCTGCTGACGCTGCTGTGGCGCGAGGTGGCGCCCCCGCGCACGAAGGCCCGCGGCCCCAAACAGGCCGTCAGCGTGGACGACGTCGTGCGCGCGGGCGTCGCCCTGGCCGACCGCGACGGCTACGACAAGGTCTCCATCCGCGCGGTCGCCGCCGAACTCGGCCTAGGTCCCATGAGCCTCTACACCTACGTACCGAGCAAGGACGCGCTCCTCGTCCTCATGGTCGACGCGGTCGCCGACGAGGACCCGCCCATCGATCCGGCCCTCCCGCCCCGCGAGCGCATGGCCGCCATCGCGCGCGCCATCCGCGCCGAACTCCTGGCACACCCGTGGCTACTGGAGGTCCCCCCGTGGCGACAAGTGTTGGGCCCCGGCCGCTTACGCCGCTACGAACGCCAACTGACCGCCCTCGACGGCCTCGGCTTCGACGACCTGGAACTGGACCGCATCATCTCGGTCCTCTCCGAGTTCGCGTCCGGAAACGCCCGCACCGCCGTCGCCGCCCGCCGCGGCGCCGCCGAGATGACCGACGCCCAATGGTGGGACCTCCACGGCCCCTTACTGACCCGCCTCATGCCCCCCGACCGCTTCCCGCTATCCGGCCGAGTGGGCCAAGCGGTAGGGGAGACCTACCAGGCCCCCGGCGACCCCGACGGAGACTTCGAATACGGCCTCGCCCGCCTCCTCGACGGCATCGCGCGCCGGACCCGGGACGTGTAGGGGGTCGAAAGTCGGCCGCCCCCCCGGGGGAACGCGGGTCGCGGCGAAAGTCGGCCACCCTTCGGCGAAACCCGGGCTCCCGCCAGCGTCGGCCGCCTCCCCGAGAAGGCGGGTTCCCGCGAAAGTCGGCCTCCCAGTACACGAAAGCGGGCGACCTCGAAAGGTCGCCCGCTGTGGGTTGTTCGGTTGACGGATTCAGTTGTCGAGCGGACGTGAAGGAGCTGGATTACAGCGCCGGGGCCGCTTCCGTGTCGATCACGGCCTCGAGTTCGCGCAGGCGCGCCATGTGCTCGTTGGCGTGATGCTGGCAGAAGAGCAACTCGCCACCGCCGGGAAGGGTCGCGCGCACCCGCGCGGCCGCCCCGCAGCGGTCGCAGCGATCGACCGCAGTCAGTGGGGTGCTGGTCAGTGTTCCTGGCATGACTCCTCCGTCCTGGCTCCCGGCGCAGAAAGCCGTTCGCCTGGGTGTGGGGCCCACGGTCCCCCCGTGGGCTCGCTACCGCTACTTCCCAGCAGTGGCAATGACTACTCTGTCAGACGTTCGGGACGGGGGCTTTGTTCCCGGAGATGTTTCTCTGTGTTTTCCCTAACATGACCAGGCATTTCGCTGAAGGCGAACACGATGGTCAGTACGGGTGCTCGAAGGGTGTCCACCTCCGCGAACAGGCCGATCCAGTTGTCTTGTCGGCAGATTACCCCGGCCTACCGACACTCACACTCGGGTTTCGGCAAACTTCGAGGCCACCCGGGTGTGACCTGCGTTATGGTGCAGCCATGATCGCCCCGGATGCCCGAATTGCCAAGGCGCGCACGCTCGTTCACATGTGCACCCGCGACGACTACGAAACCGCACGTCGGGAGGGGCAGCGCCGGGCGCCGTCATTGGTGAGCGAGGGGTTCACCCACCTGTCCGCGCCCACCCAGGTGCACCTGCCCGCGAATCGGCTGTTCGCTGGTAGCGAAGATCTTGTTCTGCTGTGGCTCGACCCCGACGCGCTCGATGCGCCGGTGCGGTGGGAACCCGGCGTACCCGGCGATCCGGAGGCCATGCGCTTCCCGCATCTGTACGGTCCGATCCCGATGGCCGCGGTGCTCCGGGTGACCGACTATCGACCGGGGCCGAACGGCGTTTTTCCGGAAATATCGGACATTTGACCTAGGGTGGAACCGTGAACGTCGACGTGACAGCGCTGCCCGGTATCGGGGTCCGCAAGGATTTCGAGGCCCGATCCGGTCGCCGGATCGGCGTGGTCGCCCATCGTGACGGGGGTCTCGATCTCATCGTCTCCAAAGCCGACGACCCCGACGCCTGCGCGGCCCAGGTGCCGCTCAGCACCGACGAGGCGGCCGTGCTGGCGAATCTGCTGGGCGCTCCGCAGCTGGTCGAGCGGCTCAACGAGGAGCATCGCGAGATGGCGGGCATCGTGACCCGGCAGCTGCCGATCGGTGAGTCGTCCCCCTATCAGGGTCGCGAGCTGGGGGAGACGCGGATGCGGACGCGGACCAAGGCGTCGATCGTCGCGGTCATGCGGGCCGGGCAGGTCTCCCCGTCGCCGGGGCCGGACTTCGTGCTGGCCTCGGGCGATCTGTTGGTGGTGGTGGGCACTCCGGCCGGACTGGACGCCGCGCTCGAGATCCTGACCGACGGGTGACGGTGTGCATTCGACGGCTCTAGCACTCGTTCAACTCGGTTCCATCCTGTTCGTGCTGGGAGTGCTGGGGCGCGTCGCCGGACGATTCGGCATGTCACCGATTCCGCTGTATCTGTTGGGGGGACTGGCCTTCGGGCAGGGCGGCGTCATCGAGCTGAAGTCGGCGGTCGAATTCGGTCACGTGGCCGGTGAGATCGGCGTGGTGTTGCTGCTGCTGTTGCTCGGACTGGAGTACACCGCGCCCGAACTCGTGACGGGACTGCGGCGTTCGTGGCTCGCGGGTGTCTTCGATCTGGTGGCCAACGCGACTCCCGGCGTGGCGGTGGCGCTCATCCTCGGATGGGGTGCGACCGGGGCGGTCACCATGGGCGGGGTCACCTACATCTCCTCGTCGGGGATAGTGGCCAAGGTGCTCAACGACCTCGGGCGCCTGGGCAACCGGGAGACGCCGGTGGTGTTGTCGATCCTGGTGTTCGAGGATTTGGCGATGGCGGTGTATCTGCCGATCCTCACGACCATGCTGGCCGGGGTCGGCTATCTCGCCGGGCTGCGGTCGCTGGCGATCGCGCTGCTGGCCATCACGTGCGTGCTGGTGATCGCGTTGCGCTACGGCCGGTACGTGTCGGCCATCGTCGACAGCTCCGATCGAGAAGTGTTCCTGCTCAAGCTGCTCGGCGCGGCCCTGCTCGTCGCCGGGCTCGCCTCGGCGCTCAATGTCTCCGCGGCGGTCGGCGCGTTCCTGCTCGGCATCGCGATCTCCGGCTCCACCGCCCAGAACGCCGCCAAACTCCTCGAACCCCTCCGAGACCTGTTCGCCGCCATCTTCTTCGTGGCCTTCGGCCTCAACACCGACCCCCGTTCCATCCCACCCGTCCTCGCCTGGGCGATCCTGCTCGCGCTGATCACCCTCCTCACCAAAACCGCCACCGGCTGGTGGGCCGCCCACCGCCAGGGCATCCGCCGCCTCGGCTCCGCCCGAGCAGGCGCCGCCCTCGTAGCCCACGGCGAATTCTCCATAGTCATTGCGGGCCTTGCCGTCTCGCTAGGCACCGTCGACAAACAACTGGCCGCCCTGGCCTCCGCCTACGTCCTCATCATGGCCGTCCTGGGCCCCATAACCGCCCGCCTCGTAGAACCCACCATCCGCCTCCTCCAACGCCACCCCACCCCACCCCCCACACCCCCCGCCCTGGAATCCACCGAACCCCACCCGGGCGTCCGCACCGAATAACGCCCCCAGGCAAGCCAACCCAGCCGCACCCCTTATTCGAATCCGCACCCCCTACAAGCCCCCACAAAGAGTGCGAATCCCAACAAGGTGTGCGGCTGTACTGCTGGCGGGGCAAACCCAGCCGCACCCTTTATTCGAATCCGCACCCCTTGCAGCCCTATACAACGTGTGCGGATCCGAATAAAGGGTGCGGCTGGGGTCGTGGTCAGGTGGGGGACCGCCGGGCGTCTCGGGCTCGTTCCAGGTAGCGGGAGGAGGCGACCGCTATCGAGCCGGAGGCGAGGCCGACGAGGACGGCGGTGAGGTGGCCGTAGTCGGTGAAGGTGCGGCCGCGCCAGGCGGCGAGGGCGTACCAGATCAGGAGGGCGGCGATCCAGAGGACTCGGGTGCGGCCGCGAAGGTGATAGGCGAGGGCGGCCAGCACGGCCGAGAAGCCGTAGGAGGCACCGACATCGGCGGCCACGGTCACCTTGAGGGGAATGAGGTGGTGGTCGACGGCGTAAGCGATGCCGGTCACCACGATCACCGTCGCGACCACATGGCCGACGGCGAAGATCGCCATCCATCGCAGCGAGCCGAGCCAGCGTTCGGCGAACGCCATGACCGTCAGCAACCCCAGGATGATCGTCCACGGAAACCCGCCCTCGGTCCAGAACGCCGACGCCACCAGCACCTGCACCGGATCCCGTTGCATATTGTGCAGATTCGTCGACGCCGACAGGATCAGCCGATGCCCGGCGAAGTCGCTGATCCCGCGCAACGTCCACCACGTCACGAACAACGTGAACGCGTACGCGCAACTGGCCGGAGCCGCCGCGAGATGATCGTGCGCGGCCCGCAACGCCCGATACCACCGCGGCTTACGCCCCCACCACACCCGCACCGCCCGCACCCCGTCCGCCGGTTCGACCGTGCGCGTCCAGGGCGAGCGGTAGTAATCCAGTACGGAAGCACCCACACCAGCAAGTCTCCCGCGATCCGGCCCGCCACGCTCCCCGACGCGCCCGCACCCCCTTCACCCTGACGCCGCAGCCGCGCGGCCGCCGCACCCGGAACCCCCAGCCGCGCGCCCCGCTGCATCCGGGCCACCTCAGCCGTGCGCCCCCGCTACGCCCGGAACACCCCAGCCGCACTCGCACCCCCACCCGACACGTCCCTAACACCCGAAACAACCCCTTCCCCACCCCCATACGGCAGCATGAACCAACGACACACCCCCGCAACATCCCTCCCGCAGAATCAACCCCCACCCCCGGAAGGAGACGCCCATGCCCCCATTCCGCCAAACCCTCCACGGCGTCACCCACACCTTCCCCTCCCTCGTAGACCTCCTAGCCAAAGCCACCCCCCACCGCAGCGGCGACGAATTGTCGGCCTGCGCCGCCCATTCCGACGCCGAACGCGCCGCCGCCCAATGGGCCCTCGCCGAGGTCCCCCTCGCCCACTTCCTCACCGAGCCCGTCGTCCCCTACGAAACCGACGAGATCACCCGCCTCATCCTCGACACCCACGACCCCACCGCCTTCGCCCCCATCGCCCATCTCACCGTCGGCGACCTCCGTGACTGGCTCCTCACCGCCGCCGCCCACGACGACGCCGCCACCCTCGCGGCCGTCGCCCCCGGCCTCACCCCCGAAATGGCCGCCGCCGTCAGCAAACTCATGCGCAATCAGGACCTCATCGCCGTCGCGCGAGCCATCCACGTGCGCACCGGCTTTCGCACCACCATCGGCCTGCCCGGCACCCTGGCCACCCGACTGCAACCCAATCACCCCACCGACGACCCGCGCGGCATCGCCGCCGCCGTCCTCGACGGCCTGCTGCTCGGCTGCGGCGACGCGGTCATCGGCGTCAACCCGGCCACCGATTCCCCCGCCGTCACCGCCGACCTGCTGCGCCTGCTCGACGAGATCCGGCAGCGCTTCGACATCCCCACCCAGTCCTGCGTCCTCGCCCACGTCACGACCACTCTCGACCTGATCGAGGCCGGGGCCCCGGTCGATCTGGTGTTCCAGTCCATCGCGGGCACCGAGGGCGCCAATTCCAGCTTCGGCGTTGACCTTTCGCTGCTGCGCGAGGCGTGCGACGCGGGCCGCTCGCTGCGCCGCGGCACCGTCGGCGACAACGTCATGTACTTCGAGACCGGCCAGGGCTCGGCCCTGAGCGCGGGCGCGCACCTCGGCACCGACGGCCGCCCGGTGGACCAGCAGACCCTCGAGGCCCGCGCCTACGCCGTCGCCCGTGCCTTCGATCCGCTGCTGGTCAACACGGTGGTCGGCTTCATCGGCCCGGAATACCTCTACGACGGCAAACAGATCGTCCGCGCCGGACTCGAGGACCACTTCTGCGGCAAACTGCTCGGCCTGCCCATGGGCGTCGACGTCTGCTACACCAACCACGCCGAGGCCGACTCCGACGATATGGACACCCTGCTGACCCTGCTCGGCGCGGCGGGCGCGGCCTTCGTCATCGCCGTCCCCGGCGCCGACGACGTCATGCTCGGCTACCAGAGCCTGAGCTTCCACGATGCCTTGTATGCTCGAAAGGTGTTGGGGCTCAGACCTGCTCCCGAATTCGCCGCCTGGCTCGACGGCCTCGGTATGCTCGACGCCACGGGCCGCGTCCGCGACATCGAGCCCTCGTCCTCTCCACTACGCGCGCTGACGGGACCGCGATGACCAGGTCGTTCTGGGACGAACTGCGCCGCACCACCCAGGCCCGCATCGGCCTCGGCCGCGCGGGCGACGCCCTGCCCACCGCCCGCGTCCTCGAATTCCGCGCCGCCCACGCCGCCGCCCGCGATGCCGTGCACACGCCTCTGAACATCGACGAATTTACTACGCGCACAGCAGAAGTCGGCCTCGGCGAGCCGACCTGCGTCCGCAGCCGGGCCACCGACAGATCCGAATACCTCCGCCGCCCCGACCTCGGCCGCATACCGGAAAACACTGCCGGACAAGGCTTCTCGCTCCTGACCCGAACCGGAGCCGACATCGGCATCGTCCTCGCCGACGGCCTGTCTCCCCGAGCCCTCCACGACCACGGCATCCCCATGCTCACCGCGCTGAAAGCCGCTCTGCCCCAACACCTCCGGATCGCACCACCGGTGATAGCCACCCAGGCCCGAGTAGCCCTCGGCGACCACATCGGCGCGGCCCTCGGCGTGACCACCGTCCTGGTCCTCATCGGCGAACGCCCCGGCCTCTCGGTCGCCGACAGCCTCGGCATCTACCTCACCCACCACCCCCGCCCCGGCCGCACCGACGCCGAACGCAACTGCGTCTCCAACATCCACCCACCCGAGGGCCTGGCCTACGCGGTCGCCGCCGAAGTGACCGCGGGCCTGGTCGCGGGAGCTCGCCGCCTCGGCCGATCCGGCGTCGAACTGAAGGACACCCACCAGCGCGGCCACTCGAACCCGTTGCCGTAGAACGTATCCCGTCCCCGAAGACAGCTCAGATCAGCGGCGGCGGCCTCAGATCCAACCTCCGCATCACCCGATCGACCAGATCGGGCGGCATCCCGGGTTCGCGGCGCGCCGCCAACGCCTCGCCGCGTCCGGCCTCGAGCACCTCGTTGCTGATGGCTCGCAGGCTCGCGCCGAGGCGCAGCGTCTTCTCGAACGCCTTGCTGTCGGTCTCCTCCGCCTGCTGCGCGGCCTCGGGATCGGCGCGGGTGAGGCGGCCCTCGAAGCGTTCGCGCAGCCGCTGGTAGACCTCCTCGGGCATATCCTCGCGGCCCGCGATCTCGTCCAGCCGGGCCAGTTCCGCGCGCAGGATGCGGGTCCACAGGCCGCGTTCCATGGTGCGTTCGAGTTCGGTGTCGGCTTGAACGTGGGTGGCCCGCACGACCAGCGGCAGCGTCGGGCCCTGCACCAGCAGCGTGAACAGCACGACCGCGAACGCGATGAACAGCAGATGGTCGCGGCCCGGGAACTCGGCTCCCGTGTCGGTGGTGAACGGCACGGCCAGCGCCAGCGCGACGGTCACCACCCCGCGCATCCCCGCCCACCAGGTGACCACGGTCTCGCGCCAGGTGTGCGGTTCGTCGGTGTCCCGCCGCCGCCGCAGCCGCTGCCCGAGGGGAACGGTGACCAGCAGCCACACCAGCCGCAGCAGCACGACCACCGCGATCACCGCCGCGGTGCCGCCCAGCAGATGCGGCCACTCCGGCCCGGTGGCCGCGAGCACGGTGGTGAGCTCCAACCCGATGAGCCCGAACGCGATCCCGGTGACCAGCAGATCGATCACCTCCCACACCGAATCCCCGACGACGCGGTAGGCGCTGTCGCTGAAATCCGTTGCGGCGTCGACCAGATACAGCGCGCACACCAGCACCGCGAGCACCGCCGACCCGTGCCAGTAGTCGGCCAGCCCGTAGGCGGCGAACGGCAGCAGCAGCCCCAACGCCACCTGCCAACTCGCCTGCTCGAGCCGCTGCATCAACCGGCTCCCCGCCCACCCCAGCACCCCGCCGACCGCGACCGCCACCACCGCCGACACCACGAACTCACCCGCGGTGTGCCATGCCGAGAACCGCCCGGTGACCACGGCCTGCACCGCCACGTTGTAGAGCACGACCGCGGTCACATCGTTGAACAACCCCTCACCTTCGAGCATCGCCACCAACCGCCGCGGCAACCCCAACCGCCCGGCCATCGCACTCACCGCGACCGGATCCGGCGGCGCGACCACCGCCCCCAACGCGAACGCCACCCCCAACGGCACCCCCGGATACCAGGCATGGAACACCGCCGCCACCGCCGCGGCCGTAGCCACCACCAGCCCCACCGCCCGCCACAGAATCGGCCCCGCGTTCGCCGCGAACTGCTGCCACGACGTCCGCCGCGCCGACGCGTACAGCAACGGCGGCAACACCAACGGCAGAATCAACTCCGGCTCGATATCCACACTCGGCACCCACGGAATCACCGCCAGCACCAACCCGAACACCGTCATCAACACCGCCGGCGCCAACCCCACCCGCCGCCCGATCGGCTGCGCCAGAATCGTCGCGAACGCCAACACGAACACCAGCACCAGCTGCTCCACAACGGCCCAGTCTGGTGCCGTCCCACCCCGATGTCACAACCCCACGCCGCGTGCCCGTGGCGACGATCGATCAGTCGGTGTCCTCGTGGTCGACGCCGAAGAACTTCTTGTACTGCGCTCGTGCGCTGTCGAGTTCCTCCAACGCCTTCATCACGCGGTCGGCCTCTTCCGTCTTCCCGCGCTTGATGTATACGTCGTACGCCTGCTCGAGATATTCGGGTTTCGTCTGCAACAGGTCGGCGGGCAGAATGCCGCTGATCGCTGTGTCGGCCAAATCGAGCAGATTGCGGCTTTCATAGATAAGCGAGATATTGTAGTGGAACGCCGGTTCGTCCGGATTCAATTCGATGGCTTTCAACGCCCATTTCAGCGCCAGCTCCATATTGTTGGTCGCATAGGCCAGCATCTGAATCTTGTTGACGCAGCTCGCCCGGTCCTCGCGCGAGATGTCGGGATTACTGGACTCCTTTTCGAGCAACGTTTCGAGGCGGGCGAGCCCTTCGGTCTCCTCGTCGCGGGAAATGTAGAACTGCGCCAGCGCCTGGATGATCTCGTGCCGACTCGTCCGAATTTCGCCGTCGGTGGTCTTCTCCTCGAGCGGCCAGTTGTCGAGCGCCTCGAACAGAATCGCCCGTGCGGTGTCCTCGCCGTAGGAGCCGAGCAGCGCGGCGAAACTCACCACACTGTGCGTGAGTCCCTGCCGCTCGCGGAGATCGGCCAGATGTTCGGATGCCTGATCGAGATTGCCGTTGATGAGGGCTGTCATCAGCGCCCGGCTCGTCGACGCGCGCGTCTTGCGCAGACGGCTGAACGGATCGGCCTTGGCGTCCCGCTGGACGAAGTCGGACGCCTGCGTCATAGCCGATCTCGTCGCGGCCAGGCGGTCCATCTTCCGCTCGAGCCGATCGATGGCCTCGGCCAACGAGGCGACCGACACTCCGGTTTGCAGCGAGCCCGATTCCGATTGGGTCACCGCCTCCACGTACCGGCGGACCTCCTGCTGCGTCTCGTAGACGGTGCGCGGATTGGTCAGATCGTAATGAATGGTCCGAATTCCCGCGACATCGAACGGCAGCTTCTCGCCCCGCTTGATCAGCTGAATGAACGGCCGCGCGTTCTCGTGCCGCCGACCGCATTCATAGAATACGTTGGCGTTATGACCTGTCAGGTCGATGATGCACAGCTCCGCCGATTGAACCAGCTCGAGAATTTCCGCCGTGATGAGTCCCGCACTCGCGATCTTGTCCGCGCGAACCACACGGAAGTCGAATTTCTCCAGCGCGGGCTGGATGATCAATTCGAGCAGATCGTCCGCCAATTGCCGTGTCTCGCTGCCCTGTTCACCTATGGGCGACATGACGAAACAAGTCTTCATTTTCATCCCGACGTCGAGCCGTTGAGCTATCAGCCAGTGTAGACCCGCCGGGAAAAGGATCGAGAGGTCGCGACCCGATTGGGGGGTTCAACCCCCCAAATTCGCGACCCCACGGAAAAACGAGCGCCGCCGGAATCCCCGGCGGCGCTCGACAAAACCCCTAGTCCAGATAATCCCGCAAAACCTGCGACCGACTCGGATGCCGCAACTTGCTCATCGTCTTCGACTCGATCTGCCGGATCCGCTCCCGCGTCACCCCGTACACCTGCCCGATCTCGTCCAACGTCCGGGGCTGGCCGTCGGTGAGGCCGAAGCGGAGTCGGACCACGCCCGCCTCGCGCTCGGACAGGGTCTCGAGCACCGACTGGAGCTGGTCCTGCAACAGCGTGAAGCTCACCGCGTCGACCGCGACGACGGCCTCGGAGTCCTCGATGAAATCGCCGAGCTGCGAGTCGCCCTCGTCGCCGATGGTCTGGTCCAGGGAGATGGGCTCACGCGCGTACTGCTGGATCTCCAGCACCTTCTCCGGCGTGATGTCCATTTCCTTGGCGAGCTCCTCGGGGGTGGGCTCGCGGCCCAGGTCCTGGAGCAGCTCGCGCTGGATGCGGCCGAGCTTGTTGATGACCTCGACCATGTGCACCGGAATGCGGATGGTGCGGGCCTGGTCGGCCATCGCGCGGGTGATGGCCTGGCGGATCCACCACGTGGCGTAGGTCGAGAACTTGTAGCCCTTGGTGTAGTCGAACTTCTCCACCGCGCGGATCAGACCGAGGTTGCCTTCCTGGATGAGGTCCAGGAACGCCATGCCGCGGCCGGTGTAGCGCTTGGCCAGCGACACGACCAGACGCAGGTTCGCCTCGAGCAGATGGTTCTTGGCGCGGTTGCCGTCGCGCATGATCCACTGCAGGTCGCGGCGGCTGGCGACGGGCAGCTTCTCGCCCTTCTCGGCGAACTCGCGCAGCTTCTCGGTGGCGTAGAGACCGGCCTCGATGCGCTTGGCGAGTTCGACCTCCTCCTCCGCGTTGAGCAGCGCGACCTTGCCGATCTGCTTGAGGTAGGCGCGCACCGAGTCGGCGGAGGCGGTGAGTTCGGCGTCCTTGCGCGCCTGGCGCAGCGCCTCGGACTCCTCCTCGTCCCAGACGAAGTCGCCGGAGGCCTTGTCCTTCTCGGTGGGCTCGTCGGCCTCGGCCTCGGCCTCGGCCTCGGCTTCCTCCTCGTCCTCGACGGCGACCTCCTCCTCGAGGTCGGCCTCGTCCTCGGGAAGCTCGTCCGCGGCGACATCGATGTCGAGATCGTCGAGATCCAACGACTCGTCTTCGATGGTCTCCTCGGCCTCGCCGCCCTCACCGGCGGGGGAGGTCGCCTTCTTGGCCGCGGTCTTCTTGGCCGGAGCCTTCTTGGCCGCGGCCTTCTTCGCCGGAGCCTTCTTCGCGGCGGCCTTCTTGGCGGGGGCCTTCTTGGCGGCAGCCTTCCGGACCGGTCGAGCTTCGGTGGGGCTTTCTGCGGCTTCGGCGGGGTCGGCCGATTCGGCGGTCTGTCGGGTATTCGTGGCTACCACGTACGCCCTTTCGTGACGGTCTCGTGCGGCGTCACGCCAGAGTGAAACATCCGGCGGAGCGGTTCTGTCGGGGGTAAATCCGGCTCTCGTGCCGGTGTCGGTCCGGCCCTACCGCCGGTCATGTGTTCCATTGTAACGACCGGACCGGAGTGCTCGCGTCTACCTCGCTGGTTAGCCGCGCATTCACCGGATCCGGCGGGGCCGCCGGGCTCAGTGCGCGATCCCGTCCTGCACCGCCATGGCGGCCCCGACGATGCCCGCGGTATTGCGCAGATGCGCCGCGACCACGGGAGTTCGGTTGCCCAGCAACGGAATCCAGTGCTCGGCGTCGCGGCTGATCCCGCCGCCCGCGACGATCACGTCGGGCCACAGCAGATTCTCCAAGGTCACCAGCACCTTGGTGACCTCGGCCGCCCACTGCTTGTAGGACAGCTTCTTTCGCTCCTTCACCGACGAGGCGGCCCGGTGCTCGGCCTCCTTGCCGTTGACCTCGATGTGCCCGAACTCGGTGTTGGGCACCAGCGTGCCGTGATACAACAGCGCCGAGCCGATACCGGTCCCGAAGGTCAGCAACATGACCAGACCCCGCGTGTCGCGCGCCGCCCCGAACCGGTCCTCGGCCATCCCCGCGGCGTCGGCGTCGTTGAGCACCACCACCTCGCGCCCGCCGAGCGCGAGCGAGAACAGCTGCCGCGCGTCGGTGTCGATCCAACTCTTATCGATGTTGGCGGCCGTGCGCACGATGCCGTTGACGATCACGCTGGGCATGGTGATGCCGACGGGCCCGTCCCAGCCCGCCTGGGTCACGAGCTTGGCGACGGTCTCGGCGACGGCATTCGGCGTGGAGGGCTGGGGTGTGGCGATCTTGATGCGGTCGTGTGCGAGCTCGCCGGTGGACAGATCCACCTCGGCGCCCTTGACGCCGCTTCCCCCGATGTCGATACCGAAGGCGTGCCCCCGAACGGACATTCCTGACTCCTCGTTCCCTGTGGTGCCGAGCGAAACAAGTGCGCGCGGCACGTTACACGGCATTGTGTGCTGGGCTTGCTCGACGAACGATCTGTGTCGTGCGCGACAAGCCTAATGCGCGCCTGGCGCAATCTGTGCTGCGATGGGGTCGTGCCCGAATCCAACCCGTCGTCCCCGTCCGCCGCTCCCGCCACCGTCCCGGACCTCGACACCCGCGACGAGATCGCCGAATTGCGCAGGGTCGCAATCGATCTCGCGTTGACCGCCGCCGCCCGCGTGCGCGCCCGGCGCCCCGAGGTGTTCGGCGCGGCCCCCTCCGCCGACGTCGTGCAGGCCAAGAGCACCCCCACCGATCCGGTCACCGTCGTCGACACCGAGACCGAGGAACTGATCCGGGGCCTGCTGACCGAACTGCGCCCCGGCGAACGCGTCCTGGGCGAGGAGGGCGGCGGCACCCTCGACGGCGGCGACCGCGAGATCGTCTGGGTGGTCGACCCGATCGACGGCACCGTGAACTTCATGTACGGCATCCCCGCCTATTCGGTCTCGGTCGCGGCCATGCGCGGCGGCCGGTCCCTGGCGGGGGCCGTCGTGGACGTCTCGCGCGCGGTCGTCTACAGCGCGGGCCGCGGCGCCGGCGCCACCCGCACCGACCCGGACGGCCACTCGATCCCGTTGCGCTGCAACGACATCGACAATCCCGGCATGGCCCTGCTGGCGACCGGATTCGGCTACGGCGCCGCGCGGCGCGCCCGGCAGGGCGAACTCGTCGCGCGGGTATTGCCCAGGGTGCGCGACATCCGCCGGATCGGTTCGGCCGCACTGGATCTGTGCATGGTCGCCGCGGGCCTGGTCGACGCCCACTACGAACACGGCCTCAACACCTGGGACTGGGCCGCGGGCGCCCTGATCGCCGCCGAGGCGGGCGCGCGGCTGGTGCTGCCGCCGCCGGGCTCGATGAGCAAGTCCGGGGAACTGACCGTGGCCGTCGCCCCCGGCATCGCCGACGAACTTCTCGAACTCTTCGACCGCCTCGGCGTGTCGGAGGCGATCCCGGACTAGCAGTGCCCCTTGCGCGCGGCGTCGAGCAGGCTGGAGTCGATGCCGCCCGAGGGCGCGGGGTTCTTCAACGACTTGAGCACCTCCTCGGCGTCGGTGCTCGGATGCACGTCGTTGCCGAACAGCGAGCCCAGCGCGAGATCGACCGTATCGTCGCCGCGCTGGTCCTCGATCAGCTCCGCGCAGGGCGCGAGCAACTGGACCGAGGCCGCCGCGGGCCGCCCGTTGACCCCGAACCGGATCTGCCCGGTGCACTCCAGATCGCCGTTGACGTATACGGGATCGTTGGCGAACACGGGCGCGGGCGGGCTGGCGAACCCGTAGTCGCTCAGCCGGGAGGCGATGTGCTCGGCCAGGCCGCGCTGCCCCGAGGCGTTGTAGATGCGCACCTTGGCCTGGGACAGCGGCGCGGGCTGCACATCGTGCAGGCGCGAGGCCGACACCCGCTGGCCGGGCGCGACCTGCTGCTGCGCGGCCTGATCCTGCGCGGGGGAGGGGGAGTTGCACGTCATCGCCGCGTGACTGCGGCCCTCGGTGGTCAGCGCCTTGATCCACACGATCGCGCAGATCAGTGCGAGGATCGCGACCATGGCGACCCAGGGCTGGTAGCGGCGGCGCAGGAACGGCCGACCCTTGTCGTCGACGGTGCTGCCTCGGGTGATCAGTGAAACCACATGCACACCTTACGAGTTCATCGGCCCGGATCGCGCACGCGCACACCGCCGCGCCGGATGTGAAGTCGGTATCGCCCGGATAACGATTCGCTCGCCGAAGGGGCACGGAATGGTCCGGGACGGGTGTTCGGGATGACGATTGCCCCTCGGTTTCGGCTCGGTCGAGTTTTGATTGCGACTTTTGCCCCGCCGTCCGCTATTGTCTGGCGGCCCGATACGAAACACTGGTGTGAGTCAGGGGAGCGATTTCGGGAACAACCAGGGCATGTCCTGCGTTGACCGAGCGCGATCCGGTACGGATTCACAAGATCCGGCCGGTCGGCGAGCGGTGTACACGTGACGTACACCACGGCGGGGCGGTGCACGCCGAGCCGATTCCAGCCGGGATCGGGGCGGAGGGAGCCGGTCCGGGATATACGGAGTAAGGACGAGGGGAAGACGACATGGCAACCGACTATGACGCACCGCGGCGCAGTGAATCCGACGACGTGTCGGAGGACTCGCTGGAGGAGCTGAAGGCTCGTCGCAACGAGGCCGCGTCCGCCGTCGTGGATATCGACGAATCCGATACCGCGGAGTCGTTCGAGCTCCCCGGCGCGGATCTGTCCGAGGAGGTGCTCTCGGTCCGGGTCATCCCGAAGCAGGCCGACGAGTTCACCTGCTCGAGCTGTTTCCTGGTTCATCACCGCAGCAGGCTCGCCAGCGAAGCGGGCGGCCAGCTCATCTGCATGGACTGCGCGGCCTGACGGCGACAGTTAACGTCCCGCGCTCGGCACGCCGAGCGCGGCCAAGACCCGCTCGGGCCTGCGCGTGCTGATCAACCAGTACGGCGTGGGGTCGTCCGGGTCGTCCAGAACCAGCAACACCATCGGCCCGATCCACGGCCGATGCTGCACGTACGCGGCCGGGTCGAGCTGGCGGCCCAGGGCCGCGCTCTTCGCGCTGGCCGGTACGGACGTGCCCCGGGCCACATACGTTACCGCCAAATGCGCTCGGTCGGCCCGCAATTCGAGGGTTCCCGCCGCGTCGCGGCGAACCTCGACCCGATGGCGGCTCAGCCACACCAACGCCCACACCGGGACCGGCAGCAGCAACACGTACGGCAGCCACGCCCGCACCCCGGGCGCGCCCATGTGGATCTCGGCCGCGAGCAGTCCGGTGATGGCCAGGCCCACGGGCCACCACCACAGCGGCACCCAGAGGCGCTCGGCGTAGACGGGGGCCGTGGTTTCGTCGGGCTGCATGCTCACCTGGTGGGACGGGTCGGACACGACATCAGACTAGGTCAGTGCTCATGACGGCGACCGCGTAGGCTCGCTTTACGTGACCGGTATTCCACCCATACCCCTGCTGCGGCTCGATCCCGGTATCCCCGTGCCCACGCGCGCCCATCCCGGCGACGCCGGCGTCGATCTGTGCACCACCGAGGACGTCATCCTGGAACCGGGGGAGCGGGTCCTCGTGGGCACCGGTGTCGCCGTGGCACTTCCGATCGGCACGGTCGGGCTGATCCATCCGCGCTCGGGCCTGGCGGCCAAGACCGGCCTGTCGATCGTGAACACGCCGGGCACGGTCGACGCCGGATACCGCGGTGAGATCAAGGTGTGCCTGATCAATCACGATCCGCGCAGCCCGATCACGTTGCGGCGCGGGGATCGGATCGCGCAGTTGCTGGTGCAGCGGGTGGAACTGGTCGAGTTCACGGAGGTCGACCGGCTCGACGAAACCGCGCGCGGCGCGGGCGGTTACGGGTCCAGCGGTGGACACGCCAGCCTGGCCGCGGCGTCGGGAGCGGGTCCGGTCGGCAAGGAGGCATGACGATGTTCGGACGGAAGAAGCGTTCGAGAGACGACGATCGCGGGCATTTCGACGAGTACGCCTACGACGACGACTACGAATACGACGAGGCGGCCTACGACGAGGTCACCTACGACGAGTCCGCGCCCGAGGAGACGGCGGCCTACGCCGAGCCCGAGTACGAAACCCCCAGGGCCCGAGCGGTTTTCGAGCGCGACCCGGTCGAGGACGAGGGCCCGCGCTCGGGCCCCTACGACTACGAGGACGTCGCCGACCTGCTCGACGACGTCGCCGAGCAGCGCCTGGACCTGGGTTCGGTGATCCTGCCGGTCCCCGAGGGCGGTCAGCTCCAGGTCGAGATGACCCCCGACGGCACCCCCCAGGCGGTCCACCTCGCGACCCCGCACGGCCGCCTCACCGTCGCCGCCTACGCGGCCCCCAAGTCCCCGGGCCAATGGCGTTCCGTAGCAGCCGATCTCGCCGAATCCCTGCGCGCCGACGGCGCCCAGGTCTCGATCCAGACCGGCCCCTGGGGCCGCGAGCTGCACGCCGTCACCGAGGGCGCCGACCTCCGCTTCATCGGGGTCGACGGCTATCGCTGGATGGTCCGTCTCGTGGCGGCGGGTCCGACCGGCGCCGCCGACGAGGGCGGCCCCCTGGTCGCCGCCGCCCGCGCGATCCTCGCCGAGACCATCGTCCGCCGCGGCGACGAACCCCTCCCCGTCCGCGAGCCGCTGCCCGTGGTCCTGCCCCAGGAGCTGGCCGAACAGCTCATCGCCGCGCACCAGCAGCAGCTGGCGGCCCAGCAGGAGGCCCTGGCCGCCCAGGCCGCCGCGGCCCAGGCCCACGCCACCGGCCAGTTCCCCGCCGTTCCCCCCGAACAGCAGGGTCCCCGGCGCGGCGTCGAGGGTTCGGCGATGCAGCAGCTACGCCGGAACTGAGCGATCGGCCTCGTCGAAGGCCGGGGCCACGGCGAGGCTGTCCTCGTAGACGTGATAGCGGGTGACCAGCCCGTCGGTCACGGTCAGGTGCAGGGCGAACCGCGCCCGATAGGCTCGCCCGGTGGGGCGGGCCGTCTGCCGGATCTCGCCCAGCACCACCGCGTCCTGCCCGTCCACGAGCACCCGCTCCACCACGGTTCCCGCCCGCTCGGCCACGTGATGCGCGCCGATCTCCCGGAAATGCTCGGCCGCGTCCGCCGGGGTGACCCGCCGCCGGATCCACGGCGTCGCCGCCCGCCCCAACTCGCTGTCCGGCCAGTTCAGCCGCCAATCGCACACCGGCGCAAACAGTTTCGCGATCCCGTCGGCGTCCCCGGCGCCCATGCGCCGCAACAGCTCCTCGACGACGGCCCTCGTGCTCTCGCTCATACCGGCGAGCCTGCCCGTCCGCCGGCCGCGTGTCGATTACCCGACGGGTAATCTCACCGCTGCGCCGCGTGCCGGGGCAGCAGATGGTGCAACCCGTGCGCCCCGAGAATCGCCGGATCCGCCCCCAACGCGTCCAACGTGATCCGCGTCAACTCGGCGTGCGGAATCAGCGCCGTCCACTCCTGCCCCACGTGCCACGGATGCACCGGATCGTCCACGGCCGACACCACCGACGTCGGAACCGCAAGGGACGCAAGCGTTTCCGGCGTCGGCCACGGATAGGAGGCCGCCTCGTCCAGCGCGTCGGGCAGATGCGGCCACTGCGCGGTCCACGATCGGGTCAGCGCCTCGGCCAGCCACCGCGGGCTGTCGGCCCGCATCCGCTCGAGCACGGCGTCGAGCCCGTCGGCCCGCAATGCCGCCGCCGTGGCCGCCGCGCTCAGCGCCGCGGGGCAGTCCCGGGCGTCCGATCCGGTCCACGCGGGCAACGCCGCTATGACTCCGAACACGCTGTCCGGATGCGCCGCCGCCCACTCGACCGCGATCGCCGCGCCCAGCGAGATCCCGGCCGCCAGCACCGCCCCCGAACGCGCCGCGGTGTCCAGCGCCGCGCGGCAGCTCTCCACCACCGCCCGCGGATCCGGTTCGACCGCGAGGAACGGCAAATCGACTGCCGCACAAGCGGGTCCGAAGGCGCGACGCGCGAAATCGGCGTCCGAGCCGGTGCCGGGCAGGGCGACGACGAGCGCGGGGCGGGGTGACTCTGGCACGCGCCGAAGCCTACGCGGCGAGCCCTCGGGTTCGGGGGAGGCGGGCGTGGGTAATCACCTGGGGTGCCGTCCGCCGGACGCACGGTTCCGGGCCGCGTGGCGTGCCCCCGGAGCCCCATCTACAGTTGGCGGTATGCCAGGCCAATCGGCTGGTCGAGTGGGAAACCCGACGACGTGCGACCCACGCCGTCAGCAGTGCAGGAAGTGTTGCGAAAATGCCTTTCACGGGCAGGAACAAGGCGGGATCCGGTACCGCTGAGAGCAAGTCCGGCCCCGACAGCGGATATTTCCGCCGCCTGGGCCGCCGACTGACCGCGGATTTGGACCGGCTCGACGCCGAGGAACTGGCCGAGACGTCCGAGGCGTCGGGCGCGTGTCAGGCCTCGGAGTGCCGACGCGGCGAGGAGGTCACCATGTTGGGCCGCCTCCGCAGCGTGGACACCAGCCCGACCGGTTCCACCGGCGGTCTGGAGGCCGAGTTCTTCGACGGCACCGACGCCATCGCCCTGGTGTGGATCGGCCGGCGGCGCATCCCGGGTATCGAGCCGGGACGCCGTATCCTGGTCCGCGGCCGCATCGGCGAACGCGACGGGGCCAAGGTCATGTTCAACCCCTACTACGAACTCCGCGAGAACGCTTGACACCTATGCCGATACCCAGCCAGGACTCCGGCGACCACCGCTCCCCGGACGATCAGCCCACCGCCGTGCTGCCGGTCGTGCAGCCCGACGACTTCGAGGCCGAACGCGCGGCGGCGGCGGAACAGACCCTGCTGGAACAGCTGGGCGGCATCAGCGGCCTGATCTATTCGACCCTGCCGGTCGTGGTGTTCGTCCCCGCCAACGCGCTGTGGGGCCTCACGGCGGCCATCTGGTCGGCGCTGGGCGTGGCGGCCGCGATCCTGGTGTGGCGCTTGGTCCGTCGCGACCCCATCCAGCCCGCGATCTCCGGCTTCCTCGGTGTCGGGGTGTGCGCGTTCATCGCGTATCGGATGGGCGCGGCCAAGGGCTTCTTCCTGTTCGGCATCTGGGCGAGCCTGCTCTACGGCGGCGTGTTCCTGGCCTCGCTGATCGTGCGCTGGCCCCTGGCCGGGGTCATCTGGGGCGTGCTCAACGGCCACGGCCACGACTGGCGTTCGGACCGCCGCGCGATGCGTCTCTACGACATCGCCACCGCGGTGTGGGTGGTCGTCTTCGGCGCCCGCTACCTGGTCCAGCACCACCTCTACGACGCCGACTCCACGGGTCTGCTGGCCGTCGCCCGCATCGCCATGGGCTGGCCGCTGACGGCCGTCGCGTTGCTCATCACGGTCTGGGCCGTGCGCAAGGCGGGCCATCTGCCCGTCGCGCGGGCGTGAACGCGCCCGCCCGTCCTCTCGTACAACCTCTTGTAGCCGCCGCGGCGGTATCCACCCCGCGACAATCGCCCACAGGGTGGTGATCGGCCGCCGGGAGGTGGGGGTGAACCCACCCCTGGGGTGCCTATTGAGCGGGCCCGGAAAATCGCACGATTTCTATACACCGAGATCGTGCGAAAGGAATCCCAGTGGCTACCGAGAACACCACCGCGACGCAGGACCGACCGAAGGGTCGCGGCACCCGGCCCGAGCGCCCGGGCGCGGCGAACTCGGAGAGCCGCAAGGCCGCCGCCGAGCTCGACCGCCTGATCGGCCCGGCCGCCGCCGGTGACCGTCAGTCCGTCACCGAGATCATCAAGATCATCCACCCGCTGGTCCGCCGCTACTGCGCGGCCCGCATCGGCAGCGGTTCGCACCTGCACGTCACCGCCGACGACATCGCGCAGGAGATCTGCATCGCGACCGTCCAGGCCATCCCGCGCTACCGCGATCAGGGCAAGTCGTTCCTGGCCTTCGTCTACGGCATCTCCGCCAACAAGGTCGCCGACGCCTTCCGCCGCGCCCAGTCCCACCCCGCCTACCCGGTCGCCGAGTTCCCCGACGAGGCGTGCACCGCCGCGGGCCCCGAGGAGATGGCCCTCATCTCCGAGCGCCGCCGCGCCACCCGCGACCTCATGCAGATCCTGGCCCCCGCCCACCGCGAGGTCCTGGTCATGCGAATCGTGTTGGGCTGGACCGCCGCTCAGACCGCCGAGGCAATCGGCACCAGCCCCGGCGTCGTCCGCGTCATGCAGCACCGCGCCCTGAACAAGCTCCGCGCCCAGCTCACCGCCGCCGCCTGACCCGAGCGAGTTCCATTGACCATCAACGTGATCGGGGTGAACAGCCCACCCGCACCCGGAGTCGACCGGGCTCGATGGGCCGCTACCGCTCGGAGCCGATCCGTTGACTGTCGACGCAATCGGGGTGGGCAGGCCGCTCCCGTCCGACCCGGCCCCCTACTCGGAGCCGGACCCGTTGACCCCCAACGCTTTTCGCAACTCGTCCTCGGCCTCCACCGAGGTCACGAACAACAGCTCGTCGTCGCCCTCGAGCGGGTCGTCGGGCTGGGGGACGATCACCCGCCCGCCGCGCAGGATCGTCACCAACGCCACATCGCGCGGCAATGCCAATGTGCGCACGGCGCGCCCGGCCAGCGGCGTATCCACCGGCAGCGTGATCTCGACCAGATTCGCCTGACCCTGCCGCAGCGTCATCAGCCGCACCAGATCCCCGACGGACACGGCCTCCTCGGCCAGTGAGGCCAGCAGCCGCGGCGTGGACACCGCAACGTCCACGCCCCACGATTCGTCGAACAGCCACTCGTTGCGCGGATCGTTGACCCGCGACACCACCCGCCGGACCCCGAACTCGGTCTTGGCCAGCAGGCTGAACACGAGATTCGCCTTGTCGTCGCCGGTCGCGGCGATGACCACCTCGTAGTCCTGCAACCCCGCCTCCTCGAGCAGCTCGAGCTCGCAGGCGTCCCCGTGCACCCAGGTCGCGGCGGGTGCCACGGTCGGATCGATGTGATCGAGGCGGCGTTCGAGCAGGGTCACGTGATGGCCCCCGCGCACCAGTTCCTGCGCGATGGAACGCCCGACCGCGCCCGCTCCGGCGATCGCTACTTTCACGACTGGTCCTCGCTCGAAGGTGCGGTGGCGGCGAGCGCGACGGCCTCGCCGAGGGAACCGGGAATGGCGGCCACGTACACGATGTCGTCGGCCTGCAAGACCGTCTTGGCCCCGGGCAGCACGCCCTGCCCGAACCGGATGAGGAACGCCACCCGCACGCCGGTCGCCTCCTCGAGATCGCGCACGGTCCGGCCGAACCAGTCCTCGTGCAACGCGAGCTCGGTGACCGCGACCGATCCCGTGGGGTCACGCCAGCTCGTGGTGACCTGATCGCCGGTGATCGCCCGCAGGAACCGGTCGGTCGTCCACGGCACGGTCGCGATGGTCGGAATCCCCAGCCGCTCGTAGACCGCCGCGCGCTTGGCGTCGTAGATCCGCGCGACCACCCGCTCCACGCCGAACGTCTCGCGCGCGACCCGCGCGGCGATGATGTTGGAGTTGTCGCCCGAGGACACCGCCGCGAACGCGCCCGCCCGCTCGACCCCCGCCCGCGCCAACACGTTCCGATCGAAGCCCACCCCGGTCACCCGCTCACCGGGAAAATCCTTGCCCAGCCGCAGGAACGCGCTCGGATCGCGGTCGATCACGGCGACGTCGTGCCCGACCCGGATCAGGGCGCGGGCGAGCGAGGACCCCACGCGGCCACACCCCATGATCACTACGTACAACGTGCCATCCCCAATTCGAAACCGTGGTGTGCGGTCTGCTTCATTGTCGGCGCAACCGTACCCGCTGATGATCCTTGCAGCCACGTTCCCCCTCGGCGACCGCTCGAAACACCCTGGCCCACCGCTGTGTCGCGGGGGGAGTGACCTTATGCTGGGCCGGGTGTCCAAGTTGACGACGGCCGTCAAGCGCATGGTGGTCGGCCGCCCCTTCCGCAGTGATTCATTGGGACATACCCTGCTGCCCAAGCGGATCGCGCTGCCCGTGTTCGCCTCCGACGCCCTGTCGTCGGTGGCCTACGCGCCCGAGGAGATCTTTCTGGTCCTCTCGGCCGCGGGTCTGTCGGCGTATGTCTACGCCCCTTGGGTCGGATTGGCGGTCGCGGCCGTCATGGCCGTGGTCGTCGCCTCCTACCGGCAGAATGTCCACGCCTATCCCTCCGGCGGCGGTGACTTCGAGGTCGCCACGGTCAATCTCGGGCCCACGGCCGGGCTGACCGTCGGCAGCGCGCTGCTGGTGGACTACGTGCTCACCGTCGCGGTGTCGATCTCCTCGGCCGCCTCGAACATCGGTTCGGCGGTGCCGTTCGTGTCGACGCACAAGGTGTTGTTCGCCGTGGTGGCCATCGCGGTGCTGGCCGCGATCAACCTCCGGGGCGTGCGCGAGTCGGGTACGGCCTTCGCGATCCCGACCTACGCGTTCATGATCGGCGTGATCGTCATGCTGGGCTGGGGTCTGTTCCGGGTCGAGGTGCTCGGCGACGCCGTGCACGCCGAGTCCTACGGATTGCAGCTGCACGGGGAGGAGTCGCATCTGTACGGGATGGCGTTCGTCTTCCTCATCGCCCGCTCGTTCTCCTCGGGCTGTGCGGCGCTGACCGGTGTGGAGGCGATCAGCAACGGCGTGCCCGCCTTCCGCAAGCCCAAATCGCGCAATGCCGCGACGACGCTGCTGCTGCTCGGCATCATCGCGGTGACGCTGCTGCTGGGCATCATCACCCTCGCCCGACGGATCGGCGTGGTCTACGCGCACGACACGAGCGATCTGGTCGGCGCGCCCGCGGGCTACGAGCAGAAGACGCTCATCGCGCAGTTGGCCAAGGCGGTCTTCGACGGCTTTCCGGCCGGGTTCTACTTCATCACCGTCGTCACCGCGCTGATCCTGGTGTTGGCGGCCAATACCGCGTTCAACGGTTTCCCGGTGCTGGGGTCGATCCTCGCGCAGAACCGATACCTGCCGCGCCAGTTGCACACTCGCGGCGATCGGCTCGCCTTCTCCAACGGCATCCTGTTCCTGTCGGGCGCGGCGATCGCGTTCGTGGTGCTGTTCGGTGCGGAGGTGACCCGGCTGATCCAGCTCTACATCGTCGGCGTGTTCGTCTCGTTCGTGCTGAGCCAGACCGGCATGCTGCGGCACTGGACCCGCCTGTTGCGCACCGAGACCGATCCGGCGACGCGGCGGCACATGATGCGTTCGCGCGTGATCAACGCCATCGGCCTGACCATGACGGGCGCGGTGTTGATCATCGTCCTGATCACCAAGTTCCTCGCGGGCGCGTGGATCGCGATCGTGACGATGGCCGCGATCTTCGTGCTGATGAAGATGATTCACCGCCACTACGACACGGTCGCCCGCGAACTCGAGGCCCAGTCCGAGGCCGATGTGGTGCTGCCCAGCCGCACCCACTCCATCGTGCTGGTCTCCAAACTGCATCTGCCCACCCGCCGCGCGATCGCCTTCGCCCGCGCCACCCGCCCCGACACCCTCGAGGCGGTCACGGTCAACGTGGACGAGTCCGACACCCGCCAGCTCGTGCGCGAATGGGAGAAGAGCGGAATCCCCGTGCCGCTCAAGGTCGTCGAGTCGCCGTACCGCGAAATCACCAAGCCCGTCGTGGATTACGTCAAACGCGTCCGCCGCAATTCCCCCCGCGACGTGGTGACGGTCTTCATCCCCGAATACGTGGTAGGCCATTGGTGGGAACAGCTGCTGCACAACCAGAGTGCCCTGCGCCTGAAGGGCCGCCTGCTGTTCGAACCCGGCGTCATGGTCACGAGCGTCCCGTGGCAGCTCAACTCCTCCGACCGCGCGCGCCGCGAGGACGGGAACGCGCCCGGTGCGGTGCGCCGCGGCTACGAGGGGCGGGTGGGGCAGCCGTGATCCCTTCGGCCGCAACGAGAGTGGGGGATCAAGCGCCACCCGGCTTACGGGTAGTGCCCGCGCCGGTCGTCAGGACATGCGCCTCGGTGAGCTCGGCGGTCGAGGACGCAGCCGACTCCCGCGGCTTCCCGGCGCACGCCACCCCTCGCGACGGGCACCTGTGATGGCCGAACCCGGTTGGGCGGGAACACTTCTCGAACTGCGCCTCGGCCCTCCCGGCCACGGCGGTTTCTGCGTCGCCCGCCACGAGGGCCGCGTGGTCTTCGTCCGCCACGGCCTTCCCGGCGAACTGGTCCGGGCCCGGGTGACCGAGGATCGCGGCGGCTCGTTCTGCCGCGCCGAGGCGGTCGAGATCCTCGAGGCGTCCCCCGACCGCGTCGAGCCGACCTGCCCGGTATCGGGCCCCGGGGGAGCGGGCTGCTGTGACTTCTCCTTCGCCACCCCCGAGGCGCAGCGCGCGCTGAAGGCCACCGTCGTCGCCGAGCAATTGCGCCGGGTCGCGGGCTGGGAAACCGAGGTCGTCGTCGAACCGGTAAGCGCCGCAACCAGATCCGAATGGAAGGCGGGCGTGGCCGTCGGCGCCGCCGCCTCCCGCAGCGCCCGACTCCCCGTCGCCGAGCACACCACCGGTTGGCGCACCAGAATCCGCCTCACCGTCGACGCCGACGGCCGCGCCGGAGTCCACCGCTACCGAGGCACCGAGGTCATCCCCGATCTCCGCTGCCCCCAACCGGTTCCGGGCGCCCTCACCGGCATCGCCGAAAGCCGCTGGACCCCGCACGCCGAACTCGTCATCGCCGTAGACAGCGAAAACCACCGCCACATAGTCGAATTGGCCCCGCCGCACACCCCCCGCCGCCCCGGCGGCGACCGCCGCACCACCACCGCCCGCCGCGCCGCCACCCACGCCCCCCGCCGCGAACGCCTCATCGAAGGCACCGGCCGCGCGATCCAATATGTGGCAGGCCGCCGCTGGGAAGTCTCAGCCACCGGCTTCTGGCAACCGCATCGCGAAGCCCCCCAATGCTATTCGGACGTAGTAGCCACCTGGTCCGAAGCCACCCCCGGCGCCCACACCTGGGACCTCTACAGCGGCGCGGGCATCTTCGCCGCCCGCCTCGCCACCCAGGTAGGCCCCACCGGCACCGTCGAGGCCATCGAATCCTCCCGCCCCGCAGTAGAAGACGGCACCCTCTCCCTCCAAGACCTCCCCCAAATCCACCTCCAAGCCACCCGAGTAGAACACTGGCTCACCCACCAACCCACCACCCCCGAGGTAGTAGTCCTAGACCCACCCCGAGCAGGCGCCACCAAACAAGTAATCACCCCCCTGACATCAGCCCACCCCACCCGAATAATCCACATAGGCTGCGACCCAGCCTCTTTCGCCCGAGACCTCTCCCTCTACCGCGCCGCCGGCTACACCCCCACCCACCTCCGAGCCTTCGACGCCTTCCCCGCCACCCACCACATAGAATGCCTAGCCCTCCTCGAACCCACCTGACCCCAGGCACACAACCCCCAGGTACACGAACCCAGCCGCACCCTTTATTCGAATCCGCACCCGTTGTGGGGCTATATAAGGGGTGCGGATCCAAATAAAGGGTGCGGCTGTACTGCCGAACCTGGGGACCCGAAGCGTTGGGGGAGGCCCCTATTGTATGAAGCCCGAGGCTCTCGGAAGGCCGTGTGGGGGAACCCAACTCACCTGAGCCGCCAAGTCACCTGAACGCTCGCGCTCACCTCACTCTCCCCATACTCGACCGGAACCGCCGACTCGACCTTGGCCGCCACGAACGCCACCGGCGACGGCGGAGGAGAGGCACCCCCACCCGACTCCGCGATCGACACCACACCCCCTACCCTCAGCCCCGCCCGCCCCGCGAACTGCTCGGCCTTGGCGAGCGCGTCGTCCCACGCCGCATCCCGCGCCCGAGCCAGCAACCCCTCCCGATCCGACACCGCGAGATCGAGCCCACCCAACCGAACATCGTCCCCACCCGCCTCCACCGCATGTCCGATCACCACCGCCGGATCCACCCCGGCATCCGTCCGCAACCCGATCGTCAGAGCCGTACTCGCCACATACCCCGTGATCCGCGACCCCCCACCCTCCACCCACGTCGTCTCCGTATGCACCGACAACCCCGTCGTCGCGATATCCGCCCCCGAAACCCCCTGCGCCCGCAACGCCTCCGTCACCGCCCCCGCCCGCTCCCCGGCATGCCGATACGCCAGAGCCACTGTGCTGGCCCGCGTTTCGACCGACACCGTCACCCGCATCCGGTCGGGAACCGCCGAAGCCCTCCCGTACCCCACGACGGTGACCGTCCCCGCACCCTCGGATCGCTCGTTCGCCACCACCCCTCCTTCCGTGTCGAGACTCACATAACGGACCGAAATCGCTGGTGCTTTCCGTTCCCGTCATCGTCACCCCGCACGGCTCCGTAGACTGTTCCAAACGACGAGCCATCCAGAGGAGCGATAGCGGTGGGAGTTCTATCCCGGGTCGATACGCCCGAGGACCTGCGCCGGCTGACGGTACCGGATCTGCGTGAGCTGGCGGAGGAGATCCGCGAGTTCCTGGTCCGCAAGGTCGCCGTGACGGGCGGACATCTGGGACCGAACCTCGGCGTGGTCGAACTGACCATCGCCCTGCATCGCGTCTTCGACTCGCCGACCGACCCGATCGTCTTCGACACCGGCCATCAGGCCTACGTCCACAAGATCCTCACCGGCCGCAAGGACGACTTCGAGCGCCTCCGCAAACAGGGCGGCCTGTCCGGCTACCCGAGCCGCTCGGAGAGCCCGCACGACTGGGTCGAATCCTCGCACGCCTCGGCCGCCCTCTCCTACGCCGACGGCCTCGCCAAGGCGTTCGCGCTCACCAAGCAGCGCCGCCACGTCGTCGCGGTCGTCGGCGACGGCGCCCTCACCGGCGGCATGTGCTGGGAGGCGTTGAACAACATCGCCGCCGGACCCGACCGCTCACTCATCGTGGTGGTCAACGACAACGGCCGCTCCTACTCGCCGACCATCGGCGGCCTCGCCGACCGCCTCACCGCGCTGCGCATGCAGCCCGCCTACGAACAGGCCCTCGACGCCACCAGACGTTTCGTGCAGAGCATCCCGCACGTCGGTGGTTCCGCGTATTCGATGCTGCACGCCGTCAAGACCGGTATCAAGGACGCCGTCGCCCCGCAGGAGCTGTTCAGCGACCTGGGCGTGAAGTACGTCGGCCCGGTCGACGGCCACGACATCGTCGCCCTCGAGGCGGCCCTGCGCCGCGCCAAGGACTTCGGCGGCCCGGTCATCGTGCACACCGTCACCCAGAAGGGCCGCGGCTACCGTCCCGCCGAGAATCACGAAGCCGACCAGATGCATTCGATCGGCGTCATCGACCCCGAGACCGGGGAACCCATGGGCGGCAAGACGATCGGCTGGACGTCGGTGTTCTCCGACGAACTCGTCCGCCAGGCCGAACAGCGCGACGACATCGTCGCCATCACCGCCGCCATGTCCGGCCCCACCGGCCTCGCCCCGTTCGGAAAACGCTTCCCGGACCGCATGTTCGACGTCGGCATCGCCGAACAGCACGCCATGACCTCCGCCGCCGGACTCGCGCTGGGCGGCCTGCACCCGGTCGTCGCGATCTACTCGACGTTCCTCAATCGCGCCTTCGACCAACTCCTCATGGACGTCTCGCTGCTGCACCTCCCGGTGACCCTGATCCTGGACCGCGCGGGCATCACCGGCGACGACGGCGCCAGCCACAACGGCATGTGGGACCTGTCGGTGCTCGGCATCGTCCCCGGCATCCGCGTCGCCGCCCCCCGCGACGCCGCCACCCTGCGCGAGGAATTGGCCGAGGCGCTCGCCGTGCAGGACGGCCCCACCGCCCTGCGTTTCCCGAAAGGCGCTGTCGCCGAGGACATCACACCCGTCGAACGCCTCGACGGCATCGATGTGCTGTGTATGCCCGAGGGCGCGTCCGCGCGCGCCGTACGCGGTGACGTCCTGCTGGTCGCCGTCGGCCCGTTCGCCCACACCGCCGTCCAGGTCGCGGGAACCCTTCAGCGCGAAGGGGTTTCGGTCACCGTGGTCGACCCGCGCTGGGTGCTGCCGGTGTCGGACACCATCGTCAAACTCGCCGAGAACTACCGCCTCGTCGTCACCGTCGAGGACGGCGGCCTGCACGGCGGCGTCGGCTGCACGGTGTCGGCGAAGCTGCGCGCCGCCGGGCTGGACGTCCCGACGCGCGATCTCGGTGTGCCGCAACAGTTCCTGGAGCACGCCTCGCGCGCCCAGATCCATCAGGACCTCGGCCTCACCGCCGAGGACATCGCCCGTCGCATCACGGGCTGGCTCGCCGGAAGCGCCTGAGCGTTTCTATCGATTCCCTAACCGTTCCCGAACGGTCTCCCAGCACTGCGCTCATACCGTCGTCGGTGTTCGACAGATCGGACGAGACATCGTCCCCGAGCGCAGGAGTCCGTGCCATGTCGTTGTTCACCGTTCGCCGCCTCACCGCCGGTCTCGCGGGCAGTGCCGCCATCGTCGCGCTGGCGCTGCCCGCCGCGGCGAGCGCCCAGCCCCCCGTGCCCGGCCCCCCGCCGGGCGGCGAGGTCGGCCCCGTCCCCGGCCCCCCGCCGATCGAGGTCGGCCCCGACGGCCAGCGCTACGCGATCGGCCCCGACGGTCAGCGGATCATCATCGGCCCCGACGGCCGGGGCGAGTTCGACGGCCCCGACGGTCGCCGCGTGATCATCATCGCCCCGGGGGAGGGCGCGCCCGGCGAGCCCGGACCCTGCGCGGCCGTACCCGGTGACGACCCCGCCACCATCCACATCGATCGCGACGACACCGACGCCGAGGGCCACCACATCATCATCTGCCACCGATAAACCCCCGCGGATATCGTCGAATCGTGACGAGCAGTCGAGTTCTCGTGGTCGACGACGACGCCCGCGTGCTCACCTCGGTGGCACGCGGGCTGCGGCTGTCGGGTTTCGAGGTGCACACCGCCGTGGACGGCACGACCGCGCTGGCCGCCATCGCCGCCGACGCCCCCGCCGCCATGGTCCTGGATCTGAATATGCCCGGCCTGGACGGAGTTCAGGTCGTCACCGCCCTGCGCGCCCTCGGCAACGACATCCCCATCTGCGTGCTCAGCGCGCGGTCGGAGGTCCTCGACCGGATCGGCGCGCTCGAGGCGGGCGCCGACGACTACCTGACCAAACCCTTCGACCTGGGCGAACTCGCCGCCCGCCTGCGCGCCCTGCTGCGCCGCGTCCCCGCCCCGGCCGCCGACCCCGGCCGCATCGTCGTCGGCCCGCTGACCATCCGGCCCGCCGCCCGCCGCGCCTACATCGACGATCGCCCCCTGGATCTCACCAAACGCGAATTCGACCTGCTGGCCGCCCTCGCCGCCGCCCCCGGCCAGGTCCTCAGCCGCACCCAACTCCTGAATCGCGTGTGGGGCTACGACTTTCGCACTCAGACCAAGGTCGTGGACGTCTTCGTCGCCTACCTCCGCCGCAAGATCGAGGCCACCGGCCACCCCCGCCTCATCCACACCGTCCGCGGCATCGGCTTCGTCCTGCGAGCGGAACCATGAAAACCTCTGTCTCCCTGCGCACTCGGGTCGCCTTCGCCAGCGCCACCGCCGCCACTCTCGTCGCCGCCGCCATGTGCGCGACCTTCTTCGCCCTCGCCCCCTCGGGCACCGAACACCAGGTCGACAAGGCCGTCCGCTCCCTGCGCATCACCGCCTTCACCCCCGGCGACCCCGATTCCCCCGCCCCACCACCGAATTCGAACTCCACTTCGCCCGCCAAGCCTCCCGGTCTGGATGCCACGCCCCCCGATCTCCCAAGTGCCCTGAATTCCCCTGGCCCCCAATCGGCTTCGGCAACCGCGTCGCCCACCGGGCCTGACGAGACGGTCCTCGGCTCCCCGAGCGGCCCGAAACTCGTTTCCCCGCAACCGGTTCCGCCGACCGCGCCGGATGCCTCCGCCCCGACTCCACCCCACCCACCCGCGGGCCGCTTCTTCTTCCTCACCCAACGCCCCGGCGACCCCGCCCCCGATACCCCCCTCACCTGGGACGTCCCCACCCAACTGGCCCCAGGCAACACCGTCCTCGTCGCCGCCAGCGTCCCGCAGCAGACCCTCGCTCAAACCGTAGCCGATCAGCGCACCCGCATCCTCGCCGTCGGCGCGGCCGCCATCGCCGTCGCGGCGGCCCTCGGCTGGTTCTTCGCTCACCGCGCCGTCCTCCCGCTGCGCCGCCTCACCGCCGCGACCGCGAACGTGGGAACCCGTCTGTCCCTGGACATTCCACCCACCCGAGGCACCACCGAGACCGCCGAACTCACCGCCGCCATGAACCGGATGCTCGACCGCATCGCCGCCGAACGCCGCCACACCGCCGATGCCCTCGCCGCCGCCCGCGACTTCGCCGCCACCTCGGCCCACGAACTGCGCACCCCGCTCACCTCCATGCGCACCGACCTACAGGTCCTGCGCACCATGGACCTCCCCGAACGCGACCGCCGCGAGATCCTCGACGACATCCTCACCACGCAACGCTCGGTCGAGGACACCCTGGTCGCCCTGGAACGCCTGGCCCTGGGCGAACTCACCACCGCCGACGATTTCGCCGAGGTCGATCTCGACGACCTCATCGATCAGATCGTCGAGGACGCCCACCGCACCCACCCTGGCGTCACCATCGAGGCCACCGTCCCCGAACCCCTGCGCCTGCGCGGCCTCGGCGCGGGCCTGCGCAGCATCCTCGAGAACGCCCTCACCAACTCCGTCCGCCACGGCCACGCCACCCGCGTCGACATCACCGCCCGCCGCGCCGGCGACCACATCGAACTCACCGTCGACGACAACGGCACCGGCGTCCCCGAGCCCGACCGCGACCGCCTCTTCGACCGCTTCACCCGCGGCGACACCACCGCCACGGGCAGCGGCCTCGGCCTCGCCCTGGTCGCCCAACAGGCCCGATTGCACGGCGGCACGGCACAACTCACCGACTCCCCGCACGGCGGCGCCCGACTGCGCGTCACCTTGCGAGACACCCCGGTAGATTTCTGAAACAGGTTACAGTTCGGTGCATGTCCTTCGTGCTCGTCGACAAACCGCGCCCCCAGATCGCCCTCGTCACCCTGAACCGTCCGGACCGCATGAACGCCATGGCGTTCGACGTCATGATCCCGCTGCGCGAGACCCTCGAATCCGTCGCCGCCGACAACGACGTCCGCGTGGTCGTACTAACCGGCGCGGGCCACGGCTTCTGCTCCGGCGCGGATCTGCAAGGGGCGGGCAAGGTTCCGAACATCGGCGGCCTCACCCGCACCACGATCGCCCGCCGCTCCATGGACCTGCTCAACGACGTCATGCTCACCCTGCGCCGCATGCATCAACCGGTCATCGCGGCGGTGAACGGCGCGGCCATCGGCGGCGGCCTGTGCCTGGCCATGGCCACCGACCTGCGAATCGCGGGCGCCGACGCCTACTTTCGCGCCGCGGGCATCAACAACGGCCTGACCTCCGCCGAACTCGGCCTCAGCTTCCTGCTGCCGCGCGCGGTCGGCTCCACCCGCGCGTTCGAGATCATGCTGTCCGGCCGCGACGTCGACGCCGCCGAGGCCGAACGCATCGGCCTCGTTTCCCGCACGGTCCCCACCGCCGAACTTCTCGACACCGCATACGAATTGGCCGACCGCATCATCGGCTACAGCCGCGTCGGCGTCGAATTGACCAAACGTATGCTTTGGAGCGGCCTCGAGGCGGGCTCCTACGAATCGCAGATGCAACACGAGGGCATGTCGCAGCTGTACGTGCGACTCACCACCGAGAATTTCGACGAGGCCATTCGCGCCCGCCGCGACCGCCGCCCACCCGTGTTCGAGGATTAACGCGGCCGATACTCGTCGGATATCGCGAGCAGCAATGCGGCGGAATCGCTTTCGCTCAACGCCACCCGCCGCAATTCCGCGAGCACGGCCCGGTACTTCTCGACCTCCGCCGCCCGCTCGAGATACAGTTCGCCCGTGTATTCCTCGATCGACACGATCGGCGGTTCCATCATCCGGGTCTGGCTCAGCATCGGAAACTCCAAGAGCGAGAACGACCCGACCAGCGACCCGATATGGCTGCGTGCGTTGAACGGAAGCACGCGGATCGACACATTCGATCGCTGCCCGATCTTCACGAGATGATGACGCTGTTCGTCCATCACCGCGAATCCGCCCCATTCCTCGCGAATCGCCGCCTCGGACACCATGATCTCGACCGCGAATGTCGGATCGTCGACGCGCCGTTGCCGTCGCACCTCCGCCTCGATGCGCGCCTCGATCCGCTCGGTGGGCAGGTGCGGGCACTCGGTCCACGCGATCGCGCGCCGGTAGTCGATGGTCCGGACGACCGACGGCAGCAGCACGACCTCCCACACCGTCAGCCGCGCCGCCGCGTTCTCCAGCATCGTGCGCGGATCGAAATCGTGAGGGCCGCGGTCGAGATGGGCCCGCCACCATCCGCCGCCGTATTTGGCCGTCGCGCGGACCTCCCGGGCCAATGCCAATATGGCACGGCGATTCTCGTCGGACACGCCGTAGTGATCGCACAACGTATTCATATAGAGATCATTGGCCGAACGCGCCGACAGCCCGTCCTCGATTCGTCCCATGGTTTGCGGGGAGATTCCCAGTATCCGCGCCGCCTGGCCCTGACTCACCTCCGCCTTCTTGCGCAACGCGTGCAATTGCCGACCCAACGCCCGGCGCGCGAGCGTAGAACCCTCTGCGACCATTCGTTTCCTCGCTCTCTCTCGGCTGCCATTGTTCGAAAGGGCCTCGGCACCCGGGGAACCGGGCGTAGTTCCGCCGCCGTTCTGCGGGGGCCGTAGTCGGTCCGGCGGCCCATCCTCGAAGGGACCGTGGAATGGCCGGGGTGCCGAGGCAACTCCAGGATGCCGGTAAGGGTCGGCGCGAGAAAACTGCCGAATCCGCACCAAAGTCGGCACAAGCCAGGTAATTTGGCGGTTCCACAGTTGGTCGCAGGGGAGAGATGGGCCACGACATGAATCTTGAATGGACACCGGAAGAGGTGCGTGCGCTGCGCGTCGCGATGCGCCAGAGCCCGCGAGAATTCGGCAAAACGGTGGCAGTGACCACACGAACGGTCACATACTGGGAGAGCGGCCGGACAAGCAACATCCAGGCCGCGAACAAGAGAAGCTTGGACGCGGCGTTGGAGAACGCTCCGTCACAAGTACAGCAACGTTTCCGGCGGGCCGTCTTCGGGACGGAGGCCAGCGATGACGTGGTCCGCGTGTCGGACGTACCCGCCGGTGAGGAGGTGGGCGACGTGCTGCGGCGCGAGTTCCTCATGAATGTGTCGGTTGCCGGTGTCGGGGCCGTGGTGGGCCTCGAAATGACAAGGCACAGTTTGAATCAGGCATTGGAAGCGGGGCCGGAGATCGATCTTGCGGATTGGTATCAGATCGTTCGGGACTACGGGTATCTGTCGCAGACGGAGGCTCCGGTTCGGCTGTACGAATTGCTGCGCACCGATCTGCTGAGTCTGCAAGCGGCTTTGACGGCCGCGTCGGACGCGGATCGGCGTCGGGAGCTGTACCGGATCGGAGCGTTCCTGAGCCAGACGATGGCGGAAGGCGTTCGAGATGTCGGTAAGGGACCCGAGGCCGGAAGATGGTGGCGCACAGCGCGTTACGCAGCGGACGCGTCGGGCGATCCGCACGCGATGCTCTGGGTGCGCGGTCGCGAGGCCATTTACGGCATGTACGACGGCCGTGCGCCCGAGCAGATCGTCGCCAGCGTCGACGCGACCGAGGAACTGATGGCGAGGGGGCCGGTCATCGGCTTGCCGAGCCTGCTCTCGGCCCGAGCCCAAGCGTACGGAATGCTCGGTCGAGCTCAGGAGGCGGAGGCGGATCTCGTCAAGTTGCGAGATGTCTTCGCGCAGTTGCCCAGTGAGGTGACCAACGACCAGGGTAATCACTGCTGGGCGCACGGGGAGGAAAGAGTCCGGTTCACCGAGAGCTACGTCTGGTCTCATCTCGGCAATGTCGAGGCCGCCGAGCAGGCCCAGAACGCCGCCTTGGCGTTGTACGAGGCCAGGCGGGTGCGTGCGATCGCTCAAATCGAGATACAACGCGCTTTGTGCATGGTGCAGAGCGGTGATTTCGATGGGGGAGCACGGTATGCGGCGACCGTGGTGAACGACCTTCCCGCCGAGCATCACACCTGGGGCTCGACCGGATTGAGCGAAAGCGTCCTGTCCGCCATCCCGGTCGAGGACCGAAACCGCCCAGCCGCAAAGGAATTGCGCGACGTCATCATCCGAACGGAGAACCTCAACCGCCAGAACCGGTCCGTCCTGTCCTGACCCCCGGAACCTGTCGCCCCCGCCCGCTACCATCCCGCGTATGCCCATCAAACTCGAGAACGTAGCCATCGCGGTCCGCGACCTCGACGCCGCGATCGCCTTCTTCACCGACCTCGGCCTCACGGTCCTCGGCCGCGACACCGTCAGCGGGGAGTGGGCCGACACCACCGTCGGCCTCGACGGCAACCACACCAAGATCGCCATGCTCCAAACCCCGGACGGCCAGGGCCGCGTCGAACTCTTCGAGTACATCCACCCCCCAGCCATCGAAACCGCCCCCACCCTCCCCAACGAGATCGGCATGCACCGCATCGCCTTCTCGGTAGACGACCTCGACAAATCCCTCGAAATAGCCGCCCGCCACAACTGCCACCCCCTCCGAGGCGTAGCCAACTACGAGAACATCTACAAACTCACCTACCTCCGAGGCCCCAGCGACATCCTCGTAATGCTCGCCCAAGACCTCACCCAAAACCCCTGACCCCCAACCCCTTTCGCCCCGACATCCCACCGCCGCCCGGGTCGCGCAACTTCACCCCCTACCCCCTGGCCTGGGATTCCGCAGCGCCCCGGCGAGCTGCCCGAGGGCGGGCACAATCAGCAGTTCGATCAGGTGCGATGTGACGTGATCCAGCAAAGGTCGACGCACATCGACATTCACGAAACCACCCCCAACACGCCGGGTGCCGTGAACCCCGACGGAATGGCGAACTCCGGGTGAGGGTTGAGGCTGAGTCGGTACATGACTCGTTCGCCGGTGAACGCTGCCCGTCCGTGCAACCACCGATGGTTGTGCAGTACATAGCCTTGCCCAGGCTCGAGGCTGAATCTGACGGTGTGGCGGTCGATCGCGGCGTCGAATGTCAGCAGCCATCGCCGGACCTCCGGCGAGTACTTGACCAGGTTGTCGCGGCGATAGCGGATTCGGATCCGCCCACCCTGCGCGTGCTCGAAAACAGAGCCCAAATGGCCCGAAGCGCCGCCGAACAACGCGGTTCGAGGTCGCGTGAGAGCTTGCACAGCATCGGGTTGAGTCCGCGCAAGGTCGTCGTACACCGCCCGTCCGTCGATTGCGATGCACTCGCCGCCCCTTGTGCTCTTGCGACCGCAGAGAACGAGCAACAGCGCTGGGGGTTCCAGCACTCCGGACCGGTCGGTGTGGGGCGGTAGGGATCCGGTGCCGAATCCCTCGAATCCGAGCTGCTGCGCGAGTCCCGCTCGGTGTCGCAACGCGGTGACGCCGTCATGGCCGCTGTCCCGGTGGGGGGACGATTTGCCCGAGGGACGCTCCCAACGCAACCATTTGCTCGCGTGTGCGAATTGTGTCGAATCTGTCCATCCCGTCAGTGGCGAGGGCTGTCGCCACCCGTGCCGCCCAATCCTGGTGTAGCTCAACCATCATGCCGAAACCGTGCGCTCGGCGCGTTCGCCGTGTCCACTGACGAACTGTCACCGCCAACCGCCCGGCCAGCGGCAGGGCGCGGTGCTAGCGTCGCGGGCATGACCTCCGGATACGTGCCGCACATGTACTCGATCTCGATCAAGGGCGTTGTCGTGCGGGACGGGCGCGTGCTGCTGCTGAAGAACGAGCGCGAAGAGTGGGAGTTGCCAGGCGGCAGAATCGAACCCGACGAAACACCGGAAGAGTGCGTGGCACGGGAGATCACCGAAGAGACACAGTGGCCGGTCACGACGGGGCCGATTCTCGACTCGTGGATCTACTACATCAACGAGGCCGAACGGCACGTATTCATCGTGACCTACGGCTGCTTTCCGGACACCGACGCTGAGCCGGTGCTCTCCCACGAGCACAAAGAGGTCGGTTTGTTCGCCGAGGACGAGGTAGCCGCGCTCAACATGCCCGAGGGCTACAAGCGGTCGATCATGACATGGTTCGCGCAACTGAGGGCAGCGGAAAGCGTCTAGGGGTGGACCAGTGGCCGACACCCGATCGTGGCCATCGGTCGTCCAGGCTTCCATCGTGACGTCCGCCGACTGGCTGTGGGCTTCCCCGGAAGCCTCCACCGCGATAGCGTCCAGGGACTTGTCCACGATCCTCCGGGCGTTCCGGCGCATAAACGGCATGAGCCAGGTGGCGCTGGCGGAATTGCTGGGCTACGACAAGTCGTACGTGTCCATGCTCGAGACGGGACGCCGAGCGATCAACGATGTCGGCACCCGTAGGCACATAGCCGCTCGCCTCTCACTGCCTGCTCATGTGCTCGGCGTGACCGACGTCGACGATGCCGAGTACCGGGCAATGCTCCAGTTCGGTGACAGCACCGTGCGTCTCGCCGAAATCGCCAGACAGGCCGGTCGGGCGGTCGAAGCGGTGAACGAACTATGGCCCTTGGTCGCGCGTCTCGAAGCGCGAGCGGCCGAAGGTCAGATGGAACGCGATAGCCTGGCACTACTCGCCCGAGCGCGCGTCGCGCTCGGAGTCTCACTCGGCACCGTGTTGCCCGAGGAGCGTCTGTCCTCCGCGGCACGATGGACCGGACTGGCAGTCGAAATAGCTGCCCGCCTTGATGATTCGAACTTCTACGCACATGCCCTTCGAATGCATGGGAATGAGTTGCGAAAGGCAGGCCATCCCGGCGCCGCGGTAGCCCGACTCGACCACTCCCTACAGTTGTCGAACGATCCAGCCGACCGAGGCAGTGCGCTCGCCTTCATCTGCCGAGCCGCAGGCGAACTCGGCGACGCTGAGCGATTCGACACCGCGCTGAGCGATTACCGGAACTTGCTCGACAAGAACACCGGCAGCGGCTTGCTGTTCCAGCCATTCACGCTGCGAGAGATCGCACTTCGTGGGCTCATGAGCACCGGACGGATCATGCGAGCGTGCAGCCTGGTCCACCGTCAGGCCGGGAGACCGCCCGCGCCACAGTGGTACATCATCGAACGGGTGACCACGGGCGAAATACTCGTGGAAAGCCGGAACGTCGAGGGCGCCGTCGACGCGTTCACCGACGCAATCGACTCCGCGGAACGTCATCGATTGCCCCATCAGATCCAGCGCGCCGTTCGCGCGAGCGTGAAAGCCGGACTGGTCGACGTAGCTGATGCCGGGCGGGCGGCTCTCGCGCGCAACCAGTCACGGCTCAGCGCGCGGTAGCCCAATCTGCGGACGGGGCCGCTGTTTCGAGCATCGGTGCGGCCTTGGAGACGAACCCGCCGCCCCGGCTCCAACGCGCAATTACACCCCCTGCCCGCGCCCCTGCTATGCGACTCCACCCGCCGCCGCCCGCCCCTGGCCCATGGCTTCGCCTGCCGCTGCCTCGATCCCCGATGCGCGACTTCACCCGCTGCGCTCTCCGTCCCTGACTCGGAATTCCCCAGCGCCCCGGCGAGCTGCCCGAAGGCCACGGCGTAGCCGACCCAGCGCCGCCAGCGCCGCGTAAGGCCCGCGCAAGAACCCCCTGCCACCGTGGGTTCATGACCTGGCACAACGGCCGACGCGCCGACGAGCGGACCTTTCTGGTGACCGGAGCCAGCGCGGGCATCGGCTACTTCGTCGCCGAGCAGCTCGCCGCCACCGGCGCGACCGTCGTCCTGGCCTGCCGCAACCCCGCCAAGGCCGACCTCGCGATGGCCACCATCCGCGCCCGCGTCCCGGCCGCGCGCCTGCGATCGGTCCCCTTGGATCTGGCGGACCTGTCCACCCTCCCCGCCACGGCCGACGCCCTGCCGGTCGACCGCCTCGACGCGATCGTCCTCAACGCCGGGATCCTCCTCGACGATCCCGAACGCCACACGACCCCCCAGGGGGACGAATCCATGTTCGCCACAAACCATCTCGCGCACTTCGCCCTGACCGCCCACCTGGCCCCGCGCCTCGCCCCGAACGGCCGCGTGGTCACCGTCGGCAGCTACGCCGCCCGCTCCGAACGCCTCGACCTCGCCGACCTGGACTCCGCACACGACTACCGCCCCAAACGCACCTACGCCCGCTCGAAACTGGCCCAGATGATCTTCGCCTTCGAACTGGACCGCCGCCTCCGCGCCCAAGGCTCCGACATCGCCAGCGTCGTCGCGCATCCCGGCGGCGCCCTCGACTCCCTCACCCCCTCCCGGCCCCCGCTGTTCACCCACCCCCGACGCCTCCGCGCCCTCCCCGCGGCCCTCGCCCTGCACGGCAAACACCAGGGCGCCGAAACCATCGTCCGAACCGTACTGGACCCGCACATCACCGGCGGACAACTCTGGGGCCCAAGGGTTCTCGGCCTCCGCGGCCACCCCCACCGAGAAACCCCGCACCCCCACGTGACCGACCCCGCCACCGCCGCCGCCCTCTGGACCGCCAGCGTCACCCGCACCGGCACGAACCCCTTCACGGCGGCATCGAGTCCCGAGCGCTAGCAGGACACACCCGATCGCAATGAAGCGAGACCGGCCTCGGCACACGCGTCGTCCTGTTCGGGCGAACCCCCACTGACCGCGATCGCGCCGACCACCGCCTCCCCGCGCCGAATCACCCGGGAACCGGCCCCCACCACGATCGGCGCCCCCGCAACCTCGTTCACCTGCGCGAACAGTCCGGGCCACGCCTGCTGCATCCGCAGCAACTCACTCCCGTCGCGCTGGAACAACGCGACCCCCGACGCCTTCGCCGGGGCGATCCGAGCCGACAGCGGCGGCGCACCATCCATCCGATCGACCACCACCACATGCCCGCCGCTGTCGACGACCGCGACCGTGACACGCGCGCCGAGCCGAGCGGCATGGTCCTGGACGTGGGCGCTCAAGGCCCGCGCCTGCTCCGAATTGATCGACATCCCTGCACCTTTCGAAACCACGTAAAAAAGCTTGGTCCGACCAAGAGTAACCGAATTCGTGGGTCCGGCCAAGAGATTGATTAGACTCCGGGCATGGAGCTGGACGACACACCCGCTCGCCTGCGGGACAAACCGACCTGGTTGATCAGCAAGACGGCCGCACGCGCACACCGCCTCATCGGCGAGGCCATGGCCGAGATCGACGGCCGCGCTTACCATTTCGCGATCCTCGCCGCCCTCGACGAATTCGGCCCCGCCAGCCAGACCCGAATCGGCCAACGCTGCGGGATCGACCAGAGCGATATGCACGCCATGCTCGCGGAACTCACCGACCAGGGCCACGTCTCCCGCGCCCCCGACCCCGCCGACCGCCGCCGCAACCTGATCACCCTCACCCGCTCCGGCCGCAAACGCCTCGAAAAACTGGACGCGTCCCTCACCGCCGTCCAGGCCGACCTCCTCGCCCCCCTGTCGGCCGCGGAACGAAAACGCCTCGCGGACTTGCTCATTCGCGTTCTCCGGTAGCCCGGCCACCCGAGGCCCGGGAAGTTCATCGGGCCACGGTCCAACTCGCCCTCACCCAGCGACGAAACATCGTATGGTAACCCCACCGCACCCGGTAAGGAGACAGATGAGCCCCACGGTAACCGACGACCAGATCAAGGCCCTGGCCGCGACAGCGAAGCCCTACACCCTGGTACTCCTGCACTGGACGCCCGAGCGAACAATGGACGGCGCCGACGCGATCGAACTCGAGCATCAGCGCCGCATGGTCTCCCTGCGCGCCGACGGCGTGATCGCCGTCCTCTGCCCGGTCGCCTCCGACTCCGTGGCAGGCGTCGCGATCCTGACCGTGCCCGCCGACGAGGCCACCGAGCTCATGGCCGCGGACCCCTGCGTGCGCGCGGGAATGATGCGCTGCGAGGTACACCCGTGCCACGGCTTCCCGGGCGACACCCTCCCCGCCTGACTCACCACGCTTCGATGATCGGCGAATCCGCCTCGGCCCCTTGCCATTCCCGATCCAGGCGCCCCAACCGGCGCCCATCGGCGATCCCGCACACCCCCGAAACCTTTCCGTCCCGAACCTCCAGCACGGTCACCCCCACGACCCGCCCACCGACAGCGAAAAGCAAAGCCGGACACCTGTTGACCACCGCCGCGTGAATCGACGGCGTCCCCCCGGCGAGCCTCCGCTTGCTCGGCGTCGGTGTGAATCCCGCCCGCACCGCCCCGGCCACGCGCTCGGGAGACCCGTACCGAATCAGTTTCCCGCCCGTCCGCAATCCGGCCCCATCGGACACACCGCTCGCGTCCTCGGTCAACAACGCCACCAGCCGCTCCGTCCGCCCCGACGCGGCGGCCTGAACGAACTCCTCGACAATCCGCCGCGCCGATTCCGCATCGACCTCGAAACTGTTCCGTGACAGCGAGATTCGCCGCCGAGCCCGATGCAGATGCTGCTGACTCGCGGCCTCGGTGATGTCCAGAATCCCGGCGATCTCGGCGTGACCGTACGAAAACGCCTCGCGCAGAACGTAAACCGCCCGCTCGACCGGTGACAGCCGCTCCATCATCACCAACACCGCCAGCGTCACCGACTCCCGTTGCTCGACGGTGTCCGCCGGACCGAGCATCGGATCCCCGTCCAGCAACGGCTCGGGCAGCCACGCCCCGACCGCGCGCTCATGCCGAGTCTTGGCCGCCCGCAACCGATCCAGCGCCAGATTGGTGACGACCTTGGTCAACCACGCCTCGGGCACCGCGACCTGTTCCCGGTCGGCGTCCTGCCACCGCAGGAACGCGTCCTGCACCGTGTCCTCGGCGTCGGCGGCCGACCCGAGCAGACGGTAGGCGAGCGCGGCCAGCCGATTCCGGCTGGCCTCGAATCGCGCCACGGTGGCGGTGTCCATGGCCGTCAATCTAGGCGGCCACGCCGAGCGACCGTTCCCGTGGTACGGCCGCCCGATACACCCGGCTCGGCATGCCACCCGTCGGATGCCCGACCGCCCACCCGCTCGACGCCACGATCGCCGCCTTGACCAGCGCCGCCGCCCGACCCCGCAGCGCCCCCGACCTGGCCCGCGCGTCCCCGTCGACGAGCTGGAAGATCCCGTCCCCGCGCCCGAGGCTGATGTGATTGCCGATGTAGCTCAACGCCGTTCGCTCGATCTCGCGCCCGGTGCGGTCCCCGATGATCGCGGCCGCCGCCTGCTTGCCCGTGAAACCCGCGGAAGCACAGGACATCGGCAACGGCAAACCGTTCTCGCCGACGACGAAAACGCTGTCACCAGCGGCGTACACATCCGGATGCGACACCGATCGCATCTGCCGATCGACAACGATCCGACCGTCGCCCGTCACCTCCAGCCCGCTGGCGGCGGCGATCGGATGCGCGGCGAATCCGGCCGTCCACACGACCGCGTCGGCGCGCAGCACGCCGCCGTCCGCGGCGACCGCGCCCGTGGGTTCGACCCGCTCGATCGTCGTGTGCTCGTGCACCTCGATATCGAACCGCTCGAACGCCCGCAGCAGATGCCGCCGCGCCTTCACCCCCAGCCAGCCGCCCACCTCGCCGCTGGTCGCGAGCCCGACCCGCAACCCCGGCCGCGCCTCGGCGATCTCGGTGGCCGTCTCGATCGCGGTCAGGTTCCCTCCGACCACCAGCACGTCCCCGTGCCCGCCCAACTCGTCCAGCCGCGTCCGCAGCGCCAGGGCCGAGGGCCGCGCGGCCACGTGGAACGCGTGCGCGGCGACACCCGGAACCCCGTGCTCGGCGACGGTACTGCCGAGCGTGTACAGCAATGTGTCGTACCCGAGCCGACCGACGCCCTCCCCGTCGACAACGGTGACGGTCCGCCGCTCGACATCGATCTCCGTCACCCGCGCCACCCGCACCCGAATCCCGGTGCCGCCGAACACCTTCGCCAACGGCCGATGCGGAATCCGATGCCCGGCGGCCAGCTGATGCAACCGCATCCGCTCGACGAAATCCGCCTCGGCATTGACAACGGTGATCTCGAAATCGTCCGAATGAAGCTTGCGAGCCAGGTACCCCGCGGTGAAGGCCCCGGCATACCCGGCCCCGAGAACAACGATCCGATGCTGCATGTTTCGCTCCTGTCTGGTTCGCGTGCTCCTTGAACGAGACAGCCCCCGAATTCCTGACAGCCCCGACCGTGACATGGCTCACTCGTACCGGCGCCCGAGATCGTGATATGTATGCCCTACGAAAGCCCCGGCACGTCGCCGCGGCCCGAACAGCACGGGGGAGCCATGGCCGCGATAGCGAAATTCGGTGCGATAGCCCTCGACAGCCGAGACCCACGCCGCCTCGCCGAGTTCTACCGAGCCCTCCTGGACTTCGAAATCCGTTACGAGTCAGACGAACTCGTCGCCCTCCAAGGCGCGGCCATCTTCCTCACCATAGAACACGTCGCCGACCACGAACCCCCCGACTGGCCCGACAACAAAATCCCCAAACAAATGCACCTCGACCTCTTCGTCCCCGACCTCGACGAAGCCGAACAAGCCGCAATAGCCTGCGGCGCAACCAAACCCGCCTTCCAACCCTCCCCCTCCCGCTGGCGCGTCCTCCTCGACCCATCGGGCCACCCCTTCTGCCTCACGGTCCCGCCGACCGCCTGACACCCGACGAACCCACCCGCGTCCCGAATCGCCAAAAGCCTTTGTCCCGCAGGGCATCTCTCGTTCCGAACAAGGACCCCTCACCGGTGGTGTACTGTCGAACCATCGAGACCGCCGAGGTCTCGCAAACAAAGGACGTCCCCTTGTCGGACAAATCTCCGCGCAGCACGATGTCGAAAAAGCCGGGTAAAACCATCAAGCAGAAGCGAGCGGAGAAGAAGGCCAAGTCGGCCACCGCCCGATCGAACGTCGAGGCCCTGGAGAGCAGGGACAAGAAGCGCAGGTAGAGCGCTCGCCAAACCGCAACCCGCCCACACCGATATCACCCGGTATAGGGCGGGTAACCCCACTCCTCGGCCGTCAAATAGGGATCGTCGTGCCAAGGGTCGCCGTACTTCTCATACGGATTTCCCAGCGAGTCCAGCCTCTTTCATCCGAAGAAGTATTCCGTTGTGCCCCAAGCTGATGCGCCGAATCCCCTCCTCGATCGACACATTCCACGGCTCCCACGCCCGTGGTCGGATGCCCGCTACCTCTCGAGGACCACCGCACGCTCCACGGAATCATCCACGCGCGCGACCTCGGACCGATACCCGTCCCCTCCCCTCCAGGCAACGATGGCTCTATCAGAGCAAGCGCCCAGGAGGAACAGTGACGGCCACCAAATCCGGAACCTACATCGGTGCCACAGCCGCGGAACTCCGCGACAAGAACACCCCCGACAAGGCGGCGGCCCTCGTCAGCCAGAAGGCCCTGTTCCACCGCCGCGGCAAGATCGTCCTCGACCCCCACACCCTCCTGTTGTCGGCCTGGAACGATTCCGGCGACCTGCTCCTGCGCCCCACCGACATCACCGCGATCGAGCGAAAGTTCACCGACCACTACGGCCGCTTCGTCGGCGGCCTCCTCAACTCCGGCAAGCCTTTGATCCTGCACACCGTCCCGGTCGGCGAGATCTACCTCCTCATCGACCGTAACGAATTCCTCGAAACCACCCGAAACAAGACCTGGGCCGAAGCCCTCCTCGACTGGCAGGCCACCGGCACGTCACATACGAATTGAACTGTGCCGCAACGACTTCCGACTAGCGCGATTCGATACGTGAGCACGCGACAGCCTGGCGATCGCGACCGACCTCAGCCCAGAATCAACCGCGTCGCAGTCTCGACGATATCGGCCCGAGTACCCGTGCTGTGATCGGCGGCGATCAGATAATTAGCGATGACCAAGGAGAAGGCAAGCATGCTCCGGGCCTCCACATCGCGCGGGTCGTCGCTGATCGTGCCGATGAGATCGCGCAGATAGTCCATGCGGCGGTTGTCGACCCTGCGGAGCCGCTCGGCGACCGCCGGATCGCGCCGCGCCCATTCCCGCACGGCGAGATCGAGGGGGAGTAGCTCTCTGGAGAAGGTCAGCCTGCCCGCACTGCGCACCTTGCTCTCGGCGTCGCCGCCCTCCCGCTCGACGCGCTGCCTGACCTCGTCGATGCTGCGATGCTCCCACGTGTCGAGGACGGCATCGAGCAACTCCTGACGGCTGTCGAACTGCCGATAGAACCCGCCCCTGGTCACACCCAGCTGCGCCGCGAGGGTTTCCACGCGCACGGCATCCGGCCCCGACTCGGACAGGATCGCCATGGCGGCGTCGATCCAGGCGTGACGGGGATTCCGCACCGGTGGGGCCATCGGTAGTCGACCAATCTCGTGGGGTTCGAAGTACTGCCCATCATAGATGCAGTACAGTACTGTATCTATGGCGGGGTCGATCTCGTCCCGCCGATCGGAAAGGAATCCCCATGCCGCGCAACGGAATCGCAGAGCCGGACGTCGACCTCGAGCCGTCGCCGAGGATCGAGGCCCTCGACATCACCCCCGAGATCCTCGCCCGCAGCACGCTGCCCGACATCCAGCACACCGACGCCCACCTGCTCCACATCGACCGTGCCGCCGACCGCTCGGCCGAGCAGTGGGCACGCGCGATCATGGAGGAGGTGCCCGCCGAGGTCCGTACGACGCTCGAGCGCGCCTGGCAGTCCATCGCCCTGCGCCTGACCCCCGGCGCCCCGCGTACCGTCGCGGGCTGGTCGATCGCACACTCCGGTACGGACTACGTCCTGCTCCAGGCGGAATCCGCCCTCGATTTCGAAGGCCAACTCCTGTTCGAGCGCCGCGAAAACACCGTTCTCCTGGCGACTTTCGTCCGCTATCGCGACCCGGCCGCGTCAACGGTCTGGGAACGCGCCCTGCCGTCCCACCTGGGGTTCGTGCGGGCGTTGCTGGAGCGGGTCGCCCAGTTTGAGTAGCGGTATTGAGTAGATCGGCGGATTCGGGCACCCGCGTGCGGCCGATACCGTGATCGGAATCCAAACGGCTACAGGAGGTTTCGCGATGATCACGGAAATGATGCGCAGGCTGGCGGCGGTGGCCGCGCTCGGCATGCTCGGGGTGACCGCGTCGATGGGCGTCGCTCGAGCCGATGAAACCAGCTTCACTTGGGACACGATCCACCGCGGTGACTGCCGGATGTACGGTGCGACCTGGACGATCCACTCCGACGGCACGGCGACGTTCGACGGCAACCTGCTGTCCTCCACCGGCGGCGACGCCTGGCTCATGCACGCCGAACTGTTCGACCACGACGACGCCTACCTGGCCAACCTGACCGTCGACGGCCCACCCGCCGACCCGGGCGATATCGGCAAATTCGTCATGAACCTACAGTTCGCCCACCGTGACACCCACTGGATCACCTACGGCAAATACGACCGCAACCTCTACCCGCTGATCGGCTCGATGAAGCTGCGATCGGACTGCTGACGGGCGCTCCCGCGCACACCGGCGATCCTCCCGTCCCGGATCCCCAGAACCGTGACGCCCACAACCCGATCGCCGACCACGAAGACCAGAGCCGGGCAATGACGCCACCGGCGTCCGGGACTCGCACCCGACGGGAAACCGGGCCTATACGAGTCGCCAGCGGTCCATGCGGTCGGCCCTCGAACCGACCGCGAGCAAGCGCCGACTCGCCGGGGCACGCCGTCGGTGCACGCAGGGGTGGTCTCATCGACCGGGCAGGCACCAACCCCCCCAACTACCCCGGAAACAACGCCCCCACCAACACCGGCACCACCAACCCCCGCTGCCACCCCCGAGCCCCACCCGCCTTCAAGAACTCATCGATCTCCCACCCCGGATCCTCCGGCCGCACCCCACTCCGATACGCCCCCAACCCATCCCAACACAACCGCCGCAACAAATCCGGCGTCAACAGATTCTCCACCGGCACCGAATACCGAGCAGACAACTCGCCCATAGCCGCCCGAGCCGCAGCCAGTCGCGCCGCCGCCGCCGGATCCCGCCGCTCCCACCGATTCACCGGCGGCGGACCGTCATACGGCTGGCTCAGCGTCGGCAACTCCGAATCAGTAAGCGCCCGGGCCCGTTCCACCGCACCCAGCCAGTCCCGTGAATACCGCCGCTGCCGCGGCCCACCGAACACCGGCAACGCCCGCAACTGCCCGATAGACTTGGGATCGGTCTCCGCCGCCGCGATGATCGCCGAATCGGGAAGGATCCGCGCCGGAGCCACATCCCGGCTGCGCGCCAATTGATCTCGCGTGGTCCACAATTCGCGCACGATCGCCAATTGCCGCGCCCGGCGCAAGGTATGGATCCCCGACGTGCGCCGCCACCGCTCCGCCCGCGGCGGACCCGGCTCGAGCGTGCGCACATGTTCGAATTCCTCTGCCGCCCAAGCGGATTTGCCCTGCTCCTCCAGCGATTCGGCGACCGCCTCGCGCAGTTCCAGCAACAGCTCCACATCGAGCGCGGCGTAATTGAGCCACTCGGCGGGCAACGGACGCGTCGACCAGTCGGCCGCGCCGTGCCCCTTGCGTAACTCGCGACCCAATAGTCGCTCAACCATCGCCGCGAGCCCGACCCGCTCGAAACCGGCCAGCCGCCCGCCCAACTCGGTGTCGAACAGCCGCGCGGGTCGCAGGCCCAGCTCGGCCAGGCCGGGCAGATCCTGATCGGCCGAGTGCAGCACCCACTCCAGGTCGTTGATCACCTCCGCGAGGGGAGCGAGATCCTCGTCCACGGGGATGGGGTCGATGAGCACCGTGCCCGAACCCTTGCGCCGCAATTGGATCAGATAGGCGCGATTGGAATAGCGGAATCCCGAGGCGCGCTCGGCGTCCACCGCGAGCGGACCGTCACCGGCGGCCAGCCGGGCGGCGGCGTCGGCGATATCGGCCGCGGTATCCAATACCGGTGGCACGCCCTCGGCGGGTGTCAGCAGGGGAACCGCGGTCGCATTCCCCCCGACCCCACCCGGGAAATTCTCGGACTCGTCGGGCATAGCCCAGAACTTTACGTTGCGGTCAGAACCGGTCGTCGGCAATCTGCGGACCCGGCCGCAAATGCGTTATGCCCGCCGGGGGCAATCCCGCCGCATAGGCCAGCACTTCGCAGAAAGCCTCGACGTGCGGTCCGAGCTCGGTCGAGCCCACCGTCCAGGAGGCACGCAGTTCGAGCTGATACGCGCGCGGCGGTCCGGCGATGTCGCCGTAGCGGACCGAACTGGTGGACGTCACCGTCCCACCCAACGCCGTGAACTGCTCGTTCCGCGATTCCAGGGCATCGACCAGCCAACTCCACGCGACCTCGGGGAGCAGCGGATCACCGGCGAGAGCGGCATCGATATCGGCCTGAATGTAGGCCACCAGCCGGAAAACCCCGTGCCACGCCTCCTGCCCGTTCGGATCGTGCAGCAGGATCAGCCGGCCGAAGGCGTCGCCCTCCGAATCGACCGGAATAACATTCGTGTCGGGATGTTTGACCTCCGCTCCGATGGCGTATGAATAGGGAGCCAGGCGTTGCGGCGGCCGGATCGGTGCGAGCTCGATCCGGGGATGCACGGAGGCGGTGCCCATCGCATCGACCGCCGCGCGAAACTGGGCGGGTTCGCTGTCCGGTCCCGGAGTCGGTGCGGCGCCGTCGCGGAAGTCGAGCGGTGTCACGTCTGCGAACTTAAACCCGAACGGCGTCCCTCGGTCGGAGGCGCGCGGTTGAAGGTTGATGAATCTGGGTTCGCGGCACCACATACGATGGCGATGATGAGCACACCTACCCGCCGCCGGTTGTCCGATGCGCCCTTCCTCGCCGCCGCCACGGGCGCCCGGCCGACGCGGCGTCCCGTCTGGTTCATGCGGCAGGCCGGGCGGTCGCTGCCGGAATATCGGGAGGTGCGGGCCGGGATCGGGATGCTCGAGTCCTGCTTCGATCCCGAACTGGTCTGCGAGATCACGCTGCAACCGATCCGTCGGCACGGCGTGGACGCGGCGATCCTGTACTCCGACATCGTGGTTCCGCTCAAGGCCGCGGGCGTCGATCTCGACATCGTGCCCGGCGTGGGTCCGGTCATCGCCCAGCCCGTGCGCACCCCCGACGCCGTGCGCGCCCTGCCGCGGCTGCGACACGAGGAGGTCGGCGCGGTCGCCGAGGCCGTGCGGCTGCTGGTGGACGAACTGGGCGACACGCCGCTCATCGGATTCGCCGGAGCGCCCTTCACTCTCGCGTCCTACCTGGTCGAGGGCGGCCCGAGCAAACATCACGAGCGCACCAAGGCGATGATGCTCGGCGACCCCACCACCTGGCACGCGCTGCTCGGCGCGCTCACCGACATCACCATCGAATTCCTGCGCGCCCAACTCGCCGCCGGGGTGGACGCGATCCAGCTGTTCGACTCCTGGGCCGGCGCCCTGTCGCTGGCGCAGTACCGCGAGTACGTGCTGCCGCATTCGGAGCGGGTGTTCGCCGAACTGGCCGAGGCCGGCGTGCCGCGCATCCACTTCGGCGTCGGCACGGGGGAGTTGCTCGGCGCGATGGGGGAGGCGGGCGCCGATGTGGTCGGCGTCGACTGGCGAATTCCGCTGCCCGAGGCCGCGCGCCGCGTCGGGCCCGGAAAGGCGTTGCAGGGCAACCTCGATCCGGCCGCCCTGTTCGCGGGCACCGCGGTGGTCGAACGCGAGGTGCGGCGGATCGCCGACGAGGCCGACGAGGCCCTGGCCCTCGGCGCTGCCGGGCACATCTTCAACCTCGGGCACGGGGTGATGCCCGACACCGACCCCGGGGTGCTCACGGCCACGGTCGAATTCATCCACGGTCTGTCGGTGTAGCCGTGCGGGTCGCGGTCATCGGGGGCGGCATCAGCGGTCTGGTCGCGGCGTATCGGCTGCGCGCCGCACTGGGGGAGACCCTCGAGCTGACCCTGTTCGAACGCCGCGACCGCGTCGGCGGCATCCTGCGCACCCGCGACATCGAGGGCGACCCGGTCGATCTCGGGGCCGAGGCGTTCGTGGGCCGGCGCCCCGAAATCCCCGCGCTCATGCGCGAATTGGGCATCGAGGACCAACTCGTCCACCCGGCTGGCCTACGCCCCCTGATCTGGTCCGGCGGCGCGCCACACCCCCTCCCCGAACGCACCCTCATGGGCATCCCCTCCGGCCCCGACGCCGTCGCCGGACTCGTCGACGACGCCACTTTGCGGCGGATCACCGAAGAGCCGAACCGCCCCCTCCACTGGGACCGCGACACCGACACCTCCGTCGGCGCCCTGGTCTCCGACCGCTTCGGCGACCAGACCGTCCGCCGCAGCGTGGACCCCCTCCTCGGCGGCGTCTACGCCGGACTGGCCGACACCATCGGCATCCGAGCCGCCCTCCCCACCCTCGCCGCCGCCCTGGACGCCGGAGCCCCCAACCTCACCCAAGCCGTCGCCGCCGCCCTACCTCCACCCTCCACCACCCCAGTCTTCGGCGGCATCCGTGGCGGCTACCGAGCCCTCCTCGACGCCCTCCTGACCGCCGCCGCCCCCGACCTCGAAACAACAACGGCCGCAACGAAAATCGAGCGCATCGGCCGCAAGTGGCGTGTCCACACAGCCACGCCCGCAACGGGCACCGAACCAATAGCGGACCGCTCGAACGTCCATAACAACCTGGCGGCCAGGGATCACGATGGCGCCGCTCTCGGTGCGCCGGTCGATACCGAAACGGCCGCAACAGACTTCGAGCGCACCCCCGGCGGTTCACACGCCGTCGGCCCGGCCGCTCAGGGGCTCGGAGAGGCAGCGCCTGGCACTCGCGCGGTTGGTTCGGCCGCCCGAGGTCCGAGAGAGGCCGTATCTGGCGCGCGCGGCGCTGGCTCGGCCGCCCGAGGTCCCGGGGAGGCCATGCCCGGCGCGCGTGGCGTCGGTTCGGCTGCCCAAGGCCCCGAACGGGCAACGCCCGACACATCCCCCGCCCCAACGGATCTCGAACCCGGCTGGCACCCCGGCCCACTGGGCGAGTTCGATGCCGTGATCCTGGCGACACCCGCCCCCGTGACCGCCCGGCTGCTGGCCTCCGTCGCCCCGGACGCCGCCCGAGCCGCCGAGGGCATCGGCACCGCGTCCTCGGTCGTCGTGGCCTTGGCCTTGCCCGCCGACACTCCGCTACCCCAGAACTCGGGCATCCTCGTCGCCACCGGAGAACCCTTGCGGGCCAAGGCTTTCACTCTGTCGAGCCGCAAGTGGTCCCATCTCGCCGAGCGCGAGGTCGCCCTGGTGCGCGCCTCCTTCGGCCGGTTCGGCGACGACCGCCCGCTCTCCTGGAGCGATGAGGAGCTGATCGCCGCCGCCGTCGAGGACCTGGCGACCGTCACCGGCATTCAGCCGCAACCGAAGTCGGCCGTCGTGCAACGCTGGCCCAACGGCCTGCCTCAATACGCCCCCGGCCACACCGAACGCGTGGCCACCATCGAGGCCGCCGTGGCCGAACTCCCGGGCCTCGCCGTCGCCGGATCGTATCTGCGCGGCGTCGGCGTCCCGGCCTGCGCGGCGGCCGGAACCGCCGCGGCTCGGCGGATTCTCGGCGTGGCACGATAGAGCCATGGCGCGACTCGATTACCAGGCCCTCAACTCGACCATCCGGTACCTGATGTTCTCGGTGTTCCAGGTGGAGCCGGGCGTGCTCGGGGACGATCGCGAGGCCGCGATCAAGGAGGCGCGCGCGTTCTTCGACTCGCTCGACGAGCGCGGGGTGGTGGTGCGCGGCATCTACGACGTCGCCGGGATGCGCGCCGACGCCGACTTCATGATCTGGAGCCACGCCGAACGCATCGAGGACCTCCAGTCCGCCTACGCCGACTTCCGCCGCACCACCGAACTCGGCCGCGCCAGCACCCCGGTGTGGAGCAACGCCGCGCTGCACCGCCCCGCCGAATTCAACAAGAGCCACATCCCCGCCTTCCTCGCGGGCGAGGACCCGGGCAACTACATCTGCGTCTACCCCTTCGTCCGCTCCTACGAGTGGTACCTCCTCCCCGACGAGCAGCGCCGCAAAATGCTCGCCGACCACGGCAAGGAGGCCCGCGGCTACCCCGACGTCCGCGCCAACACCGTCGCCGCTTTCGCCCTGGGCGACTACGAGTGGATCCTCGCCTTCGAGGCCCCCGAACTCCACCGCATCGTCGACCTCATGCGCGACCTGCGCGCCACCGAGGCCCGCATGCACGTCCGCGAAGAAGTCCCCTTCTTCACCGGCCCCCGAGTCGAACTCGACCAACTCATCACCGCCCTCCCCTGAAGCGCTCCCCCCACCCGCCACGGCAACCCAGCCGCACCCTTTATTCGAATCCGCACCCCCTGCATGGCCCGATAACGGGTGCGGATCCGAATAAGGGGTGCGGCTGGGCGTACGTTGCCGCCGGACGGGCATAACGTCAGAGCAAACCTCTGGCTGCACCCCTCCGGAAAGGGATTCGCGCGATGGATGTACTGGTGGCGGGATCGTCCGGCTTCGTCGGCAGCCGACTGTGCCCGGAACTCGAGCGGGCCGGGCACACGGTCCGCGCGATGACCCGCCGCCCGCACTCGTATCACGGTGCGGGACAACCGATTCGGGGCGACGTGCACGACCGCGACTCGCTGCGAAAGGCCATGGACGGCTGCCAGGCCGCCTACTACCTCGTCCACTCCCTCGACGACCCGAAATTCGAGCAGCGCGACGCCGACGCCGCCCGCACCTTCGGCGAGGTCGCGGCCGAGGCGGGCCTCGAGCGCATCGTCTATCTGGGCGGCCTCGGCGCGGAGGGCGACGACCTCTCCCCGCACCTGCGCAGCCGCCGCGCGGTCGAACGACTGCTCGGCGTCGGCGGCGTGCCCGTCACGACCCTGCGCGCGGGCGTCATCATCGGCCACGGCGGCATCTCCTGGGAGGTCACCCGCCAACTCGTGGAGCATCTGCCCGCCATGGTCACACCCAAATGGGTGCACGTCCGCACCCAGCCCATCGCCCTGGACGACGTGGTCCGCTATCTCGTCGGCGTCCTCGACGAGCCCGAAACGACCGGACGCACCTTCGAGATCGGCGGCCCGTACGCGCTCACCTTCGCCGACATGCTGCGCCGCGTCGCCGACCTCGAGGGCAGACCGCTCATCCTGGTCCCCGTCCCCCTGCTGTCGCCCTGGCTGTCGTCGTTGTGGCTGTCCCTGGTCACCGACGTCGACGCCCGCACCGGCCGTTCCCTCATCGGCTCGATGGTCAACGAGACCGTCGTCCACGACGACAGCATCCGCGAACTGCTGCCCTTCGAACCCCTCGACTACGACGAGGCCGTCCTGCGCGCCCTGCGCGACCGAGTGAAAGCCCGACACGCCGCATGAGCACGAGAACCGTCGGCGCGGCCTGGCTGCTCGGCACCGCCCTGCTGCGCCGCTCCCTGTCCGCCCCACCCGATTCGACCGAGTTCTACACCCAGAGCCTCGCCACCGCCGCCACCTTCGCCCTCGGCGGAACCGCTTGCGGCCCACCACGATTCGCCGCCGACCGCCCCGCCCGCACGGCCCTGACCGCCACAGCCACCGGCATCGGCGCCTTCGGCGTCTTCTACGGCTGCGCCCTCATCGCCCGTCGCATCCCGATCCTGAACCGAGCCATCACCGACGTCCTCAGCTACGCCCGCTTCGGCACCACCCCCCGCGCCCTGGCGGTCGCCCTGATCAACGGCGCCGCCGAGGAGATGTTCTTCCGCGGCCCGGTCTACGACGCCTCCGGCAAGCACCCCGTCGCCACATCCACAGGCGTCTACTGCTTGACCACGGGAGCCACCGGCAACCCGGCCCTCACCCTCGCCGCCGCCCTCATGGGCACCCTGTTCGCCCTCGAACGCCGAGCCACCGGCGGCATCGGCGCCCCCCTGCTCACCCACCTGACGTGGTCGACCCTGATGGTCCGCTACCTGCCCCCGCTGTTCCCCATCACTCCTTCGGCAGCAGCCGCAGCGAAATCGAGTTGATGCAGTACCGCTTGTCCGTCGGCGTGTCGTACCCCTCGCCCTCGAACACGTGCCCGAGGTGGCTGTGGCAGTTTGCGCACAGCACCTCGACTCGCCGCATACCGAGGGAGTTGTCCTCGCGCAGGATCACCGCGTCGGAGTCGGCGGGGTCGAAGAACGACGGCCAGCCGCAGTGCGAGTGGAATTTCTCGGTGCTGCGGAACAATTCGGCACCGCAGGCGCGGCAGGCGTAGACGCCCTCGGTCTCGGTGTCGGTGTACTCGCCGGTGTAGGCGCGTTCGGTGCCCGCCTCGCGCAGCACCGCGTACTCCTGCGGGCTCAGCCGCGCCCGCCACTCCTGCGGCGTGAGCTGAATCTTCGGCGCGGGCAGGGACGTGTCGGAACTCATGCATACGAGTCTAGTGCGGCCCACGGCCCTGTCCCTCCGGCCGCCGCGCAGCCGAACGCGGGACGGTTCCGCGCAGGTGGCCGAACCCGGGGCGGCACCGCGCGGGTAGCCGAACTCGGGACGGCACCGCGCAGGTGGTCGCACCCAGAACGGTACTGCGCAGGTAGCCGAACTCTGCGGAACGAGCCCGCCGCCTAACTCAACGCGGTGGCCCGCGCGTCGGGCTCGCGGACGTCCGGCTCGATCAGAGCCCGTTCGGTCTCGGCGGCCACGGGCCGCGGCGCCGAATCCTCCAGCAGGAACGCCGGTTCGATGCCCCCATCCAGCCGCCCCTCGCGCCGCGCGGCCAGATACCGGTCACCCAGCACGCAGAACGTCACGATCAGCAGCAGCCCCCACCCGAACGTGACCCGCAGGTATTCCAGTGCCCGACCCGTACTCTGCCAGTGGTCGAGCAACCACTTGTCGTAGGTCATGAACCCGAAGATCGCCAGCCACGCGGGCCAGTTGCGCAGCACCGAGTTTCGCAGCACGACGGTCATCAGGAACGGGAACAGCATCATCGAGTAGTACTGCTGACCCAGCCCCGACAGCAGGAACAGGGCGGTCAGGAGGATGCCCGTGCTCGTGCACACGAAGAACAGTTCGTCCTCGCGGCAGTACCGATACAGCAGCCACAGCGAAACCAGCACCAGCACACCGACGCTCAACCGGATGGTCCACGTCAACCAGACGGGCAGCCCGTAATAGCTCGCATTGCCGACGATGGCGCTGTTGAAGTAGTCCCGCGACTTCAACAGATACGGCAGCGTCCGATTCACGAAATCCATCGGATCGGTGATCAACGGCCACGCCACCGCGTTCAACACGACCGGCACCCCGACCGACGTGATCAACACCTTCCACTGCCCCCGCATGATCGGAATCAGCAACAGCGGAGCCAACGTCGGCTTGACCGCGATCGTCAACCCCATCACCACGCCCGCGAGCAGATCCCGCCGCTTCAACAGTAGATGGATGAACACCACCTCGGCCAGCAGCACGCACCCGTTCACATTGCCGAAAGCCAGTGTGTTGATGACGGTTTCGGAGGCGAACATCAGCAGCAACAACAACGGTGCCGCGGGGGAGGAGAGCCGAAAGCCGAACAGCCGCAACAGCAGATACCAGGCCAGCACGATCGCGATCGCGTTGAGCCCCATGAAGCACCACTTCGACGCCTGCGGATCGATGATCGCCAACGGCGCGATCAGCAGCGTCCCGCTCGGCGGATACAGGTAGTGCGGATCGACGTAGTCGAAGTTCTCGTTGTACACGGCCCGGCCGTTGAGGAACGCCAGCGAGGCCCGATAGACCGGCGCGAAGTCATCGGTGATGGTGAAGTTGGTGGCCTTCACGAACACCTGGTGCAGCACGGTCATGACCGCGAACGGCCACAGGACGAAGTTCAAGACCTCGGCGGTCGTGCGAGCGGTGCGGGGCTCGAGCTGACGAAACAACACTGGGGCACGGTACACCGGAACCCCTACCCGACGTACCACGGACCCGCCGTTCAACCGTGCTTCAGACCACTTCGCGCCCCCTTTCGACATCACCCGCGCGGCACGCCCGCCCACGCCTCAAGCCGGGCAGGCCGTCCCGTCCGCGGGCAACTTCGCGTCCTTCAGATACGCCACCAACGCCTGCTGCCCGCACCCCGAATGATTGAGCACCGGATGCCCGTACCCCTGCCACCGGATCGTCGCCGTCCCGGCCCCCGCCCGCCCCAGCGCGCCCGTGACGGTCGGCAGGGCGTCGCTCCCGGTGACCGGATCGGCCGTCGCCCCCAGCAGCAGCACCGGCAGCGTGAGCTTCTCCGGGAGCTGGGTGGGGTTGGGTACGGGCCAGGCCGCGCACGCCATCATGCGCACGGCCGCGTCCTTCCCGAACACGGGATACGTTCCGCCCCAAGTGTTTTCGAGTTCCCGCGCGCGTTCGGGCGTGGCGGGTTGCTGATTGTCCGAACACCGCGACACGAACTGCCCGTCCGATCCGACCGACCCCGACTGCCGCTGCAACAGCGCATTGATCGGCCCCCGATCCCCGCGCCCGGCCGCCGACAACGCGTCCGCGAGCTCGCCCACCCGATTGCTCTGATCGGCCCGCGGATCCCCGAGAAACCCGGCGATCCCGGTCAGCAACGCCCCCGCCGACAGATCACCCAGACCCCCGGCCCGCGCCCGATTCACCAGATCGAGCACGGCCGCCCGCGGATCCGCCCCCAACGAGCAGTTCAACCCCGCACACCGCTGCGCGAACGCGGTCAACGCCGCCTCTTCCCCCTTCACGCGTTGTTCGGTCCGCGTCACCGCGTCGGCGTCCACGGCCTGCGGCGCGTCCAGGACCAACCGCGCCAGATGATCCCCGTACTTGGCCGCGTAACTCATCGCCACCCGGCCCCCGCTGCCCGTCCCCACGAGCGCGATCCGGTCGACCTGCCACGCCTTGCGCAACTGCTCGATGTCGTCGGCGGCGTGCGGCGCGTCGAACGTCCGCTGATAGGGCTGCAAGAAGTCCTGACACGCGACCGTCGCGTCCTGGCTCAGCTTCACCATCGCGTCGACCTGGTCCCCGCCCGCGAACTGCGCCGAATCGGCCAGCCCCCGCCGCGTGTCGGTGGCCATGCAGTCGATCGCCTGCGAATTGCCCACGCCGCGCCGATCCACCGCCACCACCGGATGTGCCGCCAGCAGCGCCGAATTCGGCCCCGTCGCCAGCCCGGCCAGGGTCTCGGTCGAGGACCGGTCACCCCCGGAGGTCAGCACCACCGGCGCGGCGTCGGCGGGCGTATTCGCCAGCTTGGCCCGCACGGCCGCGGTCCGGAACGTGCCCAGCACCGACCCGCTCGTATCGATCGGCGTGGAGAACTCGGCGCATTCGAACACCAGGCCCGCCGGGGGAGCGCCGAGCCCGAGCTTGCCGAATGTGGGTGCGGCGCAATCGCGCCAGGCCAGATCCGTCTTGGGCACCTCGGGTCCGGGCGGCGGCGCGGGCGCGGCGGACGTCGTGGTGGGCGATCCCGCCTCGTGCGGCCGCTCGACCGCGACGCCGGGGCGGCTCGACGGACCCGCGCCACACGCGCCGACGAGGACAACCGTCAGCGACGACGACATCAGCAGGGCGGCCCGACTCCAGCGCATGCGCTACAGCCTGCCAGGTCCATCGAGCCGTTTCAGCTCTGGGTGTGCGTGCGTTCCCAGCGTGTCAGCACCGAACCGTCGTCGTCGAGCAGCGCGTGGCACAACGTCATCGGCGTCGGCATCTCTTTGGGCGCCACCGCGATTCGGCCCGCGGTGCCGCCCACGAGCAGTGGCGACACCGTCAGGCACAACTCGTCCACCGCCCCGGCCGCGATGAGCTCCCCGAACAGCGCGGGCCCGCCCTCGCACAGCACCCGCAGCAATCCGCGTTCGGCGAGGGCCGCGCGAATGCCCGCCGCCGTGACCGAGGTGTCGCCCGCCTCGATCACCTCCGCGCCCGCGTCGGCGAGTTCGGCCTTGCGGTCCGCGGGCGCGTCGGTGGTGGTGAGCACCAGCGGCGGCCGGGTCGTATCGGTGAACAACCGGCTCGCCGGATCGAGCGCCGCACTGGCCGTGACCACCGCGATCGGCGGCGCGGAGCCGTCCTGCGCGCCGCCCAGCCCGTGATGGAACAGCCGGATGCGCCGGAAGCTGTCGGTGCGCGCGCCGCCGTAGTTCTCCGACCGCGCCGTGCCCGCCCCGACCAGCACCACATCGGCCAGATCCCGCAGAATCCGGAACACCGCCTTGTCGGCCGGACCGCCCAGCGCGCCCGACCGGCCGTCCAGCGTGACCGCCCCGTCGATGCTCGACACGAAGTTGATTCGCACCCAGGGTGATTCGAGCCTCGCCGGATACGTGTAGAGGCGCACCAGTTCGTCGGTGCTCAGCTTTGTGAACTGGATCGCATTGGGCACACGCTGCATAACGACCGATCACACCACGTCAGTACGCTACATGCGTGCAACAACACCTCGTCGATCGCAACCCGGAGGTCCCGGCCGATCAGCTCATCGCGCAGATGGTGCCGCCGCCCACATTCGACGAGGTGAGTTTCGCCTCCTACATTCCCGCCCCCGACGAACCCAGCCAGGCCGAGGCCGTGGCCAAGGCCGAGCGGTTCGCCGGACAGGTCGCCAAGATCCACGCCGCCCAGGGCCGCAAGACCCTGTTCGGCAAGAAGAAGCAGGTCGACGGGGCGGGCCTGTACCTCGACGGCGGTTTCGGCGTCGGCAAGACCCACCTGCTCGCCTCGATCTTCCACGCCTCGCCCGCACCCAAATCGTTCGGCACCTTCGGCGAGGTCACCAATCTGGTGGGCGCGCTGGGTTTCGCGAACGCCGTCGAACGACTGTCCGGAAACAGCGTGTTGTGCATCGACGAATTCGAACTCGACGACCCGGGCGACACCATGCTCGTGTCCAGACTCCTTACCGAACTCACCGCGCGCGGTGTCTCGGTGGCCGCGACCTCCAACACGCTGCCCGACCAGTTGGGCGAGGGCCGCTTCGCCGCGCAGGACTTCCTGCGTGAGATCCGCAAGCTCGGCGCGCTGTTCGAGACCGTGCGCGTCGACGGCCCCGACTACCGCCACCGCGACCTGCCGCCCGCGCCCGAGCCCACCGATCCGGCGCATCTGGCCGAAAAGGCCGCCGCCACACCGGATTCCACGCTCGACGAGTTCGACGCGCTGCTGCAACATCTGAGCACCCTGCATCCCTCCCGGTACGGGGCGCTGCTCTCGGGTGTGTCGGCGGTGTTCGTGTCGAACGTGCACACGCTCACCGACCAGGCGGTCGCGTTGCGCGTGGTGGTTCTGGCCGACCGGCTCTACGATGCGGGTATTCCGGTCACGGTGTCCGGGGTGAAGCTGGACAAGATCTTCTCCGAGGAGATGCTCGGCGGCGGTTACCGCAAGAAGTACCTGCGCGCCATCTCCCGGCTGCTCGCGCTGTCGCGGTACGAGGTACCGACCGCCTGAGGAAAGGAATCTTCGTGGCCCACCGCTCCGTTCGTCTCGCCGCGCCGCTGATCGCCGCGGTCCTCGCCTGCGGTCCCGTCGCCGGGGTCGCGCTCGCCGTCGAACCGCCCGCGGCCACGAGTTCGGTCGTGACCGATCTCGACCAGCGCTCGCTCGGATTGCAGGGGGTGCTCAACGCCCGCGACCTCGGCGGCTACCGCACCACCGACGGGCACGTGGTCCGCTCGGGACTGGTGTTCCGCACCGGCGAGCTGAGCAAGGCCACCGACGCCGACCTGACCGCGCTCACCGATCGCGGGGTGCGCGCGGTCGACGATCTGCGCATGGCGATCGAGCGGGCCGTGGCCCCCGACCGGATACCCGTTGGCGCGCAAGCCCATTGGGACGACATCATCGGCCAGGCCCCGCCGCAGGTGATGGCCTCCGCGATCACCGCGGGCCCGGATCTGTACCGCGCGTTCATCACCGCGCCCGGCGCGAGCGAGGGCTTCGCGAACGTCGTGCGCGACATCCTGGCGGGCGACGGCGCGGTGCTCTACCACTGCACCGCGGGCAAGGATCGCACCGGCTGGATGTCGGCGGTGCTGCTGACCGTCCTCGGCGTCGACCGCCAGACCGTCACCTACGACTACCTGTTGTCGAACTACTACCGCGACGCCGCGCCGAACGACACCCTCAACGGCGTCGCCCCCGCGGCCCTCGACGCCGCGTTCGACCAGGTGGACCAGAGCTACGGGTCGTTCGACAACTACGTACGGGACGGGTTGAAGCTCAGCGCCGACGAGGTCGCGGCGCTGAAAGCCGCACTGCTGTCCTGATTCCCGATCGCTTCCAACTGGGCGCAATGTCGTTAGCGGACGTAAGATTGCGCGTGTCCGTGGTCACGGACGCTCGATCGTTTTCCGTTGCGTCACAGCTGGTTCTACCGATCGGAGGAATGCCGTGCGTACTGAGGGAGATACCTGGGACATCGTGAGCAGCGTCGGGGCGACGGCCCTCGGCGTCGCCGCCGCCCGGGCACTCGAGTCCGAACAACCCGACGCGTTGATCCGCGACGATTTCGCCGCCCGCTTCGTCACCGCCTCCGGCCACGAGGGCATGACCCGCTGGCTGCACGAGGATTCGGACCGCGTCGAATCCAAACTGGCCTCGACCATGATCGGCCTGCGCAGCCGGTTCTTCGACGAACACTTCCGCGCGGCCGCCGCGGACGGGGTGCGGCAGGCGGTGATCCTCGCGGCCGGTCTGGACGCGCGCGCCTACCGCCTGGACTGGCCCGCGGGGACCACGGTGTTCGAACTCGATCAGCCCAAGGTGCTCGAATTCAAGGCCCGGGTCCTCGACGAACACGACGCGGTGCCCGCGGCCCGGCGGCACGCCATCGCCATCGATCTGCGCGAGGACTGGCCCGCGGCACTGCTCGACTCCGGTTTCGATCCGGGCGCGCCCACCGCGTGGACCGCCGAGGGTCTGCTGCCGTATCTGCCGGGCGCGGCGCAGGAGGCGCTGTTCGAACGCGTCGAGCGACTGTCGGCGCCGGGCAGCCGCCTGGCCCTGGACTCGATGAGCGATCTGCGGGATCTGGATCGGATGGCCGAATTCCAGGCCGAGCAACTGCGGGGCACGCCCATGGCGGAGATCGATCTGCGCGAGCTGTTCTACACCGACGACCGCAGCGCGCCCGAAACCTGGTTCGGCGCGCGCGGCTGGACCGCGGAATCGCTGACGGTGCGGGAACTTTCGGCTCGTTACGGCCGCGCGCTGCCGGAGATTCCGGAAGTGTACGAGACCATGTTCCTCGGGGCGCGGTTCGTCGCGGTCGCCAAACCGGTCACAGCGCCATCTGCATGACGTAGTCCTCGCACACCCGCGAACCGACGGTGAAGGTCTTGGTGCCGACGCGTTCGAATCCGTGCTTGGCGTAGAAGCGTTGGGCGCGTTCGTTGTACTGGTTCACCCCCAGCCACACCACGGCGAACCCACCGCGGCGGGCCGTGTCGACGGCGGCGGCCATCAACGCCGTCGACACGCCGCTGCCGTGATGGCCGGGGAGCACGTACATCTTGCTGATCTCGATCACCGGGCGCGCCGTAACCGCTTGTGCCACATCGGGATCGGCGGGTTCGCCCGCGACCAGCATGGTGTAGCCGACGATCTCCGCGCCCGCTACGGCCTTGAGCACGGTCCGGTGCGGATCGCTGAGGTAGTCGCCGAAGTGGTCCTCCGACAGCACGTTCGCGACGAACGCGTCGATGTCGGCGGGCGCCAATTCCGGCGGGCACGCGAGCGGGAAGGTGGCCGCCGCGACATCGCTCAGGGCCTCGGCGTCCCACAGCCCGGCCCGGTCGACGGTGACTGGGGTATCGATCATGGTCCTATCGCACCACAACCGACCGACGCGGATGGAACCACCGGGCGGACCCGATCAGCAGCACCGCGAAGATCAGCGGGATGACGAATCCGACACGCCGCGAGGTGGCGTCGGCGACGGCCCCGACCACGCCGCCGCCGATGAGGGTGCCCGCGTAGTTGAACAGGTTGAGCCGGGCGATCACCGCGTCGAGCCCCCGCCCGCCGGTCAGCTCACCCGCCTCGCTGAAGCACAGCGGCGCGATCACCGGCAGCCCGAGCCCCGCGACGAGGAATCCGAGCAGCGCCGGGACGGGGGAGGGGGCGGCCACGACGAGCAGCAATCCGACCGACCCGATCGCGGCGGCCGTGCGGACCACCGCCCGCGCCCCGAACCGCCGAGTGAACGCGTCGCCGGTCGCCCGGGTCAGCAGTGACGCCCCCTGATAGGCCGCCAAGGCCAGCGCCGCCGTCGCCGACGAGGACAGCAGATCGTCCTTCAGATAGAGCGCCGACCAGTTGCCCACCGCGAGGTCCACCGCGAACACCAGCGCCATCGCCACCCCGAACGCCAAATACGCTCGCAGCCCGACCCTTTCGGCCGCGGCGGCCTCCTCGGGTTCGGCCTCCGCCTGCCGCGTCCCCAGCAACCGCGGCCCCAGGACCAGCCCCGCCACGAACACCACCCCCGCCGCGATCCCGAGCGTCCAACTCGCGTGCACCCCCACCTTCTCCGACCCCGCCACGAACAACGCCCCCAGAATCGACCCCGCACTCCACGCCGCGTAGAACGACGCCAGCACGAACGTCCCCAACCCGTGCTGAATGAACACCGCCTGCATATTCGTACTGGCGTCCACCATCCCCACCGCCACCCCGTAACCCCCCAACGCCACGAACAACACCCCCACACTCGGCGCCACCGCCACCCCCACCCCCGTCATCCCGATCAACCCCAACCCCACCCGCACCGCGACCCGACTCGACCACCGCACCGCCACAGCTTCGGCCACCAAACTCCCCACCGCCGCCAACACCGAAACCATCACCACCGCCCCCAAAACCTCCCCATCCCCCAACCCGAACCGATCCCGCTGCTGCGGCAACTCCGTCAACACCACAGCCAAGAAGAACCCCTGCAACCCGAACGCCACCCCATTGGCAACCCGAGCCCCCCGAACCACCGCCAAACCCATTGCGGCAGCCTAACCCCCACCACCACCCCCAGGCCCACGAACCCAGCCGCACCCTTTATTCGAATCCGCACCCCTTCCAGGGCCCCGAAACGGGTGCGGATCCCAACAAGGGGTGCGGCTGGGTTCGTGGGCCTGGGTCTCGGCGGGGCCTCGTTCCACGCTTGTTGGTCACGCCGACGAACCGGTTGCATAACGAATCCGGTCGGGTTCACGTGAACTGTCCTGATCTTTGCGGCACTCTGGAGGGAGCAGGCCGGAACGGTCGGCGGGTGCACGGTGTAGGGGAAGTGGTCGCGTGAGCACGAAGGAACGGACCGAGGTCGGGCCAGCGGGCGCGGCGGTGCTGGCGCCCACGGATATGCCCGTGGTGGAGCCGAATCCGCGCGGACATCAGCCGGGGGAGCGGTGCCGGGAGCCGGGGTGCGGTAACTGTCACTGGGATGTGCAGCGGTTCAAGTACTGGCTCCGCGGTCGGCTGCTGGCGTGCGGCGCGGACGACGCCGAGGTCGACAGGCCGCTCGGCGCGCAGACCCCGAGTGTGTTGTGGCGCAAGGGTTCTCGCCGCTGCGCGATCGAGGTGCGCAGCGCCCCGGTATCCTTGGCGCACGCGCAGGAACGCACGGCCCGCCTGCGCGCGGTCGGCTGCGACGAGGTCCTGTGGTTGTGCGCCCCCGGCTTCTGGGTACCGCGCCTGCCCGCCCTCGGCGTCGACGACTTCGCCCCGGCGGTCTGCGAGTACCGCGCGGTCTCCGGACGCGTCGAGGCGGGCCCCGCGGGCGTGGTCGAACCGACCGAAAAATCCTGGGCGGTACGAGATTTCCTGGACGGCTGGGTATCCGGCGACCTGGCCTGGGGCTGGCGCGACGAGACCACGGGAGGATGGGCGACGGTGACCGACTGGGAGCAGCACACCCGCGCGCAGGCACTGCTCATCGCGCAGCAGCGCCAGGAACTCGTCCACCAGCGCACCGCATTGGCCTTGGCCCGCAAGGCCACCCGCGACAAGGCCAAACAGATCCACAAACTCCTCGGCCGCCTCGAACGCGCCGAACAGACCGCCGAGGACCTCGACGCCACCCGCCGCCGCCTCGCCGACCACGACCGCGTGGACGCCACCCTCCGCGTCACCATCGCCAAACAACAAGAGGCCCTGAAACATTGGCAACTGATCACCTGCTTCGCCGTATTGGTGATCATCACCTTCATCGCGGCAGGCCTCATGCTGCACTGACCCGTCCCGCCGAATTCCGGCGGAGGTCGTGCCCAGAGGGGTCCCGCAGGCGCGGGACTCCTCAACGCGCCGCCCGCCCCGCCAACACCGACGCCGCCGTCCCACCGACAGCACACCCCACCACCGTCATCCACGCCACCGGCCCCAGCGGCACACACCCGAAGAACCGGCTCACTCCCGGCGTCATGATGATCCCCGCCAGCAGCGCCCCGCTGCCCGCGACGGTCGCCCACACCAGTCGGCTGTCCCGCCCGATCATCAGCGTCTGACCCAGCTGCGTTCCGATCAACGCCGCCAGCGCCATCGTCTCCGCGCGCCGCCGTCGTCCGGTGTACCGGCCGATCAGCCACGCCGCCCCCGCACCGGCGGTCGTGCAGGCCCCGCGCACCGCGACCGCGCGGAGGAAGTCCCCGCCGATCTCCGGCGGCGGGCCCAGCGTTCCGTCCTCGGTCTCGGTGTGCCCGGACAACGCGACCGCCATCGCCGGACCCAGGTCGGTCAGCAGATTCACCACCAGGAACTGCCGCGTCCCGATCGGCGCGCGCCCGGACAGCAGCGTGCCCAGCACGGTGAACGTCACCTCCCCGGCGTTACCGCCCACCAGCACCCCGATCGCGTCGCGCACCCGCTGCCACATGCCCCGCCCCTCGGCCAGCGCGTCGCGTAGCACGGTCAGATCCGAACCCGAATCCGGTTGCGTCAGAATCAGATCCGCCGCCTCCCGCGCGGCGACCGAACCTCGCGCGGCCAGTCCGATGCCGACATCGGCGGTCCGGATGGCCGCCGCGTCATTGGACCCGTCCCCGGCCATCGCGACCGCGTGCCCGTGCCGTTGCAGGGCCGATACGATCCGCACCTTGTGCTCGGGCGACACCCGCGCGAAAACCGTTGCGTGCTCGATCAATTCGCCCTGCGCGTCCTCGTCGAGCGCGTCGATGTCCGCCCCGGTGACCACCGTCTCGGCGGGAATGCCGAGCTGTTCGGCGATGGCGCGCGCGGTGATCGGATGGTCCCCGGTGATCATTCGCACCCCGATCCCGTTGTGCGCCAACTCCTCCACGAGCTGCCGGGCCTGCGGTCGCGGGCTGTCGGCGATCCCGATGAATCCGAGCAGGGTGAGTTGCTCGATCTCCTCGGTGACATCGTCGGGGGCCGTGGCGAAGTCGCGCCGCGCCACCACCAGTACCCGCAACCCGCGCGCCGCCATCCGCCGCACTGCCTCCTCGGCGACGGTCCGATCGTCGGCGGTGAACTCCTGGACGCGGCGTCCGGATCCCCTGGCGCGCAACACTTTCTCGCATCGCGGCAACAGCACCTCCGGCGCGCCCTTCACCGCGAGCCGCAGATGTTTGGCGGTGTGCCCGATGGCCGCCGCGTACCCGCGATAGCTCTCGAACGGCACCTCCTCGATGGGATCCCAAGTGTGCGCGGCCTGTTCGCCGAGCGCGGTGTCGGCCGCCTCGACCACCGCGCGGTCGGTGGCGTGCACCAGCGGCCCGTCCGCCGGATTCGGGCAGGCTCGCGCCGCCGCCCGCAGCAGCCGCCGCGCCTCCGCGGACTCCTCGGCCCGGTCGGCGTCCCAGTCGTCGTCGAGATCACCGAGCGCGACCAGCCGCAACCGCCCCTCGGTAAGGGTGCCGGTCTTGTCGAAGCAGACGGTGTCGACCCGGCCCAGCGCCTCGATCGTGCGACTGGACCGCACCAGCACCCCGCGCCGCGACAGCCGCCGCGTCGCCGCCAGCTGCGCCACGGTCGCCACCAGCGGCAGGCCCTCCGGCACCGCCGCCACCGCGACAGCGAGTCCGTCGGCCAGCGCGGGCCGCAACGGCAGTCCGCGCAGGAAACTGGCCGCGGTGACGGCGGTTCCGCCGCTGAGCGTGAACGGCAGCACCCGCTCGGTGAGGCTGTGCAATTGCGCCTGCACGCCCCCGGTGGGCGGCGGCCCGGCCACGGCCAGCGCCCGCCCGGCCTCGGTGCCGGACCCGACCGCGACCACCACGGCCCGCGCCGTGCCGTTCACGATGACGCTGCCCTCGAACACCATGCAGGACCGATCCGCCAGTGCCGCACCGGGTGTCGCCGATATCCGCTTCTCCACGGTCACCGATTCGCCGGTCAGCCCGGATTCGTCCACCTCGAGCCCGTCGGTCTCCAGCAGCCGCGCGTCGGCCGGAACCACCTCGCCGGAGGACAGCGCGATGACATCGCCCGGCCGCAGATCCGTTGCGGGCAAACGCTTCTCGGCACCGTCGGCGATCACCCGCGCCTCCAGTCGTTCCCCGACCAGCAAGCGGTGCAACGACATTCGCGCCCGGCGACGCTGCGCGGCCGATACGACCGCGTTCAATCCGAGCACCGACCCGACCAACAGCGCGTCGGTGGGCGACCCCAGCAGCGCCGAGGCCACCGCCCCCACCGCCAGCAGCGGCGTCATCGGATCGGCCAGTTCGCGCCGCACGTGCCGGGCGAGGTCGATCAGCGTCGCCGCGGGCGCCGCGCATCGGCCCGCGAGCCGCTCGCCCACCGACGCCAACCGCGACGGCGGCGGCGGGGCGAGCCGTTTGGGCGAGGGCAGCCGCGACAGCACCTCGTCGGCCTCGAGCGCGTGCCAGGGGACCAGCGGCACCCGGGTCGGCGGCGCCGAACTCGCGGCCCGCCGACCGCCGATGAACCCGGTGGTCAGCCCGAGGAACGTCGCCGCCCAGATCGGACTCGTCGCCCGCGCGGGCCTGCTCCCCGCGGGCCCGGCCGCGAGCAGCAGGCCCGCCAGCGTCGCCGCCGACAGGGTCAGCACCCGTCCTCGCTCGCTGACCTCCCGCGCCCGCCCGGCGGCCGCGATGATCACCCGCGCACACCCGAGATCCGGGCATACCACATCCGCCTGCCACGGCACGTGCAGCGTTCCGCCGTCCCCGTGCGCGAGCATCCCGATCCCGAGATCCGCCGCACCCAATCCGCGATGCGCCTGGGTGCTGAGCACCGCGACCACATGTCCCTGCCGCTGCATCCGCCGCACGAGCTCCGTCACCGAAACGCCCGCTCGCACGAACTCGTCCGCGCTGCGGCGCAGTTCTCCCGTCCCCTCGTCGCCGATGAGCACCACCCGCAACCCGGCTTTCCGTGCCGCCGCCAGCAGGCCCACCGCGTCCGGATGCGGCTCGCGGCCGATCAGTACGCGTCCTACGGTCCGGCCTCGTTCTCGCAGTAGATACCAGCGGGGGTCTCCTGGTTCGGGAACGTCACCGGCACAAGGCTTTCCGCATCGTTCGTCGCGGATGTCTATATTCGCGTCATCGTCGTCGCCCGCGACAGCCTCGGTCGGCTGCTGGCCATGTCCCGCCGTCCGCTTCGATTCCGAATGTGTCGTACCCGAGCTGTCTGCCGTCGGCTCCAAAAGGTTTGTGCCCGAGACATCTCCGGTCTCCACCGAAAGAATGGTGCCCGAGTCATCTCCGGTCGGAGCCGGGTGGGCGGCGGACTGGTGTTCTTCGGTCTCCTCCAAATCCACTGGGGGAGTGCCGTTCCCGATTGCCCCCAGCCGCATCGCGGTTGTGTCACCAGCAGCGCGGCTCGTCGCGACCACATCGCCGTCCCGCTCCGTCTCCGAATGGATTTCCTCGGACGAGTTCGCACGCGGCACTTCACCGGAGTCGAAACCCCCTGGCACCGAACGCTTTCCATCGATCCCCCCGTGCTCGTCCTCGTGCGGCACATCCTCGGGAACCAACTCCAGATCGGCCCGCCGACGCCCCCGCGGCGGCGGAATCGGCAACTCGTGGCCATTGCGCCACAACAGCCGCTGGGTCGCGCTCCAGACCTGCTCGGTCGGCCAGTCGTCGGTCGCGCTGTCGGCGGCGAGGACGACCGACCGTTCCCCACGAACGGCGTGCCGATCGACGACAATGGCCGAAACCCGATCCAGCCGACGCCACAGCAACGGATCGATGGTCAGCACGCCACGCGCGGACATGGCGGTCGCCAAGGTTCCGGCGAACACCTCCCGCCCCGCGCGCGCCGCCTTCGGCACACCGGCGGCCACCGCGTCGGCGGCATCACGCACGCCGCGGCCACCGGTCAGCGTCGCCGCCGAGACCAGGGTGGAGGCCGAGCTGACCTCGTCGGCGCTGCGCTCGACGGGCCCGCGCGGCAGCGGCACGGGACGTGGTCCGGGCGTGCGGCATTCGGGCACGCCGGGCTGGTCGGGGTCGGCGAGCCGGTCGTCCCAGCGTCGCCACTGCGCGTACCGCGCCCCCGCCTCGACCAAGCGCACCGACCGCTGCACGGCATCGGCGAGCAGGCTCGTCACCTGCGAATCCATCGCCTGGCTCAACGCGTTCCCGACCGTGATCACGGTATCGGTGCGATGCCGCCCCAACTGCGCCTCCAGCAGACCCCGCACCCGGGGCTGCCCGTCGACGAATCCGACCGTCGCGCGCAGCACATTCGCGGGCGGCGGCAACGGCAGCGTCCGCCCCGCCAGCGCCGCCCCGAGCCCGATCACATCCCCCGCGAGCTGCAACGCCGAGTTCAGCACCGGTTCGACATCCGCCGGATGCTCCACCGTCCGACTCCACGGCCGCTCCGCGGTCCCCGCCACCTCCTCGACCTTCTCCAGCAGCGTCTCCAGCCGCCCGGGCGAGAGCGCCTCGCCGGCCACCGTCACATGCCCGGTCGCCGCATTGACCCGAACCCACTCCACCCCCGGTTCCGCCCCGAGCCGCCCCCGCAACGCACCCCCGACCTCCCCACCGTCCGCCCCCCGCAACCCCCGCACCTCGGCATGAATCCTGTTGCCCCGCACACTGATCCGCCGCTGCCGCCGCAACCGCCGCGGATCGAACAACGCCCCGATCTCCCGCCCGACCCCCTCACCCAACTCCCCGACAACCTCCCCCACCTCAGCATCCAGCACCCACCCCACAGGTCTACGCACAAACCCGGCCGCGGGTTCCAGCACGCGCGACGCCCTCGCCGCGGAATCCCGCGCGAAGTCGGCAGCGGGATCGAGAACGCGCGATGCCGCCGCCGCTGGATCGCGCATCAGTTCAGCGGCAGGATCCAGCACTCGCGCTGCCACGGTCGCCGGAGTACGCATGAGTTCAGCGGCGGGGTCCAGCACCCGCGACGCCGCTGCCGCCGGGTTGCGCATCAGTTCGGCGGCAGGGTCCAGGACTCGCGCTGCCGTCATCGCGGGTTTGCGCACGAGTTCGGCGGCCGGGTCCAGGACTCGCGCTGCCATCGTCGCGGGGGTGCGCATGAGTTCGGCGGCAGGGTCCAGCACTCGCGACGCCATCGCCGCCGGGTTGCGCATGAGTTCGGCGGCGGGGTCCAGCACCCGCGACGCCGCTGCCGCCGGATCACGCACGAATTCGGCGGCGGGGTCCCACACCCTCGACGCCAACTCCGCGGGTCTGCGGGCCAATTCGAGGCCGACGGCCATCGGGATACGGACAGGGGCGGTGACGATCGATCGGAGCGTTGCGATCATGGCGTGCTGCGGGCGGGTCGACGCGAACGGTTGGCCGGGCCGGTCTGCTTACCGCTGCGGGAGCTCGACTTCCGCTTGCCCTCGATGGCCACCGGCTTCTCCGTCTCGGACGCCGAAATCTCCTGCGGCGGTTCATGTTTGCCGCGTCGCGCGAGATAGGCGATGCCCGCCACCCCACCGGCCGCGGCCGCGATCGGCCATTCGACGAGTCCGGCCACGCCCGCGGCGGCGACCCCGAGCGCGGTGGCCGTCGGCGCGTCGATCCCGTTCCGGGCGCCCGAGACGGCGCCGGCGATCATGCCGCGCGCGGCCCCGGTGGTCGCGCCCACCGCGGCGCCGCCGACCGCGCCGGCCGCCTGCGCGGTGGCGGAGGCCGTGGAACCCAACGCTTTCGCAGTGCTCGATGCAATGCTCATGATTTCCCCGTCCTCTGGATTTTTGCGATGTGCACGGCGTGCCCGCCCGTGCGCCCGGCAAACATGCGCGACACCGGGGCGAATCGCTTCCGGACGGAACGGGCTCAGCCGCTGACGTCGCGGGCCAGCCGGAACGGCCCGCGTTCCCAGCGCCAGCCGTGCCGCACGACCATCGCGCTCAGGTCCACCACGTCGATACCGGTCTCCTCGACGAACCGCGCGAACTCGCCCCACCCCATCGGCCCCCGCGCCAGCCGGTTGCGCAGCGCGTTCTCGTGCCGGGCGTCGACCTCGTGCCGCGCCAGATCGTCCGCACCCATCCGGCTCCCGGTGAACACCAGCCAGCCCCAGCCGCGTTCGTGCGCCCACGCCCGCGACGCGGCCAGCTTCATCCGATTCCCATAGACCGCCAACCGCCCCAACGGCACCACGTCGATCGCCATGATCCGCCCGTCGGTCAGCCGCGCCGCGACGGTCGGATGATGCGTGCGCCGCGCCCCGTCCAGCCGGTACTCCACCGCCCCGGGCCGCTCCACGAACGTCTCGACCTGTTCCCCCTGATCGAGCACCCGCAGCAGCCGCGCCTCGAGCGCGGTGTCGAAGCTCGCCTCCCGCCCGAGCTTCTCGGTGAACATCGACCCCCGCGCGTCATCGGCCGCGTCGAGCGTCTCCAGCGGTGTCGACGGCAGGGCCGCCGGAGTCCCCGAACCCCACACCGCCCGCCGCAGCAGCGGCGTCGCCAGCCCTGCCGCCGGATCGGCCTGCCGCGGTTCGGTCGGATGCCAACGTCCGCGCTGCTGCCACCCGGCGATCCGCTGGAACACGAACCCCGCGATCCGCTTCGAGTCCAACAGCCCGTGCCCGGCCAGCCGCAACTTCAGATATGCCAGATCCTGCGCCGCGATATCGGCGTCGGTCGCGTAGGTCTCGGCGAGCAGGGTCCGCACCAACCGTTCGTCACCCCAGCCGACCGGATATCGTTCCGCGAACACCGCGGTGCTCGGCACCCCCGTCGCCTGCACCCGCCGGATCAGCTGCCCGATCGCTCGCGTGTAGATCTGCCGCACCCGATCCCGCGACAACTCGTACCGAATGCCCAGCAGCGTGAGCGTCTCGGGCCGCTCCCCGTCGAGCCCGAGCCGCAACGGAATCAGCTCCCCGTCCCGCGCCCGCTCCGCCGCCTGATCGGCCACCATGGCGGTGATCGTCTCGTCGATCTCCTCCAGCTGGAACGACAGCCCCTCGCGCACGTCGTCGAGCAGCCCGTCGCCGCCCGCGTCCACCCGGCTCGTCGCCACACCTACCCCTTACACCAGCTTTCGCACGTTCATTCGAAAGGGTATGCGCTCGGGGCGGTTTCGGTGGTCAAGCGGGGGCGTGTCCGGTTCTTCGGCCCGCCGATCCCACGCGGCCACGACCCGCACCCCCGCGATCACCAGCGCTCACCGGCCCGGGCTCGGTGATCCGCCCGCCTCGGCGACGACCCCGACCCGCGTGATCACCAGCGCCACGAGCCACGCCGCGGCCGCCGCGAGCGCGAGGGTGTGCAGTGCGGGAACGAAACCACTCGTGTGCGGAGAACCGGCGAACGCGCCGAAGATCGCGACTCCGGTCGCGGTACCGATCTGGCGCGAGGTATTCGACACTCCCGTAGCCAACCCGGACCGAGCCGGGGGAGTGGCCCGTACCACGGCCGCCACCACGGCAGTGGTCATCAAACCCGCCCCGCACCCGAGCAATGCGAAACCGCCCAGCAGCCAACCGGACCCGCCGTGCCGACCCACCCCGATCAACAGCAGCGACCCGACCGCGGCCAGCGCGCACCCGAGACTCACCGCGGTCCGCGGCCCCCGCGCGGCGGTCAACCGTCCCGACACCGGAGCCAGCACCACCAGCGGAATCGCCATGGGCAACACCATGACTCCGGCCGCCAGCGGCGAAAAGCCCAGCACGTCTTGCAGATACAGCATCCCGACGAACAACGTCCCGTTGAACAGCCCGTTCATCAGCACGGCCACCACATTCGGACTCAGAAATGCCTTGCGCCGCAACAGATCCAGCGGCAGGATCGGATGCTCGGCCACCCGCGCCGACCACAGCGCCGCGCCGAATCCCAGCACGGCCACCGCCGCCGCGACCACCACGGTCGCGCCGCTCGCCCGATGTCCCGCCGCGATCACGGTGAACACCGCCCCGCTCAACCCGGCCACGAATCCGGCGGCCCCCACCACGTCGAGCCGCCCGGCCTTGTTCCCCGGCCGATTCGGCACCACGAGCAACGTCCCCGCGATCGCGAGAATCGTCAGCGGCACATTGATCCAGAACACCGGCCGCCACCCGAACCGATCGACGAGCAGCCCGCCGAGCAGCGGTCCCGCCGGGAGCGCCAGCGACGACACCGCCGCCCACGTGCCCAGCGCCTTCGCCTGCTCCCCGCGTTCGGGATACACGTCGACGATCACGGCCATCGTGCTCGGCAGCAGCAGCGCCCCGCCGATGCCCTGCACCACGCGCGCGGCGATCAGCACCCCGATGCTCGGCGCGAGCGCGCATCCCAGCGAGGCCAGTCCGAACACCGCGAATCCCGCCAGCAGCACCCGCCGATGTCCGATCCGATCGCCGACGGTCCCACCCGCGATCAGCAGTCCCGCGATGGCGACGACGTAGCCGTCGACCACCCATTGCTGCATGGCGACCTCGGTGTGCAGCCCGCTCCCGATCGCGGGTAAGGCCACGTTCACGATGGTCACGTCCAGCAGGACGAGGAACATCCCGGCGCAGAGTACGGCCAGGGTACGGCCCCGGTGCGGGTTCTCGATCGTCGTCTTGTCGAGGGTCGAAGCACTCATATCCGTAGTGTTGCCCGCGAATCCTTCGGCTCTCGCCGAACCGTGCGCGCACACTTCGGTACGGACCGAAGTGTGTCCGCGCCACACTGGAGACATGACCGACAACCGCCCCCTGCACGGCTACACCGATATCGCGGCGGTCGGCGCCCTGCTGGCCGACGCCACCCGCGCCCGCGTCCTGGCCGCCCTGGCCGACGGCCGCTCCCTCCCCGCGTCGGTGCTGGCGGCGGAATCGGGCGTCGCGGCCTCGACCGCCAGCGAACATCTCGCACGCCTGGTCGAGGGCGGCCTGCTCACCGTCGAACGCTCCGGCCGCCACCGCTACTATCGCCTGGCCAATCCCCAGGTGGCCGCCGCCATCGAGGCATTGGCGGTGCTGGCCCCCGACCGCCCCGTCCGCTCGTTGCGCGAATCCACCCGCGCCGCCGCCATGCGCCGCGCCCGCAGCTGCTACGACCACCTCGCGGGCCAGCTCGGCGTCGCGGTCACCGAGGCCCTCCTGACCCGCGAGGCCCTGATTCGCACCGACGGCGGCACGGGAACCGAACGCGCACAAGGCGATCCGCTCTCGGCCCCCCTCCAGGAGCACCCCTACGAACTCGGCCCGCACGCCGAACCCGTCTTCACCGACCTCGGCGTCGATCTGAATTCCGTTCGCCGCCAACGCCGCCCACTGCTGAGGTTCTGCCTGGACTGGAGCGAACAACGCCATCATCTCAGCGGCGCGCTCGGCGCCGCGGTGCTGACCCGCATGGAATCGGCGGGATGGCTTCGGCGACAAGGGAAACGGCGGACGCTGGGCGTCACCGACGAGGGCGCCCGAGCACTGGAGAAACTGCTCGGCGTGGACGTCGCGGCCTGACAGGGCTGCTTCGGATCAACCTCGGCCACCCGCTTCACCACTTCCGGCCCCGAGCGGACCGCCCGGTACTATGCTGCCTATTTGCCGGTCGTGTCCGTTTCGCCGAAGGAGCGACGAGAAGTAGGTGACCATGCTCCCGCGATACCCCCCGATGCTGGCCGCCCCCGGCCCGATACCCAGCGACGAACAGCACTGGGCCTTCGAGATGAGATTCGACGGCATCCGCGCCGTGGCCTACGTCGCCGACACGTTGCTGTTGCTGTCCCGCACCGGCAACAACATCACCTCGGCGTGGCCCGAACTCGCCACCCTCGCCCCGGCGGACCCACCGTATGTGGTCGACGGCGAGATAGTCGCCTTCGTCGACGGCGTCCCCGCCGCGGCCCCCATCCAATCCCGCATGCACCAGCGCGACCCCGACGAGATCGCCGCCCTCGCCGCCACCGCCCCCGCCGTCTTCGTCGCCTTCGACCTCCTCCACCTCGGCGACCGCACCCTCATCGACCTCCCCTACGACCGCCGCCGCGAACTCCTGGAACAACTCGCCCCCGACACCCCGCACTGGCAGATCTCACCCCGCCTCACCGGCCCCGCCACCGAGCTCCTGGCCCACTCCCGAGAGCTGAACCTGAAGGGCCTCATAGCCAAACGCCTCGACGCCCCCTACCTCCCCGGCCGCCGCACCCCGCTGTGGACCAAGATCGAAAACCTGCACACCGAACCCGTCGTCATAGTCGGCTGGCGCCCCGGCCCCCGACCGGGCCGAATCGGCGCCCTCCTCGTCGCCACCCCCACCCCCGACGGCCGCCTGATCCGTATCGGAACCGTAGAAACCGGCTTCACCCGCACGGCCCTCACCGACCTGCACATGAGACTGGTTGCGCTGCAACAGGACACACCGGCGGTGGTCAACCCCGGAGCGGGCGAGGAGGTGGTCTGGGTTGCCCCTCGCCTGACAGCGGAAGTGGCCTTCACCGATTGGACCGCCGAGGGCATGATGCGCGACCCGTCCTGGCGCGGGTTGCGCCCCGAAGCACACCTCGACCGGCCACGCCGCTGACCCCCGAACACAAGAAAGCCCCGGTCGAAACCGGGGCTATCCTGCCGAACATGGTGCGCGATACTGGGATTGAACCAGTGACCTCTTCCGTGTCAGGGAAGCGCTCTCCCGCTGAGCTAATCGCGCCTGTCGCCTACTAGAGGCGGCGACGGGAATCGAACCCGTGTGCACGGCTTTGCAGGCCGTTGCCTCACCACTCGGCCACACCGCCAACCAGGCCGGTTGGCCTCGAGCGGATGACGGGATTCGAACCCGCGACCCTCACCTTGGCAAGGTGATGCGCTACCAACTGCGCTACATCCGCATTTTGCCCCCGGCCGCGCTCTCGCGCCCTTCCGGCTGCGAGAGAGAACATTAGCCCACGATCCACACACCCAACAAATCGCCTGGTAGAGAGCCCAAAATCCGAATAACACCCCTGTAGTTCCCCTGCTCACCCCCACCCCTCCCCACCAACCGCCGACCCTCGAGCCGCCGCACCCGCCCCGACCGGAAACCCCCAGCTCAACCCCCGATTTGGTGTGACAAGGGTGAACCGTGTTAAGGTTCCATCTCGTTCGGAACGGACCCCAACCCGCCCCGAACCCCACGGTTTCAGGTCTCATAGCTCAGTGGGAGAGCGCTCGCCTCACACGCGAGAGGTCGCTGGTTCGAACCCAGCTGGGACCACTTCCCCTGTTCAGGGCCTATCGGGTTCTCTCCTTCTCAGCCATCCGTCTGCCCGCAGGATGAGCTGCTGGGCCCGCTCTCCATCCAACGCCGGTGCACGCAGCTGCGACCAAGCCTTCTCGTATATCTTCAACTCGGCCGCGTCTGTGATGGCTGCGCCGCTCACCGTCTCGATCTCCGTGAGCCCTGATCTGACAACACGAAACACGTTGTCGGATGCACGAATCGGCTGACGAGCGGCACCGCCTCCGAACATGAGTCGCGGATCGGCGACGCGATATCGAGCAGATGCCGCAACTGCCCGGCATTACCGTTCCGTCTCCCACGACCGTCGTCAGCGCCACTTCGGTGGACAAGTATCACGAATTCGTGTCCGTCTTCCTCCAGCACGTGCTGTCGTCGTATCCGCCCGTCCACCGCGGCGTCCACGTCGTCGACCGTCCCGGACGATGAAAGGCGCTGGGAGAGGGCAGATTTCGTGTATTCGCGGGTTTGTACCAGCCCAGGGATTAAACCGGGTCTGTAGATTCAATGCACTCCTGCCAACGACTCCTGTTCGAAGAGGGTTCGCTGTAGGGAGGCATGTCCGCTCGCCGTCACAGTCGGCCAGACGATCCAGGTCCGACGCCCGGAAGGTGCCATCCGGTCCTCGCGCCGCGCGAGTCCCGAACGCAGTGTGACACAGGCCAGGGCTGGTAGACCGGATCGTCGCCCGTATTTCGGCCGCTCCGACGGATGCGTCGCACGCGGTCACGCCGGTAGGCCAGTACCGCGTCACCTGTGAACTTCAGCCCTACGGATGTCGCCGCTCCGCGAATCCCAAGCTGAAACAAGATCACCCACCGATAGTCCCCACATGCTCCTATAACCGGTCGGTCGGTATTTGGTTGCTCCCATGGTCCGTGCTGAGATGCCGCAGGGTGAGTCGAATGGAGGGCCCGTCTCGGTCGAGTAGTGGTAGGCTGATTGCCTACATCGCGGTGTTGACGCCTGTAACTACGGATCATGCCGGAGCCGTATCACTCTTGGCCTGTGGATATTGTCGATGGTATCTTCGGCTCGGATTCGCAGAGCAACGACACGCTGCTTGGCTGCGCCCGCCCAAGCGGCCCGAACGCTACACTCGCCCAAGCCGATTGAGTGAGTCGCCCTTCGGGCAAAACGGGAAAGGTCATCGAGATGCGGACATGGGCCGGAGCGATTCTTGCGGGCGCGGCCATGGTGGCAGTGGTGGTGGGTGAGGGGAGCAGCAGTGCGTCGGCGGACGCTCATGCGACTCTAGGGCCGCTGACCGTGAGCGCCCAAAAAATGGCATGCGTAATCGATGTTACAGCGCTTCATCCAATAAGTCGCAGCGCGGCGCATCCTCCTCCGCTTTGGGTTTGTGATCCGCAGTCCAACATTAACGATGACCATGTTGAACAAACAGTCGAGTTCGGCCCGAATAGGTAGGAATAAGTTAGATCATATTTAGCCTGGATTCTGTGAGATCTTGATAAGTGCGACACGGTTTCGATTGCTCACGCCGTCGGCCCGAAGTAGAAGCATCAGCAGACGATTGATGTCTAGTACCTTGCGAAGGTTGCCGGATTCGCACCGCGATAACCGATCGGAACCTATCCGAGCGGCCCGCGTATCTCGGGCGGGTGCGGTACGCGCTGCAGCCATCAACCGCGCGGGCGTTATTAAGGCCGCCAGGATAAATAGGGCGGCGGCACTAATGGCTATCGTTGCTAGTTTGGTTGTATCTATATCTGCTTCCTCGGTCACTGCTTACGTTGCATTTGGCGTGGCGAATAAGCAGATCGCTAGTGCTGACGCCCGATCTCGCTCTGAATTTCTGAACAAGGAACGGGAAGTGTCCTATGTTGAATTGCTGTCGGCGATAGATAACGCACTGATTGCGACTCTCGACTTTGCTGCGCTGCCGGCCTCGCGACGGTCGGATTCGTTAGGGGCGTCTGATACTAGAGAATGGGCTAGCTTACGAGAAGCATTCGAAGCTACCGGAAAAGCTGCTGCGAAGGTCAATCTGACGTGCTCAGACAAAATATGTAAAATTGTTGAAGAAATCTCAAGAAGATTGGATCTTCTGTATAGAACGGTGGTTTCCGGTGCTGTGCCAGATCGTAACCTTCTTGATCCGTTCAATCAATTGAAGCTGGACTTCAACCGTGCGGCTCGAGCCGACTTGGCGGCCGACCGATAGCGAGCGCGCAAATTCGTTTACGATTGCTAATGAGGTAAATGACATCAAATAGGACAGGGCGGAAGTTAACCTGCCGTAATTGAAGTGGTGAACTTCGAAAACTATGAAAGACCCTTCACTCCGGGTCGCGGCGCGCGTCCACCCCCGGCGCTGCCAGGTGTCGGCAACGAAGCCCGCCACCGAATAGGGGTACCCCCAACGACATCCACTCCCTCCCCCACCCCCCAGCGCTATAGTTCCTGCCCAACAACAACTTTCGCCGAGGGGGAGCACGCCATGCCATCGCCCGCACCCGGCCGCTGGATCGCCCTGGCGGCGATAGCCCTGGCAACCCTCACCATCGGCCTAGACGTCACAGTCCTGACAGTCGCCCTCCCCACCCTCTCCCTCGACCTCCACGCCGGAAACTCAGCCCTGCAATGGTTCAGCACCGCCTACACCCTCATGCTTGCAGGCGTAATGCTCCCCGCGGGCGTCCTGGGCGACAAGTACGGCCGCAAACGCCTGCTGCTCGGTGCGCTCGTACTGTTCGGAATCGCCTCGGCCGCCTGCGCATACGCCGACAACGTCGCCCAGCTCATCGCCGCCCGGGCGGTGCTCGGGCTCGCGGCGGCGATCATGATTCCGCTCTCGATCGCGGTGCTGCCCGCGCTGTTCGCCGATCCCGAGGAGCGCGATCGGGCGATTGCCGTGTGGGTGGCGGCGGCCGCGCTCGGGTTGCCGTTGGGGCCGGTGCTCGGTGGGTTTCTGCTGAACCACTTCTGGTGGGGCTCGGTCTTTTTGATCAATGTCCCGCTGGTCGTCGTCGGCGCGGCGGCGGTGGCGGCGTTCGTGCCCGAGCAGCGCGGCGCTGGGGCGGTGCCGGTCGATTACGTGGGCGCGGTGCTCTGCTCGCTCGGGTTGCTCTCGCTCACTTACGGTTTCATCAAGGCGGGGCAGGACGGGTGGGGTGCGCCGCTAGCCCTGGGGCCGATCGCGGTGGGGGTGGTCGTGCTCGCGGTGTTCGTGCTGTGGGCGCGGCGCGCGGCGCATCCGCTCATCGATCTGGCGCTGTTCCGTAGCCGCGGGTTCTGTGCGGGAAGCCTGTTCATCGCGCTCGGCATGTTCATTCTCTACGGCCTGTTGTTCGTACTCCCGCAGTACTTCCAGGCGGTGTCCGGGACGGACGCGTTCGGTTCCGGGCTGCGGCTCATCCCGATGATGGCGGGGCTGGTGGTCGGCACCCGGGTCGCCGACGGGATCCGGCGGCGGGGCGGGGCGCGGCCGGTGATCGCGCTCGGCTTCGCGATGCTCGCGTGCGCGGCGGGAATCGGCGCGGGAACCTCGGTGGACACCGCCTACTGGATCATCGGGGTGTGGACGGCGCTCGTCGGCGCGGGCATGGGTTTCGTCATGCCGACCGCGCTGGGCACCGCGGTCGATTCGGTGTCGGCCGAGCGCGCCGGATCGGGATCGGCGGTGATCCAGGCGTTCCGGCAGGTGGGCGGGACGATCGGCGCGGCGGTGCTGCCCTCGCTGGTCGCCTCGCGGTACCGGATTCGGCTGGGGGACTTCGACATTCCCCCGATCCGGGACAATGTGAGCGCGGGCGTGGCCGCTGCGCGGATCCCCGAACTCCTCGCCCTCGTGCGCACCGCCTTCGTCTCCGGCATGGATCTCATGCTGTGGGTCTGCACGGGCGTGTGCGTAGCCGCCCTGATCCTGGCGGTATGGTTGACCCCACGCCGCCGAAAGCCCTCGGCGACAACGGAATCGGTGGTTCAGGACACCTCGAACTGATCGAAGTCGCCCGCGCGCAGCCGGGCCCACATGATCCGCCGCCGCGATTTCCCGCTGGTGGTCCGTTCGATGGTGCCGCGCGCCACCGCGAACACCCGGACCGGCACGTCGGCGCCCGCGCACCGCCGCACGATCGCCCGGACCCGTTCGGCGTCGACCACCGGCCGCTCGACCAACAGCCCGACTTCCGTTGCGGCCCCGTCGTTTCCGGCGACGGCGGCCACCCGATTCGCCCCGAGCGCGCACCCCGCGGCCACCGCCAGTTCGATATCCTCCGCGAAGATCGTGACCGCCCGCACCTTGATCGCGTCGCCGAGCCGACCGATCGGGTACAGCTCGCCGTCCACGATCACCCCGGCGTCCCCGGTCGCCAACGCCCCGGACTCGTTGCACCGCAACGACATCGGGCCGTGCACCGTCTGATACCCGACGGCGACGCTCGGCGCCCGCACGACGATCTCCGGATTGCCGGTCACCGCAACCCCGTCGAGCGCCCGCCCGCAACTCACCAGCCAGCTCCGCCCGTCGTCGAGCGCCGCGTCCAGTAGATCGACCGGCGCACCGCCCTCGGGCAGGCAGCGCACCCGCTCCCCGGGCCGCACCCCGGTCACCGCCAGCGTCGCCTCGGCCAGCCCGTACGCCGGGCACAGGGCCCGCTCGTCGAAACCGAAGGGCCCCAGCCGTTCCACGAGCCCGCGCAGCACCGCGGGATCGATGCGTTCGGCGCCCACGATGAGACACCGCCACCGGCCGAAGTCGCAGCCCGCGAGCGCCGCCGCGGGCACCTTGGCCAACAGATAGGACAGGGCGAAGTTCGGCGCGGCCGCGATGGTCGCGTCCCCCCGCCCGAAACAGGACAGCCAGCGCAGCGGGTCCTGGATGAAATCCAGCGGGGTCATCGCGTCGATCGGCAACCCCAACACCGTGGGGGCGAGCAGACAACCGATCAACCCCATGTCGTGATACGGCGGCAGCCACGTCGCGACGCGATCCGTGGCCCGCGCGTCGAGCCAGCCGCGGATGGCCTCGATATTCGCCGCCAGATTGGCCACGCTCACCCGCACCGCCTTGGGCGTGCCGCTGCTGCCGGAGGTGAATTGCAGCAACCCGATCGAATCCGCCGCGCAGCCGGGCGTATTCGCCGTCGGGCCGTCGGGGTCCACGAACACCGCGCCCGCGGCCACCGGCCGCAGCAGGTCCGCCAGGTCCGGTGTGGTCGACACGAGGCCGGGCCGGGCGACCCCGAACAGCGCCGCGGTCCGCTCGACGTAGGCGTCGGCGCGTTGCAGCGGCAGCGGCGGTGGCAGCGGGTTCGGCGTCGCACCGGCCAGCAGCGCCCCGAAGAAATCCACCAGGAACTCGTCGACCACGGGCCGCACGATCGACACCACGGTGCCCGGCCCGGCCCCGGCCCCCGCGAACCGCCGCCCGGCCGCCACGACGCGGTCCCGCAGGACCCCGTAGGGGATCTCCCGCCACCCCCGCCCCTCGGCGACGCGCACCCGCGCGGTCGCGGACGGCTCGTCCAACCATGAAAGCAGCTGTCGCACTTCGCATTCCCCCGAACGACCACCAGCGGACGCTTCGATCCTACTCGCGTTCGCAAGATTGTGACAGCACGAAAATATCTGCCCGGCAACGCAACTCGCGCCGAGATCGGCCCACGCGGGACTAGCATGGGACTCGCCGGTCGCCGCGGCCGGTGGGGAGGTCGGCCGGATGCCTGTCGAACGAACGAGCGCCGCCTCGACCGGCCAGCGCCTGATGTGGCTGCTCGAGCGCTACCGCGGCGCCGACGGCGCGCTCACCGTCTTCAGCGCGTACCGGCTGCGCGGCCCCCTGCGCGTCCCCGACCTCACCGCCGCCGTGTGCGCGCTGACCGAACGCCACGAGGGCCTGCGGACCACGTTCACCGGTGTGGGAGCCGACTTGACACAGCACGTCCACACCCCGGAACCGGTGCCGGACAGCCTGATCCGCGTCGTCGACTGCGCGCCCGGCGAGGTGGCGGGACTGGTCGAGTGGGAGTACCACCGCCGCTTCGAGCTGGCCCGCGAATGGCCGCTGCGCTGCCGGGTCTTCCGCGTCGCGCCCGACGAGCACGTGCTCACCCTCGCCGTGCACCACATCGTCACCGACGGCTGGTCGACCGCCGTGATCGCCGACGACCTGCAAACCCACTACGCCATCCGGATCGGCGCCGCCGCAACGCCTTCCGAGCCGCCCACCTGGCAGCTCGCCGACTTCACCGACTGGCAGAACCGGCGGCGCGACGAAGGCGCGCTGACGGAGAAGGTCGCCTGGTGGCAGCGGACGCTGGGCGACGGCCAGCCGGTCCCGCTGCCCCCCGTGCTGGACCACCCGGCCGCGTCGGCGGAACAGGGGATGCTGCGCTACGACATGCCCGCCGCGTTCGCCGCCCTGCTGCGCGACCTCGCCACGCGCGAGCGATCCACCCTCTTCGCGGTGCTCACCGGCGCGTTCGCGGGCTATCTCGGCGCGCTCACCGGCGCGGAGCGGGTGATCCTGCCCGCGGTGTTCGCCGACCGCTCCAATCTGCGCGTGCGCCGCACCGTCGGCTTCCTGGTGAACATGCTGCTGCTGCCGATCGATGTGAGCGGCAACGACTTTCCGGCCCTGTTGCGCGGCGCCCGCACCGTCGTGTTCGGCGCGATCGCCCGTCAGGAGGTGCCCTACCACCTGGTGCCGATGCCGCGCGGCGCGGCCGCCCGGCGACGGCATCCGGAGCTGCTGTTCGAGTACGGCTCGATCGATGTCGAGTACCTCGACGTCCCCGGTAAGACGCTGACCCTGCCCGGACTGGCGGTCGAACCGTACGAAGACGTCCCCTTCTCCACCACCCCGTTCGCCGCGGAGTTCCATTTCGGCGATGTGGCCGACGGGCTGGGCGTCAAATGCCTGTATTCGGTGGACCGCACGAACCGGGCCGCGCTGATCGAATTCCTCGACGGCTTCGTCGCCCATGTCGAGGCCGCCGCGCGCGCCGCATACGGCCCGGCGACCGCCCCGCCCCACTGACGAGAGGATCCGGAATGAACTCGCGGACAACGTCCCTCGACGCCGTGCTCGACGGCCACCGGCGTCATGTGAGCGACGGGATGGGCCGGATGCTGCGCATGCTCGGCGCGCCGATCGAGGCGTCGAGCCTGGGGTGTCACGTGTTCGACGAGCACGGCGAGCGCTACCTGTCCTGCGGCGGCAACGGCGTCTTCCTGCTCGGGCACGGTCATCCGCGCATCCTCAACGCCGTGCTCGACCAGCTCCGCAAACGCTCGCTGGCCACGCATCTGCTCGCGGACCCGACGATCGTCGAGGCCGCGGCGACGCTGGCCGAGTACGCACCCGCGGGCCTGGACCACGTCACCTTCACCAATTCCGGCGCCGAGGCCGTGGAGGTCGCGCTCAAACTCGCCCGGGTCTCGGGACGGCGGCGAATCATCGCCATGGACAACGGTTTTCACGGCAAGACGCTCGGCGCGCTGTCGGTCACCGGCCGCGACCGCTACCGGGCCACGCTCGGCCCCCTACTGCCCGGGGTGGTGCACGTGCCGTTCGGCGACCTGCCCGCGGTGCGATGGCTGCTCGCCGACGGCGAACCCACCGCCGTGATCGTGGAACCGGTCCAGGCCGAGGGCGGGGTGCGGATCCCGCCGCCGGATTACCTGGCCGGGCTGCGGCGCGCCTGCGACGAGGCCGACGCGTTGCTCATCGTCGACGAGATCCAGACCGGACTCGGCCGCCTCGGTACGCCGTGGGGTTGCGCGGAAGCCGGTGTGACACCGGACATCCTGCTGGCGGGCAAGATCCTCGGCGGCGGCGTGGTGCCCGTGGGGGCGACGATCGCGAGCGCGGAGGCGCACAGCCCCCTGGACCGGGATCCGTTCCTGCACACCTCCACCTTCGGCGGCAATCCGGTCGCCGCCACGGCCGCCATGGCGGCGCTGTCGGTGCTGCGCGACGAGGATCTGGCGACCCGCAGCGGCGAGTTGGGCGCGCGGCTGTTGCCCGCGATCCGAACCGCGATGTTCGCGGGTTGTCCGGGCGCGGTACGGGAGGTGCGCGGGCGGGGTCTGCTGATCGGCATCGAATTCGACAGCGCCCGAACGGCGCTGGCGATGACCCGGGCGCTGCTGCGCCGCCGGGTGATCGTCTCGCACACCCTCGGCGCGAACGAGGTGGTGCGGCTGACGCCGCCCGCCATCCTGGGCGAGGCGGACATCGAGTGGCTGCTGACCGCGCTCGGCGGCGCGGCCGAGGAGATCGGCGGGCGGGGCTAGACCGCGGAGTCGCGGATCGCCGCGCGGACGAACGTCTCCACGTCGTCGACGGTGCGAATGTCCTGCACGCCTTCCTCGTTCATCGGCGGCAGGCCCAGTTCGTCCTCGAGCGCCACCGCCAGCTCGAGCAGCGCGAGCGAGTGGAAGCCCAACTCGTCCACGAGGTCGAGCGGCCCGATCGGATCGGGCACCGGCTCGGGAGCCAGCCCGCGGACGATCCGGTGGACGGTGTCGCGGATCTCGTCCGCGCTTGGTTCGGTCATCGTCCCTGGATACCATCGTGTCGGTGGAATGCGCTACAGCACAGCGGGATTCATTCGACTTCGTCATCGTCGGCGGCGGTACCGCCGGATGTGTGCTGGCGAACCGGCTCAGCGCCGATCCCGCCGCGTCGGTGCTGTTGCTGGAGGCGGGCGGGACCGCCGACGCGCCCGCGGTGCGGATGCCCGCCGCGTTCACCGCCCTGTTCGGTACGGCGCTGGACTGGCGGTACCGGACCGCGCCGCAGCCCGAGCTGGCCGGGCGCTCGGTGGCGTGGCCGCGGATGCGGGCCCTGGGCGGCTGCTCGGCCATGAACGCCATGATCTACATTCGCGGCGCGGCGGCCGACTACGACCGGTGGCGATCCGAATTCGGCGCCGACGGCTGGGACTACGCCGCGGTCCTCCCGTATTTCGTTCGCGCCGAGCGCAATTCGACGCATTCCGGCCCGCTGCACGGCACCGACGGACCGCAGTTCGTCGAGGACCGGCGCTACACCCACGAGCTGAGTCACGCCTGGGTGCGCGCCGCGGTCGACGCCGGGCTCCCAGCCAACGCCGACTTCAACGGCGCGCACCGGACCGGGGCCGGGCTGTACCAGGTGACCTGCCGCGACGGCAGGCGCTGGTCCGCCGCCGACGGCTACCTGACACCCGCCCTGGCCAGGCCCAATCTGTGCGTGCGCACGGGCGCTCTGGTCACCCGGATCGTCCTGACCCGCGGCCGGGCGCGGGGCGTCACCTATCGGTCCGACGCGGGGGAGGAGCGCACGGCCCACGCCGATTCGGAGGTGATCCTCGCGGCGGGCGCGATCGGGTCGGCGCAGGTGCTGCTGTTGTCCGGCGTCGGGCCGCCCGCGCACCTGCGGTCGCTCGGCATCGAGGTGGCCGCCGCGCTGCCCGGCGTGGGCGACAACCTCCAGGATCATCCGGTCACCCCGCTGGTGTGGCACACCCGCGACACCACCGATCTGCGACTGGACCTCGCCACCGCCCGCAACGCTCTGACCTGGCATTCCTCCGGAACCGGCCCATTGTCGTCGAATGTGGCCGAGGCGGGCGGCTTCCTGCGCGGCGACGGTTCCGGCGGCCCGCCCGACATCCAGGTGCATCTGACTCCGACCGCCTTCTACGACATCGAGGGACCGCGCCACGACCGCCCCACGGTGACCGCGGGCGTGACCCTCGTGGACGTGCGCAGCACCGGCCGCCTCCGGTTGCGCAGCGCCGACCCGCGGGCGCACCCGATCCTGCGACCGGGATATCTCACCGACGGCGACGATCTCGCCGCCGTGCTCGCGGGTTGCCGCCGCGTCCTCGGCATCTGCGCGCGCCCCGCCTTCGCCCGCTATCTGCACCGGCCGCACCTGCTGGACACGACGACCCCGACGAACACCCAACTGCGCGAACACATCCGGACCCACACCCGGACGCTGTTCCACCCGGTGGGCACCTGCGCCATGGGCCGTCACCCGCTGGCCGTGGTGGACCCCTCGCTGCGAGTCCACGGAATCGAGGGCCTCAGAATCGCCGACGCGTCGGTGATGCCCCGGATCGTTCGCGGCAACACCAATGCCCCGGTTCAGATGATCGCGGAGCGCGCCTCCGATCTTGTTCTGGCGGAAGCGATTCGGTCCTCCCGGTGACCGCCGACCGTCCAGGGGGCTACACCCGGATATAACTGATCATGTTCTGTCCCTGCCGATTTCGATACCCCGCGATCGACGGATTGCAGCTTCCGCCCCCGAAACACCCCCATCCGACGTGGGTTGCTGGCTCCCGGCGCACCCGCGAACACCATTGTGTGCCAGTTGTTTCCGCTCTTGATTCCTTCAATGCCAGCGGATTTCGTGGTAGGTTCGCCAGCAGCGTCGGAAGACGCCATCGCCGATCGGGGATGACGGGGGAGTGTCGTGCACGTAGGCTACGAGTCGGCCTTTCAGAATCGGTTCGACTGTCCGGATCACGAATTCGTCCGGCGTGAACTGGAGTTCTGCCTGCGGGCCGAGGAACTCGGCTTCGATTCGGTCTGGCTCACCGAACACCACTTCAGCGACTACGGCCTGATCCCCGACCCGCTCCAGGCGCTCACCTACATCGGAAGTCGTACCAGCACAATACAACTCGGCACCGCGGTGCTCGTGCTGCCCTGGCACGACCCGGTCCGTCTCGCCGAACAGGTGCTCCTCGCCGATCTGCTGTCCGGCGGCCGGTTGGTCGTCGGACTCGGCCGGGGGCTGGGCCGAGACGAATACGAGGGCCTGCGCGTGCCGATGGACCGGTCCCGCGCGCTGTTCGACGAATACGCCCGCATCCTGCTCGACGGCCTGACCACCGGAATCGTGGAAGGTGGTGCGACGCTGGCGCAACCGCGCCGCGAACTGCGCCCGCGCCCCGCGCGCTCGTTCGACGGCCGCCTGTTCAGCGCCACGGTCTCGCCGCAGTCGGGGCCGCTCATGGCCCGGCTCGGCGTGGGCGCGATGTACATCATCGTCAAACCGCCCGAACTCCTCCAGCTCGACCACGAGCGCTACCGCGACGCCTGGCGCGAAATCCACGGCGCGGCAACCGAACCCCCGCAATCGCTGCTGTCGGCGACCGTCGTCGTCGATCCCGACCCGGACCGGGCGCTGGAACTCGCCACCCGGTACGACCGCGCCGCGCATCGGGTCGCCGTGGATCACTACGGCATGGACAAACCCGAGTTCGGCACGGTACGCGGGTACGAGTACTACCGGATCATGCGCGCGGGCGCGGCGCCGCAGGTGGACCGGCCGCCCGCCACCGTGGTGTACGGCACGCCCGATCAGGTGCTCGAGAAGCTGGCCGACTACCGGAAACGCCTGGACCTCCAGGGCGTCCTCGCCATCTTCCACGGCATCCCCGACGAGGACGGCGCGCGCAGCCTGCGGTGCTTCGCCGAACACTGTCTGCCCGAGCTGAAGCGCTGGCCGGCGCGGCGGACGTTCTGAGCCGGGGAGGGGCGCAGCGTGATCGACACCGGCAATCTCGGACATCGGACCACGGCCAGCGACCAGGTGGCGCAATGGTTGTGCGACCGCGAGATCGCGCAGATCTACACGCTGCCCGGCGGCATGATCGCCACCCTCCTCGACGCCGTGCACCGCAAGGGCCGCACCCGCATCGTCACCCTGCACCACGAACAGGCCGTCGCCTTCGCCGCCGACGGCGTCGGCCGCTATCTCGGCGCGCCCGGCGTGGCGCTGGTGACCGCCGGTCCCGGCGCGACCAACACCCTCACCGCCGTCGGCAGCGCCTACCTCGACTCGGTCCCGGCGTTGTTCCTGACCGGGCAGGTGCAGAGCTATCTGCTGCGCGGGCGACGCGCGGTGCGGCAGTACGGCTTCCAGGAATGCGACATCGTCGCCATGGCCGCCCCGGTCACCAAGGCCGCGTGGCGTCCCCGCACCGCCGACGAGATTCCCGAAATGCTCGACGCCGCCTACGAACTCGCCACCACCGGGCGGCCCGGCCCGGTCCTGCTCGAACTGCCCGCGGACCTCCAGGCCCAGCCCGTCTCGCGCCGGGCCCGGTTCGACCGCTCGCCCGCCGCCGCGCCGGTCCCGTTCCGCGACGCCGAGGCCGTCACCGAACTGTTCGACGCCTTCACCGCCGCCCGCCGCCCCCTGGTCTTGCTCGGCGGCGGTGTGCACGCCGCCCGCGCCGCCGCGGAGTGCCGAACGCTGCTGCGCGCGCTGGGCGCGCCCGTCGCCGCGTCGGTGACCGCGCTGGACGTGCTGCCCGGCGATGATCCGTTGCGGCTGGGCATGATCGGGATGTACGGCAACCGCTGGGTGAATCTCGCCGTGGACGCGGCCGACCTCGTCCTGGTGCTCGGCAGCAAACTCGACTTCGGCACCCTCGGCGCGGACGTGAGCGGATTCACCAAGCGCCGCACCGTCTTCCAGGTCGACTGCGATCCCGGCGAGATGGACCGGCTGCGCGATCCGCACCGGATCGTCGCCGATCTGCGCGAATTCCTCGATGTCGCGGGCAAATTGGCGGCCGAACGCGACTTCCCGGACCGCTGCGACTGGCTCGACCGCCTCGCCGAATCGCGGCGGCGCTGGCCCGACGACGCCGAACTCTCCGGCTGTCGGGGCATCAACCCGAATATCGCGATCCGGGAGCTGTCGGCGGTCTCGGCGCCCGCGGCGGCGCTGGTCGTGGACGCGGGCCAACACCTGTGGTGGGCCTGCCAATCCGCACGGCCCGCCGACGGACAGCGCTTCCTCCCGGCACTCGGCATGGGACCGTGCGGCTGGGCCTTCCCCGCCGCCATCGGCATCGCGGTCGCCGCCGCGCGGCCGGTGGTGCTCATCGCCGGGGACGGCGCGTTCCAGTTCAATATCCAGGAATTGCAGACCGTCGTGCGCTACCGGCTGCCGATCAAGATCGTGATCCTGGACAACGGCTGCCACGGCTCGGTGCGGCAATTGCAGGAGCAGGCGTTCGACGGCCGCTACCCGTCGACCGTGATCGGTTACGACGCACCGGATTTCGCGCGCGTCGCCACGGCCTACGGCATCGCCGCCCGCACCGCCGACGCGCCGGACGAACTGGCCGACGCGCTGCGCTGGCTGTGGCGCGACCCCGACGCGGCCGCGCTGCTGCGGATCCGGATCGCGCCGGAACTCAACGTCTACCCCAACGTGCCCTTCGGCGCCCCCCTGACTGTCATGGAAAGTCGACGGGCGGAGGAGGATTCATGACCTCGGTCGTCGACGTCGTCACCGCCGCGGACATCGCCTTCTACCGCGCGCACGGGTGGTGGGTGTCGCCGCCCATCGTGCCTGACGACCTGCTGGATCAGGCCGCGATCGGCGCGGAACGCCACTACGCCGGGGAACGCGACCACCCGCTGCTCATCTCGGGCGGATACCTCGATTGGCGTCCCGAACACGGTGAGGTCATCCGGCTCAACGACTACGTCTCGTTGCAGAACGACGACCTCGCCCCCCTGGTCGAGTTCCCGCTCCTGGCCGCGATCGCCGCCCGCCTCGCGGACACCGAATCCGTGCGGCTGTTCCACGATCAACTGATCTGCAAACCGGCGGGCCTGGACACCGACGACGCCACGGTCGGCTGGCACACCGATATCGCCTACTGGCAGACCTGCTCGTCGCGGAACATGCTCACCGCCTGGATCCCCTTCCAGGACTGCGATCCCGCGATCGGCGCGCTGTCGTTCATCGACCGCAGTCACCTGCGCACCGACACCGAATGGATGCGCACGTTCAACGAACGCGACGCCGACGCGCTCGAACGCGCCTTCGCCGGGAACGAGCCGATCGAGCGTGTCCGCCCCCGGCTGCGGCGCGGCCAGGTGAGTTTCCACCACTGCCGCACCATCCACGGTTCGGCGCCCAATCGCAGCGGCCGAGACCGGCTCGCGCTGGCCCTGCACCTCCAGGACCACGACAACAGATACGTCCCGCACACCGACGACTCCGGCAAACCCACCGTGCACATCAACGATCTGCTGTGCCGCCGGGACGCCCACGGCGATCCCGACTACGCCGACCCGGACGTCTGTCCCGTGCTGTGGCCGAAGTGAGAGAGCGAACGCCGTGACCGAACAAGCCTGGTGGACCTCCCGTTTCGCGGTGCGCTACCCGGAGTCCGGGCCGCCGCTGTTCAAGCGCCGATCCGGGGTGTACCGGCGCAAGAGCAAGCGGGTGCGGGTTCCGGCCGAGCCGCTCGCGAACCGCCCGGACCGGGACGAACTGCTGCTCGCGGCCGTCGCGGCGGTCCTGTTCCGCTATCACGGCGGCGACGCGCCGCAGGGCGTCGTGCTGGGCGTGCGATCGGCCGGGCCGGATGTGCCGCTGTTGATCGCGGCGGCGCCCGGCGACTCGTTCGACACCCTGCGCGACACCGTGCGGAAAGCGTTGGCCGAGAGCGCAACCCACCCGCTCGATTCCTCGGCGGCCCTGCTGGAGAGCCTGGGCATGGCCGAGGTGACCAACCGCAATCCGCTCTATCCCGTGCTCATCCGCGCCGCCGACGCGGTCTCCACCGCCGACGTGCGCAACGACGTGACGATCACCCTCGACGCGGGCGACACGCTCGACCTCGAATACAACGCCAATGTGCTCGACGAGGACACCGTGCTCCGCTTCGGCGGACACGTCGTCGAATTCCTGAAACACGCGCTGGCGCAACCGGATCGGACGATCGGCGAGCTCGAGTATCTACCGCCCGCCGAACGCGACGTGATCCTCACCGAATGGTCCGGCGGCGAGGTCGGCGCCCCCGACCCGCGCTGCGCCCACGAACTGGTGGAACAGGCCGTCGACTCGCACCCCGACGCGCCCGCGCTCGTCTTCGGCGAGTTGACCCTGACCTACCGCGAGGTCGAGGAGCGCGCGAACCGGCTCGCCAACCATCTGCGCGCCCTCGGCGTGGAAGTCGGTGCGCGCGTGGGCCTGTGCGTACCCGCGAACCACGAGATGGTCCTCGCCACCCTCGCCATCCTGAAGGCGGGCGCGGCCGCGGTGCCCATCGTCCCCACCTTCCCCGCCGCCAGAAACCGTGTGGTCGTGGCGGATTCGCGGATGACGGCGGCGGTGACGGTCGCGGAGCTGTCCGGCCTGTTCGGCGACCGCGACATCGCCACCGTGTGCCTGGACGCCGACGCCGCCACCATCGCCCGCGCCGCCGCGACCCGATCGGCCGCCGGGGCCCGGCCGTCCGATCTGATCTACCTGAACTTCACCTCCGGCTCCACCGGCCGCCCCAAGGGCGTCGCGATCGAACACCGCACCCTGGTGAATCTGGTGCGCTGGCAGCGCGAGCGCGGCATCGACCCGGCGGGCCGAACGACCTTGCAGCGCACCTCGATCGGCTTCGACGTGAGCTTCCAGGAGATCTTCGCGACGTGGGCGCACGGCGGCTGCCTGCTGGTGGCCTCCGACGAGATGCGCGACGATGTCTCGCTGCTGCCCGAGGTGATCGACCGGCACCGGATCACCCGGCTGTTCCTGCCCGCGGTGGCGCTGGATCAGATGGCCATCGCCGCCAATCTCGCGCAGCGGTCGCTGGATTCGCTCGACGAGGTGATCGTCGCGGGGGAGCAGTTGCAGATCTCCATGCCCATCCGCCGCCTGTTCCATCGGCTCGACTGCCGCCTGGACAACCAGTACGGCCCCACCGAAACCCACGTCGTGACCGCGCACGCGCTGACCGGACCCAGCACCAAATGGCCCGAACTGCCGCCGATCGGGCGGCCGATCACCAATGTCCGTGTGTACGTGCTGGATTCGGCGCGGCAACCGGTGGCCGCGGGCGTCCCCGGGGAGATCCACGTCGGCGGGCTCGCCCCCGCGCGCGGTTACCTCGACCCGGAGCGCACGGCGGAGGCGTTCGTACCCGACCCGTTCCGCGACGGCGACCACATCATGTACCGCACCGGCGATCTCGCCCGCTACCTGCCCGACGGCACCATCGAATTCCTCGGGCGGCGCGACGACCAGGTCAAGATCCGCGGCTATCGCATCGAACTCGCCGATATCGAGGCGCACCTGCTGCGCGTCCCCGGCGTCCGGCACGCCGCGGTGGCGGTGCACGACTACGAGGGGCTCGGCAGGCAGCTGTCGGCGTACCTCGTCGGCGACGACGACCACCCCGACCCGGCCCGCGTGCGGGAACAATTGCTGGAAGTGCTTCCCGGACACATGGTTCCGGCCACCTCGGGCATCGTGTTCACCACGGTCCTGCCCACCACCCCCACCGGGAAGGTGGACCGCGGCGCGCTGCCCCGACCGCCCCGCGAATCCACCAGCGGCGGCCCGCTGCGCGGCGACACCCAGCAGAACGTGGCCAAGGTGTGGGCGCAGGCGCTCGGCATGGACAGCGTCGGACCCGACGACAACTTCATCGACCTGGGCGGCCACTCCCGCATCGGCATCCAGGTGGTGGCCCAGCTCAACGAGATGTTCTCCGTCGCGGTGCCGCTGCGGGTGCTGTTGCGCGGCACCACCGTCGCCGCGCTCGCCGCCGAGATCGACCGCCTGCGCGGCGCGGCCACCGGACCCGGGGCGGGCGCGGAGACCCCGGCGGCCGCGACGGCGTCGGACGTGCTGCTGCCCGACGGCCGCACCGTCGTCGCGCTGCAACCCGCCGAGACGCGCTACCTGTATCTCGACGTGACCGAGCGGCGCACCTACGACCGCGGCGGCATCCGCTATCCGAGCACCGGGCGGGTCTTCGACGTCGGCGCGCACATCGGGCTGTTCACCCTGCACGCGCTGGCCCAGTCGCCGCGGCTCGAGGTGTTCGCGTTCGAGCCGTGCCCGCCGCTGTTCGACGCGCTGCGCGCCAACACCCGCGGCGTGCCGAACGTCCGCCTGTTCCCGTTCGGGCTCGGGCGCGTCGCGGGCACGGCCGACCTGACCTTCTACCCGAACCTCACCGGCATGTCGTCGTTCCATCCCGACGCCGGGCAGGAACGCGAACTGCTCGCGGGCATCATCCGCAATCTCGGTGCGCTGCACGCCGATCCGGCCAACGCGCTGCTCGCCGCGTCCCGCGAATATCTCGACGAACGCACCCGCGGCGCGACCTACGCGTGCGAGGTCCGCACCCTGAGCGAGGTGATCGCCGAGACCGGCACCGACCGGATCGCCCTGCTGAAGATCGACGTGCAGAAGGCCGAACTCGACGTGCTGCTGGGGCTGCGCCCCGCGGACTGGGACCGGATCGAGCAGGTCGTGGTGGAGGTGCACGACCTGAACGGCATGCTGGCCGAGATCGCGAAACTCCTGGTGCACAAGGGGTTCCGGGTGACCGTCGACCAGGACGCCCTGCACGCCGGAACGGCGGTGCACTTCGTCTACGCGGTCCGGCAATGACCACGACGCGCGCCCGCACCGGACCGCTCACCGACACCCAGCGGCAGCTGTGGGCGCTGAGCCACCGGGTGAGCCCGGCCGCGCTGAACCTGAGTTACGCGCTGCTCGTGGCGGGTCCGCTGGCCGTGGACGCGCTGCGGGCCGCCGTGTCCGACGTGGTCGGCGAGTTCGAGACCCTGCGCACCCGGTACCCGCGGCGCAACGACGTGCCCATCGCGGAGGTGCACGATCCCGAACCCGTCGACCTGTCCCGGGCGCCGGTCCACGATCTGCCCGCGGCCGCCGACGCGGCGTGGCGGCACCGGGCCGCGTGTTTCGACCTCGCCGCCGACCCGGCCCTGCGCGTGCGGCTGCTCGAGCTGGGCGGCGACCGCCGCGTCCTGCTGCTGACGCTGCCGCACATCGCCGCCGACGGCTGGTCGCTGCACCTGCTCGCCGAACGGCTCTCGCTCGCCTACGCGGCCCGACTGCGCGATCATTCCCCGCCGCCCACGGTCCGCACCGCCGAATGCCTCGAGGTCGCCGCCGCACAGCACGACTGGCTCGCGAGCGCCGCCGCGACCGCCGAACTCGACTGGTGGACAGATCATCTCGCGTCCGCCACACCCCCGGCCGGGCCGCCCGCACCCCTGGAGTCGACCACGCACCGGCGCGCGATCGTCCTGCCCGCGCCGCTCACCGGGGAGCTGCGGGCGCTGGCGCGCGGCGCGAACGTCTCGCTGTACGCGCTGCTGCTCACCGCGTTCGGCGCGGTGCTGCGGCTGCGCGCGCCGGACCGGCCCCGGCCCGTGATCGGCACCCTCGCGGCGAACCGGCCGACCCTGGCCGCCGCCGGGGTGCTCGGCGCCCACTACAACGGCCTGCTGCTGAACCCGGATCTCACCGGCGAGCCGTCGCTGGCCGAATGCCTGTTCCGCACCGCGAACACCACCGTGCGGGCGCTCGACCACCAACGCCTGCCCTACCGGTTCGTCGTCGATGAGCTGCGCCGCCGATTCGGTTGGCGCACCGGCGTTCCCGACGCGATCTTCGTCCTGGACCGCTACCCGATGGAGGCGCTGCGGCTGGCGGGCTGCGCGGTGACCGGGCTGTGTCAGGACCCGTTCCGGCCGGTGCCGGTGGTGGCCGCCGCGGATCCGACCGTCTTCGTCCGGGAGGCGGGGGAGCGGATCACCGTGACCGCGTTCGGCGATCCCGCCGCGCTGCCCGGACTGCTCGCGACCTACCTCGACACCCTCGTCGTCCTGTGCGAGTCGATCGAGACCGAGATCGGCGAATTGTGCTGGCGCGCCGAGGATCCGGCGTACGTCCCCGCGACCGCGCTGGGTCCGGTCACCGAGGCGAGCCCGGCGGACGCGCTCAGCCCGCTGGGATATCCGGAAGGGGTCCGATGACGGAGACGTTGACCGAGGCCGAACGGGCGCTGCTGCCCGGCGAGCGCGATATCGCCCACTACCGGGAGCACGGCTGGTGGGTGTCGCCGAAACTGTTGTCCGACAGCGATATCGAGGACGCCTGGTTCGGCGCCGAACGTTACTACGGCGGCGAACGCGACGCGGTGCTCCCGTTCGAGGCGGGCACCGACTGGACCGCGCGCCGCGGAGACGTGCTGCGGCAGAACGACTATGTGTCGCTCCAGATCGACCAGTTCCGGGCGCTGGTGCGTCATCCGCTCATCGCCGCCACGGCCGCCCGGCTGGCGGGCACCGCGCGGGTGCGGCTGTTCCACGACCAGCTGATCTACAAACCACCGCGGGTGAGCCCGCGGGTCTCCACCGTCGGCTGGCACACCGACATCGCCTATTGGAAGACGTGCTCGTCGCGGAATCTGATCTCGGCCTGGATCCCGTTGCAGACCGTCACCGCCGATATGGGACCGATGACCGTCGTGGACGGCAGCCACCGCTGGACCGGGAACGACACGCTCGAGTTCTTCCACGAATCCGATCTGGACGCGATCGCCGCGCGGATCGACACCGCGGGCGAGCAGGTGGTGCCGGTGCCGCTGCTGCTCGGGGTGGGGCAGGTCAGCTTCCACCACTGCCGCACCATCCACGGCAGCCTGCCCAACCGGTCCGACCGGGCCCGCGCGGCCCTGGCGGTGCACATGCAGGACGCCGACAACCGCTACGTGCCGACCGTCGACGAGCACGGCAACCGGCAGTCCCATATCAACGACTTCCTCTGCGCGCGAGACGAATTCGGCGATCCGGACTACGCCGACCCCGAGGTGTGCCCGGTCCTGTGGCAGGAGCCGGTATGACCGCGGTGGGCGACGAGATCCGCGCGACCCTGGCCGAGTTCTGGACCGAGTTGCTGGAGGTGGACGCCGTCGCGGGCGCCGACCGCTTCCTGGAATCGGGCGGCAACTCGCTGCGGGCGACGATGCTGGCCAACCGGATCGAATTCGCCTGGGGTTTCCGGCCTTCCATGGAACAGCTGCTCGGCTGCACCTTCGACGAACTGGTCGACCTGTGCGTCGACCACCCGCCCGGCTGAGCCGATCCTCCGCTGTGGCATCCTGGCCGGATGTTCACGCCGGAACACCGAGGAGCGCTCCGCGACAGTCTGATCCGGGCCGCCCACGCCGATCCGCGGGTGGTGGGCGCGGCGGTGACCGGATCCGGTGCGGTGGGCCGCGAGGACGATTGGTCCGATATCGATCTCGCGCTGAGCGTGGCCGCCGACGCCGACCATGACGCGGTGCTCGCCGACTGGACCGCGCGGATGTACGCCGACCATGGCGCGGTCGCCCATCTCGACGTGTTTCGGGGCGCCACCCGGTTCCGGGTGTTCCTGCTGGACAGCACGTTGCAGGTCGACCTCGCGTTCTGGCGGGCCGAGGAGTTCGGTGCGACCGCCCCGACGTTCCGGCTGCTGTTCGGCGACGCCAACGAGCCGAAGGCCAAACGGGTTCCGCCCGCCGCGGAACTGGTCGGCATGGGCTGGCTGTACGCGCTGCACGCCCGGTCCAGTCTGGCGCGCGGGCGGCTGTGGCAGGCCGAGTACATGATCAGCGGCATCCGGGATCAGGTGCTCGCGCTGGCCTGCCTGCGGCACGGGCTGGCCACCGATCAGGCCCGCGGCATCGATGAACTCCCGGAGACCGTCACCGCCCCGGTGACCGGCGCGCTGGTGCGCGAACTCGCGCCCGGGGAACTGCACCGCGCGTTCGGCGTCGCCGTGGCGGCCCTGCTCGCCGAGGCGCGGCACGAGGATCCGGCGCTGGCCGATCGGCTCACCGGACCGCTGCGCGAACTGCTCGCCACTAGCGCGGGATCGCGGCCGACAGCGTCCTGATCACCTCGGCCGCCACCAGGGCGTGCCCCGCCATCGAGTAGTGGATGCCGTCGGCGCTGATCAGATCGGTGCGTTCGCGGATCGGATGGCCCTTCAGATCGAGCACGATCGCGCCGTGCCGCCGGGCGACCCGGCGGATGATGTCGTTGAGGGCCTCGAGTCGCGGGCGGAACGCCGCCATGGCCGGGTCGCGGACGTCGTCGTCGAGGGTGGAGGTGAGCACCCGCGCCCCGGAACCCGTTGCGGCGCGCAGGATTTCGTCCAGATTGCGTTCGGTCGCCGGGTAGTCGGGCCGCCGCACGAGCAGATCGTTGCCGCCGCATCCGGCCAGCACCAGATCCGGGCGGAAGGCGAGCACCGCGGCCAACTGCTCGTCGATCACCTCGCGGGTGGTGGCGCCGGTGCGGCCGGTGTTGAGGTAATCGACCGGGCCGACCGCGGTCCGCAGCGCGCTGAGCAGTCGTTCGGTCCAGGGGAGTGTGCGGTAGCCCGGCGTCGGCTCGCCGACGCCTTCCGCGGTGCTGTCGCCGATGATCGCCACGCGCCGCCACGGCGCACCGCGCAGCAGCGCCGCCGCGGTGTCGTCGTCGAGACACAACGGATCGGTCTGCTCGCTGTACGAGGCCCCCACGGAATCGACGCTACGTCGTGTGGGCCGGGCGCGCAATGGATTCCGCGGTCCGGACCGCGAGCGCGCACGCGGTCAGGGTGGGGTTCGCCGCGGTCGCCCCGCGGATCAGGCCGGTGCCCGCCAGATACAGATTCCGGGTGCCCCACACCCGCCCGCGGTCGTCGACGACGCTGTCGCGGTCGTCGGCGCCCATCCGCGTCGTGCCCATGATGTGCTGGGAGGTCCCCGGACTCGTCAGCCGGGGCGGGCCGACCGGCAGCGTCGGCCCCAGCGGCGCGGCCGCGGCCCGCAGATCGGCCAGCGCGGCGGCGGTGATCGCCCGATCGGATGCGTCGAGGGCGTACTCCAGGGTCGGTTGTGGCGAACCGAGCGAATCGCTTGCCCCGCCGTGGAATACGACACGATTGTCGTAGCGCGGCGCGAGCGCGCAGTACCAGTACAGCGACACCAGCAGGCGGTCGTCGACGCCGCCCTCCAGGACGGCGCTGTCGTGGCCGTCGGACAGCAGCACCCCGTGGAACGGGCGGTCCGCGGTGCGTGGCGTCTCCACGAACACCCCCGGCCCGTCCTCCCGCAGGTCCGGATCGAGCAGGACCTGGGTGTGGGCGAGCGGGTGATCGCACAGGTAGCGGCCGAGATTCGCGTTGTCGCGCACCACATTCGACGCGTGCAGCAGCGCCGGGGTGCGCAACGGGCCCGCCGCGACGACGAACACGTCCGCCGATATCGTGCCCACTTCGCCGCTCGGCAAATCGATGGCCTGCACCCCGGTGATCCGCTCACCCGACCGGATCAGACGGCGAATCACGCACCGGCGCAGCGGTATCGGCGCGTCGCCCACGACCTCGGCGGGGCCCGTCCACCGGATCCCGTCGTCCGTCGCCCGCCCCGCGACCGGGATGTGCCGCGCGATGAGCCCCTGTTCGCCAAGGGTTTTCAGCACATACGCGTGCCGTCGCGAGGCGGCGGAAAGGTCTGCGCCCACCGCGAGCAGATCCTCGGCCCGTTCGAACAGCCGGGTCCACTCGGCCACCGCCAGGCCGGGCCACCATTCCAGATCCGGATTCGGGCGCGGCGCAAGGCAATTCCACAGCGTACTCATCCCGCCGAGCGTGGCCGTCGCGCGCGCCGCGGGCAGAGCGCGGTCGGGGCGTTGCGCCCGGTTGACACCGCGGCCGTCCGGCATCCCCGGCACGGTAGCGCCGCCGACCACCCGTTGCGCCGGGGGTACGGACACCGGGCGCAGCAACGCCGCGACCAGGTCGGCGTAGAGCGCGCGGTCGGTCCGGCACACGGCGAGATTGCGCAGGTGTGTGGCGGGTCGCGCCGAAAACTGTGTTCCCCCATCGACAATCAGCACCTCGACGCCCGCGTCGCGCAATGTCCTGGCGACCACCGCGCCCGTCAATCCGTGCCCGATCACCACGACATCGGCTGTCGAACGAACTGCCATTCGCCTATAGTGACTCATGAGCGCGCGTCGCCGCGGCGATGCCGATCCGGTTCGCTTCAGGGGGGCGAGATCGCTGTGTACGCACCATTGTCCTTTGGCCAGCAACGACTTTGGTTCCTGCACCAACTGCACGGCGACAGCTGCGAATACCACATTCCGGAGGCGCGGCGACTGCGCGGCGCCCTGGACGAGTCGGCCCTCGCGCGCGCGGTGCGGCTGCTGTTCGAACGCCACGAAAGTCTGCGCACCCGAATCGACCTCGTCGACGGCGCTCCCGTGCAGCGCGCCGGACCGGTCCCCGAGATCGCGCTCCCCGTCGAGGACCTGACCGGCCTGCCCGGCCCCGATACCGACAAGCGGGTGCGCGCCGCGCTGGCCGAGGAATGGGAACGCCCCTTCGACCTCGCGGCCGGACCGCTGCTGCGGGCCCGGCTGCTGCGCCTCGCCCCGCACGATCACGTGCTGATCCTCACCACCCACCACATCGCCTCCGACGGCTGGTCCCAGGCGATCCTGTGGCGCGAGCTGGCCACCGCCTACGGCGCTTTCGCGACCGGATCCGACCCCGCCCTGCCGCCGATCCCGACGACCTACGGCGAGTACGCCCGCGCCCAGCGCGCGGAACCCCCTGCGGGCGTGGACTATTGGGCCGACCGGCTCGCCGGACTCGGCGACCCCACCGGCCTGCCCGGCGACCGCCCTCGGCGGCCCGTGCAGGCGCCCACGGCCGCCGTGCTGCGCACCGACATCGGCCCGGCGACGCTGACCGGGCTGCGCCGATTCGGCGCGGAGGTCGGCGCGACCGGCTACATGACCCTGCTCGCGGCCCTGTCGGTGCTGCTGTCCCGCTACAGCGGCGACCGCGACATCACGATCGGCTCCCCGATCGCCGGACGCACCCGCGCCGAATGGGAACCGGTGGTCGGCTTCTTCGTCAACACCCTCGTCCTGCGCGTGGACGTCGATCCCGGCCTCGCGCCCGCGCAGTTCGTGCGCGAGGTCCGCCGCACGACGCTGGCGGCGTACCGGCATCAGCACACCCCGTTCGACCGCGTCGTGGAGGCCGTCGCGCCGCATCGCCGCTCCGACCGCACCCCGCTGTTCCAGGTCCTGCTCGCCCATCAGACCGCCGACGACCGCCCCCTCACCCTGGGCGAGGTGCGGGCGGAACCGATGGAGATCGCCGACAACCGCGCCCGCTTCGATCTGGAACTGCACGCCCGCGAATACCCGGACCACCTGCGGCTGTACTGGATCCACGACGCGAACCTGTTCGACCACAGACGGATTCGGCAGCTGTCGCGGCATCTGGGCCGGGTGCTCGACCGATTCGCCGGAACCCTCCCGGAGACGATCGGTGGCCTCACCCTCCTGGACGACGCGGAACGGGCGGACCTGCTCGACCGCGACACGCTCATCGTCGACGCCGCGGGACAACCGGCCCCCGTGGGCGTCTACGGCACCGTGCGCTCCTCCGCCGAATCGGTGACCGCCGGTCGGCGCGCCCGTTGGACCTTCGACGGCGACCTCGAGTACGAACCCGCCGCGCCCAGCGCGACGACCGTGCCGGTGCCGGTGGACGATCCGGTCGCCGCCCAGGTGCGCACCCTGTTCGCGGAGGTGCTCGGGCTGCCCGAGGTCGGCCTCGAGGACAACTTCTTCGCGCTCGGCGGCCACTCCCTCATGGCCATCCGGCTCATCGCCCGCATCCACGAAACCCTCGGCGTGGAGATCGAATTGGGCGATATCTTCGACGCGCCGACCGTCGCCGAGCTCACGCCCCGGATCCACTCGTGACGGCGTCGCCGTGGTCGGTCTTCCTGCGCACCGCCGAACGCCACGCCCACCGTCCAGCCCTGTGCGACCGCACCCGCTCCTACACCTACGCCCAGCTGGCGTCCCACTGCGTCCGCCTCGCCGCGACCGTGCGGGCGCGCGGCGCCGGAACCGGGGACAGCGTGCTGGTGTGCGCCGACCGCACCGTCGACGCCGTCGTCGCCACCCTGGCGGTGGTGGCGGCCGGGGGCACACCGGTCCCGGTGGAACCCGGCGCCCCCGCCCGCCGCGTCGAGCACATCGTGCGGGTCTCGAACGCCGCGCACGCGGTGGTCGACGACACCGGCGCGCCCACCGCGACAGGGCTTGCTCGCGTGCATGTTTCGGAGACCGCGGCCGCGGGGGAGAGCGGGGCCGAGGTCACGCCGTCGCCGCTCGCCTACGTGCTGTTCACCTCCGGCTCGACCGGCGTGCCCAAGGGCGTCGACGTCACCGCCGCCGGTCTGCTCGCGCTGCTCGCCGGTGCGGCGCAGTGGGATTCGGCCGGCCCCGGCGAGGTCTGGGCGGGGGTGCACGCGTTCACCTTCGACATCTCCATGTGGGAGATGTGGCGGCCGTTGACCGTCGGCGCGCGACTGGTCGTCCTCCCCGCCCGCGCCCAGGCCGACGCCCGCCACGCCCACGCCCTGCTCACCGACCACGGTGTCGAGGTGCTGTGCCAGACCCCGACCGCGGTGCGGATGCTGGCGAATCACTGTGCGGCGCACGGGCTTCCGCCGCGCCTGCGCCGCCTGCTCATCGCCGGGGAGCGCCTCGACTTCGCCACGCTGACCCCCTTCGCACACGCCGCCGACGCCGGGCGGCTCGAGCTGTGGAACCTGTACGGCCCCACCGAGGCGACCGTCTACGCCAGCGGCCACCGCATCTCCGCGAACGACATTCGCGCCGAACGTCGTTCGCTCATCGGCCACGCCCTCCCGCACGTCCGGCTGCATCTGCCCGCCCCCGACGCCGACGGGATCGGCGAACTGTGCATCGGCGGGCCGGGCCTCGCCGCCGGATATCGCGGCGACCCCGACCGCACCCGCGCGTGTTTCGTCGACGATCCCGTCCTCGGGCGGGTGTACCGCACCGGCGACCTCGTGCGCGAAACCGGGCCCGGCGCTTACGAATTCATCAGCCGCGCCGACGGCTACGTGAAGATCCGCGGCTATCGCGTCGAACCCGGCGACATCGTGCACGCCTTGTGCGCGCACCCCGCCGTCGCGCGGGCGGCCGTCGTCGGCACCGACGCGCAGGGCTGGGGCGACACCATCGTCGGCGTCGTGGTCGCGGCGGCCGAGGTCACCGATCTGGAGCTGCGCCGCCACCTGGCCGAACTGCTGCCGCCGTATCTGCGGCCCGCGCGCCTGCTGTTCGCCGACACCCTGCCGACGCTGCCGAGCGGGAAACTCGACGCCGCGACGCTGCGTACGTTCGTGGACCGGCGTCTGGGCGCCGACGCGGATCCCCCCGAACGGACGAGGAGCCGGACATGACCGACGACGCGGTGCTCGCCGCCCTGGAGAACGGCGACGACGATCCGGTGTCCCCGGTGGACCTGTACCACCGCTGGGAGGCCCAGCACTGGCGGATCCGGGACCTCGACCTCGCGGCCGATCTGGCGGGCTGGCCGGGGATCAACCGTTACGTCCGCGCCGGGGTGATCGCCGCGCTCGCCCGCTTCTCCGACGGTGAGCTGGCCGTGACGCGCACCCTCGCGCCGATCGTCTACGCCGCCCCCACGGGCGACTATCAGCTGTACCTGGCGACGCAGGTCGCCGACGAGGCGCGGCACGCGCTGTTCTTCCGGACCTACCTGACCGCGCTCGTGGACGCCGGGCTCACCACCCGAGCGGCCGTCGAAAGCCACCGCGCCGGTTCGCTGTTCGACGACGCCCTCGCCCGGACCACCGACGCGGTCCGGCTCCGGCCCGACGACGTGCACCGCTGGTACGAGGCGGTCGTGGTCTACCACCTGCTCGTCGAGGGCACGGTCGCGATGACCGGACTGCACGGGCTGCTGCGCATGGCGCGGGACTCGGCCGCGACCGCGGCGCTGCACCGCGGCCTGCTGGGGGTGGCCCGCGACGAATCGCGGCACGTGAACTTCGGTGTGCTGGCGCTGCGCGGCGGGGTGCGAAACGGGTTCGGCGACACCGTCGTCGGCGCGCTGCTGCGGCATCTGCCCACCGCCGCGGAGACGATGGTCGACCCGCGCACCGCCGACGCCGCGCCCCGGCTGTCGGTGCTCGCCGTCAAACGGGCCGAAACCCTGCGCGCGCGTTGGGAATTCGCGGAGAACTCGCTGGCGCGCCGCCTGACCTCGATCGGCCTGTCCGCCGCCACGGTCCGCACCCTGCTGGACACCTGGCGGTCCGGGTGCGCGGCCGCGCTCGACCGCTATCGGGACCTGCACGGCACCCCGCATCCGGTGGCGCGGTACTGACCAACCGCGCCACCGGCGCGAACTCAGTCGCCTTCCGGCGTATCCGTGTAGCGCTGCAGATACAGCGGCTCGCCGAGCTTCTCCAGCAGGTCGAGTTCGGTCTCCAGATAGTCGACGTGGCTCTCCTCGTCCTCGAGGATCGACTCGAAGATCCGGGCGGAGGTCACATCGCCGCGCGAGCGCATCAGGTCGATGCCGCGGCGGAGCCGCTCGACGGCCTCCATCTCGATCTGCAGATCGGCCTTCAGCTGCTCGGGAACCGTCTGCCCGATGCGCAGCGGGTTCAGCTTCTGGTAGTTCGGCAGACCCTCGAGGAAGAGGATGCGGTCGGTCAGCACCTCCGCATGCTTCATCTCGTCGATGGACTCGTAGCGGGTGTGCTTGGCGAGTTTGGTGAAGCCCCAGTTCTCCTGCATCTTGGCGTGCAGGAAGTACTGGTTGATCGCGGTGAGTTCGGCGGTGAGCTGCTCGTTGAGCAGGCCGATGATGTCCTTGTCGCCTTCCATGGGCCAGATCGTGTCACATCGTGGAAAACGGCCGCCCGCGAAGGTCGACCTATCTACGCGAAGGATTACCTATCCAGGTCAGGCGGCCGTCTCGGTGCGCAGGGACAGGCGGGCCTGTCCGATCACCTCGGCCAACCGGCGGGTGCAGTTGCCGCAGCCGCTCTGCCAACCGCAGCGCGCCTTGACCTGTTTCATCGAGCAGGCACCGGCGGCCACGCAGCTGTGCACGTCGGTCTCGGAGACGGCGTTGCAGATACACACGTACACGGTCGGCCTCGCTAGGACGGGGTCACTCTGGCAAGCTAGCCTCACCTAAACCAGGTAAGGCTCTCCTTATTGAAGCATCTCGGCGGCGCGAGGTCCAGCCCCTGCTAAGGTGACGGGGTGCTCATCGAGGTCGACAGACGCTAGCCGCCTGATCGAAGGCGGCGTCCCGGGTCGGGCGTTCATCCCTGTGTGATGAATCGCCGCGTCGCCGCGCGTCCTTCGCATCGGGATTCCGCGTCATCGTCTTCCCTCACGGGCACAAGGAGTTTCATCATCATGGCGTCCACGCATGCGCCGATCACCCTGCGCGACCTCACCTTCGAATGGCCCGACGGCACCGTCGCGCTGTCCGGCCTGAACGGCGTGTTCACCACCGGCACAACGGGTTTGGTGGGCCGCAACGGGGCCGGGAAATCCACCCTGCTGAAGCTGATCGCGGGCCTGCTCACCCCCACCTCGGGTCGCGTCGAGGTGGCGGGCGAGGTCGGCTACCTGCCGCAGACCCTGACCCTCGGCCGGGACGCGACCCTCGCCGACCTGCTCGGCATCGCCGGGACACTGTCCGCCCTGCGCGCGATCGAGGCGGGCGACACCGACGAACGGCACTTCGAGACGGTCGGCGACGACTGGGACATCGAGGCCCGCGCCGACGAGGCGCTGCACGAGATCGGTTTCGCCGCAACCGATCTCGACCGCGGCGTCGGCGAGATCTCCGGCGGCCAGGCGGTGCTGGCGGCGATCATCGGGCTGCGGGTGCGCCGCACCCCGATCACCCTGCTCGACGAGCCGACCAACAATCTGGACCGGGCCACCCGCGCCCAGCTGACCGCGTTCGTCGACGACTGGCCGGGCACCCTGATCGTGGTCAGCCACGATCTGGAACTGCTCGAACACACCGACGCCACCGCCGAACTGCACGCGGCGGAACTGGAGGTGTTCGGCGGCCCCTACAGCGCCTGGAAGCGGCACTTCGACGAGCGGCAGGCCGCCGCGGTGCAGGCCGCCCGGACCGCCGAACAGACGTTGAGGACCGAGAAACGCCAGCGTATCGAGGCCGAGACCAAACTCGCCCGCCGCGAACGCACCGCGCGCGCCACCCAACAGCACGGTGGCATCCCGCGCATCCTCGCGGGCAACCGGGCGAGCCGGGCGCAGAACTCCGCGGGCGCCCTGCGCACCGGACTCGACGCCAAGGTGCGTTCGGCCCAGCAGATCCTCGACGACGCCGAATCCCGGGTGCGCCGCGAGGAGCACATCCATCTCGACCTGCCCGATCCGGAGGTGCCGCGCGGGCGCCGGATCGCCGAATTGCGCGACGGTGACAGCGTTTTCGTCATCCAGGGCCCCGAACGCGTCGCGCTCGCCGGACCCAACGGCTCGGGGAAGTCGAGCTTGATCGAAACCCTGCTCGGCACACGGACTTCCGTGCCCGGCCGGGCGACCGGCACGCTGCTCACCGACCGCGTCGGCTATCTCCCGCAGCGCCTGGACGGTCTCGACGAGCACGCGGGGGCGGTGGACAATGTGCGCGCCGTCGCGCCCGCGATTCCGCCCGCCGCCATTCGCAATCAGCTCGCCCGCCTGCTGCTGCGCGGCGACAGCGTGGATCGGCCGGTGTCGACGCTGTCCGGCGGGGAGCGGTTCCGGGTGTGCCTGGCTCGTCTGTTGCTGGCCGATCCACCCGCCCAGGTGCTGATCCTCGACGAGCCCACCAACAATCTCGACATCGCCAGTGTGGACCGACTCGTGGAGGCGCTCGCGGACTATCGCGGCGCGATCCTGGTGGTCAGCCACGACCACCCGTTCCTGACCCGGCTGGGCATCGACACCGTGCTCGAACTCGGCGGCGACGGTCACCTGCGCCGACGCGGCTCGCTCGACGAACTCTCCTGACCGTCAGCCGTGCGTCTCGTCGGGCGGCAACAGGGTGGCGAGGTCGGTGCGGGAGCTGACCCCGAGTTTGGGGAAGATGCGGTGCAGGTGGGTGCTGACGGTTCGGTGCGACAGATACAGCCGTTGCCCGATCTCCCGGTTGGTCAGCCCCTGGGCGGCCAGCCGGGCGATGCCCAGTTCGTGCGGGGTGAGGCGGTCGCGGGCGTCGGGGTCCCGGTTCGGGCTGGACTCGCCCGCGCCGCGCAGCTCCACCCGGGCCCGTTCGCTGCCCGCGGCGATGCCGAGCGCGTCGAAAACCTCACGGGCCGTGCGCAATTGGGTGCGGGATTCCACGATCCGGCGCTGCCGCCGCAGCCATTCGCCATAGGCCAGGTGCAGCCGCCCGCGTTCGGCGGGCCAGTCCGTCAGATCCGCCGCGAGCGCCTCGGTGAAGTGCGGTTCGGCGTCGGCGGCGAGCAGCGCCCGCGCGTAGCGCCAGCCGATGTGCAGGGCGGGGGAGGAGGTGGTCGACACCACCGGTTCGAGGCCGTCGAGCAGGTCGCGCAGCGCGTCGGCCCGTCCCGCGCGGATCGCGGCGTCGGTGAGGTCGCCCAGGAAGTAGGCGCGCAGGGCGGGGGAGTGGGCGGGGTCGCGCGGATCGTGGAGGCGGCGCAGGTCGGCGAAGGCGTCGTCGTAGCGGCCCTCGCCGAGCGCGGCCAGCCCGCGCGCGAGCCGCACGGTGGCCAGCACCGGGCGCGCGCCCGCGGCCAGTCCGATCCGCTCGGCGTCGTCGGCGAGGGTCGCCGCCCGCGCGTAATCGCCTCGCAGCGCGGCGATTTCGGCCTGCACCGCGACGGCGAGCCCGCGCATGAAGGGCTGCCCGGTCTCCCGGGCGAGGTCGGCGGCCTCGGCGGCGGCCGGGGCCGCCGCGGTGAGATCGCCGAGCCGGGCCAGGCTCCACGCCCGCACCGACAGCGCGCGCGGCAGCAGTCCGAGCCGACCGTCGTCGCGGAACAGCGGGGCGGCCGCGCCGGAGAAGCGCGCGGCCAGATCGAACGCGCCGACCTGTAGGGCCGCGCTGCCGCAGAATCGATCGACCTCGGGATCGCGCCCGGTCAGCGCCGTGCGCGCCCGCAGGTGCTCGATCACCGAGGTGCCGCGTTCGAACGGCGCGACATAGGCGCGCACGGCGACCAGGCGCGGATCGTCCTCGGGGAAGGGCAGGCCGTCGGCCACGTCGAGCAGCGCGCGGCGGGTGTCGGGTCCGGGTTCGATCCAGAAACAGCGCATGGCCGCGCCCCACAGGATCCGCAGGGCCGCGTCGGGGTGCCTCTCGGCGGCGATCCTCGCGGCGAGGTTCGCCAATTCGGTGATGCGCGAGGGGCTTTCGCGGACGCCGTCGTCGAAGCCGCTGAGCAGCCACGCGGCGGTGGCGTCCTGTTCCGGTGTGGTGGGCAGCTCGCGGGTGGCGCGCACGAGCCGGTCGGCGGTGGCGCGGCGGCCCGCGTCCACGGCGAGTTCGGCCGCGCGCAGCAGCCGGTCGGCCCGGCGGGTCGGGCTCTCGCTGAGGTCGGCGGCCCGTTCGAGCGCGGCGACTCCCGCGCCGCGGTGCCGGGATCGTTCGGCGACGTCCTCGAGGTCGCGGGCCGCCGGCTCGTCGGGTCCGGTCGCCGCGGCGGCGCGATGCCAGGCGCGTCGCTCGGGGTGGTCGGCGAGGGTGTCGGCGAGGGCGCGATGGGCGCGGGCGCGCTCCTCGGCGGTCGCGGCGGCGGCCGACGCCGACCGCATGAGGGGATGGCGGAAGGCGACCGTCCCGGATGCGACCGTGAGGAGTCCGGCGTCGACAGCGGGCGTGAGAATCCCCGCGTCGACTTTCTCGCCGACGAGTCCGCTTGTGGCGGAGAGGATTTCGGCCAGGGAGTCGCCGTCGGCCAGCGCGGCCACCAGCAGTGCCGTCCGGGTGGCGGCGGGCAGCGCGGCCCCGCGCGCGCCGAAGGCCCGTTCGAGCCGTTCGGTCAGCGGCAGCGTCGCCGGAAGTTCCGCGAGATCGCCCAGGGCCCGGGGCAATTCGACCAGTGCGAGCGGATTGCCGTGCGCCTCGGCCACGATCCGCCGCCGGACCGCCTCCGGCGCATCCGCCGCCGTCCTCGCCACCACCACGGCCGCCTCATCCTCGGTCAACGGCCCGAGCCGCATCGACCCCAAACCCGCGTCCGCCAAGGGCGTTTCGGCCCCGTCCCGCACGGTGGCGACGACCACGATCGGCTCCTCCGCCACCCGCCGCGCCACGAACGCCAGCACCTCCGCACTCGCCTCGTCCAGCCACTGCACATCCTCGGCCACCACCAGCACCGGCCACTCCTCGGCCACCTCGGACAACAACGACAATGTCGCCAACCCCACCAGATACCCCGACGGCTCCTCCTCCACCACCCCGAAAGCCCTTGCGAGCGCGTCACTTTGCCGCCCCACCAGCCGCCCGAACTCCCGCCGCACCGGATACAACAACCGCTGCAACCCCGCATACCCGTACTGCCGTTCCCTCTCCACCCCCACCGTCCGCAACACCCGCACCCCCGCGAGCCCCGCCACCACCTCACCCACCAACGCCGACTTCCCGATCCCCGCCACCCCCCGAACGAGCACCCCCGCCCGCTCCCCGGGCCGGTCCACCAACGCCCGCAACTCCTCGAGCTCGCTCTCCCGCCCGACGACCATCACCCACGCCTCCTCCGGCCCCGAAAGTCAACGGACCTTTCGCGACCCTACCGAACCGATCCGCGCGAAGTTCGCTGGTCCCGGCCGCCCCGACGCCGTTGCCCGCGGATCGAAATAAGGTTAGTCTGCCCTTAGTTGATGGGCGCGACCTCGGGGCGGGGGGCGGCGACTCCCGGACCGAGATCGTCGCGGAGCCGTCCGCGGCAGGAAAGGAATTCTGATGGCACGGCGGGGTTTTCAGGGCGCGGTGCTGCGGGGCTTCGGCGCGCGCGATCATGTCGCGACCGTCGTCGCGACGCGGTTGCTGGCGCCGCGGTACCTGCGGGTGCGGATGACATCGCCCACCCTGTTCGAGGACGTGGTACCCGGCCCGGCCGCGTGGCTGCGGTTCTGGTTCCCCGACCCGGACGGCGGGGACGCCGAACATCAACGGGCGTACACCCTTTCGGAATCCGACCCCGCCACGGGCGAATTCGCGATCGACATCGTCATCCACGAACCGGCCGGGCCCGCGACCCTGTGGGCGCAGGACGCGCGGCCGGGCAACACGATCGCGGTGACATCCATGGGCTCCGCCCCGTTCACCGTTCCGGACGAACCCCCGGCCGGATACCTGCTCATCGGCGACGCCGCGGCCATGCCCGCGCTCGCGTCCATTCTCGCGGTGATCCCTGCGGACGTGCCCGTCGAGCTGTACCTCGAGGAACACGACGAGACCGACCGGCTCATCCCGCTGCCGGATCACCCTCTGCTGCACACCCATTGGGTGCCCCGTCGCGGTCCCGGCTCGCTCGCGGCCGCGCTCGAGGCCCGGGACTGGTCGGACTGGTACGCCTGGGTCACGCCGGAATCGGGCTCGCTCAAACACCTCCGCACCCGGCTGCGCGACGAATTCGGCTTCCCCAAATCCGAGGTGCACGCGCAGGCGTACTGGTACTACGGCCGCGCCATGGGCACCCTGCGCGCGACCACCACCGAAGAGGTCCCGGCGGAACCGGCCGCCGAACCCGTTGCCGCACAACCTGTCCCGGCGAAGGGCCGCTGGCGCGCCCAGGCCGCGGGGCGGCTGCTGGCACCGCTGAAACCGACACTCGTGGCCGTGGGCGTCTTACAGGCGATCATCACCCTCGTCCAGCTCGCGCCCTACGTGCTGCTGGTGGAGCTGGCGCGCCGCATGCTCGACGGCGCTCCCGCCGCCGAGCTGTGGGCCGTCGGCGGTTGGGCGGTCGGCGTGCTCGGCGCGGGCGCGCTGCTGGGCTCGGCGCTCATGCTGTGGACGCACGCCGTCGATGCCCGCTTCGCCCGCGCCCTGCGCCGGCGACTGCTCGAGAAGCTGTCGCGAGTCCCGTTGGGCTGGTTCACCGCTCGCGGCTCCGGCCAGGTCAAGCAGATCGTCCAGGACGACACCCTCGCCCTGCACTACCTGGTCACCCACGCCGTGCCCGACGCGGTGGCCGCGGTCGTCGCCCCGCTCGCGGTGCTGGTCTACCTGTTCGCGGTGGACTGGCGGCTGGCACTGCTGCTGTTCGTGCCGGTGCTCGTGTACATCGTGACCACCGCCATCATGGTCGTGCAGTCGGGGCCGCGCACCGCGCAGGCCGCGCGCTGGGCCGAGCGGATGAACACCGAGGCCGCCGCCTATCTGGACGGCCAGCCGGTGATCCGCGTGTTCGGCGGCGCGGCGGCCTCGCCGTTCCGGGCGCGGCTGGGGGAGTACATCCGCTTCCTCGACGACTGGCAGCGCCCGTTCACGGGCAAGAAGACCCTCATCGACCTCGCCACCCGTCCGGCGACGTTCCTGCTGCTCATCACCGGATTCGGCACCCTGTTCGTCACCTCCGGCGGGATGCGGCCGGTGACCCTGCTGCCGTTCCTGTTGCTGGGCACCACCTTCGGCGCGCGGCTGCTCGGCGTCGGTTACGGCCTCGGCGGCCTGCGCACCGGCCTGCTCGCCGCCCGCCGTCTCCAGGTCACCCTCGACGAACCCGAACTCACCGTGCGCGAGAACCTGGAAACCGCTGCCGCGCAAGCACATCCGGGCACAGTCGAGTTCGATCGAGTCACCTTCTCGTATCGCGCGGGCGTCCCGGTGATCCGCGACGTCTCCCTCACCCTCGAACCCGGCACGGTCACCGCGCTCGTCGGCCCGTCCGGCTCCGGCAAATCCACGCTGGCCGCTTTGCTCGCCCGCTTCCACGACATCGACGACGGCGCCCTCCGCGTCGGCGGGCGCGACGTGCGCGAGCTGACCGCCGACGAGCTGTACCGCCGCGTCGGATTCGTCTTCCAGGACACCCAACTCGTGCGCGGCACCGTGCGGGAGAACATCGCGCTCGCGGTCCCCGACGCCACCGACGAGCGGATCGTGGCCGCGGCCCGCGCCGCGCACATCCACGACCGCGTCCTGCGGTTGCCGAACGGCTACGACACGGTTCTCGGCGCGGACGCGGCGCTGTCGGGCGGCGAGCGTCAACGCCTCACCATCGCCCGCGCGCTTCTCGCCGACACCCCGGTGCTCGTGCTCGACGAGGCGACCGCCTTCGCCGACCCCGAATCGGAATACCAGGTGCAGCAAGCCCTCAACCGGCTCACCGCCGGACGCACCGTGCTGGTCATCGCGCACCGGCTGCACACCATCACCGCCGCGGACCGCATCGTCGTGCTCGAGCGCGGCGCGATCGCCGAGACCGGCGCCCACGACGAACTGCTCGCCCGCGACGGCCGCTACCGCCTCCTCTGGGACGCCCGCACCGCCGAGGAGGCGCTCCGATGATCCGCACCCTGCTGGCCCTGCTGCCCCCGAACAGCCGCCGCGCCTTCGGGATTCACCTCGCGCTGACCGTCGTCGGCGTCGCGCTGCGCGCGGCCGGCGCCGTGCTGCTGGTCCCGCTGATCGGCGCGCTGTTCGGCGACCGGCCCGCCGACGCGTGGCCGTGGCTGGGCGCGCTGGCCGCGGTCACCGTGGCGGGCTGGGCAATCGACGCGGTGGTGTCCCGCCTCGGTTTCGGGCTCGGTTTCGGACTGCTCGACCACGCCCAGCACCGCGTCGCCGATCAGCTCGCCGGTACCCGGCTGACCTGGTTCACCGCCGACAATGTGGCCACCGCGCGGCAGGCCATCGCCGCCACCGGACCCGATCTGGTCGGCGTGGTCATCTATCTGGTCACCCCGCTGCTGGGTGCGGTGCTGCTGCCGATCGCCATCGCGATCGCGCTGTTCGCGTTCGCGTGGCCGCTGGGGCTGGCGGCGCTGGCCGGGGTTCCGGTGCTGTTGGGGGCCTTCTGGGCCGCCGGGCGGTCCGGGCGCGGGGCCGATCGGGTCGCCGCGGAGAGCAACAGCGCGCTCACCGAACGCCTCATCGAATTCGCCCGCACCCAACCGGCTCTGCGCGCCGCGCGCCGGGTCGAACCCGCCCGCAGCCACGCCGGGGCCGCGCTCGCCGCCCAGCACGCCGCGACCGTGCGGGTGCTGTTCATGCAGATCCCCGGACAGCTGCTGTTCACCCTCGCCAGTCAGATCGCGCTGGTGGTGCTGGCCGGGACCACGGCTGCGCTCACCGTGCGCGGCGACCTCGAGGTGGCGCAGGCGGTCGCGCTCATCGTCGTCATCGCCCGGTATCTGGAGGCGTTCACCACGCTCAGTGAGCTCGCCCCCGGAATCGAAACGGCCGCAATGGTTCTGGGCCGTCTGGGCGCGGTGATCGCCGCACCCGGTCAGGTCGGCGGCGACGCGTCCGTCCGGCCGGACACCGCGCCACGGATCGAATTGCGCGGTGTGGGCTTCCGTTACGGCGACGACGCGCCCGTGCTCGACGGCATCGATCTGACCCTCGCGGCGGGCACCACCACCGCGATCGTCGGCCCCTCCGGCTCCGGGAAATCGACCCTGCTCGCGCTGCTGGCCGGACTGCACACCCCGACCAGCGGCAGCGTCCTGGTCGACGGAACCGATTGCGCCACACTGGATGTCGACACGCGACGCGCGCTGGTGAGCGTGGTGTTCCAGCATCCGTACCTGTTCGACGGGACCATCCGCGACAATGTCCGCGCCGGACATCCCGGGGCGAGCGCGGAATCCCTCGACACCGTCGCCGCGCTGGCCCGCGTCGACGATCTCACCGAGCGGCTGCCCGACGGCTGGGACACCCGCGCGGGCGAGGCGGGCACCGCCCTGTCCGGCGGTGAGCGGCAACGGGTCTCGATCGCCCGCGCCCTGCTCAAACCGGCGCCGATCCTGCTCATCGACGAGGCCACCAGCGCGCTGGACACCGAGAACGAGGCCGCCGTGGTGCGCGCCCTCACCGCCGACCCGGCCCCGCGCACCCGCGTCATCGTCGCCCATCGCCTGGCCAGCATCCGCACCGCGGACCGGGTGCTGTTCCTCGACGAGGGCCGCGTCGTCGAGGACGGCACGATCGACGAATTGCTCTCCGCCGAGGGACGTTTCGCCGAATTCTGGCGGCATCAGCACGCCACGGGCGACTGGCGCATCGGCGCGGCGACCGCGGGGTGAACCGATGGCGACGCTCACCCGCACCACGGTGCTGCCGCTGCCCGCGGCGACGGTCGCCGACCTCGCGCGCAAACCCGCCCTGCTGCGCTATGTGCTGAGCCCGGTCGTCCGCTTCCGCGGCCTCGAGGTGTCCGGCCGCCTCGCCGTCGGGACGCGGGGGTCGGCGCGGTTGTGGTGGTTCGGCGTGCTCCCCTCCTGGCGGCATCACCTGACGGTCGTGCGGCTGGACCCGTACGAGATCCGCACCGAGGAGCACGGCGGCCCGGTGCGCACCTGGAACCATCGCCTGATCTTCGAACCGGTCGACGCCGAGCACTGCCGGTACACCGACGAGATCGAAATCGATGACGGCTGGCGGGCTGCGCCGACGCGATTGTTCGTCCGGCTCATGTTCCGGCACCGGCATCGGCGGTGGCATCGGCTGGCCGAAATTCTGGGGGACTGAAGTCCCTTCTTTTCGAGAGTGCCGGGCGTGTCGGACGGTAATCGTCCGGCCCGCCCGGCGAATGAGTAGCATTCTCGGCATGCGTGGTCGAGCCGGGGTCGGCGACGCGGTTGGTTTTCTCGGAACAGGAAGTGCCGTGCCCGAATTCACCTACGGTTGTGCCACCCCCGCCACACCGATGCTCAGCAGTCGCGAAGTCGAGGTTCTGCTCGCCTGGATTCTCAGCGACACCAAGAGCGATGTGTGTCGACGCCTCTACATTTCACCGGGCACGGTGAATACCCATATCACTCGAATTCGCGAGAAATACAGTCGCGCGGGCCGACCGGCGTCCACCAAGGCGGCGCTGCTGGCCCGCGCGTTGCAGGACGGGTACATCGGCCTCGACGAGATCTGATGTCACGCCGGGCAATGGACGACGTAACTCCAGACGGTGTCGGCCGGGCCCGTGACCCGGACGGTCACCGAGGTCGCGGTCCCCGGCGGCAGCGTCACCCGCGCCGACCCGGTGCCCTCGTTGATGTCGTCGCCCACGTAGCCGGTGTTGAGGACCTGAGTCCCTTCGTAGAACACCTGGATCATGTCCGGGATGTTCTCGGTCTCGTAACTCAGCACGAATGACGTCGGCCCGCTGCGGCCCAGCTGATGAATCGTCTCCGTGACCCCGGCCCCGCCGGATTTCGTGGACTCATTGCAGTGTTGCGTCGGGGGCGCCGACTGTCCGGGACCACCCCCGAAACTGCCCGTCCCGAAACTGCCGGTACCGCCGCTACCGGTATCGCTGCTACCCCCGCTCCCGCTGTTCGGCGCGGCGTTCGCGCCCGCCGCGCCGAAGCCGATCACCGCGAGCGCGACCGCCGCCGCGAAATACCGACCGGTCCTGGATCTATTACCGCCGTACATCATTTCTTCCTCCGGGTGCATTCGATGTTCCCGGGAAACAGAATGGCAAAAGAAATGGCGACGAACCATCCGTCGTGCGGATGACAGGAATTCCACCACGCGGTAGGACACCTCCCGGCGAACCTGTTCTCGCGGCGAATTGTCGTCCACGTACGGGAATTGGCGGTCAAGCCAACCCGAGCGCCTCCGCCGCCACGGCGAGGTCCTTCTCCCCGCGCCCGGACAGGCACACCAGCACCAGCGCGCCCGCCGCGAGGTCGTTCCGCTCGGCGAGTTCCATGAGATGGCCGAGGGCGTGGGCGGATTCGAGGGCGGGGAGGATGCCCTCGGTGCGGGCGAGGGCGCGCATCCCGCGCAGGGCGGTGGCATCGGTGGCGGTGTGGTACTCGACGCGTCCGGAGTCCTTGAGATAACTCAGTTCGGGACCGACGCCCGGATAGTCCAAACCGGCCGCGATGCTGTGGGTTTCGGCGATCTGGCCGTCCTCGTCCTGCAACAGGTAGCTGAAGGCACCGTCCATCTCGCCGGGGGTGCCCGCCGCCAGCGTCGCCGCGTGCTGCCCGGTGCTCATGCCCCGGCCCGCCGCCTCCACGCCGAGGAGCCGGACGCCCGGATCGTCGACGAAGGCGTGGAACACCCCGATGGCGTTGCTGCCCCCGCCGACACAGGCCAGCACGCAATCCGGCAGCCGCCCTTCGGTTCTCAGCAGCTGCGCGCGGGCCTCGGTCCCGATCACCGTCTGGAAGTCGCGCACGATCCGCGGGTACGGGGCGGGTCCGGCGGCGGTGCCGAACAGGTAGTGGGTCTCGTCCACATTCGTCACCCAGTCCCGTACCGATTCGCTGATCGCGTCCTTCAGCCGCAACGGACGCGTCCACACTCCGTTAGGCGAGACCGCTACGCCTGCGGCGTGAGCAGCAGATTGATCACCGCCTGCGCCTCCTCGGTGGTGGGCGTCGGCATGCTGTCGCGGCCGTGGATGAGCCCGATGCCGAGGTAGACCATCGCTCCCGCGCGGACGCGGGCCTGGGTCTGGTCGAAGCCGAGGTCGAGCATGATCTGCTGCATGATGTCGAAGACCTTGCGCTCCAACGCCTTGACGGCCTCGGCCACCTTGGCGTCGGTGCGGGCCCATTCCCGCACCGTCGCCTCCACGATCCAGGTGCTCTGATCGACCAGCAGTGAGGTCATCTGCTCGATGCGCTGCTCGACGGGAATCGAGTCCAGCGCCCCGAGCGCCCGCACGGCATCGCTCTGCACCGCGCTCCACCGATCGGCCATCGCCGCCATGAGCTGCTGGATGTCATCGAAATGCCAATAGAAGCTGCCCTTGGTGACCCCGAGTTCCGCACACAACCGCGGAATCCGAATCGCCCCCACCCCTTCCCGAGCCAGCAACGCCAACGCCCCGTCCACCCAATCGTCGTACGACAACCGCGTCGTCCGCCCCCGCCGCGCCCCGTCCCCCTTCGTCCCCCGGCGCGGGCCACCCCCCGCCCCCGATTCGGCAGTCGGTCCCGAAGGCTGTTCAGCAGGCGCCACACCGTCGATGCTAAGTCAGGACGACCGTCCGGGACGTCGTGGTGGGCCCAGGTAGAGCCTGTGGAACCGCGACGACGAGCGGTGGAATCCCTACCGCCGACTCCCGAACTGCCGACGCACCACTCCCGCCAGCCACTCCTCGTACCGCCCCATACTCCACCCACCCTGCAACACCAACTGCTGGTGGCTCTCCGGTGACCAGAGGAACGACAACTCATCGGCCCCGGTCTCGATATCCGTTTCCGGATGGGCGATTCCGCGCTCGACGAGCATCGCGACGACCCCGCGATAGTCCTGTCTGCGCCGGGCCAGCAGGCCGTCCAGCGCCTCCGCCACCGCCGGATCGGTCGTGGCCGCGCTCAGGAACTCCGTCCACAGCACACTCGTGCGGGCGTTCGCCGCGGCGACGAAAGCCGCTGTGGCGCGGAGGAATTCGTCGTTGTCGGTGATCTCGGTGATACCGGCCGCGGCCTCGCTGTCGGCCACCGGCGTATCGCCCTCGGCACCGGCGAACGCCTGCTCGAACGCGCCCAGGAGCAGATTGCGTTTGGGGCCGTTGGCCTTCACGGTCTCGGTCGACACGCCCGCACGAGTTCCGATGTCGGGCAATGACGTTCCGCTGTAACCCTTCTCGACGAAGCAGGCGGCGGCGGCCTCGAGGACGCGGCGGCGGGTCGCGGCGGCCTGTTCGCTACGCAGGGCGGATCGGTAGGTGCGGGGAGTGGTCTTGTCGGGCATCGACTTCCTAATTGACTAACCTGGCAGGGTAGTGAATACTTCAGCGGTGTCATCAATCTTACTTCCCCGGAAGCTCCGCACATGATTTCCGTACTTCTCGCCGCCACTCCGGTGCGCAGCCATGTCACCCCTCTCCTGGCCGTCGCGCAGGCCCTGATCGCGGCGGGGGACCGCGTGCGCGTGCTGACCGGGCAGCGGTTCCGCGACGAGGTGCTCGCCACCGGCGCGGACTTCCTGCCGCTCCCGGCCGAGGCCGACTACGACGATCGCGATATCGACGCGGCCTTCCCGGGTCGGCGCGGGCTGTCCGGGCCCGCGGGCATTCGCTACGACATGATCGAGATCTTCCTTCGCCCGGTGCCCGCGCAACTGCGCGCGGTGCGGCAAGCGCTCGCGACGGAACCGGCCGACGCCGTGCTCGCCGAGTCCATGTTCGCCGCCGCCGCGGTGCTCAGCGGACTCCCGCGCGCGGAACGCCCGCTGCTGGTGAATCTCGGCATCCTCCCGCTTGCCCTGAAACATCCGGATGTGGCCCCCTTCGGTCTCGGCATCAAGCCGATGCCGGGTCGACTGGGCCGTCTGCGCAACGCCGTGCTCACCGTCGGCGCGGAGCGAGGGGTCTTCGCGCCGGTGCAACGTTTCGCGGACGAGATCGCGCGGGCCGAGACCGGGCGCGGCCTGAAGCGGTTCTTCCTCGATTGGCCCGCCGGAGCCGACCGGCTCGTGCAGTTCACCGTCCCCGAGTTCGAGTACCCGCGTGCGGGCCTGCCCGAGACCGTGCGTTTCGTCGGTCCCGTGGCTCGGTCGCGGCCGTCGGATGTGCCGGTGCCGGAGTGGTGGGGCGATCTGGACGACGGCCGCCGCGTCGTGCACGTCACCCAGGGCACGGTCGCCACCGGCGCCTGGAATCTCATCGAACCCACCGTGCGCGCGCTCGCGGACGAGAACGTCACCGTGGTGGTCAGCACCGGCGGCCGCGCGCTCGACACGCTGCCGCGCGACCTGCCCGCCAATGTGCGCGTCGCCGAATTCCTGCCCTACGACAAGCTTTTGCCGCGCACCGACGTCTTCGTCACCAATGGCGGTTACGGCGGGGTGCACTACGCGCTCGAGCACGGCGTGCCGATCGTCGTCGCCGGTCGCACCGAGGACAAGACCGAGGTGAGCGCGCGGGTGTCCTGGTCCGGCGTCGGCATCGATCTGCGCACCGACACTCCGCCGCCCCGCAGGATCGCCACCGCCGTGCGGACCCTGCTCACCGACGAACGATATCGCTTGCGCGCCAAGGAGATCGGCGCGGCGATCCGCACGTCTCCCGGCCCGGACGCCGTCCACGACATCGTCGCCGACGCGCTGCGCGACACCGCGTCGCAGCCGTCCTGATCACCCGCCCCCCGTCGATTTACCACTGCCGCAACCGATTCGCGAATCGGTCGACCTCCCCTGCCCGAATACGCCACGGAGAATCATGACCACCGCCACCCTCGATGCCCTGACCACCGCCCTCTTCGGCCGCGTGACCACCCCCGACGACCCGACATGGGACGAGGCCCGCACCGCCTGGCAACTGCTGGCCGACCAACACCCCTTCGCCGTCGTCACCGCGACGAACCGCCACGACGTGGAACTCACCGTGCGCACGGCCGCCGCCCTGGGCCTCCGGGTGGCGCCCCAGTCCACGGGCCACAACGCCGGTCCGCTCGGCGACCTCTCCCGATCGATCCTGTTGCGCACCAACGCAATAGACCACATCGACATCGATCCACCCGAACGCCGCGCCCGCGTCGGCGCCGGAGTCCGATGGGGCGACCTGACGGCCGCGGCGGCGACCGCCGGACTCGCCCCCATCGGCGGCTGCGCCCCCGGCGTCGGCGTGGTCGGTCTCGTGCTCGGCGGCGGACTCGGCTGGTTCGCCCGCTCACACGGCCCGGCCGCCGCCTCGGTCCTAGAGTTGGAACTGGTTACGCCAGAGGGTGTTTCGCGCACCGTCCGGGCGGGCGAGGAACTGTTCGACATGGTGCTCTCCGGCGCGGATATCGCCGTCGTCACCGCGGTCACGCTGCGGCTGCACGTCTTCGACGACCTGTTCGCCGGTGCGCTGTTCTGGCCCGCGACATCCGCCCGCGAGGTCTTCCGAGCCTGGAACGCCTGGACGGCGACGACCCCCGAAACGGTGACCTCCGTAGCGCGTGTCCTCCGCTTCCCCGAAACCCCCGACGTCCCACCGCAATTCGCCGGACGCGCCTTCACCGTCATCGAGGCCGTGATCCAGGCCAGCGCGGCCGAGGCCAACACCTTACTAACACCCCTACGCGAATTGTCCCCCCACACAGACACTTTCGCCCCCGCGACACCACCGGCCCTGGCCGCCCTGCACATGGACCCACCGACCCCCGTCCCCGCCCTCGGCCACAGCGCCCTACTACGCGACCTCCCCGCCGAGGTCCTGGACGCCCTAGCCGCCGCCGTCACCACCGGCCCTGCCACCACCCTAACCTCGCTCGAACTACGCCAATTGGGCGGCGCCCTGGACCGTTTCGCAGGACCAACCTCCGGCTCGAAAGCCCTCCTGTTCGCCGTGGCCGTCACCCCCCACCCGGTGGCCCGCCCCGCCGCCACGATTGCCTTCGACGCCCTGACAACCGCCGTCGCCCCCGCCCACTCCAACCGCGCGTCCGCAAGCTTCACCGAAACCCCCACCGATCCCGCCCCTCTGTTCGGCCCTGATTTGAACCGCCTCCGCTCCGCGAAGCGCCAGTGGGACCCGACCAACCTGATCCACGCCAATCACTCGGTACTGGAGGCGAATCGAACCGAGTCCTCCAACGGCCGGACCACTCCCGCCTAGGTGGTCCGCGTCGGTTCACCGGAGCGTGAACGAGGTTGTAGGCGCCTACAACCTCAAAAGCATTGACCTGGAATCTATTTCGCTCGAAGCGATCCGTCGAAGCTCGGTGATCGCGGACCCGTAGTGACAGATCTCCTCGGCGCGTTCGAGGTAGAGGTCTCCGGCGTACGCCTCGATGTGGACGACGGGAGGCTGAGTCATCCGGGTTTTCGGCATCATCGGGAACGTCAGAAACGAGAACGGTCCGACCAGCGCCCCGATATGACTGCGGGCGGCATACGGGACGATGCGAATGCAAACATTGGCGCGCTCCCCGATCTCGGCCAGATACCGGCGCTGCTCGGCCATCACCGCCGGGCCACCCCATTCCTCGCGCAGCGCGGCCTCCGACACGAAGATCTCGATATCGAACGTCGAATCCTCCAGTCGCCGTTGTCGCTTCGTCTCCCGCTGAATCCACTCCTCGATCTCCTCGGTGGGCGCGTTCGGAGACCGAGTCCAGGCCACAGCTCGGCAGTAGTCGGGAGTGCGAACGATGGCGGGCAATACGATGACCCCCCACGCGGTCAGTCGGACGGCCGCATCCTCCAAGGCCGCGTACGGATCGAAATCGGCAATCGTCCGGTCCAGCTGAGCTCGCCACCAGCCGCCGCCGTATTTCGCATTCAGGCGAGTCTCGTACGCCAGCGCCAAAACCAACCGCCGTTCGTTGTCGGAGGCTCGGTAGAGGTCACAGAGAGTATTCATGTAGAGGTCACTCGCCGACCGCGCCGACAGCCCCTCTTCCAGGCGACCCATGGTCTGTGATGAGATCCCGAGAACGGCAGCGGCGCGCGCTTGGCTGACGTCGGCTCTCTTTCGCAACACATGGAGCTTCCTGCCGAGCGCCCTCCGCGCGAGCGTCGAACCCATTGCAGTCATTGTGCGTCCTTTCCTTGTCGGATAACTTGCGTTCCGTCCGCCAACTGACTCTCTAAAGTCAGAAAGAGACGTTGATAGGGAAGCGGTTTCATGTCCGGGGTCACTCGATCATCGACGGTCACCCGCGCGAGCTGTTGCCGCATTGCTTCCGAAGCGAAGACAAGTGCTGCACTTTCCTCGGCACGGTAATGCTGGACCGGGAGTCCAGGAAGACCGAAGTCGACGACAAGATGGCGCTGCATGCTTCCCGGCAATTTCCTCGACCCCTGGGTTTGAGTATTCCGGTGCGTTGTCGCATCGACGCCGCGCCTCTACGTCCGAGAGGCTTTGGACATCCGCTGCGATGTAGCGACGATAGGTCGGGCGGCCAGCCTGGTTTCGCCGATGCCCGCATGAGGTCTATGCGTCACGTGCATATTCTCGAAAGCAGTTCCGCCACAATCGGCTACTCTGTTTGCGTACGGCACGGCAACGGCAGCGAACATGACGGCGAGGACGAAAGCCCATGGCGTACCCCGGAGTTCGGTACTGCGGAGAGTGCGGGACACGACTGGCGCGCGATAATCGTGAAACACGTTGCACGCCGTGTCGGCGTGCGCACCGACGCGCGCCTGCTCTTCCAGCTGAAGCGTGGCGACGTGGGCAACTGTACGATGCGCTCGTCGCGAAGGACATGGGTGCTGTGGTCCGGGCGTATCGACATCACGCCGCGCACGGTCACAGACCGCTGTCGCAGGCCGAAGTCGCTCGCCATCTGGGAATCAGCCAGGGGCAGCTCAGCCGAATCGAAAACGGTAGAAGCAAGATTCGCGATCTGGACACGCTCTCTCGCTACGCTCGGCAACTGAATATTCCGTCCGCACTGCTGTGGTTCGACGTCGACGAGGACCAACCGCCGTCTGCAATGATCGCTGGTACGCCGGTCGAGCAGATCCGGCTGCCTGGTGGTGATGCTGTCCCCGCGGCGAGCGCATTGATCGAGCAGCCCCTTGTAGATTCGTTGCTGGCGTCATTGGAGCAATATGCGGCAACCGACATGATGAAAGGGCCGCACCTTTTGATACCGGTAGTGGAGCAGCAAATGATCTTTATAGATCAAGTGATGATCGGCAGCCGCGGGCGCACCCGTGAGAGGCTGTTGTACGTGTCTGCTCGGTACGCCGAGTTCATGGGGTGGTTACAGCAGGATGCCGGGGACCTATCGTCTGCCATGTCTTGGTCGAATGCTGCGTTGGAACTGGCGGAGGGACGGGGGGATGTTCACCTTTTGTCCTATTTGCGAATGCGAAAGAGCAACATCGCAAGTGACGCTCGAAAGCCGGAAGTCGCAACGGTTTTCGCCAGGGCGGCGTTGACCAACTCGAGCTCCTTGCCCCCGCGCCTCCGCGCAGTCGCGCTCCGTCAACTAGCGCATGGGTACGCCTTAACCGGCGATCGCGATGCGTGCGCCCGTTCCTTGGATCAAGCACATGCGTTCGCGGCCGCTCCAGGCGACCGGCTTCCGGTCGACATGGCTGCCTATTGCACTACTGGCTACATCGCGATGGAGGCCGCCCATTGCTGGGTTGAACTCGGCCGACCTGCCGCGGCGTTGGAGGTTCTGCGAGCCGGGCTCTCGGACTGGAAGCCGGGCAATCGTCGAGATCTGGGGGTGGGGTTGGCGAGACTCGCTGTAACGCATGCCAGCCTGGCGCAGGCCGACGAAGCTTTGGAAGTCGCGGGTCACTCGCTGACCATCCTTGCGGACACTCGTTCCAACCGCATCGCCCGTCAGTTGCGGCGTGGGATCGAAGAACTAGCACGAGCAGGACTCGCGGGTTATGCCCGTGAACTCGACCGTAAGCTACAAAGAACCCTGCGCACGCCGTTACCGACGGCAAGGAGAAACGAGTGGACCTGATCACCACAGCCACATCCCATGACGAAGCGAAACGCACTGCGTCCGTGGCAGTTCTGCCCGTGGGCAGCTTCGAGCAGCACGGTGACCATCTGCCCCTGATCACCGACACCGCGATCGCGTGCCTCATCGCGCGGGAACTCGCGAACGCGTACGAGTTGTTCCTCCTGCCCCCGATCACCATCTCCTGCTCCCACGAGCACGAGGGCTTCGCCGGTACGGTCAGCATCGGTGCCGCCACCCTGATGGCCGTCATCGAGGATATCCGCGCCTCCCTCGGGCGCTCCGGCATCCACAAACTGGTCTTGGTGAACGGCCACGGCGGAAACTACGTGCTGTCTAATGTGACTCGTCAGGCCAATGTCGACGGCCGTCGTGTCACCTTGTTCCCCGGCAAGGACGAGTGGAACGCGGCGCGCGAGCACGCGGGGATGAGCACCAACGGTCACGACGATATGCACGGCGGTGAACTGGAAACCTCGATCCTCCTCCACGCCCGCCCGGATCTCGTCGGCGAGAGCTGGCGCGACGCCGACCACGACGCCCCCAACCGCCCCCACCTCCTCCTGACCGGTATGCAGGGCTACACAGCCACAGGCATCATCGGCCGCCCCTCGCTGGCCACGGCCACCAAGGGTGCTGCTGTACTCGAAAGTCTCACAACCACATTCGCGGCCCATCTCGAATTACTCAACGGTTGATCAATTACGCCCGGGCGACCCCGGCCGAGACGGTGCGCCCGTCCCGCGTGCGAACCGTGACCTTCGGCCGCTCGCCCGGACGGGCACGGACCACGGCGAAGGCGCGGCCTTGTCGGTCGATGGGCGCGATGTGCTCGTCGAGTTCGGATGTGAGCGTGACGGATTCGGCATCCTCGGCGGCGAGACCTGTTACGGCGTACCAGCCCACCCCGTCGGGGTCAGTCGCTGACTTGGTCGCCATCTTCGACAGCGCCATCCGGTCCGGCGTGCGGGCGGCGCGCGGGCGATCGACGCGGTAACTCCCGACGATCGAGCCCAGCGTGATCCAGGCGTCGTCCCGGTGTTGGACGAACACCATCGTGCGGGACATGCTCCCCTCGACGAGAACGGCCACAACACCGCCCCGGTCGATGACGCCGACCGGCGCGAATTCCCGGTCCGCGTCTCGCAGAGCATCGACGGCCACCGCGACGGCGGGGGTCAGGGTGTCCATGATCAGCCCTTCTGTGTGTGGTCAGCAGATCAGCGCGACGGGATCGCTGTTCTCATCGGCATGATCCCACTCTCCGTAGAATCCGCTGTAAATGACCTCGATGTGGAACTGGTACAGGATGCCCCTGTCGCTGCACGACGCCGAATAGAGCGTTTCCAGGTCGGGCTCGGTGGACGTGTCGGTCCGTTCGCTGTGCAGGTAGTACTCGCCTCGGGTGAGGTCGTACCGCCACAGTCTCGCGGTGATGCTACGCAGTGTCGGGCGTCCGGTGCAGTGGGTTTTCCACCCGAAATTGATCGGGGCGAGCGAGCCGTGCCCGGTCTTGTAGGGCGGGTCGACGTGCAGGAAGCAGGTGATCTTGTCGGCCGCCTGGTAGTTGGGCTCGGCGGCGGCAGTGCCGGTCGCGGCGGCGACCAGAGCGCAGGCGGCGATTACGATACGAACGATCATGATGTCCCCCTTGTGATTTCGGTTCTGGTTGGCACGCTTCCGCGCGCACTATTCGACGCTGCAATCCAGGTGGAGTCGCATGATCTCGTGCGCGTCGGCGTTGCCGAATCCCATGCTGCTCACCTCGGTCTGTCGGGCTGCTCTGAATGGACGGCACCCGCCGCCGGTGAGTTCTGTCGCATCGTGCTCGGCGGGGCCAGTTCGAACGGTAGGCAGTCCGGACAGGCGAGGTCTACGAAGTTGACCGATGTTGACGAAGGTCGGTCAACGCGCGGTCGATGAGGACGCGAGCCTTCGAGCCGTAAACAGCTCGCTGCGCGTAATGCTCGAACAGGCCACGATAGACGGCGATTTCGCCGGGCTGTTCAATTCTCAGAATCGCCGAATAGGTTTCGATCTCGACCTCGGCGTCGTCGGTGATCCAGAATTCGCACAACGGCGGATGTTGCCGAACACGTTGCGGCAGAACACCGAGCCGCACACGCGGAAGGTCCATGATCTCTCGCAGGTGCTCCAGTTGCCCCGCCGCCACATCGTCGGGGACAACCGCGGCCCGTAAGGCGTTCTCGCTGAGAATCATGTGGAACACGCGAGAGGTGCGCAGCAGTTCAGCGCGCTCCATCCGCACCTGCACAGTCTCGGCCACGTCCGCCGCGGGGTAGCCGTTCAGCGCTGCGATGTCGCTGAGGATCGACGTCGCGTACTGTGCTGTTTGGGCTGGACCGGGGATGAGGGACACGCAGAAGACCTTGTGTCGCTTGGCTTGTCGCTCCTCTTCGAGGACCTGCTGCTGATAGCGGGTGGTGCCGGTTCGGTGCAGCCGTCGGAGCTGCACGTACATCTTCTCGATCTCGCGTGTGGCGGCGACCAGATCGGGCAGCAGGTCCGTAGCCTCGCAGACACGACACCACAGCTCCAGGTCTTGGACGCTCGGCACACGGTGACCGTTCTCGTGCTTGGAGACCTTCGTGTGATTCCAACCGGCTCGGCGGGCCAGTTCCCGCGCGGTGAGATGCGCGTCGAGCCGGATTTCGCGCAGCCGGTGGCCGAGCGCCTGACGGGCGCGGCTCGCGTCGCTGCTGCTCACTTCAGCGGCGGCCTGTACTCGTTGTGCGGCGTCGCCGCCTCCCACACCGACTCGAATGCTTCCCGGCATGCCCTGACGACGCGCGGATCGTGGACGATCTCGTTGCCCGCCCATGAGCCGTTGCCCGCGAAGTGGTTCCACACCACTCGGTCGTCGAACAGCCAGAAGTCGACGGGCGGCACGAGAAGGCCCGTCGCTTTGTGGCGAGGGAGCCAGCGGACGTCTTCGCCGCCTTCAGGGTTTCGGGTGGTAGCCCACTCGTAATGGATGTAGTCCGACAGCGGTTCGGACACGATCCGGGCGCGCCGGAGGTCGACACCGCGGGCAACCATCGCGCGGGTCATGTCGAGCCACGGCGCCCACCATTCCCGATCCTCGGTCTCCGTCAGTTGTCCCGCTTGCCATTTCGCGATCCGCTCGGTTTCGTCGGGGACCGCGTACACGTCGCGAAGTTCGAGATGCAGAGCTGAACGGGTGACGGACCCGTACAGGCCCGTCCATTGCTCGTCAGTCAGCAACTCCATTCTCGCCCTTCGGTAGGTAGGTCACGAGCGACTTCGGCACCCGGACTACGATTTCGCCTTCAGGAACAGCGATTTCGGCGAGCATCTCCGGATCGGTGACGGGGTAGCCCTGCCAAATGTATTCGTTGTCGGTCTCCCACAACCGGGGTGACCCGTTCTTGCCACTCGATCCACCCAGAAACCGTAGTGCCATTTGCATGTCTCCCACTACTGCGTTGACCAGCGTTGGCCTGAGGCTACCGTGCTGCGGGCCCTAGCGAGTAGGGATCGGTCATCGTAACCGCGGCTACCTGCCTCACCGCGCGGGAACTCGCCCCCGCGTACGAGCTTTCGTCCTGCCCCCAAGCATGATCTCCAGCTCTCATGAGCCCCCGGGCCGCCGAAGAAGCTTCTGTATTCAAGAGGCGCACAACGGTATTCGCCACCCATCTCGAATTACTCAACGGCTGAACGAGATTCACGCCGAAGTGTCCAACCGCCCCACAACACCCCCAAGATGTTCCCCCAATAACGGCCCAATCCGATCCCAATCCCGTTCCGGCAGCCAATGTCCCGCCCCCGACAACGTCACGAACCGATACGCCCCCCGCACATACCGCCGACAGGACTCCGCCGCCGCCCGAGTGATGTACCGATCCTCCGCCCCCCGAATGTAGAGCGTCGGAACCGCGACCGAACCCACCGGCCGGGTGAGGCTGAGCGGCATGGCCCGATACCAGTTCACCGGCCCCCGCATATCCGTCCGCTGGGCGTAGCGGGCGGCGGACTCGGCGTCCAAGCCGGACCGGATCAGCGCGCGGACCGTCTGATCCTTCACCGACAGGGCCAGTTCCGGCAGCCACGGCAGTTGATTGGCGATCATGTACCACGACCGCAGGATCTGGGGACTCGTCACCATCGCCCGCATGAACGCGTACGGATGCGGCACCGACAGCGCCGTCAGCGACCGTACGCGATCGGGCCGTCGCGCGGCCAGATACCACGCCAGCGCCGCACCCCAATCCTGCCCGACGAGATGGACGCGCTCGGCCCGAGCCGCGTCGGCGAGCGCGAGCACGTCCTCGGCCAGCTTCCGCAGTGTGTACGCCGAGCGGGCCGCCGGTCGCGCCCGGGGCGAGTAGCCGCGCAGATCCGGTGCCAGCGAACGGAATCCGGCGCTCGTGAGCCCGGGGATCAGCCCGGACCAGGACCACCGGTCCTCGGGGAATCCGTGCAGCAGGATCACCGTCTCCCCGTTCGGCGCAGCCGGTTGGACGTCGGTCACCTCGAAAACCAAACTGCCATTGGTGAATTCGTGCACTGCGGTACCTTTCCGCCGACGAGCGAGCCGCCGACCTTTCTCCCCCCACCGCCGCCGGATGTGGCACGCCCCGAGCGTGGCCACACCCGGCGGCCGGGGTCAGCTGATGCCCAGGGCGCGGCCCACTCCGCCGAACAGTCCGGTGAGCAGGATCTGCTCGCGGCTGGGGCCGGTGGGTTTCGCGGGCGGGGTCCATGCCGCGATGGTCCAGTTCTGGCCGGGTTCGCCCTTCGGGCGGCCGACGAGCTGACCGTCGAGGTCGGTCCAGTAGCTCGTGTCCGGGGACACGGTCTTGTCGTCGGCGGCGTAGATATGGGTGCCGTCGGTGGCCCACCCGTAGTTGGACCCGCCGCCGCGGGTGCCACCGTTGCCCCACAGGCGGCTGCCCATGGCGGCCGGGCCCCATTCGGAGGCGATGTGCACCCCGTCCTTGGCGGCCTCGCGGGCGTATGCCTGGATGGCCTTGACCACCGCGGTCCGGTCGTCGCCGGTGATCGTGCCGGGACCGTGCTTGGCGCAGTCGTCCCAGAAGGCGTCCTCGTTGTCGCTGGACCGCCGGTAGTCGTAGACCCCGCACCAGTGCTCCCACCGGTCCAGCGTCTTCTGCGCGGCGGCCCACTTCTTCGGGACCAGCGAGTCGATGTACTCCTCCAGATAGCGCCTGCGGGCCCGCGACCGGTTCCGCTTCGCCTTGTGTTGGGCGCGCGCCCGGTCCTCGTAGTCGTCGGCGGTGTCCTCCTCGCCGTCGGTGAAGGTCCGCCCGGTGTGGAACCACACGCAGAAGTCCCCGATGTTCTGCAAGTCCCGTACCGCCGTGGAGGTGATCTGGTTGCGCGGACCCCCGAACCGCTCCGCACCGGTGTCGAGGTGCCAGGCCGTCGCGATGCTGCCGTCGGGCTCACCGAGTTCGAGCCACGGCTCGTCGGTGATGTACTGGAGATACTTCGTCCCCTCCTTGTGGTCGCTGACGTCATGCGTGGTGCCGAGTCTCGCGCGCAGACAACGGCCGGTGTCGTTGTTGGTGATGGTGAAACTACCGTTCGGAAAGTTCGCCATGCCCCCAGTCTGCGAGACGACCCCCGCCGCCCGTGGTGCCTTTCCCCAAATGACCCGCCCACCAGGGGAAATGCCTCGAGACCGCCTCTGTCCCCGATGCCGATCATCCCCCAGGGCGCGCGGGAGACGGATCGTCTTCCGCGGGTGAGCACGCAAACCCGTTGTCCCCGAACACGATTCGGCTCCGACAAGCCCCGAGATCGCGCCGTCCCGGAACCCTCCGCCCCGCGCGTCGATGAATTCGTGCACCCCGGTCCCTTTCCCGTCCCGCCGACGGTAGCGCGTGACGGGCCACCGTTTCATCCACCGACGGTCGGATAACGCGACACGCCCACACCCACACCGCACCAACGCTGCCCGAGCATTGTGCGGTTGCGATACCACGTCCGCCGGTGCACCTTTGAGGAGAACGAATCGCGCAGCCGTGGGTGCAGGGGCTCGCGGCGGATTCGCTCGTGTCAGTGAAAGGTGCGGTCGTTCCGTGATGCCGGAATCATTGCAGCGCAAAGTGTTCGTGCACGCCGATGGGGCGCTGCCGGAGTTCATGTGCCAGGTGCATTTGTTGAAACTCACCCGCGATCGCGCGGAGGAGCTTCGGTTCATTCATCGAACGCATCGGCCCGACGAATGCATCGTGCACCTGGAGGCGGCGTACCTGCTACTTCGTCAGGCCGAGTGAACCGCTGACGCTTCTGTTTCGTTTCGCGCCGGGGCGGGTATCGCGCCCGGGATTGCTGGCGTGGAACGGGAGGTGGCTGTGCGCCCTGCGGTGCATCGCGGCACGGTGCTGCATTTCCTGGCGGACCCGGGAATGGCCGGGGAACCGGGAAGCTACGAGCTGTTCGAGGACGGTGCGCTCGCCGTCGACGGTGACGGGTTCGTGGCCTGGGCGGGGGAGTGGCCGCGGTTGCCGGAGGAATTCCGTGGCGAGGTCGTCGACCATCGCGGACAATTGATCCTTCCCGGATTCGTCGACGCCCATGTGCATTACAGCCAATTCGACGCGATAGCGAGTTACGGGGGCGAATTACCGGACTGGCTGGCCGAATACATTTATCCGGCCGAGCGGCGATTCGACCGGACCGCGCACGCCGAATTCGTGGCCGAGCTGTTCCTCGACACCCTCGTCTCCTGCGGAACCACCACCGCCGCCGTGCATCCCACCGTCCACCCGGAATCGGTGGACGCCTTCTGCGCGGCCGCCGTCCGGCGCGGGATGCGGATGGTGTGCGGGAAGGTGCTCATGGACGACGGCCCGCCCGACCTGCGCGAGACCACCGCCGACTCCGAGCGGCACACCCGCGAGCTGATCGCCCGCTGGCACCACACCGCCCGCCTCACCTACGCGATCACCCCGCGTTTCGCCCCGTCCTGCACCGACGCCCAATTGACCATGGCGGCCCGGCTCTTTCACGACACGCCCGACGTCCGCCTGCAAACCCACGCCGCGGAGAACCTCGCCGAAACCGAGGACGTCCTGAAACGCTTCCCCGCCGCCCGCTCCTACGTCGACGTCTACGACCGCTTCGGCCTGCTGCGCCCCGGCGCCCTGCTGGCCCACTGCGTCCACATCGACGACCGCGACCGCGCCCGCCTCGCCGAGACCGGCACCGCCGTCGCCTTCTGCCCCACCTCCAATCTGTTCCTCGGCAGCGGCCTGTTCGACCTCGCCGCCGCGCGCGTGGCGGGCGTGCGGGTGGGCCTGGGCACGGATTGCGGTGCGGGAACGACCTATTCGATGCTGCGCACGCTCGGCGAGGCGTACAAGGTGGTGATGCTGCGCGAGGCCGGCCGCGACCACCCGCTGCGGCTGTCGGCCTGGCTCGGCCTGTACCTCGCCACCCTCGGCGGCGCGGAGGCGCTCGGGCTCGCGGACCGGATCGGCAACTTCCGCCCGGGCAAGGAGGCCGATTTCGTGGTCCTCGATTGGGCGGCCACGCCGGTGCTGCGGCGGCGCACCGAGATCGCCCGCGATGTCGAGGAGCGGCTGTTCGCGCTGCTGACATTGGGCGACGAGCGCGCGGTGTCGGCCACATACATCATGGGTCGGCTAGGCTGAGGATCACTCATCTTTTCGAGACACAGGTGGGAGAACGATGCCGCCGAACGCCGGGCCTCGACGCCGCAGCCCGTCCCAGGAACGGGCCAAGGCCACCCGCGAGCACATCCTGGACACCGCCGCCCGGCTGTTCGGGCAGCGCGGCATCGGCGACACCTCCACCAACCGGATCGCCGCCGAGGCCGGGGTCAGCATCGGCACGGTCTACCGCTACTTCGCCGACCGCTCGGTCATGGTCGAGGAGCTGCTCGAACGCCTGCTGGTCGACATCGAGAAACGCCTGGAACAACAGCTCATCGACACCGCCGACGAACCCCCGCTCGGGATCGTCACCGGCGTGCTCGAGACCGTCACCGACGAACTGGTCGCCCGCACGCCCCTGGTCAAGGCGCTCATCGCCGGAATCCACTTCTACAACAGCTCCGTCCCCGACTTCGAGCCCCGGCTGCGGTCGCTGATCAAGCAGATGTTGATCCGCGTGCACGGCGTCGGCGACGAGCACAAGTACGACACCATGAGCTTCGTCGTGCTCAACACCTGCTTCGCCACGCTGTTGCGCGCCACCGCCATGGAGATGGATCCCGCCCAACGTCAGGACACCATCGGCGTCACCGCCCGCATGATCACCGCCTGGCTCGACGTGGAGCGCGACCTCACCGCGGCGTGATCGCCTGCGCCGCAACGCTGTTGAGGAAACTGCGCGGCGGCGTCCCGTTCACGGTGTGGTCGCCGATCAGCGACGCCTTGTACGCGGCGGGATTGTGTGAGGACACCGTGCGCGCGTTGCGCCAGTGCCGATCCAGGCCCGGTCCCGATCGCACCGCGCTCGCGCTGCCCGCGTCGAACAGCTGCCACGCCGCCGCCCCGACCAGATCGGTATTGGCCACCTGCGTCGCCGCCGACTCCAGCAACGCCCGCCGCGCCCGCTCCTGGGTCGGCTCCGCCACGAAGGCGTCGAGGGTCTCGGCCAGATGCAGCACCGCGGCGCGGGCGGTGTACGCCTTGGCCCACACCGTCCCCACGATCTGGAGGACCTGCGGATCGGCGCTCGGGTCCTGGGTGGGGGCGAGCGGGTAGGAGCGGGTGCGGCCGCGCACCAGCTCCGCCAGATCGGTGGCGATCGCCCGCGCGATGCCCGCCTGGGTGGCGGAGTGCACGAACTGGTAGAACGCCTCCATATAGTCATTGGTCAGCGGATCGCGGTGGCGCAGAACATAATCCGGGTCCACCCGCACGTCCTCGAACACCGCGGTGCCGCTGGCGGTCAGGCGTTGCCCGAAACCGTCCCAGTCGTCGATCACCGTGATCCCCGCGCTGCGGCGCGGCACGATCGCCGAGACGAACTCCCCGTCCTCGCGCACCAGCACATTGAGCCAGTCCGCGTACAGGCTGCCGGTGGTGTAGTACTTGCGGCCCGACAACACGTAGTGGTCGCCGTCGCGGTCCAGCCGGGTGGCCAGCGCGGTCAGATCCGGCGTGCTCAACTCGGCCCCGGCCGGGCCGAAGAACCCGCCCGTGGCCGCCGCGCGGAGCAGCGTCTCGCGGGCGACCCCCGCGGGCGCGAAGCGCAGGATCTCGGTGAGCCCGAGGTGCCCGCGGAAGATCTGCGCCAGATTCGAATCCCCTGCCGCGATATCGATCAGCACCTCGGCGAGCACCCGCACGGGCGCGCCCGACCCGCCGAACTCGACCGGCACCCGCAACGCCCCCACCCCGGCCGCGAGCAGCCCGGCGAGCTGGTCGGTGGGCAGTTTGTGCTCGGCGTCGCGGGCCGCCGCCTCCGCGCCGAGACCGGCGACGACCTCCCCGATGGCGGCCAACCGTTCCGGCAGATCCCCGCCAGCTCCCATGCGCACCCCACTTGTTCTGCGGCCGAGGCCATTCCGGCGCCCCACCGTATCGGATACCCGAAATGATCACCGCTCCAAGACATTTGCCGGAAGACATACATTCAACCCGGTTTCAATCGTTTACACCGGGATCGTCCCGCCGCACGATGGGCCACGGATCAGGGAATCTCGTTTCGACCCGTACCGCTCACGAACGGATGTCACGCACGTGCCCGACACTGACCGCACCGCCCCGCTGTTCCGCTTCTCCGCCGAGGTCGCCGACACGCTCGCCCGCGGCGGCCCGATCGTCGCGCTGGAATCCAATGTGGTCGCCCACGGCTTCCGCTACCCGGACAACGTCCGCATCGCGCTCGAGGTCGAGGACGCGGTCCGCGCGGCCGGTGCGGTGCCCGCGACGATCGCCGTCCTGGACGGCCGCGTCGTGGTCGGCGCGAGCACGGCCGAACTCGAAAGGCTCGCCACCGCAAGCGATGTCGCGAAGGTGACCAGCCGCGACATCGCGGTGACGCTGGTGCGCGGCGTGCCGGGCGCGACCTCGATCGCGGCCACCATGGCCCTCGCCGACCGCGTCGGCATCGCCACGGTCGCGTCGGCGGGCCTGGGCGGGGTGCATCGCGGCGCGCAGACCACGATGGACATCTCCGCCGACCTGACCGAACTGGCCCGCACCCGGCTCATCGTGGTGTGCGCGGGGGTGAAGAAGATCCTCGACGCCGGGCTCACGCTCGAGTTCCTGGAAACCCAGGGCACCCCGGTGATCGGCTACCGCTACGACCGGTTCCCCGCGTTCTACTGCCGCGACAGCGGATTCCGCGCCCCGGCGCGGCTGGACGATCCGGCCGAGATCGCGCGGGCCGCCGCGCTGCACCTGCGCCTCGGCGGTTCGGGATCGGTGCTGGTCACCCATCCCATCCCGGAGGCCGACGCGCTCGACGGCGACCGGATCGAGGCCGCGATCACCGCCGCGCTGGCCCGCGCCGAGGCCGAGCGGATCACCGGTCCCGCGGTGACCACCTTCGTATTGCGCGCGGTCGACGCGGCCACCGGCGGGGACGCCGCGGCCGCCAACCGCGCGGTGTTGATCAGTACCGCCGTCGCCGCCGCCGAGATCGAGGCCGCGCGCGCCGCCCTCGAGGTAGGAGTCCCCGATGCCGTCTGACGCCGCCCGCTCGGCCCTGCTGTTCGATCTGGACGGCACCCTGCTCGACACCCCGCGCGCCATCGCCGAACAGTTCGCCCTCGCGGTCGAAGCGGTCACCGGCACCCACCCCGGCGAGGAGCGGGCCCGCCGCCTGGTCGGAACGCCGCTGGAGCGCATGGCCGCCGAATTGTCCGGCGCGGCACCGGATTCGGACGTCGCGCGGGCGGTGGCGGCCGAATACCTGACCCGCTTCCGCGAGATCATCGTGCCCAAGGCCGCCGATCTGCTGTTCCCCGGCGTGCGCGGCGGGCTGGAACGCCTGGCGCGCAGCGGTTTACGGCTCGCGGTGGTCACCAGCAAGAAACATCGCAGCGCCGAGCTGATCCTCGACGCCGCCGGGATCGCCGACCACTTCGAGGCGGTGATCGGGGCCGACGACGTCGAGCACCCCAAACCGCATCGCGCCAGCGCCGACGCCGCCCTCGCCGCGCTGGGGCTGCCCGACGCCGGGCCCAGCGGCGCGGTGATCGGCGACACCGCGTCCGATATCCAGCTCGGCCACGCGGTCGGCACGTTCACCGTCGGCGTCACCTACGGCGTCGGCACCACCTACGAGATCGACTCGGCGGCACCGGATTTCGTCGCCCACCTGTTCGACGACGTCACCCGCACGCTACTGCTCCGCCTCGGAAAGTGAGCCCGGTCATGACCGCATGGACCCGCCCGACGACCGAACCGATCCAGCTCGATCGCTATCTCGGCGTCAACGTCTTCCCGCTGCCCAACCATCCGTCCCTGATCGCCCTGCACACCGAGGCGCGCGCCGCCGACACCGGGCAGGAACGGTTCGTGCGCGCCACCCAGCGGATCATCCGGCTGGTGCTGGAAACCGCGCTGTCGCACCTGCGCTACCGGCCCAAGCCGGTGACCACGCCCACCGGCTTCGTCTACGAGGGCCTCGAGCCGGTGACACCGGAGCTGTACGCGGTGTCGATCCCGCGCGCCGGGGACGCGCTCGAGGGCGGCCTGCGCGAGATCCGCCCGGACACGCGATTCGGCAAGATCCTCATCCAGCGCGACCCCACCACCAAGAAGCCCACGCTGTTCTACAGCAAGCTGCCGCCCGGGATCGCGGGACGTCAAGTGCTGCTGCTGGATCCGACCATCGCCACCGGCGGCACCCTGCTCACCGCGATCAACGAACTCGTCGCGGCCGGGGTCGAGGAACGCGACATCATCGTCGTCAACGTGCTCACCTGCCCCGAGGCCCTGGCCACCGTGCTGACCCGCCGCCCCGACATCCGCATCGTGACCTCCCACATCGATCAGACCCTCACCGACCAGGCGTTCATGCTGCCCGGCATCGGCGACTTCGGCGATCGGTTCCACGGCACGACCGCGACGGTGTGACCGGCATGGGAGAACCGGTGAACCTGCTCGACCTGTTCGACGCGCACGTCCTGCGCGCGCCGAAAGCCGTTGCTTGCCAAGATGATTCGTCCACGATCGACTATGCCGAACTGTCCCGGCGCTCCCGGGCGGCGGCCCGTGCGCTGCGGGCGGCGGGCGTCGCGCCGGGCGACACGGTCGGCGTGTTCGCGCATCCGTCGGTCGATCTCGTCGTCGCGGTCTGGGCGATCCTGCGCGCGGGCGCGTCGTATCTGCCACTGGCCGTGGACTATCCGGGCGAGCGGCTGACCTACCTGGTCTCCGACAGCGCGGTGCGCGTGGTGCTCACCGACACTCGCGGCGCGGACCCGGCGCGGCGAATTCTGCCGACCGGCGTGCGCTCCGTCCGGTTGACGGATCTCGCTGAGGCCGAGGGTGTTTCGTTCGACCCGGTGCCCGCCGCGGCCACCGCGTACACGATCTACACCTCCGGCACGACCGGTCGGCCCAAGGGCGTGATCGTCTCCCACGGCGCGATCGTCAACCAGTTACGCTGGCTGGCAGCAGAATTCGATCTCGCGGTGGATGCGCGGGTGCTGCTGAAGACGCCGATCGGTTTCGACGCCGCCCAATGGGAACTGCTCGCCAACGCGTGCGGCGCCACCGTCGTCATCGCCCCGGCCGGGACGCACACCAGTCCCGAGGCGATCCTCGAGCGGGTGGTCCGCGACGCGGTGACCGTCTTGCAGTGCGTGCCGACCATGTGGGCCGAACTGGCCGCGCTGCCCGGCATTCGCGCGGCGACCTCGCTGCGCACGGTCGCCAGCGGCGGCGAGGCGCTGCCGGTGACCACCGCGGAACGGCTGCGGGCCGCCGTGCCGGGGGCGCGGGCGATCAACCTGTACGGCCCGACCGAGACCACGATCAACGCCACCTGGTTCGACTTCACCCACGCCGACCTGTCGGGCGCGGTCACGGTCCCCATCGGGCACGCCGTTCCCGGCTGCACGACCGCGGTGGTCGACGAGGCCGGGCGGGAGATCGGGCCGGGACGGATCGGTGAACTGCTCATCGGCGGGGTTCAACTCGCCGACGGCTACCGCGGCCGCCCCGACCTCAACGCCGAGCGCTTCGTGGACGCCGTCCTGCCCGACGGCAGGGTCGAAAGGCGGTATCGCACGGGCGATCTCGTGCGTCCCCGCCCGGACGGAGTGTTGGAGTTCGTGGGTCGCAACGACGAACAGGTCAAGATCGACGGCCACCGCATCGAGACCAACGAGGTGCGGCTGTGGATCGAGTCGCACCACTGGGTGCGCGCGGCCGCGGTGGTGCCGTGGGTGTCCGAGGGCGGGGAGACGCGGCTCGCGGGTTTCCTCGAACTCGACCCCGACGAGGCGCCGCTCATGGATCAGGACGAGGCCGGACCGCACCATCGCTCCAAGTCCACCCGCACCCAGGTCACCGCCCAGCTCGCCGGTCTCGGCCTGCGCGCGATCACCACCGAGGCCGAAGTCCCCCTGCCCGGGGCCGAACCCGGCCCGGAGCAACGGCGACGCGTATTCGCCCGCAAGACCTACCGCACCTTCACCGGAGATCCCGTGCGGCGCACCGTGATCGAGGCCCTGCTGCGCCGCCTGTCCGAGCCGCCGCGACCGCTCCGCGACCCCGCCGCGGCGACTGCCCGCACCCTGGGCGAGCTCCTGCGCTGGTTCGGCCCGTTCCACAGCCCCGACCGCCTGCTGCCCAAGTACTCCTACGCCTCCCCGGGCGCCCTCAACGCCACCCAGATCTACCTGGAGGTCGCCGGTGTGCCGGGGATCCCGCCCGGAATCCACTACTTCCACCCCGACCGCCACGCCCTATACCGGGTCGCTGACACCGCCCGCCCCGGGTTGCGGCTGCATCTGGTGGGCCTCGCCCGGGTGATCGAATCGGTCTACTCCACCAACGTCCGCGAGGTGCTGCACTTCGAGGCCGGTCACATGCTCGGTGTGCTGGACGACGCGCTGGCCGAAAAGGGTTGGCGTGCGCGCACTCTCGCTCCCGCTCCCGTGCCCGGGGTGGACGAGGGCGTGGTCACGGCGAGTGTGGAGATCGTTCCGGTGGGGGAGTCCGGTCCGCCCGCCGCACCGGTCGTCGAGGCGTGGGTGCAGATCCACGGGGAGACGAGCGACACGCCGCACGGCCTGTACCGCTACATGGGCACGGGCCTCGAGTTCGTGTCGGCCGAGAAGGTGGAGCGCCGCCACGTCATCGCGATCAATCAGCGCTCCTACGACCAGTCCTCGTTCGCGGTCGTGCTCACCACCGACCCCGAGGCGGGCTGGGACGGGTTCACCGCGCTCGGCCGGACGCTCGCGCATCTGCAACAGCTCGGCGCGTCCCGCCAATTGGGTTTCATGTCAGCGGGATACGCGTCCCTGACCGGTCGCGACCTGCCCTCGGCGCGGCGCGTGGACGAGATCCTCGGGCACCGCCGGGTGAGCTACTTCGCCCTGGCGGGCCGGGTGTCCGCCGACCAGGTGAGCGCCACCGGTATGACCGAGGACGCGGTGCACATGAAAGGGCCGGAGGAACTGCTCAAGGACGATCTACGATCGGTGCTGCCGCCCTACATGGTCCCCGCCACCATTCACGTCCTGGACCGGATCCCGTTGTCGCAGAACGGCAAACAGGATCGCGCCGCCCTCGCCGCGCTGGCGGCCGCCCGCAACGCGCGGCGCACCAGGCCGCACGATCCGCCGGTCACCGACCGCGAGATCGCGGTGGCCGCCGTCTGGTCCCGGGTGCTGGGGTACGAGCCGGTGTATCGCGGCGACGACTTCTTCGCCCAGGGCGGCAACTCCATGTCCGCGCTGCGCCTGGTTCGCGCGCTCGGCGACCGTTTCGGCCGTACGATCCCGGTGCAGACCATCTTCCAGTCGCCGACCGTGGCCGAATTGGCCTCGGCCACCGAACGTTTCGGCGGCGGCCGCCGCACCTCGCGGCTGATCCGGCTGGCCGGGACCGAGGGCACCGCGACCACCGTGCTGTGGCCGGGCCTGGGCGGCTACCCGATGAACCTGCGCACGCTGGCCCGCGAACTCGCCCAGCACGGGCGCGTCGTCTACGGGATGCAGGCGCGCGGGCTCAATCCGGGGGAGACCCCGCACGACGACCTCGCCGCACTCATCGACGACGATCTCCGTGAACTGCGCGAACACGCACTGCCGCAACCGTTCCGGATCGTCGGCTACTCCTTCGGCGCGCGCGTCGCCGCCGAGGTGGCGCAGCGCCTCGTCGCCGCGGGGGACGACGTCGAGGAACTGGTCCTCATCGCCCCGGGCTCACCGGTCCTGCCCGGCCTGCGCGACACCGGCGAAACCCGGTACGACAGCGCGTATTTCAAACGCGTCCTCGCCTCGGTGTTCAACGGCAGCGCCGATCCCGGCTACCTCGGCGAACTCGAGAACATCACCGACCGGGCCCGATTCATCGATCTGATCGTCGCCCACGAGACCGGATTCGATCGCGAGCAGGTGGAACGCCTGGTCACCGTCGTGGAGCGCACCTACCGGTTCCGCTCCGCGCCCACCGGCGTGTCCCAGGACATCCTCGACCACAGCCTGTACCTGCGGGCCCGCGACGACGGCCCGTCCTTCGCCGACATCCCCGTTCCGCCGTTGCGGCAGCGCGGGATTCCGGTGAGCAACCTGCCCTACCACCACTACGAGATCGTGACCGCGGGCGCGCTCGACATCGCCGCCGCGGTTCTGGAACAGAGCATGAACAGGGAGCTGGTCTGATGCCGCACGTCGAGATCTCACACTTCCCCGCCGAACTGTCCGACGACGCGCGGCGTCGGCTCGAGGCCGATATCGTGGCCGCGGTCACCCGCGAATTCCGGGTACCCGAGGGCGCCGTCTCGATCGGGCTCGCGGCGGTGGAACCCGACCGATGGCAGGAGCGGGTGTACCGGCCGCTGATCACCGAGCGGCCCACCGGCGACCCGCTGCTGCGGACACCGAACTACTGATGACGGCCGTCGCCCCCCGCGTCGGACCCGCGCGGACCGCGGCGCTCGTCGCCGTCGTCACCGCCGTCGCGCTCAACCTGCGGCCCGCCATCACCACCGTCGGCCCCGAATTGGATTCGATCACAGGGGATTTCGGTGCCGGTGCGGCCGCGGGCGGGGTGATCACCGCGCTACCGGTGTTCGCCTTCGCGCTCGTCAGCCTCGCCGCACCCGCGCTGCTGGCCCGCGTCTCGGTGCGGGCCGGGCTCTACGGCGGGCTCACGCTCATCGGGGTGAGTGTCGCGCTGCGCCCGTGGGGCGGGCTGGTGCTGTTCGTGCTCGGCACCTTCCTCGCGGCGCTCGGCGTCGGCCTGCTGGCGGTGCTGCTGCCCGTCGTGATCCGGGCCACCGAGCGCACCGGATTGCTGGTGACGACCTTTACCACGGCGTTACAAGCCGGGGCCGCAATAGGTTTCGCGGCCGTGGTGCCGCTGTCCCGCGCGTTCTGCGGATGGCAGTGGGCCGTGGCCGTATGGGCCGTCCTCGCGCCCGCCGCGATCCTCGCGCTGCGCTGGGGTCCCACGCTCTCGGTGCCGGAACGCGGCCCATCGGCCGCTCGGCATCCCCTCGCCACCTTGCGCCGCACCGGGACCGTCGGCTTGGCTGTGTTCTTCGGCCTCCAAGCCCTGGTCGCGTTCGTCGTGATCGGCTGGCTCCCAACGATTCTCGCCGATGCCGGGGTGGGGGAGCAGGCGGCGGGCGCGTACCTCGCCGTGCTCACCTGTCTCGGGGTGCCGATCAGCCTCGTGGTGTCGCCGCTGGTGGCCCGGTCGCCGCGCCCGAGCCGCTGGCTCGCCGGATTCAGCGCGTGCACGGTGCTGGGCGTGCTGGCCTTCCTCGTCGCACCGGCCGCCGCGCCACTGCCGTGGTCGCTGATCCTCGGCGTCGGCCTCGCCGTGTTCTCACCCGCGCTCGCCGTCGTCACCGTCCGCGCGGCGGCGCACGAGGCGATCGGGGTGTCCAGCGCCGTGCAGGGCGTGGGGTACGTGATCGCCGCGCTCGGCCCCTTCGCCGTCGGCCTGTTCCGTGAACTGAGCGCCGGGTGGACGCTGCCGCTGACCGTGCTGCTCGCCATCGCCGCCGCGCAGCTGGTGCTGGGTCTCACCCGTACCGATCCCGTATCCCCGCAGGACGAAAGGCGTGACCATGTCGGCTGAGACGACCCTGAAAGCGGTCTGGGATCTGCTCGACGACCGCAGCCATCACATCGAGTTCAACGGCCACCTCACCAACCACGTCAAACACGCGGTGGTCGCCTTGGCCGCCATCGGCGCGCCCGAACGCGTCATCCGCGACTACTACACCGCTTACGCCGAACTGACCCCCTACGGCTTCCCCCTGGAACCCCGCCGAGACTCGCCGCAGGTCATCGACGCCGGGAACTGGCGCGAATTTCTCGGCGAGCGTAAGCATTTCACCGCCTACTGCGCTTTCTTCGACGCGGAGGTCGAGCGGCTGGGCCTGTCCGGCGCGGTCGCCACCTACGCCCCGGAGCTGTTGGGCGGCTGGATCGGCGCGTTCACCCACGCCGCGATCCACCTCGGCTGGGCGGTATGGGCGAAACATCCCGGCATGACCGCCGAAGCCCTTGCCTACCTCGCCTTCTCGTTCGTACGCGTGGTCGACGGCGAGCGTCCCGCCGGATCGGGGGAGGACCCGCTCGACTCGTTGATCCGGTTGAGCGAGAGCTGGGCCGGGGACGCCGCCTTCCGGAAGGCCGTGGAGACGGTCATCGACGACACCGACGCGTTCACCGAACTGCATCCGGAACTGAACCGCTCCGGATTGCAGGCGCGGGTCGCGGCGGTCGCGATCACCGGCATCGCCGAACTGGTGGACTCCCCGCACTGGATCCGCACCCTGCCGAACGCCGAACGGCGCGAACGGGTCCGGCGCGCGGTGACGCTGCTGTACCTCGCGCAGCCCGGGGACTTCGTGGTGCTGCACCTGATCACCTCGCTGTTCGCCCTCGAGGTCGTGCTCGACACCACGGCGTCCGAGGACCTGGCCGCGCGCGTGTACGACCTGTACTGGGCCGGGGCCCGCATCATCACCGCCGCCGAACGCAAGATCCCCGCCCCCGCCAAGCTGCGCGAACTCGCCCACCTGTTCGCCGACCGCGAGGGCGACCGCACCCGCGCCGCACACGACGACCTCGAGGTCAGCGCGCGCCGCGCCTGGCTCGAGGACGAGGAACACAACCCCAAACTCGTCTTCGTGCTGCGCTCCTGGTGGGAGGAGGACCCGTGGGCCGGATACCGCCACGCCGCGGGTCAATTCACCCGCACCCCCGACCTCCCGCCGAGTTTCGACCTGCCGCCCACCGAATGACAGAACAGGACCCCTCCGTGACCGACGTGATCGCCCCCGACCTCCAGGAACAGCTGCGCAAACGGTACGGCGCGGCCGCCCCCGACGCGACCGGATACGTCAATCCCACCCTGGAGGTGCTGCTGCGGCATCGCACCGTGCGGCACTTCCTGCCCGGCGAGATCGGCGAGACCGAACTGGCGTTGATCATCGCCGCCGCCCAGTCCGCGTCCACCTCGGCGAACTTCCAGTTCACCAGTGTGGTGGTGATCGACGACCCCGCCGCGCGGGCGCGGCTCGCCGAACTCGCGGGCGGGCAGCGGCTGGTGACCGACGCCGCCATCTTCCTGGTGTGGGTGGCGGACTGGTCGCGCAATATCGCCCTCGCCCGCGCCAACGGGCACGGCATCGAGGCCACCGCCTACCTCGACAGCACCGTCTCGAGCATCGTGGACGTCACCCTGTCGGCGCAGAACGCCGCCGTCGCCGCCGAATCACTCGGCTACGGAATCACTTTCGTGGGCGCGCTGCGCAACAATATCGACGCCGTCATCGAGCTGCTGCGGCTGCCGGAGTGGACCTTCCCGGTCTACGGTCTGGCCATCGGCATCCCCGACCCCGCCGACCCGGCCGACGTCAAACCCCGGTACGGGCAGAGCGTGGTGGTGCATCGCAACACCTACTCCGCCCCCGCCGAGGCCGACGTCACCGACTATCTCGACCGCATCAACGCCTACTACCGCGAACAGGAACTGCCCGAGGACTGGGTCCGCAACCGCCTGGCGGGCCGCATCTCCACCAAGGAGAGCCTGCACGGCCGCCAGGGGATCCGGAACACCTTCCACCGCCAGGGTTTCGAGCTGCGGTAGCCGCGTCAGCGGTGCAGCCAGGCGTCGAAGAACTGCAACCGGGCCGACGCCTCGAACTTCAGATCCGACACCGCGCCCGCCACACCGATCGCCTGCGACAGCTCGATCGTCGGGATCCATAGTCCGTTGTCGAGCACCAGCCGCTGCGCGGTGCCGATCAGCTGGGCGCGGGCGGCGGTGTCGGTGGTCTGCAACTCGGCCGCCAGCGCCTGGTCCAGGTCCGGGATCGGGCCGCGACCGCCGTAGTTCTGGCCGTCCAGCCCGAACGTGGTGCGCAGGATGTCGCCGTCGGCGCGAGTGGTGTTGTAGTAGAGCGCGTCGAAGTCCCGATTGCGTTGGCGCGCGGTGTAATCCGCGTCGGCGGCCGGTTCGAGCCGGACCTCGACGCCGACCTTGCGCAACTGCTGCTGCACCAGTTCGAGGATCGCCTGGTTCCCGGCAAAGGCGCGGGAGAACAGGATCGCGAACGACAGCCGCGTGCCGTCCTTCACCCGGATGCCGTCCGCGCCCGGCGCCCAGCCCGCCTGATCGAGGATGCGCCGCGCGGCGTCGGCGTCGTATCCGAGCTGTGCGGAAAGGTCCACGTAGGCAGGGGTTTTCGAGGCCAGTGAGCTGGTCGCGGGCCGGAACTGCGGGCCGAGTACGGTATCGACGAGTTCCTTGCGGTCGATGGCCGGGAGCAGCGCCGCGCGCACCGCCGCGTCGCGCAGCGGGCCGCGCGTCAGATTCGGCTGAATGCCGAACGGCACACCGGGATTCGAGGTGACCTGGACCCGGCCCCCGGCCGCCTCGATCTGCGGGGCGTCCTGCGGCAGCGCGTCGCTCACCGCGTCCAGCTGACCCGACGCCAGACTGCCCGACCGCACGCCCGACTCGGGCACCACCCGGAACTCGATCCGATCCAGATACGCCTCACCCTGATGCGCGAAAACGGCCGAGCCCCAGGCGTATCCGGTCCGCTTGGTGACGGTGGCGGACGCGCCCTGGCGGTATTCGGTGTACACGAACGGGCCGCTGCCGATCACCTCGCCCTGGCAGCGCTGCTCGGGTGACTTCTCGGTGGTCGCGTCGGACACGATGCCCAGTTGCGGGGTGGAGACCGCTTGCAGGAACTGGGCATTCGGCCGGTCGAAGTCCACGCGGGCGGTGGTGGGATCCACGACCGTGGTGCCGGTGTATCCGGCGAGGTAGCTGGCGGGCAGGGGCGCCTTCGCGCCGGTGATGGTCCGCAGGACGGCGTCGAAGTTCTTCTGCACCGAGGTCGCGGTCAGCGGCGTGCCGTCGCTGAACGTCACGCCCGGGCGCAGGTGGAAGGTGAAACTCTTCGCGTCCGGCGTCACCTCCCAGCTCTGCGCGAGCCACGGCCGGATCTCACCGGTCGCCGGATCCTGATCGGTCAGCGAATCCACGATCTGCCGGGTGACGTACAGGGTCTGATTGGTCTGCGACTGAGCGGGATCGGCGCAGGTCGGGGCGAGCGACAAGCCGTAGCGCAGCACCCCGCCGGGGCGTGGCGGGCCCGCCGTGTCACCGCCGGGGGTTTCGCCGCCGCAGGCCGCGGCGAGCAGCGCGAGGGTGGCGACGAGGCCGCCCGATACACCCCGCCGAACTCGGCGGGCGCGGGACGGTGCGAATTGTCTCTGATTTCTCCAGGGCCGGAACACCTTCGGTGACGGTAGGCGACCGGCACGGCACTGTCTGCCGTCCCGCTCGGCCTGAGTTCAATCCTTGAACACGCAGAACTCGTTGCCCTCCGGATCGGCCAGCACATCCCAGCGGATATCACCGCCGCGAGCGCGCAGCAGGGTCGCGCCCGCCGCGAGGAGTTCGTTCGTATCGCCCCACACGTCGAAATGCATCCGGTTCTTCACCGTCTTGGGCTCGGGCACCGGATTGATCCAGATGAGCGGACCCGTGCCGGTCGGATCGGCGATGGCGATCGGGTCGGCGGGGTCGCGCTCCGGCTCGCGGCGCACATACCCCAGCGCCGCGCACCACCAGTCGGCCAGGCGTTGATGGTCGGTGGCGTCGAGACACAGATCCTTGAACACGGCGGGCATGTCCCCATCTTGGCCGATCGGCGGAGGCGACTTTTCGTCGTGTCGGGCAACCTGGTGGTTAATCTCGGTCTAGGGTGCGGTTTGTGGACTTAGCGCTCGAATGGGACAGGCACCCGGGCACCGGGTTGCGACTGGCCTGCGAGCTCGCCGGCATGGCCGGGGAGCCCGAGCTCGAGGACATCGCACCGGCCGACGGGGACTCCGAACTGGTGGGGATCGTCGCCGCCCGGCGGGGCGGCGAGCTGGCCGGATGGGCCGAGATCCGGCACGACCGGGCGGGCCGGGCGCGCGCCGAGGTGGTGTACGCCGCCCGCTACGTGCGCCGAATTCGCTTGGGCCACCACGACTTCGAGGCCGCCACCGGCGAGGAGGAGGCGGTCGTGCGCACGCTGATCGCCGGGGCCGCCCAGCAGTCCCGGGTCGCGGGCCTGTGCCAACTCAGCTGGGAGGGCCCCGACGTCGGCCCCGAGGGCCTGGCCGCCGTCGCCCTCGGCGCCCGCATGACCGGCGAATACGCCCGCCTGTGGACCGCCGAACCCCGCAGCTGGACCGTCCCGCCCGCCCTGCACTCCGCCTGCCCCCTCGACTGCGTCCTCCAGGCTCTCGCCGAATCCGCCGACCCCCTCGGCCAGGTCATGGTCGTCGCCCTCCCCAGCACCGACACCCTCAACCCCGTCGCCACCCTCGCCACCACCATCGTCGGCAGTGAGGCCTACGTCGACGTCCGCCAAGGACTCTCCTACCGCATCGGCGACATCCGCATGCTCGCCTCCCTCATCGGCGCCCTGATCGGCGAACTCCACGACGAACTCCCGCACGTCCTGGTCCTGCGCGTCTTCGAACCCGACGACACCCTCGCCCGCTCCGCGCTCACCCTCGCGGGCCTCGACATAGCCGCCCGCTTCCACCGCTACGTCCTGCCCCTCGGTTGAATCCGGCCGAGTTCCGGCACCCGGCGCTCAGGGTCGCAGCGGATTTCGGCCATCGAGGTGGGTTGCCGAGGCTTCGGCGGGACGGCTACCGCTCGGTGCGTTGCGAAAGGTATTGGCGCAGTTGGGCGGAGCCGTCGAGCATGGCCAGGGAGCGGGCGGTGAGTTCGGTGCGGCGGCGGGTGAGGGCGGTGTGGAGGGCGGCGCTGCTGCCGGTGCGGCGGAGGCCGTCGAGGACCGCGCGGATGCGGTCGAAGGGGTGGGCGCCGCGGCGGAGGACCGCGACCACATGGGCGTCGCGGATGTCGGCGGCGTCGAAAGTCCGGTAGCCCGTGCCCGATTCGCGCGCCGGGGTGAGCAGGCCCTCGGCCTCCCAGACGCGCAGGGCGGAGGTGCGGACCCCGACGCGGGCGGCGACCTCGCCGATGCGCAGACCGGATCGAGGCGGGGCGGTGTGGGCTTCGGAGTGGTGTGGCCCCTGGGCGGCGACTTCCTCGAGGGCCTCGGCGGTGGCGGTCAGGGCTCGGCGTTGTTCGTGGAGGGCGGCGTGGGCGGCGTCGATGAGGTCCAGGGCCGCGGCCACGTCGTCGCGGTGCACCTCCTGCATGATCCGGCGCGCGATCACCGGACCGAAGCCGGCGGCCAGCGCGCGGTAGGTGCGCAGCGCGGCGGCGTGTGGGGGCCCGAAACGCCGGTAGCCGTTGGCCGTTCGGGCCACCGGTGGCAGGATCTCGGCGTCGACGTAGTTGCGGATCTGCTGGGTCGAGACGCCCGCGAGGCGCGCGAGGTCGATCGGGCGCCACTCCTCGGCGTGGCGACTCACCGAGGGCCCCGGGGAGCGGCCTGGCGAACCCCTGTGATGTCTGTCACAATTCGGTAGCTTCCGCGAACATCTTACTGCAAACGCTTTCCATGATCTTTGCTCATTCTTTACGATTGTGAACGGCCCCCGCTCGGCGGGCCTTTCGGAAGCTTCACCGCAGTACCCGCCCTGTTCGATGCCAGTACATGTTCCACCGATGAACCGAACCGCGTCCCGGTTCGGCGAAGGAGAAATATGTCCACCGACACCGACCCGGCCCGACGGACCTCGCTTCCCGGTCTCGCCGTCGTGCTTCGTCACGATCTTCCCGCCTCCGTGGTGGTCTTCCTCGTCGCCCTACCGCTATCCATCGGCGTCGCCGTGGCGGCGGGCGCGCCCGTGCCCGCGGGCCTGATAGCGGCGGTGGTGGGCGGCCTCGTGGCCGGACTGCTCGGCGGCTCGTCGCTCCAGGTCAGCGGCCCCACCGCGAGCCTGACCGTGGTGGTCGCCGAGAGCATCCACCAATTCGGCTGGCAGGCAACCTGTTTCATCACCCTCGGCGCGGGGGTGTTGCAGATCCTGTTCGGCCTCGGACGGCTGGGTCGCGGCGCGCTGGCCATCGCCCCCGTGGTCGTGCACGGCATGCTCGCCGGAATCGGCGTGGTCATCGCGCTGCAACAACTGCACGTCCTGCTGGGCGGCCAGTCGCTGAGCTCCTCGTGGCAGAGCATCGTGCAACTGCCGCATCAGCTGATGTCGGTCAAGAGCGGCGACGCCGCGATCGGCGTGCTGGTCATCGCCCTCATGCTCGGCTGGCGCTACGCGCCCACGAAACTCCGGCAGGTGCCCGCGCCCCTCGTCGCCGTGGTGGCCGCGACCGGGCTCGCGATGGTCGTCCCCGTCAGCGTGCAGCGAATCACCTTGCACGGCAGCCTGTTCAGCGACTTCGCCCTGCCGAGCCTCCCGCACGGCGGCTGGGGCGCGATCGGCCTGACCATGATCACCATCGCTTTGATCGCCAGCGTCGAGACCCTCCTGTCGGCCGTCGCGGTCGACCGCATGCGCCCCGACCGCCGCACCAACCTCGACCGCGAACTCATGGGCCAGGGCGTCGCCAACATGACCTGCGGCCTGCTCGGCGGTATGCCGATCGCGGCGGTCATCGTCCGCAGCGTCACCAACGCCAAGGCCGGGGCCCGCACCAAGGCGTCGACCATGCTGCACGGCGTGTGGATGCTGCTGTTCGCGGTGATCCTGGTCGGCATCGTGCAGCAGATCCCCAAGGCCGCGCTGGCCGGACTGCTCATCGTCATCGGCATGGGCCTGGTCAAACTCGCCCACATCCGCCTCGCGCGGCGCACGGGCGACCTGTTCGTCTACGCCGCAACGGTTCTCGTCGTGATCTTCGGAAACCTGTTGCTGGGCATGCTCGTCGGCCTGGTGCTGGCCTTCGCCCTGCTGCTGTGGCGGGTCGTGCGCGTGGTGATCGCGGCCGAACCGGTCGACGAGAACCGCTGGCTGGTCACCATCGACGGCACCTGCACCTTCCTCGCCGTCCCGCGCCTGAGCGCCGCACTGGCCGAGGTGCCCGCCACCGCCTCGGTGGTGGTCGAGATGACGGTGGACTTCATCGACCACGCCGCCTCCGACATCCTCCACGAATGGGCCGACCAACACCGAAACGGCGGCGGCACAGTCGAATTCGTGGAAATGGGCGCGGTCCGCATCGCCGACCTCGCCGCCGGACCGCCCGCCCGCGGCCACGCCCGCCGCATGCTCAACGACACGCTCGCCCCCTGGCGGCGCACCCACGGCGATTCGGTCGCCGCCGGAGTCGCCCTGTACCACCGCGGCCACGCGCACGTAGTACGCCCGCACCTCGGTGAGCTACGGGACGGGCAGAACCCGGATGCGTTCTTCCTGACCTGCTCGGATTCCCGCATCGTGCCGAATGTGATCACGAGTAGTGGGCCGGGTGACCTGTTCACGGTGCGCAATATCGGGAATCTCATCCCGGCCGACGGACGGGACACGTCGGTGGAGGCGGCGTTGGTGTACGCGCTGGACAAGTTGGATGTGCGGACGGTGGTGGTGTGCGGGCACTCCGGGTGTGGGGCGATGGGAGCGCTGTACCACGGTGACGAGACCGGCTCCGGTTTGGCCGAGTGGCTCGCCCACGGCACGCCCGCGCTGGATCGGTTCCGGCAAGGGCATCCGGTGGCCAGGGCGGCGGCGGAGGCGGGGTTCGGGGAGGTGGATCAGCTGGGGATGGTGAATGTGGCGGTCCAATTGGAAACGCTCGCAGGGCATCCGGTGGCTGGTCCGGCGATCGTGGAACGGGGGGTGGTGTTGTCGGGGTTGTTCTTCGATATCGCCACCGCGCGGGTGATCGAGATTCGAGTGGATGGGATCGGTGAAATCGACGGTCGGGGAACGGGTTCGGGGGAGGTGGGGAGGGTGGTCCCGGCGTTGCCGGTTTAGGGGAGGGGATGGGGAGAGCGGGCGCGCTTCGGGAAGATCCGGAGCGCGCCCGCTTTCGTGGCACCGAGCCTGCGTACTCGAGAATCGCCCACGTGAACAGGCCATGTGACGGACACTCATCGAAGCGGGTCGAATACGGTCGGACTCGAGGCGTATCCGTAACCTCGTGGTCGAGCACAGCGACCCTGACCGCGATGAGGAGTGATCGACTTGGGAGACCTTCGACGCTACACAGAGACGGAACTCGAACAGTTCGAACGCGACCAGCGCGACTCGAAATGGCTGGAATGGGTTGCGCCCGAACAGATGCAGTCCCAGCTCCGGAAGTTCTTCGCTGAGACCGTTCCGAACATGCCGGAAGATCCGTGGTCGCCTGAGGGATTGGACCGGGCGGAACACGCCGCACTGTCCATATTTCCCACCGTCCAAGCGGTAACGGCCCCGGAGAGCCGCGATGTCGCCGACCGGTTCCACCGGTTCATCGGCGAAGTATTTCGACGGAATTTCGAAGGCATCTGGTGCAACGTCCCGTCCTACGATGACCCGGAGCGACGCCGAGGGTTCGGGCCGGTGATCGCCAGGCCGTTTGCGGAGTTCTATCTCGCTGTGATTCCGGCGTTGACGACTGCGATCGACCGCCAGCAGGGCACGATTTGGTCCCAGAGCTTCCGATACAGCAAAGAAGATCACGAGGCGTGGATCAATGGTGGCCGCCTTCCACTGGCGGAGTGGATTGAAGTACAAAACCGTTAGCGATCCATCAGCTCAATAAGCCCAAACGGGGGGCGACGTGGTCGAATGGAACGACCGGCTGGAGGAGCAATACCGGCGGTACGGTGGCGAGAAGTGGATGCGAGGGCTACCGGCGCGCGGGCGACAGAACTGGTATCGAGCGCGGACTCAGTGGCAGCGCGTACAGCAGAAGGGAAACCGCTTCCGGGACGGCATGGCGCTCCTACGAGGGCAGACGCCTGCGCGTGGGTACCAAAAGGAAGTACGACTGGAGACCTCCCTCGGTCTTCGAATCGCCGACGTCGCGAACGTTACTACTTCCCGATCTTCGGAATATAAGGCGGGAGGAGCGCAGAAGGATACGACGCTTCAGCAACTCGCGAAAGACGAACGCTATATACGCGAGACGCCGGGTGCCTCGGTGGACTGGACGATCGTGCAGGGTGCGCGTATCGACAAAGAAGTCCATGCCAAGCTCAGAGAACTCGAGGCAAAGTACCCCGGTCAGTTCAAGGTTCAGGAGATTTCGCGCGAGCAACTGCGGCTAGCGCTCACCGTGGGGAAAAACCTCGAAAAGAGGCGGCTGGCGAAAGAGAAGGAAGTCAGGGAATTAGAAAAGGCGAAGGAAGAGAAGCGTCGACAGGACGAGAAAACGAAAGCGTTGGAAAAGCGAAAAGAAGCTCTTGCCCGGACGGTCAAGGAGAAAACCCGGCAACTTGCCATCGCGGAGGAAAAGTCCCTGGCGATCGACGCTGGTGATGTGACCCGAACACATAAGTCGGTGACCAAGGAAATTCGGTCCATTCGCAAGGCTGAGCGCTCTCACGCGAAAGCCGTGCTGCGAGACATGGGCTTGAACGGCGAACAAGCGAAGGCGATGGAGGAGGTCCTTGCGCGCGGACGCGAGAATCAGCGCCGGGAACTCACTCGAGGTATCGAGGCGATGAGGAAGACCGCCGAGCGTGAAGCGCGAGCCCAAGCGGCGCGGGAGGCCGCGTCGCGGTGGCAGCGGCAGCAATTGGAGCTTGCGAAGCAACGTGGCTACGCGCCCGAACTGCGCACCATCATGGAGTTGATGAACCAGGGCAGGCCCGCGCCCGGGATACCGTTGCCCGGCGCGCCGGTTCAGGCTCCGGAGGTTGTACGCGACGGCCGCGCGAAGCAGCATGCCTTGGAACTCGAGCGGAGACGTGGGCTCGAGCCGCGAGCGTTGTAAGGGATCAGCGAAATGAGCTATGCCGCAGAAAGTTTCGCGTCAGACTCGAAGGCCCGAGAGATTCCGGCCTTGCCGCTGTAACCATCGCGCTCTCCCAACCGATGCGTTCAGCAGAACATTCGGCGGGGAGGGCAATTGCAGACGCTCGGGGAAGACGTAACCGAGGTGGCGTCGGCGGTATTCGATCAGCCGGAGTTCCGGCATTACGCGAGTCATCGGGACCTGCTCACGAAGCGGCTGCTGGAGTCGCAGACGGACATCTCCCGCGGAGTCTGGGTGCCTCGGTCCCAACTGGGGATCGCGGAAGAACAGGCTGAGGAGCTATCCCTTGTCGTGCGGCGCAGGGACCGGGCGCGCGATCTTCGTCATTCTCGGTGTCGGCACCGGGTTCCTGGCAGTCCTGATGTTGCTCCCGAGAGCGACTCTCGCGCAGTGGATTCACCTCGACGCGGGCAGTTGGTTTCTCCGGAACCTCGCCGCTTTGGGGACAGTGTCGGGAGCGACGGCCACGATCGTGAATGCCGTGCTGTTATGGCTGATGAGTCGGTGGATCCCGAGAATCAGACAGCTGACGGAGGACCTGCCGCTCGCCCGAAGTACTTACCATCGCGCATTGGAAACGGCTGTCCAAGAACATATTTCGAGAGCGATCAACACCGAACTCGGCCCGAGCGGAATCGTCCTGTTCCCCACCCACGCCCCCCGGCTGGTCGAACTCGACAGCTCCCAGATCACCCCCTCGCGCACCACCGACTACGTCCGCGAGTTCATCACCGAACACGAGTCCTCCGCGATCGGGCTGGCGGGCACACGTGGTTCCGGCAAATCGACCGTCATGCGAGCGCTGCGCGCCGACCGCAAACTCGGCCTGGTCCCCATCATTCCGAGTCCGGTGCGCTACGACACGGGCGAGTTCGTGCGTCTGCTGCTCACCGAGATCGCCGCCGAAATCGGTGGCATACAATCGTTTTCCGCGCTGCGTCGCTGGACCAGGGGAGCGGTCGCCGCACCGTCGTCCGCGCTGCTGGTTCTGTTCGTCACGGGACTGATACTGGTCGTGTTCAGCCCCTTGCGCAGCGACTGGGCGCGGGACTTCGGGTTCCTTCCCGACCCGCTCACCTTGTTCGGCATCGCCATGTGGGCGGTGGTGGCCCTCATCGGTCTGCTCAAACTCGCCGACGCCTCCGACCGTCGCACGATCGACCCCGATGTACGTCTCGCCCGCGAACTCCTGCAAGACCTCCAATGGGAGACCGAGCGCGGAACAACCGCCAAGGGAACGGTCAAACTCCGCGCCGCGCTGGAGGCCGGGGCCGAACGCACCCTCAAACTCAAACGCCGCGCCCTCACCCGCGCCGACCTGGTCACGAACCTGCGCAAACTCCTGACCCTGTTCGGCGACAACGACCGCAGCCAACGCCTGATCGTCTGCATCGACGAACTCGACAAGATCGACAGCGTCGAGCACCTCGTCGAGATCGTCAACGAACTCAAAGACCTGTTCCACATGCGCCGAGTGCATTTCGTCGTCGCGGTCTCGACCGACGCCCTCGCCTCGTTCGAGAAACGTGGCCTCGACCGTCGCGACGCCTTCGATTCGGCGCTCGACACCATCGTGCACACCGAACCGCTCACCCTGCCGGAGTCCGTCGCCGTGATCGCCTCTCGCGCACCGGGTTTCGCGCCCGTGATCGCGATGTTCTGTCATGCCTGGTCGGGCGGCCTGGCACGCGACCTGCTGCGCGCTGCCCGGGCGGTGGTCGAACGGCAGCGCCGCAGTTCCGACGGGCCGCTGAGCCTGGTCCAGTTCGTGACCGACCTGGTGTGCTCGGACCTGGACGCGGCGATCCGCGCTTCCATGCGTTCCTTGGAACCCACTGACCCCCAATTGGTTTCGCTGTGGTTGCTGCACGAGTGTGTCGAACGAGAACGCGTCGGCGGAGATGCCGCCCGGATCGCGTTCGACCCGGGCGGAACACCGACCTTCGGCACCCCGATTCTCCAAGCGCTGCACGCGAAGACATTGCTGGGCCTGTCGCTGCTGGGACTCGCGCGGTCGGCCCAGACCCTGCCGTTCTGGGACGATACGAGCGCGGAGATCGCCGTCCTGAAGCAGCGTCTGACGGACCACGCCACGGCGATGGGTGCCATCGACGCGCCCCGGCCCGCCCGTGCGGCGGCCCTCGCCACCGCTTTGACGGATCCGTTACCGATCGTGGTCCCGTGACGGTCCTGATCAGATCGCCGAAATCAGTGCGCTGGAATCACTTTCGCTCAACGCCGTGCGCCGCAGCTCGGTGAGGACAGCCTTGTAGCGATCGACCTCCGCGGAGCGTTCCAGGTAGAGGGTGCCGGTGAATTCCTCGATACAGACGATCGGGGGTTCGTTCATCCGGCAGTGGGGGAGGATCGGGAATTCCAGCAGGGAGAAGGACCCGACGAGCGCACCGATGCGGCTACGGGCATCGAAGGGGACGACTCGCAGGGAGACGTTCGGGCGCTGCCCGATCTCGGCGAGATGCTGGCGCTGCTCGTCCATCACCGCCGGGCCGCCCCACACCTCGCGCAGCGCGGCCTCGGAAAGGATGATTTCCGCGGTGAAGGACGGATCATCCAGCGACCGTTGCTGTTTCGCGGCACGTTCGAGGCGCTCCTCGATCAATTCCTTGGGCGAATTGGGGTTTTCGGTCCAGGCGACGGCACGGCGGTAGTCGGCCGTCCGGACGATCGGGGGCAGCACCATGGCCTGCCAGGTGGTGAGGCGTTGCGCGGCATCGAGAAGCATGGTGTCCGGGGTGAATTCGTCGACGGTGTGGTCCATATCGGCCCGCCACCAGCCGCCGCCCTGCTTGGCGGTGATGCGAACCTCCCGTGCCATGGCGAGAATCGTCCGGCGATCGTCATCGGACACGCCGTAGTGGTCGCACAGGGCGTTCATGTACAGGTCGCTCGCGGACCGGACCGAGAGCCCGTCCTCGAGCCGCCCCATGGTCTGCGGCGAGATGCCGAGTATCCGGGCCGCCTGAAATTGGCTGAGCTCGGCGGCTTTCCGCAATTTCTGCAATTCTCGGCCGAGGGCGCGGCGCGCCAATGTCGAACCTTCTGCGGGCATTTCGTTGCTCCTCACTTTTCGATGGGGGATCCGACGCAGGTCCAGAAGTCGTGCCGTACCGCGTCCCACAGGCGGGTCAGGTGGGGGTAGCGGTCGCGGGCTTTGGAGAGGTCAGGGCGGGTTTCTGTGAAACGGATGGGGGATTCGTCGGGCGATGGGCGCACGGAGAGGATTCCTATTGTGCGGTGGGCGAATTGCCATTCGGCCTCCGCCCCTGCGCATTTCGTGCGATGAATTCCTCCGATGCCGTCCACTGATTCACCCCTGCCGTCCGGAATTGGTCTGGTTAGTAATCGGCTGTGCTGGAACCCCTTGGCCTCCAGCAGGATTGGTGTGTCGCCTTGAGCTGCTGGTGCTCCAAGTAGACATCAAATCAGGCCGTAAGGGCCATCCGAATCAGCCTTTTCGACGAAGATACTTCGGAGGCAGTTATCCACCGGTCCAGAACAAGTAGGTCCACTAAAAGCGGTCCGTAGTGGACCGCTCCAAAAAGAGAGGCAGTGTAATGACGAGTGGCTCAGCACTTCCGCGACGTGCGCTCGGCCGGAAACTCCGTGCCCTGAGACAGAAGGCGGACAAGAGTCGGTTGGCCGCGGCTCTTGCCATCGAGGTTTCGAAGCAGACCATCGGGCGTTTGGAGGATGGGGACCCCGTCCGCGTCAGCACCTCGCAGTACCGAGATCTGCTCACCTTCTACGAAGCCGACGATGAGGCCCGCAGCGAGGCCATGGTGTTGGTCGAGGAGGTGAAGGCCGAGAAGGGCAACTCCGGGGTGTACTGGCGGCACTACGCCCACGGCGAATACCCTCGCTTCCTGCACTTTTGGAGCCTCGAGCAGGCGGCCGAGCAAGTGACCGCTTTCAAGTTGACATTGTTGCCGGGCGTGCTCCAAGCGCCCGACTACCGCCGATGGATCATGCGGACCGCCGCCCCTGACTTGCCCGAATCCCATGCCGAACAGCAACTCGAACTCATCGCCACGCGACGGCGACGACTGATCGAAAACCCCGACTCCCACTTGAGAGTGATTCTGTCAGAGGCTGTCTTGCAGCATCAGATCGGAAACCGAGCTGTCATGGCGGATCAGGCGCGCCTACTCCTGGCACTCGGCGAACTTCCCAACGTGAGCATCCAAGTCTTGCCGTTCGGCGCAGGACCGCATTCAGGATTGTTGGTTCAGTCGTTCACGCTCTACGAGTTCCCCACACTGCGTGAGAACCATCCTCCTGAGCCAGCGGTTCTCTACATCGAAGGCTTCAAATACGAACTCTTCTTGGAGGACGAACCAACCACTCGCGGCCTGATCGATTACCACCGATCGGCCCTCGAGGACATGGGTCGGGCAGCTCTGGACGAAGCCGCCACCAGGCGACTCGTGGAGGAGATCGCACAGAAATACTCTGCGTGACCAGCGAATTCGGCTACGTGTCGAGGTCTCCCATCTACGCGCGGGCTCGGTGGCCGTCCGGGACTCCAAGAACCCGGACGGCCCCGCGCTGATCTTCGCGCCCGCCGAGTGGGACGCCTTCACGTCACAAGTCCGCGCGGGCGAGTTCGACCGCGCGTAGTTCACTCTCTTCATCGTCCCGACCCGCCCCGGCGGCAAAAGGCCTGGCGGCCAAGTTGATCCGCTCAACCAGGCGTGAGCAATCGACCGTGCCGGAGGTATCGACGGCCACGACGGGTGTGAGTTCGAGTGGTGCGGCCCGCGCGGCCCAAGTGTTCCAATCGTCGGCGAGCCTCTGCTCGTCCTCATAGAAGAATGGACGGCTCCTGCTCGCATAACGCGCCCTGGCGATTCCGGCCGGGACGTCACACCAGACCTCGACCGCGCGCGAGGCTCCGCTGTTCCGGATTCCGGCGCGAGCGAACCGCGGATCCCGCGGCTTGAACCACCACGAGTCGATGACAACGTTGCCCGAGATCGCCTGCGCCAGAGCCCATACCGCGTCCATTGCGATCCCACCGATCGCGCGAGGATCACGGTTCGGGGGTGCAATTCCTTACCGCAGTAGCGGATGCACCCGGGTTCCGAGGTCGCGTACTCGGCGCTTGCTGCTGGGCTCACCTGAACGCGACGGATCCGATGAGCATCGGACGGTCGAGGAGTTCCGGGGTGAACCGCACTCGGGTGAGCTTCGCGGCCAGGGCGAAGGCTTTCGGCACGACAATGGTGTAGTCGGTTGCCTCCTCGCTCTCCCAGTAGTCCTCGTCGAAGTAATCGGGCTCGTCGTCCTGCACGTCCACCGTCATGCCGACTTCTCGCATGAACTCGTTGAGCCGGTCGGGCTCGGAGCCGTGTCGAAGGTGGGTGCACGCCAGGTTGTAGCCCGTGACGAGCGTGCCGTCGATCGCGTATGCGAGGCTGTCATCGGCGTATTCGTGGTGCGTGATGCCCAGTACCTCACAACCAGGGGACAATTCGGTCAGGACATGGGTGAGTGTGGCCATCCACCCGAGGAGCTCGATGGCCACGCTCCACTCACCGACCTGCACGACGCCCACGGTGACTCCTCCGGATCCTCGGCCGGTTTTCTCGTAGGACTCCATGGTCTGCTTCCAGAGCTCGTCGAAGTCCCCTTCCCGGCCGCGGTCCTCGCCGCGGCTGAAGCGGCGCACCACCTCCGACGGGTCGAGCCCGCGGAAGAAGGACACGGTGAAGATATCGCCCAGCCAGCGGCCGCCGCTGTTGTGATCGTTGTGGACCCACTGGAATGGGGCCCACGGGTCGGAAGTCGTCATAGCGCGCATGATGGCAGGTGCCACCGACAACCGGGGTCGGCGCGAAAGACGCTGCGGCGCAGTCTATGTGACCGTTCACAACATAAGCCGACGGTGCTTTAGCAGACTCGGCGACGGTAATCAAGTGAGGAGCGTCACGCCACACCTGAGAGTGCCTAACAAAGAATTTACTTTCCTCAGCCTTTGCTAGGTCTTTACCATTACAGTGACCCTCACCTTCCGGGTGCTCGGCGGGACGGCGCTGTCCCGCCAGCTGATCTCGATGCCTGGAGAACATGTTCGAAACACCGAAGTGCTTGTGCCGCTTCGGCGAAGGAGAAATATGTCCACCGACACCGATACGCCGCCGGGTTCCGGCGCGTCCCTCTCCGACCGGCTGTCCTCGATCATGCGCCATGACTTCCCGGCGTCGATCGTGGTTTTCCTTGTCGCCCTGCCCCTTTCGCTGGGTATCGCCATCGCCTCCGACGCGCCGATCGCGGCGGGCCTCATCGCGGCCGCCGTCGGCGGCATCGTGGTGGGGATCTTCGGCGGCGCTCCGTTGCAGGTCAGCGGGCCCGCGGCGGGGCTGACCGTGGTCGTCGCCGAGACCATCCATCAATTCGGTTGGAAGACAACCTGTTTCATCACCGTCGCGGCCGGGCTGTTGCAATTGGTCTTCGGCCTGAGTCGAATCGCGCGGGCCGCCTTGGCGATCGCGCCGGTGGTGGTGCACGCCATGCTCGCCGGTATCGGCATCACCATCGCGCTGCAGCAGGTCCACGTGCTGCTCGGCGGGTCGTCGCGCAGCTCGGCGTGGGCGAATCTCACCGGGCTGCCCGATCAGCTGCTGCATCTGAGCGGGAGCGACGTCCTCATCGGGGTGGTGGTCATCGGCATCATTCTCGCGTGGCGCTATGTGCCCCAACGGATTCGGCTGATTCCCGGGCCACTGGTCGCGGTTCTGGTGGGTACCGTGCTGTCACTGGTGTGGCCGGGTGACGTCGAGCGCATCGCGCTGTCCGGCTCGCTGTTCGACGCCATCGGTCTGCCCGAGATCCCCAGCGGCGGTTGGGGTCCCGTGGCGCTCGCCGTGCTGACCATCGCGCTGATCGCGAGCGTGGAGAGTTTGCTGTCGGCGGTCGCGGTCGACAAACTGCACACCGGGGCGCGCACCAACTTCGATCGCGAGCTCATGGCGCAGGGCGCGGCCAACATGACCTCCGGCCTGCTCGGCGGCCTGCCGGTCACCGGCGTCATCGTGCGCAGCTCCACCAATGTGGCGGCGGGCGCGAAGTCCAAGGCGTCGGCGTTCCTGCACGGCGTGTGGCTGCTGGTGTTCTCCATCGCGCTTGTCGGTGTGGTGCAACAGATTCCGAAGTCCGCGCTCGCCGGTCTGCTGATCGTGGTCGGTGTGCAGCTGGTGAAGCTCGCGCACATCCGGCTCGCGCATCGGACGGGTGATCTGGCCGTGTACGCGGTGACCATCACGGCCGTGGTGTTCCTGAACCTGCTCGAGGGTGTGCTCATCGGTCTCGCGCTGGCGTTCGTGCTGCTGCTGTGGCGCGTGGTGCGGGTGTCGGTCGTCGCGAGCCCGGTCGCCGGGACCGATCGGTGGTTCGTGAGCATCGACGGGACCTGCACGTTCCTGGCGCTGCCCAAGCTGTCGACCCAGTTCGCCAAGGTACCCGCGGGGACCGAGGTGCTGGTCGAACTGACCGTCGACTTCCTCGACCACGCCGCCTACGAGGCCATCCACGATTGGGCCCGCCAGCACGAGAACACCGGCGGCCGTGTGGAATTCGTGGAGATCGGCACCGCCCGCATGGAACACGCCACGGCCGGACCGCCCCAGCGCGGCGCCGCCCGCGGCCTCCTCGACGACGTACTGGGCCCGTGGCGGGAACGTACGGAGAACGCCCTCGCCGCCGGTGTGACCGCCTACCATCGCCGTCACGCTCACGTGGTCCGCCCGCACCTGGACGAACTACGGGACCGCCAGGACCCGCACTCGCTGTTCCTGACCTGCGCCGACTCCCGCATCGTGCCCAACGTGATCACCAACAGCGGCCCCGGCGACCTGTTCACCATCCGCAATGTCGGCAACCTCGTCCCCGCGAACGGCGCCGACGCCTCGGTGGAGGCCGCGCTCTCCTTCTCCCTGGAGAAGCTGAACGTCCGCGATGTGGTCGTCTGCGGCCACTCCGGCTGCGGCGCGATGCAAGCCCTCCTGGCGGGTAAGCCCCTCGGCCCCGGCCTGGACAACTGGCTCGCCCACGCCCACCCGAGCGTCGACCGCTACCACGCGGGCCACCCCGTAGCCCGAGCCGCCGCCGCGGCAGGCTACGACGAGGTCGCCCAACTCGCCATGGTCAACGTCGCCGTCCAACTCGAAGCCCTCCACGCCCACCCCGTAGTCCGCCGAGCCATCCGCGACCGCGGCGTCACGGTCTCGGGCCTGTACTTCGACATCGGCACCGCCCGAGTCCTGGAGGTCACCACCGACGGCATCGCCGAAATCGATGAGGCCGCTGAACCCGCGGTGGCAGTCCACGCCTGACCACTGTGCGGGGCGCGAGTTCGGCTGTCAGAGAGCCGAACTCGCGCCTTTCGGCGTCATCGGTCGTCCGACGGAGTGTCTGCGCTGGCACGGCGCCCGCTTGATGTACATAATGTACATAGTGTTCAAGCCGAGGCGGGGGGAGACTCGAGGTAGTGATGACTATTGCGGACCGCATCACGTCGGTCACCCGGTACGACTCGATGGCGAGTGCTCGGGAGCACTTCAGTCAGATGCTCACCGCCGCGGAACAGGGCAATCTCGTCGTCGTTTCCCGTCGAGGGCAGGACTCGGCTCTGGTGCAGGTCGGTCGGCTGCGCTGGCTGCTCGCCCAAAGCCTGCGCCCCCATGAACCCCAGGTGGTACGGGAGAACGGCAACTGGGTGGCCTACCTCCCGGGTCTGCCGCTCGCGGTGGAGGAACCCGACTTCGACACCGCGATCGCCGCTTTGATCGAGGCGATGCGCGAATACGCCGCTGATTGGCAGGACCATCTGCACGCGGCGCTGAACCATCGCGACAACGTCGATTTCGTGCAATTCGTGGAACTATCGACCGACGAGCAGTTGAAGGAGTGGTTGACGGCGGCAGAGCAATGATCCGCTACCCGCCGGGCAACAAGAAGGCCCACGAAGCCTTCTGTCAGAACGACAAATGGACTCTCGTGCGGAACGCCACGGGCGGCGTGGTCGGCCATCACCGCACGTGGGAACTGCACCTCGCGGACGGTCGAATCCTGCGGACCCGCATTTCCCGCCCGGTGGACAACGCCGATTACGGCGCCCGAATGTGGTGCCAGATCCTCAAAGAGCAACTCGAGGTCACCGCGGAACAGTTCTGGGCTTGTGTCAATGACAGAACACGCCCGGCTCGAGTGTCGGGCAACGTCACGATCCCCGACAAGGAACCGATTCCGCTGGGCGTGGTCGAGAAGCTCATTCGATTGGTAGGTCTCACGCCCGACGAGATCGAGCGCATGACCAAGGCCCAGGCTGTCGCTCGGCTCGACGAGTTCTGGGCCGAGCAAGACTGAATCAGCCTCTGCCGGTTGCGTTTCCAGGAGCCTGAGCCACAGGTAGCATGTTGGTCATACGGTTCTGGAAGGGGACATCATGGCGTCGGACCGAGAGCAGGTTGCCGATCCGCGCGCCCGCTGGCGTCACCTGCCTCCTGAACCGGCCTATTACGTCGAGGGGGCCGACGTCGAGGGGAAGTCGTCGAGCTATACGGTGCCCGCGGTAGATCCGGTCCAGGACTTCATTCGGCTCTACGGGGGTTAGGCGCCGGGGGAATCGGGGCGCCCGATGTGTACATCTGCACGTCCCGATCCACCGCCAACGGCATCACCCGCCCCAACCCGATCTCCCGGAAATGCGCCGACTCCCGATGCGCCGTGAAAGCCGCTGAGTCGGCGTACTTTTCGATGCTCACAAACCGCTCCGGACGGTCGGTCGAGCGGAACACGTTGTAGGACAGGCACCCCGGCTCGTCCCGGCAGGCCCCGGCGAGCGCTTCCAGCGCCTGTCCGAATTCCTCGGCGTCCTCCGGGCGGGAGGAGACGTCGGCGATGACGAGGACATAGGAGGACCCCACCTCGGTGAGTCTAGCGGCGGGGCGCATTTTGCTCGCGGCCGACAACTGTGACCGAGGAAGATCGAGGTGGAGGGGAGTTTGCTGATAGTCGGTCTGCTTCGGGTGACGGCGAGAAGCGCACGTCTGTAGCGGCAAAGCGCGCACGGTAGAGGCGGCAAAACGCGCACTGGGTGCCCGGCAGATCGCGCACATGATGTGCGATACTACTGCCGTGACATCGTCTTTCTCGTCCTCGCCGATTGGTCGTATCCTTCCTCGACATGCTCATTCGGCAGTGCATGAAGCACTGGCGGACACCCGTGTCGTTCTGGTCAATGGGGCGCGCCAATGCGGTAAGAGCACGCTGGTCGCCCGGATCGGCAGGGAGATCGGTGCCACTTGGCGCAGCCTCGACAAGCCGGAGACTCGGCAGGCGGCTGTCTACGACCCCACGCAGTTCGTGCTCGACGATTCCCTTCTGATCATCGACGAGGTGCAGCGAGTGCCGGAGTTGCTGCTGGCCATCAAGGAGACCGTCGATGCCGATGGGCGGCCCGGACGGTTCCTGCTGACCGGTTCGGCTCACGTCATGGCGCTCCGAAGCGTTCCCGACGCTCTCCCCGGACGCATGGAGACGATCGAACTCTGGCCGCTGTCCCAAGGTGAAATCGACGGCGCGCCGGACAAATTCATCGATTGCGCCTTCGAACACGGCCCACAGCTGCGGCACGTCGGGACCGAGAACCGCGACGACTACATCGAACGGATCGCGCGCGGTGGCTTTCCCGAAGCCGTTGCGCGAGTGGGCAAACGGCGTTCCCGATTCTTCTCCTCTTACATCGCCGATCTGATCAACCGCGACGTGATGCAGCTGTCCGAGATCGAGCGCACCGCCGAGATGTTCACCCTGGTCAACCTCGTCGCGGCCAGGTCGGGTCAACTCCTGGTGCCCGGCGCCCTCGGCAATGAACTCGGCCTGCCCAAGGACACCGTCGCTCGTTACCTCCGCCTCCTGGAAGAAGTCTTTCTGATCAAGCGCATCCCCGCTTGGTCGCGAAACCTGACGACGCGCGCCGTCGCAACCTCCAAGGTGTTCATGGTCGATTCCGGCATCGCGACATATTTGTCCGGTGCCGACCCACGATCATTGCGCACGGTGAACGGACCCTTCGGGCTTCTGTTGGAGGGCTTCGTAGCCGCCGAACTCGCGCGCCAGCTCACCTGGTCCGACCAGGAGGCCCGCATGTTCCATTACCGCACCCGCGACAACGTCGAAGTCGACATCGTTCTCGAGAACAACCGACGAGAGGTGATCGCCATCGAGGTGAAGGCCGCTGCCACGGTCAGAGGCGAGGACTTTCGCGGTCTCCGTCATCTCGCGGACCGGTTGGGCGACGACCTCCTCGCCGGTTACGTGCTTTACACCGGCACGGAAACTCTCCCATTCGGGCCGAGGTTTCGCGCTGTGCCGATCAGCGCGCTGTGGAACGCACGACCATGAACCCGGACTCCACGCGGCGAGTCCAAGCCTGGGCGGTGACGGTCACCGCCTAGGCTCACTCCCGGGGAGCATCAATAATGCCTGGCCGGACGCCCCTCTCCGTGCCAGGCTGGTAATCGGGACCATTCGAGATCGGAGTCGGATGAATGTGGTTGCGGCGGTGACGGGCACCCTCGTGCCGGGCGTCATGTTGACCCGGCCGCGGTGGCTGGCCGAGCGGATCTCCGATATGGGGATCTCCTGGGGAACCGGGGACCCGCGGGTGTCGGGGACGTTGTGGTGGTGCATGGCCGCGTCGTCGTTGGTCGACCCGATCGTGACCGCGCTGGCGGCGGGGGAGGCCGCGCCGGAGGTGGAGCTCGAGCGCATCGAATGCGAGATCCGGCCGGACGGCGGTGTCGAGCGCATTCTGCCCGCGGATCCGAGAAGTGCTGTGTCGCAGGGTGATTCGCGATTGGGCGCAGCCCTCCACGAGACCCTCGACCGGATCATCCCCCATGTGGCCGAGGTCAGCACCGCCGGAACCCCCTCCCTCTGGGCCGTCGTCGCCGACGCGATCGGCAACCGGGCCATCGATGCGGGCAATCCGGACGCGGGGACGGCTCTCGCCAGGGAAGTGGCCGGACGGTTGCCCATCCCGCGCTTCACCGACGTCGCCACCCGAACGTTCGTGCGCCGCATCTCCTGCTGTCTGGTCTTCGAGGTCCCCGGCTGCCAGATGTGCACGAGCTGTCCCAAACGGCCCCCGGCCGAACGGGAGGCCCTGCTGGCGGAGTTCGCGGCCCGCGGTTGAGCCGGTCTGTCGGCGCACGCGCGGTACGGTCCCGATAGCATGGTCGCGCCGGGCCGGAAGGGTGACCCGGCCTGGACTCACGTCCGGATAGCGGGAGCATCCCGCACCCGAGAATCGCGGGCGCACGCCCGCCCCAGCAAGCCAAGGAGAGCGCAGCCGTGACCACCTCAGCCCGCAGCAACCCCGCCGCCCTCGTTCGGGTGCCGGCCGGGACGACGGCGGGCGCCGCGCTGCGCGAGGCGGGCCTGCCGAACAAGGGACCCGACGCGGTGATCGTCGTGCGCGACCCGCAGGGCGACCTCAAGGATCTGTCCTGGGCGCCGGAGCGCGACGTCGAGGTCGAACCGGTCCCGGCCGATTCGCCGGACGGCCGCAACGTGATCCGGCACTCGGCCGCGCACGTGCTGGCCCAGGCCGTGCAGCAGGAGTTCCCCGAGGCCAGACTGGGCATCGGCCCGTACATCAAGGACGGCTTCTACTACGACTTCCAGGTCGACCGCCCCTTCACCCCGGAGGATCTGGCCAAGCTGGAATCGCGGATGAAGAAGATCATCAAAGGGGCGCAGCGGTTCTCGCGCCGGGTGGTCGACGTCGAGGAGGCCCGGGTCGAACTGGCCAAGGAGCCGTTCAAACTCGAGCTCATCTCCGACAAGTCGGGCATCGACGATCCGGAGGTCATGGAGGTCGGCGGCAACGAGCTGACCATCTACGACAACCTGGACCCGCGCTCGGGCGAGAAGGTCTGGGGCGATCTGTGCCGCGGCCCGCACTGCCCGACCACCAAATACATCCCGGCCTTCAAGCTGACCCGCAGCTCGGCCGCGTACTGGCGGGGCGATCAGAACCGCGAGGACCTGCAACGCATCTACGGCACCGCGTGGGAGTCGCAGGAGGCGCTCGACACCTACCTGCACCTGTTGGCCGAGGCCGAGAAGCGCGACCACCGCAAGCTCGGCCTGGAACTGGACCTGTTCTCCTTCCCCGACGAGCTCGGCTCGGGGCTGCCGGTGTTCCACCCCAAGGGCGGCATCATCCGCAAGGAACTCGAGGAGTACTCGCGCCGCCGCCACATCGACGCGGGCTACGAATTCGTCAACACCCCGCACATCACCAAGGGACACCTGTTCGAGGTCTCCGGTCACCTGGACTGGTACCGCGACGGCATGTTTCCCGCGATGCATCTGGACGCGGAGTACAACGAGGACGGCAGCGTCCGCAAGCCCGGCCAGGACTACTACGTCAAGCCGATGAACTGCCCGATGCACAACCTGATCTTCCGCGCCCGCGGCCGGTCGTATCGGGAACTGCCGCTGCGGCTGTTCGAATTCGGTTCGGTGTACCGCTACGAGAAGTCCGGCGTCATCCACGGGCTCACCCGGGTGCGCGGCATGACCCAGGACGACGCGCACATCTACTGCACCAAAGAACAGATGCACGCGGAGCTGACCAACACGCTCAACTTCGTGCTGTCGCTGTTGCAGGACTACGGTCTCGAGGACTTCTACCTCGAACTGTCGACCAAGGACGAGAAGAAGTTCGTCGGGTCCGACGAGATCTGGGAGGAGGCCACTGCCACCCTCGAAAAGGTCGCGCACGCTTCGGGTTTGGAGCTGGTGCCCGATCCCGGCGGCGCCGCCTTCTACGGGCCGAAGATCTCGGTGCAGGCCAAGGACGCGCTCGGGCGCACCTGGCAGATGTCGACCATCCAGCTCGACTTCAACCTGCCCGAGCGCTTCGAACTCGAGTACACCGCGTCCGACGGCACCAAACAGCGTCCGGTCATGATCCACCGCGCCCTGTTCGGTTCGATCGAGCGGTTCTTCGGGGTGCTCACCGAGCATTACGCGGGCGCGTTCCCGGTGTGGTTGTCGCCGGTGCAGGTGGTGGGCATTCCGGTGGCCGACGCCTTCGCCCCGCATCTGGACGAGGTGATCGAGCGGTTGCGCGAGCACGGCGTGCGCGCCGAGGTCGACCGCAGCGACGACCGCATGCAGAAGAAGATCTTCAATCACACCGCGCAGAAGGTGCCGTTCATGCTGCTGGCCGGGGAGCGCGACGCGAGCGCGGGCGCGGTGAGCTTCCGGTTCCGCGACGGCACCCAGCTCAACACAGTCCCGGTCGCCGACGCGGTGGCCACCATCGTGGACTGGATCCGTCGCCGCGAGAACGCCTCGCCCAGCGCGGACGGAGTCCGCATCCGGACCGGTGGAGCATGAGCATCATGGATGAGGCCGTGTCCCAAGACAATTCGAACGAGCAGATCGTCGACACCGGTGCGGGCGACCCCGATCGCCTGCAACGGCTGTGGACGCCGTACCGGATGTCCTACATCACCGGCGCGGCCGCCGACCGCGACGCGCGCAAACCGGGCAGCACCGAGCAGCCCAAGAGCGGGCACCCGTTCACCGACATCCCCACCATGTCCGACGAGGACGGCCTGGTCATCGCGCGCGGGCAGTGGGTGTACGCGGTGCTCAACCTCTACCCGTACAACCCGGGGCACATGATGGTGGTGCCGTACCGGCGGGTGGCCAACCTCGAGGATCTCACCGTCGAGGAGAGCACCGAGCTGATGGCCTTCACCCAGCAGGCGATCCGGGTGATGAAGCGGGTGTCGCGGCCGGAGGGGTTCAACGTCGGCCTGAATCTCGGTGGCGTGGCGGGCGGTTCGCTCGCCGACCACCTGCATCAGCACATCGTTCCGCGCTGGGCGGGGGACGCGAACTTCATCACCGTCGTCGGCGGGGTGAAGGTGATGCCCCAGTTGTTGAGGGATACGCGGGCGCTGCTCGCGGGGGCTTGGAAGGAGGCGTAGATGGGCTACCCTTGCGCAGCGCTGCTCGTCGGAGCCGACCGGGTGCGGGTGTCCCGCACGGCACAGAAGGACACCGAGTAGCGTGCTCAGCTTCTTCGGTCGTGAGACGTTCGCCAAAGCGACCGCCCCCCTGGGCAGGGCGCTGGTGAGTACCGGGCTCACGCCCGACGCTATGACGCTGATCGGCACCACGGCCTCGATCGTGGCCGCGGTGACGCTGTTCCCGACCGATCACCTGTTCTGGGGAACGATGGTGATCTGGCTGTTCGTCATGTTCGACATGCTCGACGGCGCGATGGCCCGCGCGCGCGGCGGCGGCACGAAATACGGTGCGGTGCTGGACGCCACCTGCGACCGGGTCGCCGACGGGGCGATCTTCGGGGCGCTGGCGTGGTGGTCGGTGTACCACGAGCACAGCAAGCACCTGTTCGTGGCGAGCCTGATCGTGCTGGTCACCTCGCAGGTCATCTCGTACGCCAAGGCACGCGCGGAGGCCAGCGGACTGTCGGCCGACGGCGGCCTGATCGAACGCCCGGACCGCCTGGTCATCGTGCTCGTCGGCGCGGGCTTCACCGGCATCGGCCAGTACTGGGGCATCGAATGGCTGTCCTACGCGGTCTATCTCGCCATGTACGTCCTCGCCGTCCTCAGCGTCGTCACCGTCTTCCAACGCGTCCTGGCCGTCCGCAACTCCCCCGGCGCGCGCGACCTGATCGCCCCGGCGACCAAGGCCGACCCCGGCCCCGCGAGTTGAGGGGCCGGGGATGAGTGAGTCGAGGGGCCTGCGGTCGGCGCGAATTACGAGGGCGGGCTTGAACGAGCCGAGGGGCCGCGCATGAGCGATCTGCGATCCGTGTTGTCGGACAAGGCGTATGCGGCCGGGTGGCGGCTGGTTCGGGGGTTGCCGGATCGGACCGCGCGGCGGTTGTTCGATGCGGGCGGGGATTGGGCCGGGCGGCGGGCGAATGCCGCGAGTCATCGGAGTGGGCAGCCGAATCAGTTGCGGCGCAATCTGTCTCGCGTGCTCGGGGTGGAGCCGATGGCGGTGCCCGACGAGCTGGTGCGGGCGAGTATGCGCTCCTACGCGCGGTACTGGCGGGAGGCGTTCCGGCTGCCGAGCATGGATCACACGGCGCTGGCGTCGTCGTCGCTGATGCCGCCCCCGTTCGGCATCGAGCATGTGGACGCGGCGCTGGCGCGCGGCCGCGGGGTGGTGCTCGTGCTGCCGCACTCGGGCAACTGGGATATGGCCGGGGTGTGGCTCGTCCAGCACTACGGCACGTTCGCGACGGTGGCTGAACGGCTGCGGCCGGAATCGCTGTTCGAACGGTTCGTCGCCTACCGGGAGAGCCTCGGCTTCGAGGTGTTCCCGCTGACCGGCGGGGAGCAGCCGCCGTTCCCGCGACTCGCGGAACGCTTGCGCCGCAACGGAATCGTGTGCCTGATGGGGGAGCGCGACCTGACCGGGCGCGGCGTGCCGGTGACGTTCTTCGGCGAACGCACCTGGATGCCCGCCGGGGCCGCCAAACTCGCGATCGACACCGGCGCTGCGCTCATGCCCGTCCACGCCTGGTACACCACCGACGAGCAGGGCCGCGAGGGCTGGGGCCTGAGAACGGATGCGCCGCTGGATGTTTCCGGCGGGGTGGCCGCGGCAACCCAATCGTTGGCGGACTGGTTCGCCGCGCACATCGCCCGGCACCCGGCCGACTGGCACATGCTGCAACCGCTGTGGGAGTCCGATCTCTCCGAGGCGCGCCGTGACCGGATCGCCGCGGCTCAGGCGGCTCTGGCGAAGGACGAGGCGCTGTGAAGATCGGCATGGTGTGCCCCTACTCGTTCGACGTACCGGGCGGGGTGCAATCGCATGTCGTGGAACTCGCGCAGGTGCTGATCGAACGCGGGCACCGGGTGAGCGTGCTCGCCCCCGCCGCCGACGACACCGCGCTGCCCGACTTCGTGGTGTCGGCGGGCAAGGCGGTGCCGATTCCCTACAACGGGTCGGTGGCGCGGCTGTCGTTCGGGCCCACCGCCTACACCCGCATCCGGCGCTGGATCACCGACAACGACTTCGACGTCCTGCACATCCACGAGCCGAACGCCCCGAGCCTGTCGATGCTGGCGCTGAAGATCGCCGACGGGCCGATCGTGGCGACCTTCCACACCTCGACCACGAAATCGTTGGTGCTCAGCACCTTTCAGGGCGTGCTGCGGCCGTATCACGAGAAGATCCTGGGCCGCATCGCGGTCTCGGAGCTGGCGCGCCGCTGGCAGGTGGAGGCCCTGGGCAGCGACGCGGTCGAGATCCCCAACGGCGTCGACGTGCCCGCCTTCGCGCACGCCCCGCTGCTCGACGGCTATCCGCGCGACGGCGGCACCGTGCTGTTCCTGGGCCGCTACGACGAGCCGCGCAAGGGAATGGCGGTGCTGCTGGGCGCGCTGCCGGAGGTGGTGCGACGCAACCCGGACGTGCGGATCCTCATCGTCGGGCGCGGCGACGAGGAGCGGCTGCGCCGCGAGGCGGGGCCGCACGCACGGAATCTGCGCTTCCTGGGCCAGGTCTCGGACGCGGAGAAGGCGTCGGCCATGCGCAGCGCCGACCTGTACTGCGCGCCCAATCTCGGCGGGGAGAGTTTCGGCATCGTGCTGGTGGAGGCGATGGCCGCCGGAACCGCCGTGGTCGCCAGCGAACTCGACGCCTTCCGCCGCGTGCTGCGCGACGGGACCGCGGGAATGCTGGTGCCCGTGGGTGATTCGCACGCCCTGGCCCGCGCGCTCAACGACCTGCTCGCCCACCCGGACAAGCGCGCGGAGCTGGTGCGCGCCGCGAATCAGGTGGTCGGCGAATACGATTGGCCCGTGGTGGCCGAACAGATCCTGCGGGTCTACGAGACCGTGACCCTCGGCGACGCCCGCGTGCGGGTCGCCGGATGATCACCTTCTCCGCGACGACGATCCTCGTCCTCGCGCTGATCGCGGCGCTGATCGTCGCGGCCGGTGTGTGGGCCTACTCCACCGCCAACCGCCTGGACCGGCTGCACGTGCGCGGCGACCAGGCCCGGCACGCCCTCGAGGCGGCGCTCGGGCGGCGCGCGGTGGTGGCCCGGACGGTGGCGATCACGCTCGCCGGGCTCGATCCCGACGCGGCCGATCGCGCCAAAAACCTTCAGGCCCTGGCGGATCGGGCCGGACGCGCCGACTGGGCCGACCGCGAGACCGCCGAGAACCAGCTCGCCGCCGCGCTCGCGGGCCTCGACATCGCCCTGCTCCCACCGCAATTGGTGGCCGAACTCGCCGACGCCGAGGCGCGGGTGCTGATCGCCCGCCGCTTCCACAACGACGCCGTGCGCGACACCCTCGCCCTGCGCACCCGCCGCCCGGTGCGCTGGCTGCACCTCGGCGGTACCGCGCCGCTGCCCATGTATTTCGAGATCGCCGAGCGCGTCACCCCCGCCGCCGGAACCGGGCTCGAGGTCGACACCGTGCGCACCTCGGCGCGGGTCGTGCTGCTCGACGACCAGGACCGGATCCTGCTCATGCGCGGCCACGATCCGCAGACCCCGCACCTGCCGTTCTGGTTCACCGTCGGCGGCGGCGTCGAACCGGGGGAGACGCTGCGGGCGGCCGCGGTGCGCGAGCTGTGGGAGGAGACCGGGTACGCGCTGGACTCGACGTTCCTGCGCGGGCCGATCTGGCGGCGGGTCGCGGTGTTCCCGTTCGACGGGGAGCTGATCCGTTCGGAGGAGCTGTTCTTCGTGGCGCGGGCGCGGTCGTCGTTCGAACCGAAGGCGGCCGATCCGACGGTCTGGGAGCGGCGGTGCGTGAACGCCTACAAATGGTGTGCGCCGGAGGACATCGAGAAGCTGGATCGGTCGGGGGAGACGGTGTATCCGTACCACCTCGACCGGCTGCTGTCCGAGGCGGTCGCGGTGGCGGGCAGCGACGACGAACCCGAGGTGCGGTCGATCCGGTAGGGGGAGTGCGTCAAAAGGTTTGCGCGCCAAGATCTCTCGGGGACGGCCGGTGGGGACGCGCCCGAATCGGGTGTGACATCTCTCATGATCCGATATGGTCGAATTCGGTTTGTCGTGGACACGGTGTGGTGAAACCCACTCCTTGGAGGTGAGTTACCAGTGAAGATGTCCTATCTGCTGTACGACTTTCTGCTGCCCTACCTGGGCCAGGAGGCGGCGACCTACTGGGCGCAGCTGTTCGTCGTCGATCCGCTGTAGGCACGCTGTCGGATAGCTCCCGCCCGGGGTGAGCAGTCCAGTGCTGTCCGACTGGCTATGAAGTGGCCTGATTCCGCGGCCTAGAATCGTGGCGTTCGACTCCGAACGACAACGATTCCGCCGAAGACTCAGGAGTTTGCCGTGACTACGCCCGAAACCACCCCGACGACCGGCACCGCCCGCGTCAAGCGCGGCATGGCCGAGATGCTCAAGGGTGGGGTGATCATGGACGTCGTCACCGCCGAGCAGGCCAAGATCGCCGAGGACGCGGGCGCGGTGGCGGTCATGGCCCTCGAGCGGGTGCCCGCCGACATCCGGGCGCAGGGCGGCGTGGCGCGGATGAGCGATCCGGACCTCATCGACGGCATCATCGAGGCCGTCTCCATCCCGGTCATGGCCAAGGCCCGCATCGGGCACTTCGTGGAGGCGCAGGTGTTGCAGAGCCTCGGCGTCGACTACATCGACGAGTCCGAGGTGCTGACCCCCGCCGACTACGAGCACCACATCGACAAGTGGCAGTTCACCGTCCCCTTCGTATGCGGCGCGACCAACCTCGGCGAGGCCCTGCGCCGAATCACCGAGGGCGCGGCCATGATTCGCTCCAAGGGCGAGGCCGGCACCGGCGACGTCTCCAACGCCACCACCCACATGCGCAAGATCCGCGACGAGATCCGCAAACTCCAGTCCCTGCCCGAGGACGAGCTCTACGTCGCCGCCAAGGAACTCCAGGCCCCCTACGACCTGGTCCGCGAGATCGCCGAGACCGGCAAACTCCCCGTCGTCCTGTTCACCGCGGGCGGCATCGCCACCCCGGCCGACGCGGCCATGATGATGCAGCTCGGAGCAGAGGGCGTCTTCGTCGGCTCGGGCATCTTCAAGTCCGGCAACCCGGCCCAGCGTGCGGCGGCGATCGTCAAGGCCACCACCTTCTACGACGACCCGGATGTGTTGGCGAAGGTGTCGCGCGGGTTGGGCGAGGCCATGGTCGGAATCAACGTGGAGGAGATTCCCGAGCCGCACCGGCTCGCCGAGCGCGGGTGGTAGGTGATCGATCTCGATCTCGCAGCCGTGCGGGCCTTCGTCGCCGTGGTCGACGAGGGCCAGTTCGGGTATGCCGCGGAGGTGCTCGGCATCAGTCAGCAGGCGGTGTCGAAGCGGATCGCCAAGTTGGAGAGTCAGCTTGGGGTCGTGGTGGTGGAGCGTGGGGTGCGGGGGGCCGTCGCCACCGCGGCCGGGCGGCGGTTTCTGCCGTATGCGCGGTCGCTGCTGACCGTTGCCGATGAGGCGGTGGGGGCGGTGCGGGGGCGGCCGTTGCGGGTGGCGTTGTTGGGGGAGCGGGATGCGGCTGCGGATTTGATGCGGTATTACCTCGATCGGCATCCGGGGGTCGAGGTGGAGATCGTGTTGTCGAGCGTGCGGGATACCTCGCGGGATGCTTTGGTGGCGGGGCGGGCGGATGCGGCGTTTGCTCGGCGGTTCGGGGGGCCTCGAACGCTGCCGGATGAGATTTGTTGTGCGCCAGCGTATTTGGAGCCGCTACAACTGCTGGTCGGGAAGGGGCATCCGCTCGCCGGACGGGCGGAGGTGTCGTTGGCGGAGGCCGGTGCGTATCCGGCGTGGGTGCCGGGGGCGGCGGTGCCGTCGGAGTGGGCCGACTTCTATCGGGAGTTGAGTGAATTCGCGGGGGTCACCGTCGAGACCGGGGGGCGGCCCGAGTCGATCGACGTGGTGCTCGAGCGGGTGGCGGCGTCGCGGGTGTTGACCACGTTCACGGGTACGGGGTTTCGTACGCCGCTGCATCCGGGGATTCGTGGGGTGCGGGTCGTGGATCCGACGCCCGCGTATCCGCACGCGCTGTTGTGGTGGGGGGTCGATGCGCATCCGGGGCTCGCGGGGCTCGTCGCGCATGTGCGGGCGGGTTACAACGCCGATGTCGCGGCCGGGTGTTGGGTGCCCGAGGCCGACCGCGACCTGTTCGGGGCGGAGGGTTATCCGGTCGCGACGGTGTGAGGGCCGGAGGCGTCGACCGGACGCTGGATCGGGCGGATCAGGATGGCCGTGCCGTAGGCCGCGACCTCGCTCATGGTGTTGGCGATCTCGTTGCAGTCGAAGCGCATGGCGATGACCGCGTTCGCGCCGAAACCCATGGCGTGGTGGCACATTCGCATGATCGCCTCGTGCCGGGACTGGTAGAGCAGGTTGGTGTACTCGGTGATCTCGCCGCCGCCGAGGGCGCGGAAACCGGCCGAGAGATTGGCGCCCAGCCCACGGCTGCGCACGGTCAGCCCCGCGACCTCGCCGAAGACGCGGACCACCTCGTGGCCGGGCACGTCGTTCATGGTGGAGACCAGGATCGGGAAGCCGGGGCCGGGATGCGGCTGCGGCGGCATGCCCTGGGGTTGCGGTGGCGGGCCCTGCGGGGGCATACCGGGCGGCGGTGGGCCCTGCGGCGGCATCGGCTGCTGCGGAAACGGCGGGTACGGCTGGTTCACGGCCGTAGCCTACTGCCGGATCGCCGGTCGGTCGCGATGGTCCCACGCCACCAGCAGATCCGGGTCCCCGGCCGCGCGGCGATGCGCCAAAAGCGCTTCCACCGTGAAGGATTCGGCCGGATCGGTCGCCCGCCGCAACGCCCCCTCCGACAGCCGCAGCTCGACGGTCAGATCGAAATCCAGCCCCCGCCCCAGCAGCATCGGCCCCGCCACGAGAACCACCAGATCCGGTTCGGCGGAAACCGTTGCGGCGCGCGCGGATCGGTCGGTCCGCTCGTCCCACAGCGCGGGCAACCACCGCCCGCGCTCCCGCAACCCCCGCAACACCTCCCGATCCAACGCCGCATAGTCGAACCACGCCTCCCGATACGACTCCGCGTCCCGCCCGAACTCCAACCGCAACGACGCCGGACGCACGAAATCGTGCACCGCCACCACCGCACACGGCCGCCCCCGCGCCCGCACCCGCTCGGCCACCATCCGCGCCATCTCGACCGGATCGGCGGCATCGGCCCCGTCGATGGCCACCACGGCGCGCCCCGGGCCGTGCTCGGCCGAGTCGACCCCGTCCCCCGCGCCCACGGCCCGCACGGACAGCGCGGCGACCCGCTCGACGAGGGTGTCGAGCAACGCCGCGGCGGTGATCGGGGTGAAGGCGGGCACCCGACCATCATGCCGATCCGGGCAGGTCGGGGCGGGCGGGGGGTTCGCCATCCTTTAGCCTGGGCAGGTTGATTCCCGGAAGGACGGTTCATGGCGACGATCGAAGAGGCGCTGGAGATCGAGCGGCTCGAGCGGGACATCTTCCGCGGCGCGTCCACCAAGACGCAGCTGCCGCGCACGTTCGGCGGGCAGGTTGCCGGACAGGCGCTGGTGGCGGCCGTGCGCACGGTCGAACCGCGGTATCAGGTGCACTCGCTGCACGGCTACTTCCTGCGGCCCGGCAATCCGACGGAGCCGACCGTCTATCTGGTCGAGCGCATCCGCGACGGCCGATCCTTCACGACCCGGCGGGTGACGGGTGTGCAGGAGGGCGAGGCGATATTCACCATGTCGGCGTCCTTCCACGTCGGCGACGCCGGACCCACTCATCAGGACGAGATGCCGAAAGTGCCGCTGCCGGAAGAACTTCCGGACGCCAAGACCGAGCTGAGCCCGGAGCGGCTGTGGCGGATGCGGGAATGGGAGCACTGGGACATCCGCACGATCCCGCAGGACCGGGTCTCCCGTCGCGACGGCCTCGCCTCCCAGCAGCAGGTGTGGTTCCGCTACCGGCACGCGCTGCCCGACGACCCGCTGTTCCACGTCTGCACCCTCGCCTACATGAGCGATATGACCCTGCTCGGCTCGTCGAAGGTCACCCACCCCGGCGAACCCACCCAGGACGCCTCCCTCGACCACGCCATGTGGTTCCTGCGCCCGTTCCGCGCCGACGAATGGCTCCTCTACGACCAGAACTCCCCCTCGGCGGGCTTCGGCCGCGCCCTCACCGGCGGCCGCATCTTCGACCAGCGCGGCCAGCTCGTCGCCGCCGTCGTGCAGGAGGGGCTGACGCGCACGTTGCGGGAGGGCTGACGGGCCCGTCCGGCGTGACTCGTATGCTCGATTCGTGAGACCGACCATTGGTGTGCTGGCGTTGCAGGGCGATGTCCGCGAGCATTTCCGCGCTTTGTCCGAATGCGGGGCCGAGCCGGTGAGCGTGCGGCGAGAGTCCGAGCTGGCCGCCGTCGACGGGCTGGTGCTGCCCGGGGGTGAGTCCACCGCGATCAGCAAACTGCTCGAGGTGTTCGGGTTGCTCGAGCCGCTGCGCGCCCGGCTGCGCGACGGGATGCCCGCGTTCGGATCGTGCGCGGGGATGATCCTGCTGGCGAGCGAGGTGCTCGACACCCGGCCGGACGCCCGCTCGCTGTCGGGCATCGATATGACCGTGCGGCGCAACGCCTTCGGCCGTCAGGTCGACTCGTTCGAGACCGATCTGGACTTCACCGGCATCGACGACGGGCAGGTGCGCGCGGTGTTCATCCGGGCGCCGTGGGTGGAGCGTGTCGGCGACGACGTGGAGGTGCTGGCTCGGGTACCGTCCGGTCCGGCCCAGGGCCGGATCGTCGCGGTGCGGCAGGGCCGGGTGCTGGCCACGTCGTTCCATCCCGAGGTGACCGGCGACCTGCGAGTGCACCGGATGTTCGTGGACTCCGTACGAGCGGCCGTTCCGGCCGACAAGTGACAGCTGGTCGGGCAGTAGACTGGCGAAGTTGTCTGCCCGCACCTCGAGAACCGACTGAAGGAAGTAGGGAATGAGCGGCCACTCCAAATGGGCCACCACCAAGCACAAGAAGGCTGCCCTCGACGCCAAGCGTGGCAAGTTGTTCGCCAAGCTGATCAAGAACATCGAGGTGGCGGCCCGCACGGGTGGCGGTGACCCGGATGGCAACCCGACGCTGTACGACGCCATTCAGAAGGCTCGCAAGAACTCCGTCCCGCTGGACAACATCGAGCGCGCGCGCAAGCGCGGCGGCGGTGAGGAGGCGGGCGGCGCCGACTGGCAGACCATCATGTACGAGGGCTACGGCCCCAACGGCGTCGCCGTGCTCGTCGAATGCCTCACCGACAACCGCAACCGCGCCGCCGGTGAGGTCCGCGTCGCCATGACCCGCAACGGCGGCAATATGGCCGACCCGGGTTCGGTGGCCTACCTGTTCAGCCGCAAGGGCGTGGTGACGCTCGAGAAGAACGGCCAGACCGAGGACGATGTGCTCGTCGCCGTGCTCGACGCGGGCGCGGAGGAGGTCAACGACCTCGGCGATGCGTTCGAGGTCATCAGCGAACCGGGCGATCTGGTCGCGGTCCGCACGGCGTTGCAGCAGGCCGGAATCGATTACGACTCGGCCGAATCCGGCTTCCAGCCGTCCACCACGGTCGCGGTCGACGCCGAGGGCGCGCGCAAGGTGTTCAAACTCGTCGACGCCCTCGAGGACTGCGACGACGTGCAGAACGTCTACACCAACGTCGACGTCTCCGACGAGATCCTCGCGGAACTCGACGCGTGATCCGGGGCGGCCGGTCCCTCGGCTCGAATGACGAACGGGGGACCGGGCAAGCCGGTCCCCCGTGACCGGCCGCGAAACCGGTTGTCGGTCAACAAGATTCAGGCCGTGAGCCGGTCGTCCTCGGCGATGAACAGGGTGGCGATCACGCTCACCACGGCCGTCGCGACCAGGTACCCGCACGCCAGCCACGGCGTGCCGCCCGCCGCGGCGATGAGCGCGGTGACGACCATCGGCGTGATGCCCGAGGCGTACACGCCCGAGACCTGATACACGAACGACAGCCCGGTGTAGCGCACCTCGGGCGGGAACAGGCCGGCGTACAACGTGCCCTGCGCGCCGTAGAACGTAGCGTGCGCGACGCCGAACACCGCGATCATCGCGACGGTGAACACCACGATGTGCCGCGTCTCGAACAGCGCGAACACCGGATACACCAGCAGCCCGTAGGCGGCGATCCCCGCGATGTACACCCGCCGCGGCCCGAACCGGTCGGTCAGCGCCCCCGACACCGGGATCAGCGCGGCCATGGTGAGCGCCGCGATTGTCACCGCGACCAGCACCGGCACCTGCCGCAGCCCCAGATGTCCGGTCGCGAAGCTGATCGCGAACACGCCCCAGGTGTTGAACGCCGCGCCCTCACCCCAGCGCGACAACAGTCCCAGAATGGTGTTGCGCCGCGTCCTCGCGCTCCGGAACAGGTGCAGCACCGGCACTTTCGAGATCCGCTCCAGCCGGTCGAGTTCGCGGAAGGCCGGGGTCTCGTCGATGCGCAGCCGCACCAGCAGCCCGATCGCGACCAGAATCACGCTGGCGCCGAACGCGATTCGCCATCCGTAGCCGAGGAACGCGGCATCGCTGAGCGTCGAGCGCAGCAGCGCGAACACGCCGGTGCCCAGCGCGAGCCCGAGCGCCAGCCCGATCTGCGGGCAGCTGCCGAACAGTCCGACCCGCCGGCGCGGGCTGTGCTCGACGGCCAGCAGCACCGCGCCCGCCCATTCGCCGCCGAGCGCGAAGCCTTGCAGCATCCGCAGACCCAGCAGCAGGATCGGCGCGGCGACGCCGATGGCGGCGGTCGTGGGCAGCACGCCCATCAGGGCGGTCGAGCCGCCCATGATCGCCATGGTGAGCGCGAGCGTGCGCTTGCGGCCGATGCGGTCGCCGATGTGGCCGAACACCAGCCCGCCCACGGGCCGCATGACGAAGCCGACCGCGAACGTCGCGAACGACAGCATGGTGCCGACGAACGCGCTGGTGTCCGGGTAGAACAGCTTGCCGAACACGAGGCCCGCGGCGGTGGCGTAGAGGAAGAAGTCGTACCACTCGACGGTGGTGCCGATCAGGCTCGCCACGACGGCCGATCGGGTGGCGACGGGTGCGCGGCGTTCATCCGAATCCTTCGTGGTGGCCGCCGGATTCGGCGCGGTCTCCAGTAGCGACATGGCGCCCTTCCCTTCGGCGTCGATTCGCCGAGCGACCCTAGAACGCCGAGCCGAAGGTCAGAAGGGTTGTATTCAGCGCGATTCCAGGACGGGTAGCCCCACCCGGGCGGTGATCCACGGGAACGAGGACTCGAACGCGGCCGAGGCGAACTGCCAGGTGTGGCCGCCCTGCGTCGTGTGGATCGTGCAGTCGATGCCGAGGTCGCGGCCCTTCGCGCAGAGTTTCTCGGCGGCCCCGATCTCGCCGGTGTCGCCGCCCGCGTCCTGTCCGCCGAGGCCGATCTGATCCTCGTCCACCTTCGGACGCGCGAATTGCCCTGCGCCGCCGCGGTTTCCCTGGCGTGGGGGCGGGGTGAGGTCGTCGAACAGGCCCGCGACGCCGGTGTAGGGGCCGTGGTGGTCCATGACGGTCAGGGGGTCGAAGCGGTCCCAGGCGGCGGCGTCACCGCCGTAGAGGCGGCGAATGGTCTGCTCCTTGGTGCCCGAGGCGGGGCTCAGGTCACCGGCGATGTCGACGAAGGTGTGGAACAGCTCCGGGTGTGTGACGGTCAGATCGATCGCGCAGGTGCCGCCCATGGACCAGCCGATGACCGCCCAGTTCGCGGGGTCGGCCGACGCGCCGAACGTCGATTCCACATACGGCGGAACGTCTTTCGTGAGGTGGTCGGCGGCGTCGCCGCGCGGACCGTTCACGCATTCGGTGTCGTTGTTGAAGCTGCCGCTGGAGTCGACGAACACCAGGATCGGGGCGCGGCCGTCGTTCGCGGCGGTGAACTTGTCGATGCTCGGCATGATCTGCCCGCTGCGCAACCAGTCGGCCGGGGTGTTGAACTCGCCCGCGATCATCGTCACCACCGGCAGGGCCGGGGGCTTGTCCCCGGCGAACCACGCGGGCGGCAGGTACACGTATTCGGTGCGATGCTTGAATCCGCTGGCGGTGTCCGGAATGTGCACGGGCACAACGACTCCCGTGGTCCTCGGCTTGCCGCGCAGGCCGGGCAGGTCGGCGAGGTCGGTCTGGTGGGGCAGCGGCCCGGCGGTGAGCGCGCTCCACGCCGACTGCACGGTCGGGTAGTAGCCGACCCACTGGTTGAGCACCACGCCGGTGCTGAGCAGGGCCATCGGCACGGCCAGAATCGCCGCCGCGCGCTGCCACCAGCGGCCGCCCGGCCAGCCGAGCACCGCGACCGCGAGCGCCCCGGCCAGCGCCGCGACCGCCACCCACAGCAGCAGCGGCGCGGGATCGGAGGCCAGGCCCTCATCGGTCAGGTACAGCCAGCCGCCGACCGCGGCGGCCGCCGCCGAGGCCAGGCAGATCGGCACCCGGACGAGCCACCAGCGCCGGGTGAACCGGGCCACGGCCACGATCAGCAACGCGACCGCGATCAGTTCGATGGTGAGCGGAAGCCAGCCGTGCAGCAACGACAGCCCACGATGGAAGCCGCCGTACGGATTCAGATTCGCCGAGGGCAGATGCGGCGGCGGAGGCGGGGCCACGCTCGGTGTCGGTGGTGTCGTCGGCACATCCGTCAGCGCAGGGAACACGGCGGCAATCATCGATGGTGTTCCTCGAGATCAGCTGTGAGGGGGCTCCGAGTTCGGTGAGGCCGCTCTCGGCCCGCCCCGTTCGCTCTTGACCCTGCCCCAAGGGCAGGGTTGCACGATAGCTGTGGGCCGGAGAAACCCACCGGACCGGAATCACCTCCGAGAGGAAAACCCATGTCCCACAGCACGATTGGCGACCAGCTCCGTGGCCAGATCGCCGAATTCTGCGCCACCACCGGCGTCCCCGGCTACGTCGCGGGCGTCCACCACGGCGAGGACCGGGTCGTCGTGGCCCACGGAATCGCCAATGTCGCCACCGCCGCACCCATGCGCGCCGACACCGGCTTCCTCATCGGCTCGATCACCAAGATGCTCACCACCACCTTGGTCCTGCGGCAGGTCGAGCGCGGCACAATCGACCTCGACGCGCCCGTGCGCACGTACCTGCCGGAGTTCGACCTCGCGACTCCCGGTGTGGCCGAACGCATTACGATCCGCCACCTGCTCACCCACACCAACGGCATCGACGCCGACCTGTACTTCCCGTCCGGCGAGGGCCCGGGCGCGGTGCGGACCTTCGTCGACGGACTGCCCGGTGCGGTGGGCGCGCTGTTCGAGCCGGGGGAGCACACCAGTTACTCCAATGGCGGCATGATCGTCGCGGGCCGCGTGCTCGAGGCCGTCACCGGGACGTCCTATCACGACCTGCTGCACCGGGAGTTGTTCGATCCGATCGGCATGACGGGCGCCTGCACCAGCGCCGAGCAGGCGATTCTGCGCGACACCGCGGTCGGGCACTTCCCGGATACGGAGACGGGACGGGCCCGGCGCACCGCGTTGTTCAAACTTCCCGACACCTGGGCCCCGGCGGGCGCGTCGGTGACCGCGACGATCGACGATCTTCTGGCCTTCGGGCGGACCCACCTCGCCGGGGGCGTCGCGCCGACCGGCACGCGGGTGCTGAGCGCGGAATCGGTCGCCCGCATGGCCGAGCGGGCGACCACGACCCCGCACATCACCCCGGTCGGGCTGGGCTGGCTGCTCATGTCCTTCGGGGATCTCACCCTGCTGTCGCATTCGGGGTCCTCGGCGGGCGGGGTCGCCGTGCTGATCGTCGCGCCCGAGCACGATCTGGTGTTCGCCGCGTTCGGAAACGACCCGCGCGCACTGGAATTGCACGATCGGATCCTGCTGTGGCTCGTGCGCGAACGGCTCGGGGCCGAGGTTCCGGTGCCGATCGCCGACCCGGGCGCGGTGACCGATCTGTCCCGCTACGTGGGCGTCTACCGGTCGAATCAGCTGCGCGTCGAGGTGCGGGAGGTGGACGGTCAGCTGGAGGAGACGATCACCTACGAGCCGTCGGACCCGGATCAGGAACGGATCTTCACCGCCTTCGCGGGCGGCTTCCTCGACGCCCCGCCGCGGCGGTACGTGCCCGTCGGGCCCGACGTCTTCGCCCCCGCCGGAATGCCCTCGGCGGCCCTCGCGGGATACTCACGCCAGCTGCTGATCTCCTATCACGGCGGCGACGCCTCGGCCGCGGCGCTGCGCTGCGCGGGCGGCCGCATGAGCCGCCGCGTCCCGGCCTGACCGCGCGAACGAGAGGAATGCGACGTGATCACCATCGGGCAGCTCGCCGCCTACGCCGGGGTGACCATCAAGACCATCCGGCACTACCACGAGCGCGGCCTGCTCCCCGAACCCGAACGCGACGCGTCCGGCTACCGCCGCTACGGCGCGGCGGAGGCCGTCACCCTGGTCAAGATCCGCACCCTCGCCGAGGCCGGGGTGCCGCTGGCCCGGGTGGGTGAGTTGCTCGACGCCGGACCGGACGAATTCGCCGCGGCGATCGACCAAATCGACGACGATCTGCGCCGCCGCATCCGAGAACTGCGGCGCAGCCGCGAACGGGTGGCCCAATTACGCGGTGGCACAAGGCTGTTCGTGTCCGCGGAGGTCGCCGACTATCTGGATCGGTTGCGGGAGTTGGGCATCAGCGAGCGCACCATCGCCGCCGAGCGGGACGGCTGGATCCTGATGCAGGCCACCGCGCCCGCCGAGGCGCGAAAGTGGTTGTCCGACAAGCTGATCGCGCTGGAAGATCCGGAATTCCGTGCCCTCTATCGCGACCACGACGCGGCCTTCGACTGGTCGCCCGACGACCCCCGGCTGCCCGAACTCGCCGATCGCACCCTCGCGTGGTCCACCCGGCACGGCACCGAATCCGGCCCACCCGGCGATCCGCGCCTGGCTCGGCTGGCGGCCGAGGCGCCCACCGCCTCGTCCCCGGCCTGGGATCGCATCGGCGCTCTGGTCGCGGCGCGGCTGCGGTCGAAGACGGGGTGACGGGCTCGCGCCCCTCGCCTTTCTCCCGCTCGGGTCCGCATCCGCCTGCTCCCACCGGAATTCGAAACCCCGAGCGGCACACTACGATTCAGCCCCGGGCGAAATCCTCGTGGAAGGCGCGGCAGCGGCGCAGGACGTCCTCGCGGTCGGCGGGTTCGGGGATCTCGGGGACGGCGCGCTCGATCATCGCGGCCTGTTCGAGGACGACGCGGCGGCGGTCCGGGTCGGTGGTGCGGTCGGCGATCTGAGTGAGGGCGTCGAGCTGGCGGATCATGATCGCCGGTGCGCCGCGGCCGGATTGGCGGATCTTCTCGAACGCGCGCTGCACCAGCCGCTCGTAGGTGACCTGGGTCGCGATCACCCGGACATAGCCGTCGCGGTCGCGGCGCACCGGATCCGGCCGCCACGACGCCGCGATGCGAGACAGGCAGTCGCCCAACCAGTCCACGCAGGTCAACACCGTGAACGTGTCGTTGGTGGTGGTCGCCATCGCGCGCAACCCGATCTCCACGATCTGATCGATGCCGAACGACACGTCCTGCACCAGGGTCCGCATCGCGCCCGTGACGTGACCGTGGGCGAAGCGATCACCGATCCGTTCGGCCGCGTCCGCGGGCCACACCGTCGCCACCACCTGACCCTCGGTCAGGAAATGACCGGGCCGGTACGGCAGATGGATGACCGCGTTCTCCTCGGCCGCTAGCCGGACCAACTGCTCGTAGCGGATGTATTGCAGATAGCCGCTGCTGGTGGTGCGCACCTCGCCGCCGGATTCGGCGAGCCGCGCGCGGATCTGCTTCACCGACGGGCCGCGCTCGGTCACCGGGGGTGTGGTGTCCTGATTCGCCGCGACCGCCGAATTCACCTCGCGGGCGATATCGGCGATCACATTGGGCAGCTGGATCTGCCCGGCGATGTGATTGATGAAGTAGATCAGCATCGCCAGATCGACCACCAGCGAGGCGATCGACACCGTCGCGCAGATGTGCGGCACGAACTCCGGCCCGATGGCCACCAGCGCCGCCACCGCGTAGACGAAGGTCGCCACAAAGGTACCGAGGGTGAGCTGGGTGCCCCGATCGCGAATGAAGTTGCGCAACATGCGCGGACCGAACTGGGTTGAGGCGAGGGTCAACGCCACGATCGTGATCGAGAAGACCACCCCGACCACGGTGATGTCGGCGGCCGCGATGGCGGTGAGCACCTGCCGTGCGGCGTCGGGCGTCCCGCCGAGCACCCAGCCGGGCATGTCGTAGTGATGGTTGAAGGCGTAGCGGTCCAGCCCGAGGGTGACCGCGAACAACGCCACCGCCACCAGCACTTCCAGCGTGGGCACGAACCACAGATTGGTCCGCAACCGCTCACGCCAGCGATCCACTTCCAGGGAGATACCGCGCACGAGCGCGAACCTACACCGGATGATCACCGAAAGATCTTCAGTCCGATCACGCCCGCGATGATCAGCAGCAGGCAGCCGATCCGCGGCACGCTGGTCGACTCGCCCAGCCAGATCATGCCGATCAGGGCCGTGCCCACCGCGCCGATGCCGACCCACACCGCGTAGCCGGTGCCCACGGGGATCTCGCGCAACGCCAGGCCGAGGCCGACCATGCTCAGGGTCAGCGCGATCGCGAACACCACGCTGGGGACCGGTTTGGTGAACGCGTGCGACTTCTCGAGCGCGACGGCCCACACCGTCTCCATGAATCCCGACACGATCAGCAGAATCCAGGCCATGGACTCACCGTAGGGGACCGGTCCGCGACTTCCCGGCATCGGCACAATGGGGGCATGGCCGAACTCGTACTGGTCCGCGGGGACATCACCGAACAGGAGGTGGACGCGGTGGTCAACGCGGCGAATTCGACATTGCTCGGCGGGGGCGGGGTGGACGGGGCGATTCATCGCAAGGGTGGGCCGGAGATTCTCGCCGCCTGCCGGGAACTGCGGGCAACCGAATATCCCGACGGGCTGCCCACCGGGAAGGCCGTGGCCACCTCGGCGGGAAAGTTGCCCGCCCGCTGGGTGATTCACACCGTCGGGCCGGTGTACTCCGCGCGCGAGGACCGGTCCGCGCTGCTCGCCTCGTGTTATCGCGAATCCTTGCGGGTTGCCGACGAATTGGGGGCGCGGACCGTCGCGTTCCCGGCCGTGTCGACCGGCGTGTACGGGTGGCCGATGGACGACGGGGCGCGGCTGGCGATCGAGACCGCGCGCGCCGCCGACACCGCGGTCGAGCAGATCCGGTTCGTGCTGTTCTCCGCCGACGCCTACGACACCTTCGCCGCCCACCTGCGCTGAGGCGAACTTGTCGGTGCCGTCTGCCAGAGTGTGGCGGTGGCGCTTACGCAAGAACCCTTTTCGCTCCGGATCGATGTGCGGATCTCCGACGTCGATCCCCAACTGCACGTCACCGGATCCGCCTACCAGCAGTACGCCGACCACGCCCGGTTCGAATGCGTTCAGGCCGCGGGCATTTCGGTGGACGAACTGCTCGCCGACGGCTTCGGCCCGGTCAACCTGGAGACGACCATCCGCTACCACCGCGAACTCCGCGCGGGCGACAGCGTCGACGTCACCTGCTCGTGGATCTGGTCCCCCGGCAAGACCTTTCGCGTAGAGCACGTCCTCACCCGCGCCGCCGGCGAACTGTCCGCCACCGTGGACCACCTCAGCGGCCTGATGGACCTCCGCACCCGCCGCCTGGTGAGCGACCCCGGCGCCGAATGGGCGCGCCGCGCCGCCGACCCCACCCTCCTCGGCCTCCCCGCCAACCACCCGGCCACCCAGCGCGGGTAGCGCGAATCGGCCCGCCAACCCATCGGATTCGGGCGGCGGCCAGGCGGATCGGCCCGCCGACCATCGGATTCGGGCGGCGGCCAGGCGATTCGGCCCGCCGACCATGGATTCGGGCGAGATACGCCCGCCCTGCCGTGTCCACGGTCAACCCCTCGAACGCGGCCCCCGGCACAATGGCGACCACCGCGGTGGGCATGTTCCGCTGGCCGCGGCGAATCTGCCGGGCGGACAGCCGATGCCGTGTCGGTGGCCGAGGTGGGCGGCTCGGGCCGTTAGACTTCGAACAACTGTTCGCGACTCGGAGGGGTGCTTTCGTGCGGGTGATGGGTGTCGACCCGGGGCTCACCCGGTGCGGGATCAGCATCGTCGACGGTGGGGTCGGGCGGCAGGTGACCGCCGTGGCCGTCGACGTGGTCCGCACCCCGGCGGAGATGGATCTGGCGCAGCGGTTGCTGGGGGTGGCCGACGCGGCCGAGGAATGGATGGACACCCATCGGCCCGAGGCCGTCGCCGTCGAACGGGTCTTCGCCCAGCACAATGTGCGGACCGCGATGGGCACCGCGCAGGCCGGGGGAGTGGTGGCGCTGGCCGCCGCGCGGCGCGGAATCCCGGTTCACTTCCACACGCCCAGTCAGGTCAAGGCGGCGGTCACCGGGAACGGGTCCGCGGACAAGGCTCAGGTGACCGCGATGGTCACCCGTATCCTGGGCCTGGCCACGGCGCCCAAACCGGCCGACGCCGCCGACGCGCTCGCGCTGGCGATCTGTCACTGCTGGCGGGCGCCGATGCTCGACCGCATGGCCCGCGCGGAGGAGCTCGCCGCCGAACAGCGGCGACGCTACGCGGAACGGCTTGCCCAGCAACGGAAGGCGGTGACGAAATGATCGCGTCGGTACGCGGTGAGGTGCTCGAGATCGGGCTCGACCACGCGGTGCTCGAGGCCGCGGGCGTCGGCTACCGGCTCAACGCCACCCCCTCCACGCTGGCCGCCCTCACCCGCGGCGAGGAGGCGCGGCTGTACACGGCGATGATCGTGCGCGAGGACTCGATGACCCTCTACGGCTTCGCCGACACCGAGGCGCGCGAGCTGTTCGGCCTGTTGCAGACCGTGTCGGGAGTCGGCCCGCGGCTGGCCATGGCCGTGCTCGCGGTGCTCGAACCCGAGGCCCTGCGCAAGGCGCTCGCCGAGAGCAATGTCGCCGCGCTCACCCGCGTCCCCGGCATCGGCAAACGCGGGGCCGAGCGCATGGTGGTCGAACTGCGCGACAAGGTCAATCTCGTTCCGGTGCAATCGGGTCCGCCCGGCGCGGGGCCCGCCCCGATCGTCACCCCGGTGCGCGATCAGGTCATCGAGGCGCTCATCGGACTGGGCTTCCCCGCCAAACAGGCCGAACCCGCCGTCGACGGCGTGCTCGCCGAGCAACCCGACCTCGACACGTCCAAGGCGCTGCGCGCGGCGCTGGGCCTGCTGGGCAAGAACCGGTAACGGCGGATGAGCGACGAGTTCCCCGACGAGCCCGAATCCACCGTCAGCCCAACCTATCTGCGCTCCGACGGCGAGATCGAGGCGAGCCTGCGGCCGAAATCGCTGGACGACTTCATCGGTCAGCCCCGCGTGCGCGAACAGCTCGCGCTCGTGCTGCGCGGCGCGAAACAGCGCGGCGGCACCCCCGACCACGTGCTGCTGTCCGGGCCGCCCGGCCTGGGCAAGACGAGTATGGCCATGATCATCGCCGCCGAACTCGGTTCCGCGCTGCGGATCACCTCCGGCCCCGCGCTGGAACGGGCGGGCGATCTCGCGGCCATGCTCAGCAATCTCGTCGAGGGCGATGTGCTGTTCATCGACGAGATCCACCGCATGGCCCGGCCCGCCGAGGAGATGCTCTACCTGGCGATGGAGGACTTCCGGGTCGACGTGGTGGTCGGCAAGGGCCCCGGGGCGACCTCCATTCCGCTGGACATCGCGCCGTTCACCCTGGTCGGGGCGACCACCCGGTCGGGTGCGCTCACCGGCCCGCTGCGCGACCGCTTCGGCTTCACCGGGCACATGGACTTCTACGAACCCGATGAGCTGCAACGCATTCTGCACCGCTCGGCCCGCATCCTCGGCGTCACCCTCGAGGACGACGCCGCCGCCGAGATCGCCGGACGCTCGCGCGGCACCCCGCGCATCGCCAACCGCCTGCTGCGCCGCGTGCGGGACTACGCCGAGGTCCGCGCGGACGGCATCGTCACCCGCGAGGTCGCCGGGGCCGCCCTCGCCGTCTACGACGTCGACGGCCTCGGCCTGGACCGCCTCGACCGCGCGGTGCTCGCCGCACTGGTCCGCAGCTTCGGCGGCGGCCCGGTCGGCGTATCGACGCTCGCGGTCGCGGTCGGCGAGGAGGCCACCACGGTCGAGGAGGTGTGCGAACCGTTCCTCGTCCGCGCGGGCATGATCGCCCGCACCCCCCGCGGCCGAGTCGCGACGGCCGCGGCCTGGGAACATCTGGGCCTGGTCCCGCCGCCGGATCTGGTGTTCGGATCGATCGAGGTGCGGGGGCGCGAATCACACCCCACCCTGGACCTTTTCGAGTGAGTTCCCCGAGCCGACCGCCGACGTCGCGACGATCGTGCGCGCGGGCGGGGTGCTGGTGCCCGACTCTCAGCGGGCCGTGGTCACTTCGAGCGCGCAGCGAACCACGCCGGTCCATCACTGCCTCGTAACCTTATGCGGCGACGGGCTTCCGACCGGCTGTCGCCTCGTCAGTGGGCGGCGACACGACTCACCCTCAGCGGGCCGTTGCCTCCTCGGCGCGCAGTGTGCGGGCTACGACATCTACGAACGAATCGACTTCCTCGATGCCGTAGGCGGCCGAACCCGGATGGGCCAGGCCGAACCGGACGCTGTCCAGTTCGCGGCTGGTCAGGCTGGCGGGGCCGGTGTGGGTCAGCGTGGTGGTGACGTGATCGAGGAAGACGTCCACCTCGTCCGCGGCGTACCCGGGTCGGTTCGGGTGTGGTGGGGAGAAGCGCAGGGCGCGAACGTCTTCCGGGGCCAGGAGTGCGCCGGGGGAGCGCGGGGTCAGGCCGCGGCGGGCGAATTCCAGTGCCACACAGGCGCGGTCGAGGAAGTCGTCCACCTCGTCGCGATCGTAACCGCGGTGACCCCGTGCCGCCGTGGGGAATTCGTGGTCGCGGATCTGGGCGGCGGTCAGCGTCGTGCGGCCGAGGAACGCCTGGGCGACGCGCTCGCGGAACGCGTCCACCGCCGCGACATCGTAGCCGCGCTGACCGAACGGCGCCCGGCCGAACCGGGTCCGCCGCACCTCGTCGGGAGTCACGCCGGACATTCTCGCAACCTCCCCGCGACCGATCCAGCCGCACCCCTTGTTCGGATCCGCACCCGTTTCGTGGCCCTGCAAGGGGTGCGGATTCGAATAAGGGGTGCGGCTGGGTTCGTGGGGCTGGGGGTCAGTCTTTGCGGACGCCGTCTATGAGGAGGCGGCGGATGGCTTCTATCAGAGGGGGGCCGGGGGAGTCGGGGGTGCGGAGGCCGTGGAGGAGGGCGCCGATCATCATGCCGGTGACGGCCTTGGCGGTGTTGGTGGTGTCGAGGTCGGGGCGGAGGTAGCCCTGTTCGACGCCGTGTTCGAGGTAGCCCGCGGTGAGGGCGTCGGCGGTGTCGAGGAGGCCGTAGAGGCGCTCGGTGAGTTCGGCGTCGATGCCGGTGGCCTGGAACAGCAGCAGCTGCGCGATGCGGCGGTCCTCGAGGAAGATCGCGTGCAGGGCCTCGCCGATGCGCTCGACCTGACCGCGGTACTCGGCGAGGCTGGTCGCCGCGTCGGGGGCGTTGTCGGTGCCCAACGAGTCGATGATGCGGGCGGCGAGATCGTCGATGACGTGGTCGATGATGTCGCGCTTGTTGGTGAAGTAGCGGTAGAAGGTGCCGTGCCCGATGCCCAGCCGTCCGGCGATGTCCGCGATACCCGTTGCGTGATAACCCTTTTCGGCGAAGCAGGCGAAGGCCGTATCGATGATCTCGCGGCGGAGCTCGGCCTTGCGGCGTTCGAGGTGTGTGGATGGCTTCGGCACGCCGCCGATGATACGTTGTTCCGGAACGGAATGATGTGTCATTCTGTATCAGCTACTCGGATTCACAGGAGGTTCGGCGTGACACCTCGATACGACGCCGTGGTCGTAGGGGCGGGGTTCGGCGGGATGGGCGCGGGCATTCAGCTCGACCGGCTCGGCTTGCGGGATTTCGTGATCGTCGAGCGGGAGGACGATCTGGGCGGCACCTGGCATGTGAACCGCTATCCCGGGCTGGCCGTGGACATCGCCTCGGTCACGTATTCGTATTCGTTCGAACCGAATCCGCACTGGTCGCGGCTGTTCGCTCCGGGCGCCGAACTCAAGCGGTACGCCGAGCACGTGGCCGACAAGTACGACCTGCGCCGCCGGATGCGCTTCGGCACCGTCGTCGACGGCGCGCGCTGGGACGACGAGGGGCAGCAGTGGGTGGTGTCGATCCAGGGCGGGGAGACGCTGACCGCGCGCTACCTGCTCACCGCGACCGGCTTCCTGTCCCAGCCCTACACCCCGCCCTTCCCGGGCATCGAGAACTTCGCGGGCAAGATCATCCACACCACCGCCTGGGACGACGACTACGACCTGCGCGGGCGCCGCGCCGCCATCATCGGCACCGGCGCGACGGCGGTGCAGCTGGTCCCGGAGGTGGCCGCGCGGGCCGCCGAGCTGACGGTGTTCCAGCGCACGCCGATCTGGGTGGTGCCCAAGGTCGATACCCCGATCCCGCGGCCGGTGCAGGAGCTGTTCGCGCGAGTTCCGTTGGCGCAGAAGGCCGCCCGCCTGGTGAACACCAGCGCGCTGGAGCTGCTCATGGTGGCCGGGGTGCTGCACTACCGGGAGATCAAGGTGGGCAACAAGGGCGCGGCGCTGCTGGCCAAGGCGCATCTGCGCGCCCAGGTCCGCGATCCGGAGACCCGGCGCAAGCTCACCCCCGACTACGACTTCGGCTGTAAGCGGCCCACCTTCTCCAACACCTACTTCAAGACGTTCAACGAACCGCACGTGCGGCTGGAGACGAACTCGATCGACCACCTCGAGGCCGACGCCATCGTCACCGCCGACGGGCATCGCACCGAGATCGACACCCTCATCCTCGCCACCGGCTTCAACCTGTGGGACGTGAACTTCCCCGCCCTCGAGATCATCGGCCGCGAGGGCCGCGACCTCGGAAAGTGGTGGCGCGACAACCGTTTTCAGGCCTACGAGGGCATCACCGTGCCGAAGTTCCCCAACTTCCTGAGCCTCAACAGTCCCTACTCCTACAGCGGGCTGTCCTACTTCACCACCATCGAGGCCCAGATGAAGCACATGAACCGCCTGTTCGGCGAGATGTTCCGCCGCGGCGAACACGTCTTCGAGGTCACCGAGCAGGCCAACGCCCGGTTCCTGGACACCGTCACCGACAAGCTCGCCTCCTCGGTGTTCTACGACGGCGACTGCGCCACCGCCCGCAGCTACTACTTCAACCAGCACGGCGAGGCCGCCCTGCTGCGCCCCAACAGCACCCTCACCACCCACCGCGAGGCCGTGACGTTCCCGCTCGACGACTACGTCTACGGCGCGCACGCGGCCTGAGCGCGGGCGGTGGTGGCGGTGTCGCCGCGTCCTGGCAGACTGTTGGGGTAACCACCCACCCGCAACCCGAGACTAGGGACCGACAACGACGATGGAATACCTGTTTCCGCTGCTGCTGGTAGCTCTGCTCGTGCCGATGTTCCTCGGTGTCCGCCGCCAGAAGCGCGAGGCGGAGAAGGTTGCCGACCTGCAGCAGAGCCTGAAGGTCGGTGACCGGGTCACCACCACGTCGGGGCTGTACGGCACCGTCGTCGATGTGGACGACGTCTCGGTCGATCTGGAGATCGCCGAGGATGTCGTGACCACCTGGCTGCGCGCCGCGATCCGCGACGTCCGCACCGACGACACGGCCGAGACCACCGGGACCACCGAGACCGCAGAGGCCACCGAGGCCACCGCGGCCGACACCGAGACCCCCGCCGCCGGGAGCACGCTCGCCGAGCGGCCCGCGCCCCCCGCCGCGGAGGAATCGGTGGACGAGACCGACTCCCGCCTCACCAAGGAGTGACCCGGCCGGCCTCAGCGGCCTACGTGTGCCACGTGCGCAGGTGGTAGTACTCCACCAGGCAGCCGTACTTCTGCGTCTCGGGGTTCACCGGGCACCCCATCGTCCCCGCCGGGACGTTGTTGACCATGTCGCAGACGTACTGGAGCCTCGACGGCCCGCCCGCCGCGGCGACGGCCTGGCCGCCCGCCACCTGACAGTCGTGCAGATTCGTGAACAGGTTGGTGGGCGCGGCGCTCGCCGTGTGCGCGGCGCCCAGACCGAGCGCGCCCGCCGCCGACACGACGAACGCGACCCGCTTGGCCCGACGCCACACGGTGGCGGTCGAGACGGCATTCGACAACAACATCAACAACATCCCTTCTGGTGATCCCCCCGGTTCTCCGGGATTGTCTGGTTGGACGTCGTTGCGGCAGAACCGGTTCCAGCCCCCGAGATGTGATCTGGACCACGGCGTGAAACGCGGCGGAGGACGCGTCACACGCCGGAGGGTGTGCGGATGTGGCGCTCCCGGCCGGGACTGGCAGACTGTGGGGGTAATTCACCCACACGACAGACTAGGGACCGACGACAACGATGGGTCGATACCTGTTTCGGCTGCTGGCCGTCCTGCTCGTGCCGATCTTCCTCGGCGCGCTCCGGCGGCGCCGGGCGGTCCCGAAAGTCGGTGAGAGTGAGGCGCGCCCGCCGACGTCCCGCCGGTGTTGACGCGCGTCGACCCATTGTTGATCCCGAGACCCGTCTAGGAGTTAAGAGCCGTGCCACCTTCCAAGGGAACGGGGCATCCGTTGCGGCTGCTCGGCGTGTACGCCTTGCTGCTGATCGTGATTTTCGCGCTGGTGTTCTTCACCGGCTCCAAGTCCCCGACGCCCAAGCTCGGCATCGATCTGCAGGGCGGCACCCGGGTGACGCTCACCGCCCGCACAGCCGACGGTAAGAAGCCGAGCAAGGACAGCCTCGAGCAGGCCCAGCGGATCATCGAGTCCCGGGTCAACGGGCTCGGCGTGGCCGGTTCCGAGGTCGTCATCGACGGCGACAACCTGGTGATCACCGTGCCGGGCAAGGACGGCGATCAGGCCAAGTCCCTGGCCACCACCGCGAAGCTGTACGTCCGGCCGATGCTCAACGAGCTCCCGGTGCAGGGCTCCGGTGCGGCGAATCCGGCGCAACCCGGACAGACGCCGGGCACGGCCGTACCTCCGGGCCAGCCGACATCGCCGGAAACCCCGGCGCCGCAAGGCGAACCCGCCCCCGCGCCCCCGGCCGAACCCGCCCCGGCGGTCCCGGAGGGCGAATCCGCGCCCGCCCCGCAGAACCGGATCTTCCCCGCGCAGGCGCCGACCACTCCCGAACCGAGCCCGGCCCCCGCTCCGACGACGACTCCCGGTGCGCCGCAAGGCAATTCGAAGGATCTGACGCCGCAGCAGCAGGCCCAGCAGCAGATCGCGCAGGCCCGGCAGTTGCGCCAGAGCGACGACCAGCAGACCCAGCAGATCGCCGCCGCGGCCCTCGCCTCGGGCGGCTGCGGCGCGGCCGATCCGCTGGCCGGTAACGATGATCCGGCGAAACCGCTGGTGACCTGTTCCACCGACGGCAAATTCGTCTACCTGCTGGGTCCGAGCGTGCTCGACGGCCAGCAGATCTCCGACGCGAGTTCCAACTTCAACGCCCAGCAGTCGCAGTGGGAGGTGGACGTGAAGTTCACCTCCGCGGGGGGTAAGACCTGGGGTCAGCTGACCGACCAGTACTACCAGAAGCGGCTGGCGTTCACTCTGGACTCCAAGGTGATCAGCGCGCCGGTGGTCCAGGCCTCGGGCCAGTACAGCGGTGACACCCGCATCTCCGGCAACTTCAACTCCAGCACCGCCAAGGATCTGGCCAACCAGTTGAAGTACGGTTCGCTGCCGCTGTCGTTCGCGACCTCCGAGGCCGAAACCGTCTCGGCCACACTGGGTTTGTCCTCGCTGCACGCCGGTCTGATCGCGGGCGCGATCGGCCTGATCGCGGTGCTGCTGTACTGCCTGCTCTACTACCGCATGCTCGGCTTCCTGGCCGGATTCTCGCTCGTCGCCTCGGGTTTCGCGGTGTACGGCATCATCGTGCTGCTGGGCAGGTGGATCAACTTCACCCTGGATCTGGCCGGTATCGCGGGTCTGATCATCGGTATCGGCATGACCGCGGACTCGTTCGTGGTGTTCTTCGAACGCATCAAGGACGAGATGCGCGAGGGCCGCAGCTTCCGGTCGGCCGTGCCGCGCGGCTGGGCGCGCGCGCAGCGCACCAACCTCTCCGGCAAGACGGTCAGCCTGATCGCCTCCGCGGTGCTCTACATCCTGGCCGCCGGGCAGGTGAAGGGTTTCGCGTTCACCCTCGGCCTGACCACCGTGCTCGACGTGATCGTGCTGTACCTGGTCACCGCGCCGCTGATGATGATGGCCTCGCGCTCGCCGTTCTGGGCCAAGCCGTCGGTCAACGGGCTGGGCGCGGTCCAGGAGCTGGCCCGCGAACGCAAGGCCGCCGCGGGCATTCTCGCCGGTAAGGAGGCGTGAGCATGAACAAGAACTCCAGTCCGGTCCTCGACGCCGTCGACGAACCGATCCGCGAGGAGCCCGGCCAGCACGGTTTCTTCGAGCGGCTCTACACCGGCACCGGCGGTTTCCGGATCGTCAGCCGCCGCCGGCTGTACTACGGGATCAGCGCCGCGCTCGTGGTGATCGCGCTGCTGAGCATCGGGATCCGGGGCTTCACCCTGGGCATCGATTTCGCGGGCGGTACCCGCATCCAGGTCCCGGCCACCGGGCAGATGAGCACCGACCAGGTGTCCGACGTGTACTCGAAGGCGTTGGGGCACAGTCCCGTCACCGTGCAGAAGGTCGGCTCGGGCGCGGCCGCGTCCTACGAGATCCGCTCCGACACTTTGACCGCGCAACAGCAGGACACCGTGCAGGGCGCGCTGTTCGACGCCTTCCATCCGAAGGACTCCTCGGGCGCCGAGAGCCGCAACGCGATCAGCGTCGCCGAGATCAGCGAGACCTGGGGTGGGCAGATCACCCGCAAGGCGCTCATCGCGCTGGTCGTGTTCGTGCTGCTGACCATGGTCTACATCGCGATCCGCTTCGAACGCGACATGTCGATCGCGGCGATCGCCTCGCTGCTGTTCAACCTGATCGTGACCGCGGGCATCTACTCGATCGTCGGCTTCGAGGTCACCCCGGCCGCGGTCATCGGCCTGCTGACGATCCTCGGCTACGTGCTCTACGACAACGTGGTCGTCTTCGACAAGGTCGAGGAGAACACCCGCGGCGTCCTGCATCTGACCCGGCGCACCTACGGCGAGCAGGCCAACCTGGCGGCCAACCAGACGTTGATGCGGTCGATCAACACCACCGTCATCGGCATCCTGCCCATCATCGGCATGTTGGTGATCGCGGTGTGGCTGCTCGGCGTCGGCACCCTCAAGGACCTCGCGCTGGTGCAGCTGGTCGGCATGATCGTCGGCGCGTACTCGTCGATCTTCTTCGCGGTGCCGCTGCTGGTGACGATCAAGGAGCGGTACGGGCCCGTCGCCGCGCACACCCGGAAGGTGCTCGCCAAGCGGTCCAACGCCGCGCAGGCGCGCATCCGCGAGGCCGCCGCCGAGCGGGCCAGCGCGATCAGCGGACCGGTCCGGCCGCGCGAAAGCGACTCTCCCGCACCGAGACCCGGTGCCCGGCCCAGTGGGAAACGGCACAAGAGAAGGCACTGAGCATGCGCGACGGCAGGAGGGGTTACCGCTGGGCCGTCGCCGTCCTGGCCGCGGGCGCGCTCGTGGCCGGTTCGGTCACGGGCTGTTCGAGCAAGAACCAGGTGCCGTCGATCGGGTACGCCGTGGACGCGGTGCCGGTCAGCTACAACGGCGGCAGCACGCTCGGCGCGAACGGCGGTGCGGCCGCGGTGTTCTCGCGCGTGCTGACCGGGTTCTTCTACACCGGCCCGGACGGGCAGCCGGTGGCCGACACCGATTTCGGCACCGCGAAGGAGGTGCCGGGCGAGGCGCAGACCATCCAGTACCGCCTCAACCCGGACGGGGTGTACTCCGACGGCGTCCCCACCTCCTGTGACGACCTGGTGCTCGAATGGGCCGCGCGCAGTGGGCGTTTCAAGCAGTTCGACGCCGCGTCCACGAGCGGCTACGCCGATATCGAGCGGGTGGAGTGCCAGCCCGGGTCCAAGGACGCGACCGTCGTCTTCCGGCCCGATCGGCACTACGTGGCGTGGCGGACCCTGTTCAACGCGGGCGATCTCATGCCCGCGCACATCGCCGCGCAGGCCGCCGGAATCCCGAACGTGGTGTCGGCGGTGCAGTCCGGCGACCGGGCCGTGCTCGATCGGCTCGCCCAGTTCTGGAACACCGGCTGGAACCTCAAGCCCGGCAACATCGATACCAAGGTGCTGCCCGCCTCGGGCCCCTACCGCGTCGAATCCTTCAGCGACAGTGACGGTCTCGTGCTGGTGAAGAACGAGAAGTGGTGGGGCGAGGCCGCGCGCACCCCGCGCATCGTGGTGTGGACCAAGAGCGGGGATCTGGCGAAGAAGATCTCCGACAAGGCCGTGGGCGTCATCGATGTGGGCGCGGGGTCGGTGAAGAATCTGAACCTCAGCGGCTTCACCGTGAACCAGGTGCCCGGCCGCGGGGCCGAACAGCTGGTGTTGTCGACCGCGGGCCTGTTCGCGGGGGCCGACACGCGGCGGGCGTTCGCGACGTGCGTGCCGCGCCAGGCGCTGTTCGACAAGCTCGGCCACCCCGGCTTCGACGTCAAGGTCGGCCCCGGCGCCGGACCGTTGAATTCCCGCACGGTGCAACAGGATTCGCCGTACTACCCGGCGATCACCGGACCGGCGGACAAGTATCGCACCGGCGACGCGGCCGCCGCCCGACAGGCGCTGGGCGCGACGCAGAATCCCACCGTGCGCATCGGCTACCGCGCCCCCGACGACCGCCGCGCGCAGACGGTCGCCCTGATCGCGGACGCGTGCAAACCGGCCGGTATCAATGTGGTGGACGCGGGCGCGGCGGACTTCACGGCGACGCAGCTGAGCGAGGGCAAGGTGGACGCGGTGCTGGGCGGTACCGCCGCCGCGCCCGGGCCGTCCGGATCGTTGCCGGGGGTCGAGGCCGCCGCCGCGCTGCACGGCGGGCAGGGTTCGAATTTCGGCCGGTACGGCAACGGGCGTTACGATGCGATCGCAGATCAACTTGCAGCCGACGACAATTCGACGACCACGCTGAATCTCGACAGCGAGGCGGAGAACCTGCTGTGGAGCGAGATGCCGACGATTCCCCTGTTCGCCACGCCCCGCACCATCGCCTTCGGCGCGGGCCTGGAGAACGGGATCGCGAACCCCACCGAGGGCGGTGCGGGTTGGAACATGGACCGCTGGGTGCTACAGCGCTGACCATCCCCGGGCGGGAGATGAGGGAGTAGGGCCAGATGAGCAAGCATGGAATGGTCGAGACCGAGAATTCCGCGGGGGAGCGACTCAGCCGGGCTTCCGACGCCGTGCGGCGGCTCACCCGCTGGCACGACGACTTCCCCAGTCCCGGTGTGCGATTCGCGGATCTGACGCCGGTCTTCGCCGACGCCTCCGGTTTCCACGCCATCGTCGACTGTCTGGGCGGGGTCGCCGGGGAGGTGGATATCGTCGCGGGCGTGGACGCGCGGGGCTTCCTGCTGGGGGCGGGCGTCGCGACCGCGCTGGGCACGGGCGTGCTGGCCGTGCGCAAGGCCGGCAAGCTGCCGCCGCCGGTGATCTCGCGCGAGTACACCCTCGAATACGGTTCGGCCGCACTGGAAATCCCCGCCGACGGGGTCGAACTCGCGGGCCGCCGGGTGCTGCTGCTCGACGACGTGCTCGCCACCGGCGGCACGCTCGCCGCGGCGGCGGAACTGTTCCGCGACGCGGGCGCGGAGGTGGTCGCGGCCGGAGTCGTGCTCGAGCTGAGCTTCCTCGGCGGCCGGGAGCGCCAAGGCGACTATCCGGTCACGTCGATCGTGCGGCTGTAGGCCCGCGGTGCTTGAGACTCGCCGGGCCGCTCACTAAGCTCGGCCCTCGTGAACCGCCGTCGCAGCACCCGGGTGAGCATGTTGCTCGCCGGTGCGGTGGCCACCATCTTCGCGGTGGGCGCGGCGACCGCGTCCGCGTCTCCGTCGGCCGCGGTGCACGGCGGCACGACGATCTCCGCGCACGTGACCGGCGAGCGGGCCGGGCAGATATGCCGGATCGCGGCCCCGGGCATCGATATGCCGTGGCGGCCGGTGGGCCGGGACGGCACGGTCGATCTGGACACCGGGCCGCTGCCCGCCGGGCGGCACGAGGCCCGCGTGGTGTGCGAGGATCCGCGCGTCGGCGACGCGTCGGTCCGGACGGTGGGTCGGGTGGAGGACGTGTTCACCGGCCGCTGGGCGCCGGTCTTCGAATTCCTCCACCACCACCGCCTCGAGGTGCTCACTCCGCGGGGTCGTTGAGCACCTAGAAGCGGGCCACCAGTCGGGCGATGATGCCGGTCACGACGAGCCAGAACACCGCTGCCAGGCCGTAGTTGATGATCACGTCCAGCTGCCAGGTGCCGGTGTTGAACAGGCCCGGGAAGAACAGGGCCAGCGGCTCGGCCAGCCCCTTCATGAACGTGAAGAACCGGTTGTCGGGGTTCGCCTTCAGGACCAGCATGAGGATGTAGACGACCTCGATCAGCGCGAAGATGCCGCCGACGGCGCTGATGATGGCCGCCGCGGTACCCGTGCCGCCCTGAGTGCGATAAGTGCGATATCTGTACATGCCACGGACGTGCCCGCTCGACGCTCGATCGAAACGGACACGCCGCGAAGTTTTGGGGCCTTGACCTGGCGAATGTCTGGCAACCGGAAAATTGTGAGAGCACTGCTCTTGACGATTCGGCGCGCGTGGTGCAGACTTGGAGTCACAACAGAGAGCATCGCTCTCAAAAGTGAGGAGCAGTCGCCATGAACACCACCCGCTACATCGGCCCCAGCGGACTCGACCCGATCATGAACAAGATCTTCAACCAGCTGCCCCGGATGGGCATCAGCGTCATGGGTCGCGCCTGCTCGCCGTGCGCGGGCGCAAGTCGGGCGAGTGGCGCACGACCATGGTCAACCTGCTCGTCGGCGAGGACGGCAACCGCTACCTGGTCGCCCCGCGCGGCAACACCCAGTGGGTGCGGAATCTGCGCGCCGCCGGGGGCGGTGAGCTGCGGCTCGGGCGCAAGGTCGAGGCGTTCACCGCGACCGAGATCGCCGACGCGGACAAGGTCCCGGTGCTGCGGCTGTACCTGAGGAAGTGGGGCTGGGAGGTCGGCCGCTTCTTCGAGGGCGTCACCAAGGACGCCACCGACGCCGAATTGGCCGGTATCGCACCGGGTTTCCCGGTCTTCCGGATCGACTGATCCGGGGCCGGAATAACCCCTTGCGCGCGGTCGTTTAATCCGCTAACTTCTCAATCCGTTCTGTTCCCGTTGATCGGAGTCGTGCCGTTGCTCTTCTGAGGTAGCCCCGAGTGGCCCGCATTCGCGCGCCGCATCCCTCGCCACCTCCAGGAGCACGCATGTCAACCTCTACTGTCGTCCTCTCCGATCTCACCTTCGCCTGGCCCGACGGCACACCCGTCTTCGACGGGCTGGACGCGGTCCTCGGACCCGGGCACATCGGTCTGATCGGCGGCAACGGCGCGGGCAAATCCACGCTGCTGCGGCTGATCACCGGTGAACTGCGGCCCGCGCGCGGCTCGATCACCGTTCCCGGCCGGCTCGGTTACCTGCGCCAGGACCTCGGCCTGGCCGCCGGGCAGCGGGTGGACGCCGTGCTCGGCATCGCCGAGGTGCGAAAGGCATTGCACCGCATCGAATCCGGGGCGGGCACCGAGCGCGACTTCGATATCGTCGGCACCCGCTGGGACGTCGAGGAGAACGCGATCGCGCTGCTGGGCAGGCTCGGACTGCGCTACCTCGCCGACGACGTGGCGCAACTCGACCGCAGGCTGGACACCCTCTCCGGCGGCGAGACCGTGCTGTTCGGACTCGTGGCCGAACTGCTCGCCGAGCCCGACGTCCTGCTGCTGGACGAGCCGACCAACAACCTCGACGCGGCCGCGCGCGCCCGGCTCTACGAGGTGATCGGCCAGTTCCCGGGCACGGTGCTCACGGTCAGCCACGACCGCGAACTGCTGTCCCGGGTGGCCGCGATCGCGGAGCTGCGCGGCGGCGAGATCCGTTTGTACGGCGGCGATTTCGACGCCTACACGGCCGTGGTCGAGGCCGAGCAGGAGGCGGCGCGCGCGGCGATCCGCGACGCGCGCAGCGATGTTCGCAAGCAGTCCCGCGAATTGGTCGAGGCCCGAATCAAATTGGACCGCCGCAAGCGGTACGGGCAGAAGATGTGGGAGAACAAGCGCGAACCCAAGATCGTCATGGGTCAGCGCAAACGCGAGGCGCAGGTGTCGGCGGGCAAACTGCGCAACAACCACATCGCCAAGGTCGAGGAGGCCAAGGAGACGCTCACCCAGGCGCAGGAACTATTGCGCGACGACCGGGAGATCCGCGTCGAATTGCCCGGCACCCGAGTCTATCCCGGGCAGGAGGTCGTCGAACTCGACGAGGTCCGGCTCGCCAACGGCCCGGTGGTCTCGCTGACGGTGACCGGTCCCGAACGGATCGCGCTCACCGGCCGCAACGGCGCGGGTAAGACCACCCTGCTGCGGCGCGTCGTGGCCGAACCGCCGAAGGTGCCGTGGCGGCTGCTGCCGCAGCGGCTCGACCTGTTCGACGACGAGCGCTCGGTGTTCGAGAACGTCGCGGCCGCCGCGCCGCACGCCTCGGCCGAGCGGATCCGGGCGCAACTGGCGCGCTTCCTGTTCCGCGGGTCCGACGCCGATGTGGCCGCGGGCGCGCTGTCGGGCGGCGAGCGGTTGCGGGCCGCGCTCGCCCTGTTGTTGCTGGCCGGTCCCGCACCGCGGTTGCTGCTGCTCGACGAGCCCACCAACAATCTCGACCTGCCCAGCCTGCGGCATCTCACCGAGGCGCTGGCCGGATTCGAGGGCGCGCTCATCGTGGTCAGCCACGATCCGCGCTTCCTCGACGAGATCGGGGTGACCCGGCGGCTCGAACTGACCGCGGACGGGCTCGTCGACACCGACGCCCCGGAGCCGGACTGACCGGGGGAGCCGGGGGTCGCGCACATGCGCGGGGAACCCCCGGCTCACCTCGTTCGTTGTCAGTCGGTGTTCGTCCGGGCGGGCGTCGGCCAACGGGATTAAGGTTGTGGTCTGAGCCGTTGCTCGGTCCGCTAGTGTGATCCGATCGAGCCGGTGAGAGGTGGTGGCATGACTCAGCATCTGGAGAAGGCGAATGCGGAGCAATCGTCTGCTGGCGGCGGCGTGCCCGCCGAGGCCGCTCCCGCGCCGCCGTCGCGTCCGGCGGTGACCGAGCCGAAGGCCGCGCCCACCCCGGCCAATATGCCGATGCGCCAGCCCGGCAGCCCCGCCGCGGTCCCGACCTCCGCCTCCCGCCGGGTGCGCGCCCGCCTCGCGCGGCGCATGACCGGGCAGCGCGGGATCGCCGCGGTCAAACCGGTGCTCGAACCGCTCGCCAGCGTGCACCGCGAGCTGTACCCGAAGGCGAATCTGCAACTGCTGCAACGGGCTTTCGACGTCGCCGACGACAAGCACGCCCACCAGTTCCGCAAGTCCGGCGACCCGTACATCACCCACCCGCTCGCGGTCGCCAACATCCTCGCCGAACTCGGCATGGACACCACGACGCTGGTGGCCGCGCTGCTGCACGACACCGTCGAGGACACCGGCTATTCGCTCGAGGAGCTGACCACCGACTTCGGTCCCGAGGTCGCCCACCTGGTCGACGGCGTCACCAAACTGGACAAGGTCAACCTCGGCGCGGCGGCCGAGGCCGAGACCATCCGCAAGATGATCATCGCCATGGCCCGCGACCCGCGCGTGCTGGTGATCAAGGTCGCCGACCGGCTGCACAACATGCGCACCATGCGCTTCCTGCCGCCGGAGAAGCAGGCCAAGAAGGCCCGCGAGACGCTGGAAGTCATTGCGCCCCTTGCCCATCGGCTCGGCATGGCCACGGTCAAATGGGAGCTCGAGGATCTGGCCTTCGCCATCCTGCACCCGAAGAAGTACGACGAGATCGTGCGCCTGGTGGCCGACCGCGCGCCCTCGCGCGACACCTATCTGGCCAAGGTGCGCGCCGAGATCGTCAACACCCTCGCCGAGAGCCGCATCAACGCCGTCGTCGAGGGCCGGCCCAAGCACTACTGGTCGATCTATCAGAAGATGATCGTCAAGGGTAAGGACTTCGACGACATCCACGACCTGGTCGGCATCCGCATCCTCTGCCACGAGGTGCGCGACTGCTACGCCGCGGTCGGCGTCGTGCACTCGCTGTGGCAGCCGATGGCCGGGCGGTTCAAGGACTACATCGCCCAGCCGCGCTACGGGGTGTACCAGTCGCTGCACACCACCGTGGTCGGGCCGGACGGCAAACCGCTCGAGGTGCAGATCCGCACCCACGACATGCACCGCACCGCCGAATTCGGCATCGCCGCGCACTGGCGCTACAAGGAGACCAAGGGCAAACACTCCGGTGACGCCGCCGAGGTCGACGACATGGCGTGGATGCGGCAGCTGCTCGACTGGCAGCGCGAGGCCGCCGACCCCGCGGAGTTCCTGGAGTCGCTGCGCTTCGACCTGAAATCGCCGGAGATCTTCGTGTTCACCCCGAAGGGCGATGTCATCACGCTGCCGCAGAAGTCCACCCCGGTCGACTTCGCCTACGCCGTGCACACCGAGGTCGGGCACAAGTGCATCGGCGCGCGGGTCAACGGGCGGCTCGTCGCGCTGGAACGGCAGCTGGAGAACGGCGAGGTCGTCGAGATCTTCACCTCCAAGGCGCAGAACGCCGGGCCGTCGCGGGACTGGCAGAACTTCGTGGTGTCCCCGCGCGCCAAGGCCAAGATTCGCCAATGGTTCGCCAAGGAGCGGCGCGAGGAGGCGCTCGAGGCGGGCAAGGAGGCGATCAGCAAGGAGGTCCGGCGCACCGGGCTGCCGTTGCAGCGGCTGATGAACGTCGACGCGATGACCGCGCTCGCGCACGAGCTGCACTTCACCGACATCTCCGCGCTGTACGCGGCGGTCGGGGAGAACCAGGTGTCCGCGCACACCGTCGTGCAGCGGCTGGTCACCCAGCTCGGCGGCGTCGGCGACGTGGAAAACGAACTGGCCGAACGCAGTACACCGTCCACGCTGCCCGCGCGGCAGCGCACCAGCGGCGACGCGGGCGTGGAGATTCCCGGCGCGCCGGGCACGGTCGCGAAGCTCGCCAAGTGCTGCACCCCGGTGCCGGGCGACGAGATCATGGGTTTCGTCACCCGCGGGGGAGCGGTGAGCGTGCATCGCACCGACTGCACCAACGCGGATTCGCTTCAGGCACAGGCGGAACGGATCATCGACGTCAAGTGGGCGCCCTCGCCGTCGTCGGTGTTCCTGGTGGCCATCCAGATCGAGGCCCTCGACCGCACCCGCCTGCTGTCGGACGTCACCAAGGTGCTCGCCGACGAGAAGGTCAACATCCTGTCCGCGTCGGTCATGACCTCCGGGGACCGGGTGGCCATCAGCAAGTTCACCTTCGAGATGGGCGACCCGAAGCATCTGGGTCACCTGCTCAACGTGGTCCGCAACGTCGAGGGCGTCTACGACGTCTACCGGGTGACCTCGGCGGCCTGAGCGCGCGAAAGCCGAACGGCCGCAACGCACATCACCAGCACCGCCGCCACCACGAAGGCCGTGCCGAGCGGGCCGCTGCGCAGCCGTTCGTCCAGCACGGTCATGCCGAGGAAGACCGCGCCCAGCGGTTCGGCGACGGTGAACGCGGGCAGCGACGCCGACAGCGGCCCGACCTGATAGCCGCGCTGTTGCAGATACAGGCCCACCGTGCCGCTCGCGACCAGGGTCCAGGTCTGCCAGCTGGTGAGCACCGCCCGCAACCCGTGTTCGAACAACTCGGTGACGTGCTCGGTCAGCGCGGCCGCGATACCGAACAGCAGGCCCGCGGCCGTGCCGAGCAGCAACGCTTGGAGGGCGGGCACGCGCACGACGCTCGCCACCGCCACGCCGATCGCGATGGCGCCGAACAACATTCCCAGCGGCAGGGCCCAGCGATGCCAGGGCGCGTCCGTGCCGCCCTCGGTCGGATCGCCCACGATCAGGAACACCGCCAGCGCCACGGACAGCGCGATCGCCTGCGCCCACATCAGCGGGGTCACCCGGCGGCCGCTGTAGTGCGCGGCCAGCGGCAGCGCGAACACCAAGGCGCTCACCAGGATCGGCTGCACCACCAGCACCGAGCCCAGCGCGAGCGCGGCCACCTGGAACGCGAATCCGCCCGCGTCCCCGACGATCCCGGCCCACCAGCGCGGATTGCGGATCAGCCGGGCGAGCAACGCCTCGCCCTCGGGGACATCGGAGGCCGCCCGCTGCTGCGCGACCGCGGACACGGCGAACAACACCGCGCCGACGAACGCGCAGACCACGGCGGCGACAGGAAGATCGACCACGCGCCCAGTCTGCCGGTGCCGCAGGCCCGTCCGAAGGCGGGGGCGTCGGTGTGTCGCGGGGGCGCGCCCGATCGGGGCTTCGGCGTGTCTCGCGGAGATCGGCGATGAGACCGCGTGGTTCGGCGTATGATCGCCACACGGTTGCTCCTCGGCGCGAAATCCGGCGTACCGGACGGGAATTCTTCCGGTCGGCCCCGCCTCGCCGACGGTTTCTTCCGGGATCGCGCGTGCACTGTGCAGGATGCACTGCGGCGTTCGCCGGATTCTGTTACGGTCTATTGCGTTTCGGGGCCTCGCAGGGCAATGGCGACGCTTCGGACGACGACGCTCTCCTGGGTCGCCGCGAGCCTCGACCCTCCGGACTTTCGCATACGCTGGTGTAGGGGGTGAGAGATGCCGACCGCGCAGGCGGCCCGAAGCAGGCTGGGCGGTACCGTTCTCGCTGTCGCGGCGATCGTCGCGGCACATCCGGTGCCCGCCGCCGCGGGGCCCGTGGCCCCGACCACGAATCTTTCCGTCGACACCTGTCCCGCGCTGTACGCCTTGGGCATTCAGGGCACCGGCGAGTCCTCGCCGGACGCCGCGCCCACGACCGACACCGGGATGCTGTCGTCGGTGTTCCTGCCCCTGCTGGCCAAGGCGCCCGATCGGGGTCTGGTCGATCGGGCCTACGTGCCCTACGAGTCCTCCTTCGGCGGCGCGGTCGGGCCCGGCGCGGCGCCGTACGCGCAGTCGGTGTTCGACGGCCTGGATCGCTTGCGCGGCATGGCCGCTCAGGTCGCCCAGCGCTGCGACAAGACCCGGTTCGCGATCGTCGGGTATTCCCAAGGGGCCCATGTGGCCTCGCTGTTCGCCCAGGAGATCGGGCGCGGGCAGGGCGTTCTCGCCCCGGACCGGATCGCCGCGGTCGCGTTGTTCGCCGACCCCACCCGCACCGCCGGGGCCCCGCTCTTCCCGGGTTCGCCCGACCGCCACACCCCCGCCGCCCCGCCCGGCACCGCGGGCGAGCGGATCGCGGCCGTGCCCGCGCTGCCCCTGCCCCCGGCCACCGGCGGTGGCATCGGGCCGGGCCGCGATCGGGCCGCCGACTTCGGCGCGCTGACCGGACGGGTCGCGAGCCTGTGTCTCGCGGGCGATCTGGCGTGCGACGCCCCCGCGGGCGCGCCGATCCTGCGCGCGGTCGCGAGCGTCGCCGGACAGTCCACGCTCTCGGGCGGCGATCCGGTCGCCTCGCTGACCTCGATCGCGCAGGCGCTGGCGTTCACCTCCATCAAGACCGCGACCGCGGTCGTGAACCAGGATCTGCGCGGCGGCACCTCGGCCTCGCTGTCCTATCAGCCCGGCGAGTCGATCTCCCAGCGCATCGCCGAGGCCGCCGATCCCCGCGCGCGTCTCGACGTGGCCGAGCCGATGCGGGCGCTGCTGCGGGTGGGCGCGATCGGCCTCAACGCCGTCGGCGTCGTCGTGCGCGCGGTGCTCGATCCCACGGTGCTCACGCAACTGGCCACGGCCGCCCTCGACGACCCGCCGAAGGCGCTCCGGCTGCTGGGCGGCCAATTGACCGGTGCGGTGACCCAATTGGTGCCGCCGACCACGGTGTCGCGGCTGATCGAGCAGTCCTATCAGGCGGTGGTCCAGACCATCACCGACAATCGCGAACTGCTCGACACCACGACGTGGGTGCGATACTGGGACACCGTGCAACGGCACAGCGCCTACGCCACCGCGGCGGTCGACGCCCGCGGCGACGCGCCGGTCCGATACGTCGCCGACTGGCTCGCCGCGGCGGCCCGGGATCTGGCCGCCACCGGTGCCGCCGGGCAGCCGCCACGGGCCGGTGCGGGTGGTCCTATCAGCGGAATCTCGGTCCCGGCACCCGGCGCGTCGAGTTCGCCTAATTCGTCGGGTACGGGACAATTTCCGTTCGGGACAGGTTCCGGTCCCAGCGCCGACGCCCACGACAACTACCCGTTCTCCACGAACTGATCGCCGAGAGGGTCCGACGATGCTGCACAACGTGGCTGGCTCCGCGGGGGTAGGGGAATGTTGAAGTCGTACAAAGACCTCCGGCGCTGGTACCCGCCGCTGGAACCGGTCGGCGACGCCGAACGGCCCGCGCCCGCGGCCCAGCCCGTGACCCCCGCCTTCGCCGACGACGGCGCGGCCCGGTACCCGCACTACATCCGCGAGACCGAACCCGAACCCTTCGACCCCGCCTTCGTCGACGAACCGCCCACGCGGCGGGCCGAATTCGTGGGCGGCTGGAGCGACTGGGTCGGCAATCACGCGCCCGGCCCCGACGACGACTATCCGGTCGGCGAGGGCGAGGTCGTGCCGTTCCCGTGGGACGACGACCCCGACCCCGAGGACGAGCTGCCACGCCGCGCCCGGCTCGGCCGCGCCGAGTCGGCCGGGACGCCGACCAGCCTGCACCCGCATCGCACGCGCAACCGCCTGCTCGTTCTCCTGGCGATCGCCGTCGTATTGCTCATCGCCGCAACGGGTTTCGCGGTGTATCTGCTCACCCGCGACTCCGGCGCGGCCGGGCGGGCGCCGCTGACCATGCAGCTGTCGGTGGCGACCACCGACGCCGCCGCCGACGCGTGCCCGACCGAACAACTCCCCGGCGTGCTGCGCGGCGCGGAACCGGGCGGCACCGACTCCGGACCCGCGGCCATCATGTGGTTCCAGCACGCGTACTACGTGGAGCGGTCCGGCGAGCGCGCCCGGGAGGTCGTCGCGCCCGACGCGGTCGTGCCGCCGCCCGCGGTCATCCAGCGCGGCATCGACTCGGTGCCGCCGGGCACGGATTACTGCGTGCGCGTGGTGACCCGGCACGACGGCGAATACGCGGTCGAGGTCACCGAGCGCCGCCCGGGCGGCGTGCCGAGCACCTACAACAGGCAGACGGTGACCACCGCGGTGGTCGGCGGCCGCACGCTGATCACGAGCATCACGGCCGGGTAAGAGGGAGAAGGCAGATGGGACAGGACTGGAGCCGATGGCTCGACGAGGCGCCCGAGACCGGCGACCCCGCGGCCGCGCGCGCGAAGGCTCCGGTGGTGCGGCTGGGCCAGGACGGGGACGAGGAGGCCACCGGCTCGTTCACCCGCCCGATCCTGGTGGTCGGCGGCTGCGGCGGCGCGGGCACCACCACCACCGCCCTCGGCCTGGCCGGTGAGATCGGGGCGGCGGGCGCGCCGACGGTCGCCGTGGACGCCACCGCGGCGGGCAGCGATCTCGCCCTGCGCGGCGCCGACGAGCACCTGAGCCCGATCAGCCTGCAACAGTGGCTCTACGGCCGCGGCGACGACGAACCCGCCCCGCTCAAGGACTGCCTGTCCCAGGCCACCTCCGGCATCGGATTGCTGTGGCGCGACGCGGCCCCGCTGCGCCGCCGCGCGACGTATCTGACCGTGGCGCGGGCGATCTCGGACGCGGGCTACACCCCGGTCTACGACGGCGGCAGCCCGATCGCCGCCCGGCACCTGCGGCCGCTGCTCGAGGACGCGGAAGTGGCTCTGGTGCTTGCCATTCCGGCCCGCGCCGACGCCGCGAACCGGCTGCGGGTGACCCTGGAATGGCTCGACGACGAATTCGGCGGCCAGACCGAGGGCCAGGGCGGCGGCATCGTCGGCGACACCACCGTCGTGGTCTCGCATCAGCAGCCCGGCGGCGAGGCCGAGGTCGCCCAGCATCTGCGCGAACACCTCACCGGCTGGGTGCGCGCCATCCGTGAGATTCCGTACGACTCCCATCTGGCCCGCGGTGAACTGGTGCGGCACCAGGCCCTCGCGGCCGAGACGCGCCGGGCATATCGCACGTTGCTGGCGGGGGTGGCATCATGACCGCGGCCATGAAGCAACATCGCTCCGAATCCTCGCCCGCGGCAGGCGTTGTCGCCCCGCCGGAATCCCGTCGCGCCCCGATCTGGGAACGACCCGTGCCCGGGGTCGGACGCGCCCCGCTGGTGTGGCTGCTCGGCGTGCACGGCGGCGCCGGGGCCAGCACCCTGGCGCACGTGCTCGCGCCCGCCGCGGACTCGCACCGGCGCTGGCCCGGCGTGTTCGATCGCGAATCGCCCTACGTCGTGCTCGTCGCCCGCGAGACCATCGCCGGGCTGACCCGCGCCCACGACCTGTTGCGCCAGTACCACGCCGGGCTGGCGGGTCCGAGCGAGGTGCTCGGCATGATCACCGTCGCCGCGCGTCCGGGCCGCCTGCCCGCCGAGATCCGCCGCTACCGCGATGTGGTGGGCGCGCTGGCGGGGGAGATGTGGCAGCTGCCCTGGCACGAGGAGTGGATCCTGGTCGAACCCGATCAGCTGCCGGTGTGGTCGCCGTCGGATCCACCCCCCTCACTCAAGAAGCGCAAACTCGATCCGTTGCAGGAGGTCCCGCGCGACGTCGACGAACTCGGCGCGAGCATCGTCGCCGTGGTTCGCGAAAAGGTCAGCGCCGCAGCGTCTTCGCGCCGTGATCGGGACGAGGAGCACGATGAGTAGCCCCGCCCCGTCCCCGGGTCCGCGCCCGGTCCGGCCGTTGCGCGCACCGACCGGACGGCACCGAGATGTTGTAACCGAGGGTGTGCCTCAGGTACACGGTTATGTATTCCGATCACCTATGGAGAAGGACGCTCGATGAGTACCATCCTGCTCGCCGTGCACGACACGTACGGCGCAGTTCTCGCCCAGGTCGGGAATCCGACCCCCGAGGCGCCGCCCGCCTCGGAGAAATTGCTCAAGTTGGTTCGCTATTTCACCTGGTTCGTGCTGCTGTCCGGCATCCTCGGCATCACCTACGCGGGCGGTAGGTTCGCCTGGGAGAAGTGGACCGGCGGCGGGCTGGAGTCGCCGAAGATGGTGGCGGGGGCCATGATCGGCGGCATCGTCGCCACCAGCGCGGGCACCATCATGAACGCCGTGATCGGAACCTAGGAAAGGCCGCGATCGTGCTTGCCTACAAGCAGATTCCCGCCGAGGTCATCGAGCCGGTCATGCAGCTGATCAACTGGCTGCTGTGGGTCGTGCTGTTGTTCTGTCTGGCCTGGATGATCGTCTCCGCCGGCCGGTTCTGGTCGGCGTTCCGGGACGACATGGCCATCAACGACGCGTCCCACGGCGTGGTGATGAGCTTGATCGGAGCCATCGTGGCCACCTCGGCGAGCGCGATCGCGCTGACCTTCCTCCCGACGTGAACGGTTGCGCCCCATGACCTCCGCCGAGCCCCGCACCCGCACGCCCGCCCCGCGTCTGCGGCGCACCGCCATGGGCGTGCTCGGCCTCGCGGTGCTGGCGGCCGCGGGGTGTGGCGAGGACGCGACGGCGCAGACCGATCCCGCTCATCCGCCCACCGGGGTGCGCTGGCAGCCGTATCAGGGCGTCGCGCTGCCCGTGACCGAACAGGGTCCGACACGCGACGACGACGGCGCCGCAACGGGTTTCGATCGCGGGCCCGCCGGAGCGGCGGTGGCGGCGGTGACCCATGCCGTGCGCCTGGCGATCGCGCCCGACAACCAGTGGTCCACGGTGCTCGCCAAGGAGGTCGTGCCCGGCCCCGCCCGCGACGGCTGGGCGGTCGATCGGGTGCAGCTCTCCGTCACCGGGCCCGCGGCCCGCGAGTACGCCCCGCGCGTGCTCGGCTATCGCATCACCGGCTATTCGCAGGACAGAACGACCGTGGACGTGTTCACCGAATACTCCGACGGCTCGCGCGCGGTGCACCACACCACCGTCGAGTGGTTCGGACAGGACTGGAGGTTACGGCTGCCCGACGCGGGCGCCACCGAGCGGCCCGTCGACGCGATCGACCAGTTACCCAGTGACATCGTGATTCTGGAGGCCCCGACATGAGTCCCAAGGACTCCGACCCGACCGAGCGCACCGTCTCGTTCGGCGTCATCGCCTCCGCCGCGGTCGTCGCGCTCATCGTGATCGTCGGGGTGTTCATGTACGTCGGGCGCGACGACTCGGGTCACAAGGCCCCCGCCGACGCCGGGCCCGCCCCGGCCGCCGGGACCGGCGCCACCGGTTTCGCCGACCCGGAGGTCGACCTGTTCGGCCGCCGCATCGACATCCCCAACAACGCCGCCGGGCAACCGCTCGCCCAGGACTCGACCGAACAGCACCACCCCGGCGACAAGGACTGGCTCACCGCCGCCCCCGCCGGAACCACCGAACCCCGTGGCTGGCAACGGGTTTACGGCGCCTCGGTCCCGTTCTCCACCAGCGACGGCCCCACCGCCATCGAGAACGGCATGGCCGTCGGCTACGCGCACACCCCGCAGGGCGCCGCCCTGGCCGCGGCCCAGATCACCTACCGCCTCAATGCCCGCCCCGCCGACCGTGACGTGTACGTGCGCCAGGTGCGGGCCACCGCCCAGCAGATCGCCGCCTACGACAAGGCCCGCTCCGCCGGCAAACTCCCCGAACAACAACCCGAGCGCATCACCCGATACCTGGTGGCGCCGGACGCCTTTCAGATCGAGAATTATGCCGACGACATGGCCATCGTCCGACTGGCCGCCCGCGGCCCGGTCAACGACGGCAAACAGCTGTGGGCGGCGGTGCGGCTGATCATGGTGTGGGACGACGGCGACTGGCGACTCAAACCGACCGACGCCCGCGCGTCGCAGACGGAATACGTGGATTCGCTCGGGGGGTGGACGAAATGGTGAGCGGGCCGGAGCGGGGGAGCGGATGGCAACTGCGCGTGCTCGGCGTGGCGGCGCTGGTGACCGTGGCGCTGGCGGTGGCGGTGACCCTGTGGGGCACGCGGCACACCGGGAGGAGCGCGGCCGCGGGCACGACCCCGACCCCGGTGGCGGCGAACGCCACCGCCGGACCGGTGAGCCGATCCGCCTCCGGCGTCCCGAATTTCACCGCGGTGGAGACGGATTCGTTCGGGCATCGGGTCGACGTGCCGGAAAGCGCTGCGGGCGAGGCGCTTCCGCAGGCGGGTCGGGCGCATCGTCCCGAGGATCCGGACTGGCTGACGGCGGCGCCCGGCGGCACGGACCGACCCGGCGGCTGGCAACGGGTGTACAACGGACCGGTGCTGCCCTTCTCGACGACCGACGGCCCGACCGGGCTGGAAGGCGATGTGCCCGTGGGCTTCTCACACACCCCGCAGGGCGCGGCCCTGGCCGCCGAGCAGATCTACTGGCGGGTGTCGGCCCGGCCTGCCGATCGGGCGCTGTGGCAGCGGCTCGTGGAGCTGACCCCCGAGGAACAGGCCGATCACGACCGCAGGATCGCCGAGGGCAGGGTGCCCGCGCAGCTGCCCGAGAAGGCCAGGCCGCTGCTGAACGCCTCGGACGCGTTCCGAATCGAAAGCTACACAGATGATCTCGTGGTCCTGCGCATCGCGCGCAAGACCGGTGAGTTCCTGCACGGAGGCAAGAGCTGGCTCGCCATGCGGCTCACCGCTGTCTGGCGTGCGGGCGATTGGAAAGTGAAGTCCGGCGTGGGCGAGGAACAGCCGTTGGAAACGATCGACTCGATCGAAGGGTGGACACGATGGTGAGGCGGGTTGTCACGATACTCGCGGTCATCTTCACCGTAATGATCGCGACCCCGACGGTGGCCTACGGCCAGACGTACGGGTACGACCAGACGTGCAACGAGATTCACGACGATCTCGACGGGCTCAGCCTGCCCGGGGTCTCGCTCGGCGACGCCGCCTCCGCCGCGTGCAAGGCGAGCAATGCCGCCACGCACCCCGGGGACGCCGCGAACGCGGTGAAGGACAAGGCGTGGGACTCCACCTTCGGCAAGGTGGTCGACTCGCTGATGAACGGGCTCGGGCAGGCGCTGATCCTGGCGCTGACGTTCTGGATGAAGGTGCCCAACGAGAAGCTCAGCGACAGCGGGGCATTGTTCTCCAAGATCAACGACTACACCTATCAGGCGCAGATATTGCTGCTCATGGTGTCGGTGATCCTGTCGGGCATGAGATTGGCGCAGGCCAGACGCGGGGCGGTGCTGAGCGAGGCCGAGGAATCGTTCCGGATGTTCGCGCGGGTGGTGTTCAGTTCCTGGATGCTGGGCGCGGTGATCGTCGCGGCGGCGCAGGCGGCGGATCGCTTCTCGCAGTGGGTGATCCAGGACGCCAGCAACGGCAACGCCAAGGACATCGCCGAGCTGTTGGTGAAAACCTCGAAGCTGCAAGCGTTCTCGCCGGGTCTGGTGCTGATCATCGCCATCGTCGGACTGCTCGGCGCGCTCGGGCAGATCGTGCTGGCCATCGTGCGGCAGGGGCTGCTGGTGGTGGCCGCGGGCATGCTCCCGCTGGCCGCCGCGGCGGGCGGGACGAACACCGGGCGGCAGTCGTATCAGAAGCTGCTGGCCTGGATCATCGCGTTCCTGCTGTGGAAACCGGTGGCCGCCATCGTCTACATGATCGCGTTCATCACGGTCGGCAACACCGACCAGATGACCCCGACCGCCGGACTGCCCGACGCCGATCAGGCGCAGCGCATGCTGGTGGCGATCGTGCTGCTGTGCAGTGTGGCGTTCGTGCTGCCCGCGCTGATGCGGCTGGTGGCCCCGACGGTCACCATGATCGGTACGGGCGCTTCGGGTCTGGGCGCGACCGGCGGCGTGCTGCTCGGCGCGGCGGCGCTCGGCGCGGTCGGCACCAAGGCCGTGTCGGTGGGCGCGCGCGGGACCGCCGCCACCGGCGCCCCGGGGTATGTGAATCGCGGCGGTCGGCCCCCCGGCGGCGCACCGGGTCTGCGGGGTCCGGGCGGGCGGCCGGTGCCGCCGCGCGGTCCGGACGGACAGCCCGCGGGCGGCGGCGCGGCGGCCGCGCGTCCTGCGGCGCCGCCCGGTTCGGGGCCAGTACCATCCGGCCCGGCACGAATCATGAATCGCATCACCACCGCTCGTGCGGCCGGTGCGCCCCTGGGCCGGGCCGACGACGCCATGGGCGACGTCGCCGGCGACCGCTGGGCCAACCGCGCACCCGACCTCGGTAGGAGCACGATTCCGCGATGACGACGAGCGAGAGTTACGAGCGCCGGTCCTACGGACTGTGGCAGAAACCCCGCAGCGCAGGCCTTTTCGGTCTGCGCTGGGGGGAGACCGTGCTCGGCTTCATCGTGGTCATCTCGGCTCTGCTCACGGCGCTGGTGGCCGGTCCGAAGGCCATGTTCTTCGTCGCGGGCGTCGGCGTGGTCGTGATGGTTCCCCTGGTGTGGCGCACGGGCGGCCGCTCCGGTTACGAGACGGGATTGATGATGTTCCACTGGTTGCGCGGCCGGAACAAGGGTGAGCACGTCTACCGGGGCGGCCGGTTCTCGCGCATCCCCGGCGGGGTGGCGCGGCTGCCCGGTCTGATGGCCCCCTCCAAGCTGTACGAGGGCATCGACGCGGGCGGTTACAGCTTCGGCATGATCCACCTGCCGCAGTTCGCGCAGTACACGGTCGTGCTGCGGGCCTGGCCGCAGGGGCACGAGGCGGTCGACCAGCCGGTGATCGACCGGTGGGTGTCGGCGTGGGGGACGTTCCTGGCCTCGCTCGGCCAGACCTCCGACATCATCGCGGTCGTCCCGGTCATCGACACCGTGCCCGAGACCGGAAACCGTTTGCTCACAGAGGTTTCCACGATCACCCACCCGCAGTCCCCGGACCTGGCCCAGCAGGTGATGTACGAACTGGCCACCGAACTGCCGCAGGAGCGGGTGCAGCTGCTGCCGCGGGTGGCGATCACGTTCAAGGCCACCACCGCCGAGCGCCGCAAGAATCCGGCCGAGGAGGCGGTGGAGATCGGGCGGCGACTGCCCGGCATCTGCGCGGCGCTGGCCGAGGCGGGCGTGCGCGCGCAGCCGATGTCGGCCGACGAGGTCATCTCCTTCATCCGGCGCAGCTACGATCCGGCCGCGCAGGCCGATCTCGAGGTCGCGGCCAGCGAACCGGGCGGGCACGGCCTGGATTGGGCCGATGCCGGGCCGATCTCGCACGAGGAGCGCTGGGACCACTTCATCCACGACGGGGGCCGCTCGGTCACCTGGGAGATGGAGACCGCCCCCGAGGGCGCGGTGGACGAGCGGGTGCTGCAACGGCTGCTCGCGCCGAATCCGGAGGTGCCGCGCAAGCGCATCGCCATCGTCTATCGCCCGCACTCGGCCGCCGACGCCGCCGAGATCGTCGACGACGACTACAAGAACGCGCTGGTCGCCCAGCAGAGCGAACGCGGTGTGGTGTCGGCCGCGGCGACCCTGCGCGTGGGCGCCACCCAGCAGGCCCGCGAGGAGCAGGCCCGCGGTCACGGCGTCACCCGGTTCGGGGCGCTGGTGACCATCACCGAACCCCTGCGCGGCGACCTGCCGCGCATCGAGGCCATCACGCGCGACCTGTCCACGCAGGCGCGCTTGAAGATCCGGCGGTGTTACCGCTACCAGGCGGCGGCCTTCGCGGCGTCGTTGGGATGCGGGGTGATCCTGCCGGAGCACGCGTCCATTCCCAAAGCCTTGGCGGGGTGAGCGAATATGGCAGGTGATCAGGAACCGCCGATCCGGTACCGCGGCGAACCACCGCGCTATCGGGAACGGGTGGTCGACCCGGAGAATCCGGCGCCGGTGGGCCGCGGGGCGCGCCGCGGCCACGACGACGGCTGGGACATCGAGGCATACACGCCCGGTGACCCACGGTCCGCCCTCCCTGCCGACTGGGACGACGCGCCCGTGCGTCCCACCCGCCGAGACCTCGGCGCACCCGGCGACGACCGCGAATCCCCGCCCGCGCGACGGGGTTCGGCGCGCTCCGCCCCGCCCGACGATCCCGGCGACACCCCGCCGTCGCGCCGCGGCTCCGCGCGTTCGGCGCATCCGGAACCCGAGGTGACCCTCGAGGTTCCGGACGAGATGGACCTCGACGGCCTGCTCGACCTGCCAGACGCGGGCGGCCCCAGCAGCGCCGAGGCACTGGCGTGGCGTCCCGACACCGGGAAACACGAAGCGCCGCAAGAGTTTTCGACCGACTCCGGCATCGCGGAACCGCCCCCGAGCCGTCCCGAGGACGAGAAGAACCTGCCGCCGGGCCTGCGCGGCGCCGTCCTGCCCCGGCAGACCGGGGTCGAACCCGGTGTGCCGGAGGAATGGAAGGCCGTCCCGAGTCGGCGAGTGCCCGGCCGCACCGGCGCCACCACCGACACCGGCAAGGACCGCCCGCGCCGCAACGCGCGGGCCGAGGGGGACGAGACGACGGCCGGTCCCGGAACGGGGCTTCGGGGCCACTCCGGCGCGCCGAATCCGGCGCGCCCGGACCGGGATCCGGCCGACGGTGACCGGGCGGCAGCGGATGACGGGGTTGCCGCTGCCCCCAGGTCCGCCGACCTCCTCGACATCGACACCCTGGCGGGCCCGATCACCCCCGACCCGACCCTCGGCCTCCCCGACGGCCGAAACGCGGCCCGCGCCAACGGGATTCACATCGATGTTCCCGACGCCGACGCCTCCGTGACCGGCCATCGGGGGGCGTACGACCCCCACCAGGGTCATGAAAACAGCGGTGCCGCAAGCCATTCGGGCGGCATATCCGACGCGTTCGGCCCCGATCCGCGGGGCGGCGGAGCGGACGCGGAGGCCCGAGGGTCCGACGGGCGGCGCGGCGGAGTGGACGCTGGGGTTCGAGCGGACGGCCTGAGGGGCGGAGTCGACGCGGGGGTCCGAGCGGACGGTCCGCGCGGTGGAGTGGACGCCGGGACCCGAGGGTTCGACGGGCGGCGGGACGGGTTCGGGCCTGATCACGGGCGGGGTGCGGGACGGCCCGGTGGGCGTGGGGACGGCTCGGGTGGGGTGGCCGAAACCGAAGGGTTTGCGGGCGGTCCGCGGCGGGGGGAGCGGCGTGGCGTCGCCGAGGGGGCGGCGCGCGGGAGCGATCGGCGGCGCGGGAGTGGGCGTGCGGAGGAGCGGTCCGGGAACGGGGCGGGGCGTGGGCGTTCGGGGCAGGGCGAGGCCGCGCGGCGGCGTGGCGGGCAGGAGCGGGGGGCCATGCGGGACGACGGACGGGCGGCGGTGCGTCGCCGGGCGGGGGAGCAGCCGACCGAGCGGATTCGGACCCGGGGGGACGGGGATCGGGTGCGCGGCAATGGGTCTCGGGGCGGAACGCGGCGGTCCGGGGCGGATCGGGGTGCGTATGCGCGCGATAGGGGGCGGGGCTCGGGGCAGCAGGGCAGGCCCGTCAAGCCGAAGCGGCAGGGGCCGCCGTTGCTCGATGACGCGACCCGGGCGCGCTACGAGGCCATCGCGCGGGAACGGGCGGGGCTGCGGGCGGCGTGGGCCGCGTTCCGGCTCCGGACCGACGATCTGCGGCGGGTCAATGCCGCCGCGCGGATCGAGGCCGTCGTCGAGGACGGATTCGACCGGGAGACAGCGCCATTGACCGATCGCGGCTATGCCGGGGCGGGCGGCGGCCGGATGAGCGTGGTCGGGCGGCCGGTCGAATACCGCGCCACCACCGCGCAGGTCGCGGGGCTGTGGCCCTGGTCGGTGGGCGCGGGCGCGCCGCTGATCGGCACGCCGCTCGGCTCGCACCTGCACACCGGCGCGCCGGTCTGCTTCGATCCGATGAACTGGTTCATGCGCGGCAGCTTCATCACCGCGCCGAGCCTGTTCGTGTTGGGGCTCAACGGTTTCGGTAAATCCTCGCTGGTGCGCCGGATCGTGCTCGGCGGTGTCGCGCAGGGCATCACGCCGCTGATCCTGGCCGACGTCAAACCCGACTACCGCAAACTGGTGGAGCTGGTCGGCGGCCAGGTCATCGACCTGGGCTACGGGCACGGCAAACTGAATCCGCTCGCGGCCGGTGTGCTCGGCTCGATCGTGCCGATGCTGAACGACCTGCCCGCCTTGCAGATCCAGGTGACCCAGGAGATGCGGGCCCGGCAGGTCACGCTCATCGCCGGTCTGGTGGAGCTGGTGCGCGGGGCGCGGGTGCGCGACTACGAGGAGACGCTGATCTCCACCGCGCTGCGCATCCTCTACCGCGAGGGCAGCGGCTACACCCCCGACAACCCGCCCATCATGGAGAACCTGCTCGAGGTGATCGTCGGCGGCGGCGAGGAACTCATGCTCGACGCGGGCGCCGACAACCCCGAGGAGTACCACGAGGCCACCAAGGGCCTGCGGCGCTCGCTGCGCGCGCTGACCCAGGGCCCGTTCGGCGCGATCTTCAACGGCCAGACCACCGCCCCGATCGACACCTCCGCGGTGGCGGTCTGCATCGACGTCTCGCACATTCCCAACGGCGACAAGAAACTCAAGGCCGCCGTCATGCTCGCCTGCTGGGCCGACGGTTTCGCCTCGGTCGAGGCCGCGCACGTGCTCGCCGACGCCGAACTCGGGCCGCAGCGCTACTTCCAGGTCGTCATGGACGAGCTGTGGCAGGTGCTGGGACTGGGCGACTTCATGATCGACCGCGTCGACGAGCTGACCCGCCTGAACCGCACGATCGCCACCGCCTTGATCATGATCAGCCACACCATCAAGGACCTCCAGGCCCTCGGCTCGGAGGCCGCCATCGCCAAGGCGCTCGGCTTCCTCGAACGCGCCCGCGCCAAGATCTTCGGCGCGCTGCCGCCCGAGGAGATCAAGCGGCTCGACTCCACGGTGCCGTTCACCGCCGCCGAGGAGGAGATGGTGACGAGTTGGTCGGCGCCGCAAGCGCTCACGGGTGAGGCGCTCAAACCCGGCCAGATCCGCCCGCCCGCCCCCGGCACCGGCAAATTCCTGCTCAAGATCGGTGAGGACCGGCGTCCGGGCATCCCGTTCCACATGGAGTTCACCATGTCGGAGAAGGCCAGCGGAATCCACGAAACCAACCAGCGCTTCAGCGAGTTCACGGAATCCACCGCGCGCCGCGGTGACGAGGGGAGTGCCGCGTGAGATCGGAAATGTCCGGGAGGTTGGCACGATGATGCCGCACAGGTCCTATCGCAGGGTGTCGCCGGAGGTGCGGCAGGCGGCCGTCGAGCAGGTGCTGGCCCTCACCGGCAGGCTGCGCAGCGAGTCGGAGGCCTGCCGCGTCGTCGCCGAACAGATAGGCGTGCACACCAATTCGGTCCGCAACTGGGTCCGCGCCGCGGAGGGCCCCAGCCTCGAACGCATGGACGCCATCGCCCTCCGCCGCAAAGTGGCCCTCCTCCAACAACAACTAGCCGCCGCCGCCGAAATGAACCGCACCCTCGTAGAAACCCTCAACGACACCAAACGCACCCCATGACCACCCCCCACCGCCCGGCACCCCCAGCCGCACCCCTTATTCGAATCCGCACCCCCTTCAGACCCCCACACGGTGTGCGGATCCGAATAAAGGGTGCGGCTGGGGTGCGTGCTCTGGGGGTGCGGTGAATCCCAAGCGGTGGGTGTGGGTGGGGCTGGGGAGTGTGATCGGGTTGATCGCGCTCGTGGTGGTTGTGGTGTTGCCCGCGTCGGAGGATCCGTGTGCGGATCAGCCGAGTGTGCCGGGGAGTACGTGGGCGATGGGGGCGTCGGGGGTCGCGACAAGTGGGGCCAGTGGAACGGGGGTGCCTTCGCAAGAGGCGGGGGTGCCCTCGCAGGGGGCCGCGGTGATCACGGGGACGGCGACAGGAGCGCCGGATCGGCCTGTGGCGCAAGGCGGTTCGGCGGTGACGGGGACGCCCTCGCTGGCGGGTGGGTTGGCCCCGATTCGGCGGACGTGGCCGTTGCCGGGGGGATCGTTCACGGTGTCGGATCCGTTCGGGGCGCGCGGGGGAACGCATCTGGGGGTGGATCTGGCCGCCGCCGACGGGACGCCGATCTTCTCCGTCGCCGACGGGATGGTCGTCGCGGCGGGGCCCGCATCCGGATTCGGGAACTGGATCGTGGTGGATTCCATCGACGTCAACGGGCGGCCGTTCTCGGCGGTGTACGGGCACGAATGGGACAGCGGGGTACTCGTGCGCGTCGGGCAGCCGGTGCGTGCCGGACAGCAGATCGGCCGGGTCGGGTCGGCGGGCGAATCCTCCGGTCCCCATCTGCATTTCGAGATCGTGCCCGGCGGGCGGTTCGCGGGCGGACATCAGATCGATCCGCTGCCCTGGCTCGACGGCGCGCCGACCCCGAGCGGCGGTGGGGCGTGGCCGTTCTCGGTCAATCCGCAGTGCCAGCGCGGATTCGGCACCGCGGGCGGGGCGCTCGCCGACGGGAAGGTGCCCGCCGAACTCGAGATCTGGTACCGCCGGGCGGGGTCGCTGTGCCCGGAGATCACCCCGTCCCTGCTGGCCGCGCAGGGACGGCAGGAATCCGGTTTCCGGCGCGGCCTCACGTCTCCGGCTGGGGCGCAAGGGCTTTCGCAGTTCCTGCCCAGTACCGCCCGCGCCGCCGACCCCGACGACGGCAAACCGTATCTGCTCGACGCCGACGGCAACGGCACCGCCAGCCTGTGGGACGACGGCGACGCCATCATCGCCCAGGGCCGCTACATGTGCTCGATCGCCCATCAGATCGAACGCTGGATCGGCGAGGGCCGGGTGCACGGCGACGTGGTCCCGCTCGCCCTGGCCGCCTACAACGCCGGAGAGGGCGCGGTGCTCGCCTCGGGCGGCATGCCCAATCAGGTCGCCGCGCACTTCTCCGAGACCCAGCCCTACGTCGCCAACATCCTCGCCATGGAACCCCAGTACCGCGCCGCGGGCGCGACGGGCCGCTTCCAGCCCGACGGCCAACCCCCCGGCGCGCAGATCGTCGAGGCCGCCCGGCAATGGATCGGCACCCCGTACGTCTGGGGCGGCGGCGGGCCGCAGGGCCCGTCCGGCGGCGGCCTCGACGGCCCCGGCCTCACCGCGGCCTCGGTCTTCGCCGCCTCCTCGGGCCGAATCTCGTTGCCGCGCACGGCCGAACAGCAGTGGGAGGCGGGATCCGAGGTGCCGCTGCGCAAGGCCCAGCCCGGCGATCTGGTCTTCTCCCGATTCGGCCCGCGCGGTCCCGCCGAGGTCGGCGTCTACACCGGCAACGGCACGATGATCCGTGCCGCCGACGCGTCCGGTGTCCGCGAGGCTCCCATTCCCGGCGACAGTCGAGTGCGGAGGGTGCTGTGAGTTCACCGGAAGTCGGACACGCCGGGGTCACGGACAGCCGGGTCGGCCCCGCCCGGCGCTCGCGGGGTTTAGCCTGGACAGCAGGGCCGAAATCGATGACGAGACACGGTAACCTGGTGGTGATGCTGGTGGTGGGCATCGCGGTACTGGTGGCCGGTTGCGGTGGCGATTCGGGTTCGTCGGCCGAACGGTCGCCGACCTCGACCCCGCGGCAGCTGGAGGCGGTCCCCGCGCCCGATCCGACCACGCCCGACGGCGTGGCGGTCGCCGCGCTGCGGGAGATCTACACCTGGTATCCCGCGCGCGAGGCGCAGGGTGCCTCGTTGTCGCGGGCGCGGAAATGGCTGGGCCCCAGCCTGATCCGCACCCTGGACACCCCGCCCAGCGGCGTCGACACCCCGAAGCCGTCGCTGCAATGGGCGGACTGGGGCAAGGCCGGTGCGAAGATCGACGCGTTCACCTTCGCCTCCGGGGAGAAGGCGCCGCCCAGCGGCGATCCGGACCACGAGCAGTACAAGATCGGGATCGAGCAGACCGTCGTCTACCCCGACGGCCGGCGCGAGTCGCTGCCGCCGACGACGGTCATCGCCACCGTCGCGCGCACCGCCGACGGCTGGCGGCTCGACGGATACCGGTGAGCCACAACAACGTATACGGTCACCTCAGGAGGCGGAGATGGCGAAGAAGTTGAAGGACCCGGCCGAGCCCGGTCCCGACGTCACCCTGTACATGATCTACATCGGTTTCGCGATCGTCGGAACCCTGTGGCTCGCCTTGCAACTCGGCAACCAGATGGCGGTGACCAAACAGGACGTCCCGATCAACCCGATCGCCATCGTCGCCGGCTTCGCCCGCGGCAAGTTGCACTGGCCCACGGCGTCGTCGGTGATCGTGCTGCTGGTGTTGGGGGCGGTGGTCGCGTATGTGGTGGTGCGGCGGGAGCTGAAGAAGAGCAAGGGGAAGGGGAAGCTCGCGGTCGACGACAAGGCCCAGTACATGGGTAATGGGGGAGCGATCTCCTCGCTCACCGCCGCCGGGGTGAAGGAGAAGGCCGATCAGCTCGGCGTGCGGCTCGGCTACGACGACGCGCCCGGCGTCCCGATCGGTGTCGCGGTCGCCGACGGCACCCCGCTCTACGGCTCCTACGAGGATCTGCACATCGACATCTGGGGTCCGCGCCAGGGCAAGTCGACCTCGCGGGTCATCCCCGCCATTTTGGCCGCCATCGGCCCGGTGCTGGCCACCTCCAACAAACGCGATGTGGTCGACGCGACGCGAGATATCCGGCAGGCCAAGGGATCCGAGGTCTTCGTCTTCGATCCGCAGGGCGTGGCCGACGAACCGCCGACCTGGTACTGGAATCCGTTGCGCTGGGTGGACGCCCGTCGCGAGGGCTGCGAGATGCGCGCGGCCCGGCTGGCCGGGCACTTCGCCGACGGCGATGACGGCGGGAACAATTCGACGGGCGGTGACGACGGCTTCTTCGCGCAGGAGGCCGAGGATCTGCTGGCGGGTCTGTTCCTCGCGGCGGCCATCGACGATCGGCCGATCGTGCAGGTGTGGGACTGGGTCACCAACATTCAGGACACCGAGCCGATCGAACTGCTGCGCTCGGCGCGTCACCACTTCACGGCCTCGGGCCTGTCGGCGCAGTACAACACCGATCCCCGCATGCGCAGCGGCATTTTCGGCATGGCCAAGAAGATGATCCGCTGCCTGAAGCTGTCCAACGTGCATCCGTGGATCACCCCGGGCGGGGACCGCCGCGAGTTCGACGAACTCGACTTCATCGAGCGCAACGGGACGCTCTACAGCCTGTCGCTGGAGGGCCGCGGTTCGGCCGCCCCGCTGGTGAGTGCCCTGACCGAGGCCGTGATCGACACCGCGATGCGCAAGGCGTCCCGTTCGCACGGCGGCCGCCTGGAGATCCCGCTGCTCGCCGTGCTGGACGAGGCCGCGAACGTGGTGCGCTGGAAGGATCTTCCCAAGCAGTACAGTCACTTCGGTTCGCGCGGCATCGTGGTCATGACCGTGCTGCAATCCTGGGCGCAGGGCGCGCGCTGCTGGGGTGTCGACGGTATGGAGGCGCTGTGGGGCGCGGCGAACATCAAGGTGCTCGGCAGCGGCGTGGACGATATGAAGTTCCTCCAGGAACGCTCCGACGCCATCGGCGACTACGACACCATCTCGCAGTCGGTCTCGGAATCCAAGGGCGGCAAGAGTTATTCGCGCTCCCTCGGCTCGTCGAAGACGTTCAGCGTCAACGCGCTGGCGACCCTGCCGCGCGGGCGGGCTATCGTATTCTCCTCCGGCGCACCGGCTGTACTGGTTCGAACCGTTCCCTGGTGGGAGGGCGAGTACGCTGACGCGGTACGCCGCTCGATCGAACGGCACGATCCGCAGACGAACCGCCGGACGACGATGAACGACCTCGTCGAGGAGCGCCAGTTGAACGACGCGGCCCAGCCGCAGACCTACGGACAGCCCGAGGAGGTTCGGCCGCTGTGAACGAACAGCAGCAAGACATGATCTACTCGAACGTCGTCGAGTTCGTCGAGAACTACCTGAGCCTGGTGTATCGGCGGCAGGTGACCGATCTCAGCGATACCGCGTGGTGTCCGGAGTGGTGGAAACACGCCGAGGCCGCGATGCGGCTCGAAGCACTGTGGCGCGCATGGGAATACCTGCGCCAGGACGGCAAGACCGGGATGAGCGTGTGGTTCCTCGACCACGCCGATCCGCACATGGCCCGGCTGCTGGATCCGAAGGGACCGTTCAAGTACTGCAGCGTCCGCAACGGCCACAAGGACATGCTCAGCCCGCTGCCGCTGAAGTCGCCGCAGCAGGGGCTGTTCGGCGATCCCACCATCGACCCGACGACCGGCGGCATCGACCCGGCCGCGGGCGGCTTCCACGCCTGAAACAGGCTGCGGCGCAATCGGATTCGAGAGAAGTGGGTCCGGAAGCGGGAACGCGCGACCGAATCGGGGGAGCGGTCCGAAAGCGGTGCGGCGCAACCAGATCCGGAGGATCGGGTCGGAAGCCGGGGCGGCGGACCCGAACCCGGGGAGCGGGTCCGGAACCGCCGCGCGGGTCAGCGGGACCGCTCGAGCCCGAGTTCCTTGTTGAGGCCCATCTCCTGCTGCCGCGCCCGGGTGACCCGGGGGGCCTCGTTGGGCTTGCTGCCTACCGCCGCCTGCGGCGGTTGCGCCTGGCTGACCTCCATCAGCATCCGTACCGCCGCCAGATCGGGCGCGATGCCGATCCGGGCGAGATGCGCGGCCAGGGCGGTGCGCCGCTCGACGGAGTCGTAGTAGCTCATCTCCTTGACCTTGTCCTTCGCCGCGGCCTGGGCGGCCATCCGGGTGGCGTTGGCCTGTGCGGCGAAGCGGTCCTTCTCCAGCGAGACGCCCTTGTCCAGCGGCGGACGTTCCAGCATTCGGGCCAGCTCGAGGTTGCGCGGGTCCTTGGCCTTGGCCTCGCGGGCCTCGCGGAGCGCGAGCTCCTTGGCCTCCTTACGCCGCGCGTCGGTGATCTTGACGCGGGCCTCGGCTTCCTTCTGGCCGCGTTCCCGGGTGCGCAGTGCGACCAGGGTCGCAAGCTGCAACATTTGCTTCATCAAAGCCGCTGTCTCGCGGCCGATGTCGTCGAGTTCCTCGGCCATTGCCTGCTCCCCGATGTTGCAGAGTCACTATGGATGGTGGTGGTGCTGCGGTCTCGCCAACGCGGATGCCGACGGCGCCGACGGGGCGTAGTCCTACCCGGTGGGGTGGTCGGTACGTCTCATCGGCACTCCGTTCTTCGAGGTTACCAGCGACAACTGTGCGACAAACCTGCTCGCGAGTGCATGCACAGCATATAACGCACTATTGCGACATATACCCCTATGCGCCGGTATGTTCCCGCACCTCAGGATGACCCCCGAAACGGGGGCGGTGCCAGCGTTCCGCGATGCCATTTCGCCGCCCCGCCATGGCATTCCGCCGCCCTTGGACTCAACCCAGCTTGACGGATTGGAAGGTGACGGGTTGGTTCGGCTTGCCGCCGCCGGGTCGGGGGTTCAGCGAACCGTCGTCGCCGCTCGCGGCGATCTTGTCCAGCGTCCGCAACCCGGCCTCGTCGATCGTGCCGAAGATCGTGTACAACGGCGGCAGCTGGGAGTCGCCGAACAACAGGAAGAACTGACTGCCGTTGGTGCCGGGCCCGGCATTGGCCATCGCGACCACGCCGCGCTTGTACAGCACGGGGGGCACATCCTCGTTCGGATCCATCGGCGGGTATTGGTCGGTCGGGTACTCGTTGTCGAAGACGTAGCCGGGTCCGCCCTTGCCGGTGCCCGTCGGGTCGCCGCACTGGAGCATCTTCAGGCCCTGCGTGCTGAGCCGGTGGCAGGGCGCGCCGTCGTAGTAGTGCTGGCTCACCAGACTCGCGAAACTGTTGACGGTGCACGGCGATTCGGCGCGGTCGAGGGTGATGCCGATCGGGCCCTGCTCGGTCGTGATGGTGACCGCCTCCTGGCCCTTGGCGACGATGTTGTCGCCGTTGGGCTTGGCCACCGGCTTGGCCGCGTCGCCGCCGCCGTCGCGGTAGACGCAGCCGACGGTCTCCGGCTTGGGCTGCGGGGAGGGCGGCGGCGCGGCCTGCGGGGTGCTCGCCAGCGAGGAGTCCGGAGTCGCCGCGTTGTCGGACTTGTCATCGCCACGGGTCAGGTAGTAGATGCCCACACCGGCGGCGATCGCCACGACGACACCCAGGACCGAGCCCGCGATGGTGAGCTGCCTGCGCTTGCGGGCCCGCTCGGCCTGCCGGGCCAATCGCCGCTCGAGCTTGCGTTTCGCCGCCTGCCGCCGCTGTTCGTTACTCGGCACTCCCAGATCCTCCCGTGATGGTCCGCTGTCGGCATAAGAGTGTGCCATCACTTCCTGAGACCGCGACTCAGGTCACGATTCCGCCCCGTACAATCCGCGCGACCTCAAGCGGGTCGAGCCGGGGACAGGGATTCGCGACACCGGCCCAGGCGAATCGGACCATGGGACGCGTACGCCCGGCCGCAACCGGTTGGACGCGCCCCCGACGCGTTTGAAAGACTGGTCGATCGTGACCAAGGCCAGCAGCTTCACCGCCCCGAAGGGGATCCCGGATTACGTGCCGCCCGGCTCGGCGGAGTTCGTCGCCGTGCGCGACGCGCTCGTGCGCTCGGCGCGACTGGCCGGGTACGGGCACGTCGAGCTGCCGATCTTCGAGGACACCGGCCTGTTCGCCCGCGGCGTGGGCGAATCCACCGACGTGGTCAGCAAGGAGATGTACACCTTCGCCGACCGCGGCGACCGCAGCGTGACGCTGCGGCCCGAGGGCACGGCCGGGGTGATGCGCGCGGTCATCGAGCACGGGCTCGACCGCGGGCAGCTGCCGGTCAAGGTGTACTACTCGGGCCCGTTCTTCCGCTACGAGCGGCCGCAGGCCGGGCGCTACCGGCAGTTGCAGCAGGTCGGCGTGGAGGCCATCGGCGTGGACGATCCGGCCCTCGACGCCGAGGTGATCGCGATCGCGGACGCGGGCTTCCGCGCCCTCGGCCTGGACGGCTTCCGGCTCGAGCTCACCTCCCTCGGCGACGACACCTGCCGCCCGCGCTATCGGGAACTGTTGCAGGAGTTCCTGTTCGCGCTGCCGCTGGACGAGGAGACCCGCCGCCGCGCCGAGATCAACCCGCTGCGCGTGCTCGACGACAAGCGGCCCGAGGTGCGGGCGCTGACGGCCGACGCGCCGCTGATGCTCGATCACCTGTCCGAGACCGCCAAGACCCACTTCGAGCAGGTGCTCGGCCACCTCGACGCGCTGGGCGTGCCGTACGTCATCAATCCGCGCATGGTCCGCGGCCTGGACTACTACACCAAGACCACCTTCGAATTCGTGCACGACGGCCTCGGCGCGCAGTCCGGGATCGGCGGCGGCGGGCGCTACGACGGGCTGATGGCCCAGCTGGGCGGGCAGCCGCTGTCGGGTATCGGCTTCGGGCTCGGCGTGGACCGCACCATCCTGGCCTTGCAGGCCGAGGGCAAGTCCGCCGCCGAACCGGCCCGCGTCGACGTGTTCGGCGTCCCGCTCGGCGACGCCGCCAAGGCGCGGCTGGTGGTGCTGGCCGCCGAGCTGCGCGCGGCGGGCGTGCGGGTCGATCTGGCCTACGGCGGGCGTGGGGTGAAGGGCGCGATGAAGGCCGCCGACCGCTCCGGCGCGAAATACGCTCTGGTGCTGGGTGATCGGGACCTCGCCGAGGGTGAGATCGGGCTGAAGGATCTGGTCAGCGGCGACCAGCGGCAGCTGCCGCTGGATTCGGCGGTCTCGGCCGTCTCGGCCGCGCTGGCGGGGGATCGGTAGTACGGTCACGACGGGGGGCCCGACGGATGTGGACGCGTGACTGAACCCTCGAATTCCGGTGCGGCGCAACCGGTCGGCTTGGACCTGATCGCGCCGGAGACGTTCGCCCCCATGCTGCGCCGGTTGACGCTGGCGGCGGTGGGCGTCGGCGTCGTGGCGGCGCTGCTGCTCGCGTTGCTGGTGAGCTGGCCGGTCGCGGTGCTGGCCGGGCTGGCGCTGGGCGCGCCGACCGCGCTGTACGCGGTGGCGGTGCAGCGGCGGCGAATGTGGTTGACCGGCACCGAACTTCGCGCCCGCAGGCTGTTCGGCTCGCGGCGGCTGGACGTCGCGGCGGCGACGGGCGTGGAGGTGCTGGTGTATCCGGCGCGGCTGAGCCGGATCGTGTTGCGGGTGACCGCCGGGCGGGACAGTCAGCTCGTGCCGCTGGCGATGTACACCGACTCCGGCAGCGGCCGGGAGCTGCACATCCTGGGCCTGCGCACGCTGGCCGACGCGCTCGCGCGCAGTGAACTGGCCGCGGCGCTGGCGGTGTCGGGCGTGCTGGTGAATCAGCTGCGGGCGGAGGCGCGCGACGCGGCCCTGGAGGAGCGGCCGTTGTACCGGGCGGTGCAGCTGGTGCGCGCGCAGGACATCGTGCAGCCGGTGGTGCTCGGCGACCGCGATATCGCGCGGCTGGACCACCCTTTGCCCTGAAAGTGATTGCGCGGCAAGGGTTTTTCCCGTTTCGTCGGCTCTGTCGCGGTCCGGGTGTCTGGTTGCTCACGCCGGGGGCTCGTCGGGCCTGAGCGTGGCTAGGGTGGGGTCAGGCGCGAAGATCACGAGGACACGAGGAGTCGATGTGAGCACTGCCCCCACCCCCGCGACGGTTACCGTCACCGGCGCGGCCGGTCAGATCGCCTACGGGCTGCTGTTCCGCATCGCCTCCGGGGCCATGCTCGGCGCGGACACCCCGGTGCGGCTGCGGCTGCTGGAGATTCCGGCCGCGGTCGGGGCGCTCGAGGGCGTGGCCATGGAACTCGAGGACGGGGCGTTCCCGCTGCTCGAGTCCATCGATATCAGCGACGATCCGTGGGTCGGCTTCGCGGACGCGAATGTCGCGATCCTGGTCGGGGCGCGGCCGCGGACCGCGGGCATGGAACGCGCGGACCTGCTCGCCGCCAACGGCCCGATCTTCACCGATCAGGGCGCGGCCATCAACGCCAGCGCCGCCGCGGACGTCAAGGTCCTGGTGGTCGGCAATCCCGCCAACACCAACGCCTACATCGCCATGAGCAACGCGCCCGACGTCCCGGCCGAGCGGTTCACCGCGCTCACCCGGCTCGACCACAATCGCGCCCTCGCGCAGGTGGCGAAGCGGTCCGGCGCGCCCGCCGCCGACATCGCCCGAATCGCCGTGTGGGGCAATCACTCCGCGACCCAGTACCCCGACCTCTCGTACGCCACCATCGCCGGCCGCCCGGCGCTCGCGGTGCTCGACGATCCGGAGTGGGTGCGCGCGGAGTTCATCCCGACCGTGCAGCAGCGCGGCACCGCCATCATCGCCGCGCGCGGCGCCTCCTCGGCCGCCAGCGCGGCGAGCGCGGCCATCGACCACATCCACGACTGGGTGCGCGGCACGCCCGCTGGGGACTGGGTGTCGATGGCCGTGCCCTCCGACGGGTCCTACGGGGTGCCCGAGGGGCTGATCAGCTCGTTCCCGGTCACCTGCCGCGACGGCGAGTACCACATCGTGCCCGGCCTGGACATCGACGAATTCTCCCGGGAGCGGATCGATCTCAGCGTCGGAGAGCTGGCGGCCGAGCGCGACGCGGTGATCGATCTCGGCTTCGCCAAGCGCCGCTGACTCAGCACTTGGCGATGATCGACTCGCCGTAGCGGTTCAGGTGGGCGATCTTGGTCTCCAGCGGTTCGGTGTCCTGACCCGCGACGTACGGGTAGCGGAAGCCGACGATCACATCGGTCACGCCCTTGTCCTCGAGCCGTTTGATGCCGTCGGTGGTGTAGGCGTCCAGGGACGCCACATGGATCTCGAACGGGCCGGAATGCCCTGCCTCGCGGCGCAATTCGCTGAGCCGGTCGAGCATGCGGTCCAGTTCGGCGGCGTCGCCGCCCGCGTGCATCCACCCGTCGCACAGCCGCACCGCCCGGCGCAACGCGGCGTCGCTGTGGCCGCCGACCAGGATCGGCAGCGGTTCGGTCGGCACCGGGGTGATCTTGATCTTGGGGATGTCGTAGAACTCGCCGTGGTACTCGAAGTACCCGCCGCGCGACAGCCCGCGCACGATCTCGATGCACTCGTCCATGCGCTTGCCGCGCTTGTCGAACGGCACGCCCATGATCTGGAAGTCCTCCGGCCACGGGCTGATGCCGACGCCGAGGGAGAACCGGTTGCCGCTGAGATAGGCCAGCGAGGCGGCCTGCTTGGCCACCAGCACGGGCGGCCGGATCGGCAGCTTGATGACGAACGGGGTGAACCGCAGCCGGGTGGTCGCCGCGGCCAGTGCCGCCGAGAGCACGAACGCCTCGATGAACGGCTTGTCGTCGAGGAACTCCCGGTTGCCGTCGGGGGTGTAGGGATAGGTCGAATCCGATTCGGCGGGATAGGCGATGCTGTCGGCGATCGACATGCTGTGGAATCCGGCCGCCTCGGCGGCCTGGGCCAGCGGGATGTAGTGCGCCGGGTCGGTCATCGCCTCCGCGTAGGTGAAGCGCATCGGTGTCCTCTCGCAGTGCCCGCGCGGCGGCGGGGAAAACTAGAACAGATTCTAATTATCCCCGGGATGCTAACTCGTATCGGCACGTCGCGGGGTGACACCTGTTCTAATTGTCCGATGACGATCGCGATCACCGGATCGGCCTCGGGCATCGGCGCCGCCACCGCGGCGGCCCTGTCCGCGGCCGGGCACGACATCATCGGCATCGACCTGCGCGACGCGGACGTGCGCGCCGATCTGGCCGACCCGGCGAGCCGGGCCGCCGCGATCGAGAAGGTCACCGAGCGCTGCGGCGGTACCCTCGACGGCGCGGTGCTCTGCGCGGGCGTCGGTCCGCACACCCCCGACCCACTGCGCCTGATCGATATCAACTACCACGCGGCGGTCGCGGTCCTCGACGGCCTGCTGCCGGTGCTGTGCAAGGCGGAGTCCCCGGCCGTCGTCGTGGTCTCCTCGGTGGCCTCGGTCCAGGTGACCTGGGCGGAGAATCCGCTGGCCACCGACCCCACGCCCGCCGACCTCACCGCGGCCCTGCGACCCGCGGGCGACTACGCGGGCCATCTCGCCTACGCCTGGTCCAAGAACGCCCTCACCGTCGCGGTCCGCCGCCGCGCCGCCGATTGGGGCGCGGCGGGGGTGCGGCTGAACACCGTCGCCCCCGGCACGGTCGACACGCCGCTGCTGCGCGCCGGACTGGACGATCCCCGCTACGGCGACCTCATCCGCGGCTTCACCGCGCCCATCGCCCGTACCGCCGAACCGGCCGAGATCGCAAGTCTCACAACGTATCTGCTCGGCCCGCAGGCGGGCTACATCCACGGCGCGCAGTTCGTCATCGACGGGGGAGTGGACGCGGCGACCCGGCCGACGATGTTCTGAGCGCGGCCCCGCGCACCGGCACGCCCGATAGTCCTGCGAGAATGGTCCCGAATTAGCTCACCGGTAACGGCGCCGGGCGGTAGGCGGGGGCGATCGGAAAGGCAGGACGGTGACGCTCGGTTTCGACGTGTCGGCACCCACTCCATTGCTTCGTTCGGCGGCGGCGGCCCCGCCGCGCACCCTCGTCGACATCCTCGCCGAGACCGCGGCCGCCCATCCCGACGCGCCCGCGATCGACGACGGCTCCGACGTCCTGACCTACGCCGAACTGCTCGCCGAGATCGACGAGGCCGTGGACCGGCTGCGCGACGCGGGCGTGCGGACCGGCGATCGGGTCGGGGTGCGGGTCCCGTCCGGGACCGCGGAGCTGTATGTCGGGATTCTGGCCGTGCTGCACGCGGGCGCCGCCTACGTTCCGGTGGACGCGGACGATCCCGAGGAGCGCGCCCGGCTGGTGTTCGGGGAAGCGGGAATCACGGCGCTGGTCACCGGGGACGGGATCGAGGCGACCGGAAACGCCCGCGCCCGTTCGGATTCCACCGCGCCGCCCACGCCCGACGACGACGCCTGGATCATCTTCACCTCCGGCTCCACCGGCACCCCCAAGGGCGTCGCGGTTACCCACCGCAACGCCGCGGCGTTCGTCGACGCCGAGGCGCGAATGTTCCTGCGCGACAACCCGATCGGACCCGGCGACCGGGTGCTGGCCGGGCTGTCGGTGGCCTTCGACGCCTCCTGCGAGGAGATGTGGCTGGCGTGGCGCAACGGGGCGTGCCTGGTGCCCGCGCCCCGCGCGCTGGTGCGCAGCGGCATGGATCTCGGTCCGTGGCTCGAACGCCGGGCGATCAGCGTGGTGTCGACCGTGCCGACGCTGGCCGCCATGTGGCCTGCCGAGGCCCTGGAGGCGGTGCGGCTGTTGATCTTCGGCGGCGAGGCCGTGCCGCCCGAACTGGCCGAGCGGCTGGCGGGCAGCGCCGACCGCGAGGTGTGGAACACCTACGGCCCCACCGAGGCCACCGTGGTCGCCTGCGCCGCCCGGCTCACCGCGGGGGAACCGGTGCGGATCGGTCTGCCGCTGGACGGCTGGGATCTGGCCGTCGTGGACGGCTCCGGAAATCCCGTGGGGGAGGGCGAATCCGGTGAGCTGGTGATCGGCGGCGTCGGCCTGGCCCGCTACCTCGATCCGGCCAAGGACGCCGAGAAGTACGCGCCCATGCCCTCGCTCGGCTGGGACCGCGCCTACCGCAGCGGCGATCTGGTCCGCAACGAGGCGGCCGGGCTGATCTTCCTCGGCCGCGCCGACGATCAGGTCAAGATCGGCGGCCGCCGCATCGAACTCGGTGAACTCGACAACGCGCTGCAAAACCTGCCCGGCGTCACCGCCGCGGCCGCCGCGGTGCGAACCACCAAGGCGGGCAACAAGATCCTGGTCGGCTATCTCAGTGTCGCCGACCCCGGATTCGACGCGCACCGCGCCCGCGACCGGCTCGCCGAGAGCCTGCCCGCCCCGCTCGTGCCGCGCCTGGCCGTACTGGACGAACTGCCCACCCGCACCTCGGGCAAGGTCGACCGCGAGGCGCTGCCCTGGCCGCTGCCCGGCGCGTCCAACGATCCCGAACCCGGTGAGGGCCTCGACGGCACCGCACACTGGATCGCCGGACTGTGGAATTCGATTCTGGGCGCGGACATCTCGGGCCCGAACGCGGACTTCTTCGACCTCGGCGGCGGTTCGCTCGCCGCCGCGCAACTGGTGACCGCCCTGCGCGAGCGCTTCCCGTGGGTCACCGTCGCCGACCTCTACGACCATCCCCGCCTCGGCGCGCTGGCCGATCTGCTCGACGCCGCCGCGCCCGCCGCCGAGGTCGAGACCCGGCACGTCGCGCCGACCTCCCGGCGGGCGCAATGGATCCAGGTGCTCGCGCTGGTGCCGCTGACCACGCTCACCGGCCTGCAATGGCTGACCTGGCTGGGTATCGTCACCAATATCGCGGGCTGGTCCGGGGCGCTGCCGTGGATGCCGGGCCTGTCGTGGTGGTGGGCGGTGGCCGGATTCGTGCTGTTCATCTCCCCGCCCGGCCGCATGGCCATCTGCGTCGCGGGGGCGCGCGTGCTGTTGCGGGGCGTGGGCGCGGGAACGTATCCGCGCGGCGGCTCGGTGCATCTGCGGTTGTGGGCGGCCGTGCGCCTCGCCGAGGCCAGCGGGGCCGAGAACCTGTCCGGCGCACCGTGGATGGTGCCGTTCGCCCGCGCGCTCGGCGCCCGGGTGGGCAAGGGCGTGGATCTGCACAGCCTGCCGCCGGTGACCGGGATGCTCGAACTCGGCGACGGATGCAGCGTGGAACCCGAGGTGGATCTCGCGGGCTACTGGATCGACGGCGACCGCGTGCACATCGGCCCGATCCGGATCGGCGCGGGCGCGGTGGTCGGGTCGCGCTCGACACTGCTGCCGGGCGCGGTGGTCGGCAAACGGTCGGTGGTCGCGCCCGGATCGGCCGTCTTCGGCAAGGTCAAGGCCGGACAGGAGTGGGCGGGCTCGCCCGCGGTGAAGGTCGGTAAGGCCGACCACCCGTGGCCCGCCGCGACGCCGCCGCGCGCGACCCGCTGGGTGCTCGTCTTCGGGATCACCTCGATGGTCCTGGCCGCCTTGCCGATCGTCGCGCTCGGCGCGGGTGGGGCGTTGCTGGCGTGGGCGATTCGCGACGACCGGACCCTGCCCGGCGCGCTCGGCCACGCCTTCGCGCTGCTGCCGGTGGCGACCGTGCTGAGCCTGGCCGTATTCGCCGCGCTCACCGTGGTGGCGGTGCGGCTGCTGAGCATCGGGCTGCGCGAGGGCTACCATCCGGTGCGCAGCCGCGTCGGCTGGCAGGCGTGGGCCACCGAACGGCTGATGGACTCCGCGCGCACCTTCCTGTTCCCGCTGTACGCCAGCCTGCTCACGCCGATGTGGTTGCGGCTGTTGGGCGCTCGCGTCGGCCGCAATGTGGAGGCGTCCACGGTCCTGCTGCTGCCCAAGTTCACCACGGTCGCCGACGGCGCCTTCCTCGCCGACGACACCATGATCGCGGGCTACGAACTCGGCGGCGGCTGGATGCGCGTCGGCGAGGCGAAGGTCGGCAAGCGCGCGTTCCTGGGCAACTCGGGTATGACCGCGCCGGGCCGCCGGGTGCCGAAGAACGGTCTGGTCGCGGTGCTGTCGGCCGCGCCGGAGAAGGCGAAGGCCGGATCGTCGTGGCTGGGCAGCCCGCCGGTTCGCCTGCGCCGCAAGGCCGGTGAGTCCGACACCGCCCGCACCTTCGATCCGCCGCTGCGGCTGAAGGTGGCCCGCGGCGTCGTCGAGACCTGCCGCCTGCTGCCGGTGATCGTCACCTTCGGCATCGGGCTGGGCGTGCTGTTCGGGCTCGCCGCGCTGGCCCAGGGGCCCGGCTACTGGTTCGCCGCGCTGCTGGCCGGGATCGTGCTGCATCTGGCGGGCGCGCTGGCGGGAGGTTGCGCGGTGGCCGCGAAATGGGCGATGGTCGGCCGGATCGGGCGCGAGGAGCATCCGCTGTGGAGCTCGTTCGTCTGGCGCAACGAGGTGTCCGACGCGTTCGTGGAAACCGTTGCGGCCCCGTGGTTCGCGCGCGCCGCGACCGGCACCGCGGTGATGAACATCTGGCTGCGCGGCCTCGGCGCGCGGATCGGGCGCGGGGTGTGGTGCGAGTCGTACTGGCTGCCCGAGGCCGATCTGGTGACCCTCGGCGACGGGGCGACCGTGGAACGCGGCTGCGTCGTGCAGACGCATTTGTTCCATGATCGGATCATGGCCATGGACACGGTGACTCTGGAGGCGGGCGCGACCCTCGGCCCGCACTGCGTGGCGCTGCCCGCCGCGCGGATCGGCGCGGGCGCCACGGTCGGCCCCGCCTCCCTGGTGATGCGCGGCGATACCGTGCCGCCCTCGACCCGCTGGTGGGGCAACCCGATCGCGCCCTGGCCGGAGCGGTGATGTCCGACAAGGTCTCCGACGCGCCGATCGACCCGTACCTCCCGCAGAACGGCAATCGCGGCTACCGGGTGTCGCGCTACGAACTCGACCTCGAGTACAAGGTGGCGAGCAACCGGCTCGCCGGGCGCGCCGACATCACCGCCGTCACCACCGAGGCGCGGCCCCGCTTCGCGCTGGACCTGTCCCAATCCCTCACCGTCGCAAAGGTTTCGGTGAACGGGGCCAAGGTCGCGAGGTATACCCACCGGCACGGCAAGCTGACCTTCGCTCCGGCGCAACCGATTCCGGCCGGGGGCGCGCTGGTGATCGCCGTGCAGTACGCGGGCACGCCGCGCCCCATCCGCGGGCCGTGGGGCGAGGTCGGCTGGGAGGAGCTGACCGACGGCGCGCTGGTGGCCGGGCAACCCAACGGCGCGGCGTCCTGGTTCCCCTGCGACGACCACCCCGGCGCGAAGGCGAGCTACCGCATCGCCGTCACCACCGATTCGCCGTATCAGGTTGTGGCCAACGGGGTTCTGACCCACAAGCGCACCAAGTCCAGCCGCACCACCTGGGTGTACGAGCAGGCCGAACCGATGTCGACGTACCTGGCGACGGTGCAGATCGGCCCGTACCGCGAATACCGGATCGAACCGGCCCGCGGCGCGGATCCGGTGCCCATGCGCGCGGTGCTGCCGTCGCGGTTGCGGACCCGCTTCGAGCACGACTTCGGCCGGCAGCCGCTGATGATGGCCGAATTCCAGCGGCGGTTCGGGCCGTATCCGTTCTCCGGGTACACGGTCGTGGTCACCGACGACGACCTCGAGATCCCGCTCGAGGCGCAGGGGTTGTCGATCTTCGGGGCCAACCACTGCGACGGGGAGCGCGGCGCGGAACGGCTGATCGCGCACGAGCTGGCGCATCAGTGGTTCGGCAACAGCCTGACCGTGCGGCAGTGGCGCGACATCTGGCTGCACGAGGGCTTCGCCTGCTACGCGGAGTGGATCTGGTCGGAGGCGTCGGGCGGTCCCGCCGCCGACGCCCTGGCCCGCTCGGCCCGGCAGCTGCTCGCGCGGCAGCCGCGCGATCTCGTGCTGGCCGATCCCGGACCGCGCACGATGTTCGACGATCGGGTGTACAAGCGCGGCGCGCTCACCCTGCACGCGCTGCGGCTGACCCTCGGCGACGCGAAATTCTTTGCGCTGCTGCGGGATTGGACGCAACGGTACCGGCACTCGCTGGTCGGCACCGAGGAGTTCACCGATCTGGCCGGACATTACGCCGATACGCCGCTGCGGGAGCTGTGGGACGCGTGGCTGTACGCCCGGCCGCTGCCGGAGCTGCCGCGCTCTTGACTTGGAGTGCGCTCCAGCGTCTAGCGTTCCCGGTATGGAATTCGGACTTCATCTCCCCGTCTTCGACATCGACGGCGGCACCGCGGCCATCGCGGGCGAACTCGCCCGGGTGGGCGAGGCCGCCGAAGAGGTGGGCGCGAGCTGGTTGTCGTTCATGGACCACTTCTTCCAGATCGAGCCCACCGGGCTGCCCGCCGAGTCGAACATGCTCGAGGGCTACACCACCCTGGGCTACCTCGCGGCCCACACCCGCACCGTCGACCTCGGCCTGCTCGTCACCGGCGTGACCTACCGGCACCCGGGCCTGCTCGCCAAGATCGTCACCACCCTGGACGTGCTGTCCGGCGGGCGGGCCACGCTCGGCATCGGCGCGGCCTGGTTCGAGCGCGAGCACCGCGGGCTCGGCGTGCCGTTCCCGCCGCTGGCCGAACGCTTCGAACGGCTCGAGGAGGCCCTGCGCGTCTGCGCGCAGATGTGGGACCCGGACAACGACGGCCCGTTCGAGGGCAAGTACTACCAGCTCGCCGAAACCCTGTGCCGCCCACAGCCGATCAACCGCCCGAAGGTGCTCATCGGCGGCGGTGGCGAGAAGAAGACCCTGCGCCTGGTCGCCCAGTACGGCGACGCGTGCAACCTGTTCGCCAGCTCGCCCGAGGACGTCGCCCACAAACTCGACGTGCTGCGCCGCCACTGCGACACCGTCGGCCGCGACTACGACACCATCCGCCTCACCATCACGGCCAACAACCCCCGCCCCACCCCCGCCACCCGCGACGAATTCGTCCGCTCCATGGGCGATTACGCGAAACTGGGCATCCATCGGGTCATGGTCTCCCCGATGACGGGCGCGCCCGCCCAGTGGACCCGGGACATGGGCCCGGCCGTCGGTCAGCTCGCCGAACTCGGGTAGGCCGCGCGGTCGCGCGACCGGTGTTAGCTTGCGGCAGTGGATCTTTTCTCACGCTCGTGGGCGGCGCTGCGGACGACGGTCGCCTATCTCTCGGACGAGGATTTCGGGCGACCGTCGGGATGCGCCGGATGGTTGGTGCGAGATCTGGTGTGCCACTTGATCATCGATGCGCAGGACGTGCTGATCACGCTCGTGACGCCCGCGGACGCCGAGCCGACGCGCGACGAGGTGACCTACTGGGAGACCGCCGACGTCCAGCCGAACGGTGAGCATCCGCTCGACGCGCTGACCGTTCGGCTCGCCGCCGCCTACGAGGAACCGCGGTTGCTGAAGTTCCATCTCGACGACGTCGGTTCCGCCGCCGGGCGCGCCGCGGAGCTCGCCGATCCGGCCGTGTGCGTCGGCACCCGCGGCCACGTGATCACCACCGGCGACTACCTGCGCGCCTACGTCCTGGAATGGACCCTGCATCACCTCGACCTGATCGCCCAGCTGCCGGACGCGCCCCGACCGCCGGAGGAATGCCTCGCCCGCTCCCGAACCATGCTGGAGCGGATCGCCGGGACGGCGTTGCCCGCCGAATGGTCCGATGCCGACGCCCTGCTGATCGCGACCGGCCGCCGCGAGCCCAGCGACGCCGAACGGGCCGCCCTGACCGGCGCTGCCGCGAAACTCCCGATTTTTCTCCAGTAACCACCGCGTGTCCGTTATGGGAAAGAGGTTTGCGGGCGGGCTATTGTCTTGATACCAAGGAAGGGACGGGTTCGTCTTCAGCTGACAGGGTGAGTCCGCGAATCCCCGACGGATGGGTTGCTCGATGAGCACGAACCGCCACCACGAATCCGATACGGCCCGATTGCGCCTGACCGCGAGCCTGGAGAGCCGCGCCGAGGCGATGATCCTGCGCGCCCACGGCGAGGTCGACGCCTATACCCTGCCGACCTGGCAGCGGCTGTTGCGCGCGGCCGCCGACGCCTCGCCCGGCAGGCTCGTCGTCGACACCCGCAACCTCGGTTTCCTGGGGTATCGCGCCTACGTCGTATTGGCCGACGAGGCCGTGCGCGGTCGACGCGAGGGCGTGACCGTATGCCTGGTGTCGACCCAGGCCATCACCCGGCGCATCCTGGCGGCGACGGAGTTGAACACCCAACTGGCCGTCTACGAGACCATCGAGGCGGCGCTCGCGGCCCCGGCCGTGCGCACGGGCGCGGGGCAACGGTCGTAGGGGACACGAAAGGCTCTGTGCCGCAAGCCTTTCAGACCGGTATGCGCAGGCTCTCCAGCAGCCTGCGCACGCGCCGGTCGATATCGTCGCGGATCGGGCGGATCTCGGCGACCGTCAGCCCCGCCGGATCGTCGACGATCCAGTCCTCCTGCCGGATGGTCGGCACCACCGGGCAGACGTCGCCGCAGCCCATGGTGATGATGACATCGGCGGCGCGCAGGATCTCGGCGGTCCACGCCTTCGGGAACTCGTGGGCGATATCGATCCCGACCTCGGCCATCGCCGCGACCGCGGCCTTGTTCAGCGCGGCGGACGGCTCCGAACCGCCCGACCAGGCCAGCGCCCGGCCGCGCGCGTAATGCTCGAAGTAGCCCAGGGCCATCTGCGAGCGCCCGGCGTTGAACGTGCACAGGAACAGCACCACCGGAATCGCGTGCTCGATCCGGCCCTCCACCTTGGCCCGCGCGTGCAGGCGCTGACGGGCGTAGCGCTCGGCCAGCAGCGGCAGATACAGCTGCACCGACGCCTGCCCGCCGATCTCGGCGTAGGAATCGTGCAGGAAATGGTGAATGGTCTTGGTATCGAACAGAATCGAGAACTCGCGGTGCAGCCGCCGTTCCGCCCGCGCGAGCGCGGTGCCGTGCACGATGTCGAGGAGCCGGTAAGCCGGTGTGATCTCGGCGTATCCGGCCCGCTTCCGCCGCTCGAGCGTAGCCACGTAGTCAGGGTGACACCGGACCCGTGCGGCGGCAACCGAACTGGGGATGAACCGTTGCGGACCCGGAGGGCACAATCCGACATATCTCCGACCACATGCGGTGGCCAGGCGGTATTTCGCGAAAATCGTCAGCGCGGGGAAGGTTTCGAGTCGTTATCGAATAGTGTTGTGGCGCAAACGATGCGTGTTTCGGGCGCGTGAAATCCGTAACACATCCGGTCGCGGGACTCGGTCAGCCGCGCGGTCCCGTGCTCGCGCGCACGGTCACCGACCAGTCGTGTTCGTGGCCGGGCGCCCGCTCGCCCAGGGCGAGGAGCGCGCAGCTGCGGCCCTGGTCCGACAGCGACTGCGTGACCGTGGTCAGGCCCGCGCGCTCGGCCTCCGGATCGTCGTCCCACCCCGCGACCGTGATATCGCCGGGTACGCGAAAACCCTTGCGGCGGCAGGCATCCAGCACCGCGAAGGCGAGCTGATCGCTCATGGCGATCACCGCGTCCGGCGCGTGGGCGTCCAGCAGCGCCTCGGTGACGGCCGCGGCCTCGTCACGATCGTTGCGGGCGGCGACGGCCACGGGCAGGCTCCGGACATCCCGGCCGCTCGCCCGGCAGTGGTCGTAGACGCCCAGCAGCCGGTCGCGCGTGACGGGGAAGGCCACCGCGTCCGGGTCCGGCCCGACGATCAGGCGCGACTCGCGCGCGCGATCGAACGGGAAGCTGAGCACGGCGGGGCGTCGTGCGCCCGGGAAGGTGTGCGCGGCCAGGTCCCGGGCGGAGGCGCGATTGTCGATGGTGACCGTCCGGGCCCCGCCCACCGCCGGGCCGCCGTGCACGGCCACCGGTTTGCCCAGCCGGGTCACCGCGTCGACGACGGGGTCGGCGTCCACGGTCGTCCACACGATGAAACCGTCCACCGCGGCCGAACGCACGCGGGTCACATCGTCCGGCGCACCCGTCGTCGGGATCAGGTTCAGCCCGACCCCGCGCTCCCGGCACACCTCGGCCACCCCGGTCAGGAAGCGCCGGGCCTGCGGGTCCTCGAAGGCGTAGGCCAGCTGCTCGCCGAGCACCACCCCGATCGCGCCCGTGTGCGAGCGGCGCAGCGAGCGCGCGGTCGGATCGGGGCCGGGATAGCCCAGTTCGGCGGCGACCTCGAGGACGCGGCGGCGGGTGTCGGCGGCGACCCGGTCGGGCTGGTTGTAGCAGTAGGAGACCGTCATGGGGGAGACGCCGCTACGGCGGGCGACCTCGGCCATGGTGACGCGGGCGGACCGGGGCCTGGACATGGACCCAGCCTATCTGTGTATCGTTACACAATGGTCGATTCCCGCTCGTCCCGGACCGGCGTGGCGCTCGCGGCCCTGGCCGCCGCGTGCTTCGTCTCGGTCACCTCGGAGAATCTGCCGGTAGCCCTGCTGCCGCGGTTGGCCGCCGGATTCGGGGTGTCGGAGTCGCGGATCGGCCTGCTGGTCACCGGATACGCGCTCGTGGTCGCGGTGACGGTGGTGCCGCTGGTGGCGCTGACGGCCCGATTCGACCGCCGCGCAACGGGTTTGGCGACGGTCGCGACGATCACCGTGTCGAATCTCGTGCTGGCGTGCGCGCCCACCTATGCCGTGGCGGTCGGCGCGCGGGTGGTGTCGGCGATCGGGCACGGGGTGTTCTGGTCGATCGTCGCCCCGATGGCCGCGCGATTGCTCGATCCCCGGCAGGCGGGTCGCGCGACGACGGTGATCTTCGCCGGGAATTCGCTCGCCTTCCTGTTCGGGCTGCCGCTGAGTTCCTGGCTGGGCGCGACGATCGGTTGGCGGCAGACGGTTTCGGTTGTGGCGGTCGCGGCGGCGTTGGCGGCGTTGCTCATTCGGGTGACGATCGATCCGATGCCGGTCGAGACGCCGCCCGCGCCCGGCGGGTTCGCGGGCCGTCGAGCCGGGATCGGGCGGGTGCTCGCCGATCCGGTGCTGCGCGGGGCGAACGCGGCCACGCTCGTCGTGGTCACGGGCCACTTCGTGGCGTTCTCCTACATCACCGTGCTCATCGCCCACTACCTGCGCCTGACCGGACCCGCGACCTCGGGCGTGCTGCTGGCGCACGGGGCGGCGGGTCTGGTCGGCCTGGTCGCCATCGGTCGGCGCGTGGACAGCGCCCCGCGCGCGACGGCCCTGACGGTGACGGCCGGGCTCACCGCGTGCATGCTGGTCGTCCTGTTCCTCGGCCCGAGCTCGACGCTCGCCGCCGCAATCGCCCTCGTGCTGTGGGCCGTCCCCGCGGGCGGCATGGGAGTCGTGTTGCAGGCCGCGGTCTTACGACACGCGGGGGACCACCAGGACCTCGCCTCCGCCGTCTACATCGTCGCGTTCCAGATCGGCATCGCGGCGGGCGCCTGGGCGGGCGGAGTCACCCTCGACCACGACGCGGTCCCGAGCATGGTGGGCCTCGCGGCGGCCTGCGGCCTCACCGCGACCCTCATCGTCCGGCGGGCACCGGCTTTCGCTGCTGTGCGATGACCCGGTGACGGCGCCGTCTCGTGATGCGGTGTGGTGCAAGGGGATTCGGTGCTGGCCTATCGAGCCGATCCGTCCCCGAGCTGTCCGTGCGGGAGAGTCCGGCGCGCCGGGTCATCTCGTGGTGTTGTGCCCGATGACCCGGGGCCGGTGATCTCGTGATGCGTTGTGGCGCATCGAGATTCAGAGCTGGTCCATCTCGTAATCGTTGATGATCTCGTCGGAGTGGGTCTGGCCGATGACCTCCGGGGCGGATTCGCCGAGGCCGCCGGTGAGATCGGTGTTGCCCGTGGGGCTTTGGTAGGGCTGGACGTTGCGGCCGTGTTCGTCGTCGTCGCGGCGCTGGCCCGCGACGCCGCCGGGTGCGCCGAGGAAGCCGGAGCCCGCCGCGCCCTGGCCGGGGGCGCCGGGCATACCGGGGCCGAAGGGCATGCCGGGGACGCCCGCCACGCCGCGACCGCCGGGCAGGGCCGCGCCCGCACCGGGTTTGGCGGCCGACGCGCCGCCGGAACCGCTGCCGCCGCCGTGACCACCGAACAGGCCGCCGCCGAATCCGCCTGCGCCGCCGCCGGATCCGCCGAACGAGCCGGGGTGGGCGCCGTTGCCGCCGAAGGACGCCGCGTGCGTCGACGCGCCCGGACCGGAGCCCGTGAGGTCGGTGCCGCCCAGACCCGCGGCCTGGGTGCCGATGCCGTCACCGGACAGCAACTGCTGGGCCTGCTCCATGATCGGCTCGCCGACGTTCTGCGCCACCGACTGCGCGACCTGGGCCGCGTCGGGCGCCGAGGTGCCGAGCAACTGCTGGACCACGCCCGACAACTGCCCGGTGTACCCGGCCAATTCGGCGCGGGTCGCGTTCACGATGCCGACGGCCGTGCCGAGATGTTCGGTGGCACTGGCGATCAGCGTGGCCTGGGCGGGCGGGGTGAAGATCACCGGGGCCAGCGCGGTGGCCTCCGCCGCGAACATATTGGCCACGGCGGTCAGCTGCACATTGCCGCGCTGCACGACCGCGGCCGCCTCCTCGGTGAGCTTGGAGATGTCGAATCCGCGCTGGCTGGCGTCCTCGCCGTGCGCCTGGGTCTGGGCCGCGGCGGTCTGGGCGCCGCGCGCGGCCTGCCCCTCCCAGACCTGCTCGACCGATTTCACCGCGCCCATGCCGACCTGCATCGCGGTCTGGATGATCTGCGAGGACTGGTTGAGCAGGGCGGCCGGATTGAGCGCCCCGAGCACGCCGGTGCCGAAGCTGGACAGCAGGTCCAGGAACGGTTTGAACAACGCGTCGACCCCGGGCAGGGCGGGCAGCGCGGCGCCGTTCATCAAGGCGCCGATGGGATCCGACGGCATCGGGGCCACCGTGGGCGCGGCGGCCGCTGCCGCCGCGGCCGGGGTCCCGGCCTGCTGCACGGCCGCGGCCATCCCGCCGCCGCCCGCGTGGCCCAAAGCCGTTTGCGCCGAATCCAGTACGCCCTGCGCCGCGGTGTGGCTCGAATTCAACACGCCCTGAGCGTCGTTCAGCGCGGTGTGCGCGGCCCCGAGCAGCGGCGAGGAGGGATCGGCGAGCGCGGCCGGGTGGATCGCCGCCGCGGGATCGGGCGAACCGCCGCCCAGCCCCGGCGCGTGCGGGACACCGAGCACCGTGCCGTCGTCGTCGAACTCCTTGCGCGCCAACGTGAACGCGGGCGGCTCGATCGGCGGCATATCCGCCGGGAGTTGCGGCAGCGCCACATCCAGGATCGGCCCGCTCTGCCCCGCCGCCTCGGTGACGACGTGCGCGGCCTCCGGCGCGGGGGCGTACGGCGCCGCGCCGATGACGCCGCTGTCGGTTCCGTCTACTGTGCGCACGACTCTCACACCCCTGTCGCGGTGATACCCGCCGCCGACGTGCCGTCGGTCTCGTCGAAGAAGGCGGCCGTGCCGAACGCGGCCCGGCCGAGGTGATCGACCTTGGCGGACAGATCGTTGACGTCCTTGGCGTGCAGCACCTGCGCGGCCGCGAACATCGCCAGATAGTCGGCCCCGATCATGCCGAACACCGGCGTCATCGCCGCCACGTTCTTGACCGTGTCCATATCGGCGGCGCCGGCGATATCGGCCGCCACGCCCTCGTGGGTCGCGGCGAACGACCGGATCGCATCGGTCTCCGCGGAAAGATCACTCATCGCGTCTGCCCCCCAATCGTCGTGATCATCAGCCTGGTCCGTTCGAACTACGGTGGCCCCCACCGCCGAACGGTGGCGACTGGGCCTCAATATAGCCGACCACGCCGACGAGTTTCGAGCGTGCGGAGGGGAAGAGGGACGAACTGGAACTTGTTGCAAATTAGAACATGTTCTATATTCTCGTTCCCATGAAGGTGGCAGTCACCGGCGCGGCCGGGTTCCTGGGCACGAATCTGCTCCACCAGCTGGTGGAGCGCGGTCACGAGGTGATCGCCATCGATCGGCTCCGGCCGTCCGGGGACACCGATCCGCGCGTCCGCTGGGTCAACGGCGATGTGCTGAACCCCGATTCGATGCGCTCGGCGCTCGACGGGGCCGAGGTGGTGTATCACCTGGTCGCGGTGATCACCCTGGCCCACCGCAACGATCTGGCCTGGCGGGTGAACACCGAGGGCGTGCGGGTGGTCGCCGAGGCCGCGCACGCGGTCGGCGTGCGAAGGATGGTGCACGCCAGCTCGATTCACGCGTTCGATCAGTACACCTGCGGCGGCCGCATCGACGAGAACGGGCCGCGGTCGACCGATCCGTCGCTGCCGGTCTACGACCGGTCCAAGTACCAGGGCGAACTCGAACTGCGCAAGGTCGTCGAGCGGGGGCTCGACGCGGTGATCTGCAACCCCACCGGCGTCTACGGCCCGATCGACAACAGCGCCTCGCGCATCAACGCCTCGCTGTGGGACGCCGCCCGCGGCCGCGTGCCGGTGATGATCGGCGGCGGCTTCGATCTGGTGGACGTGCGCGATGTCGCGGCCGGGCTGATCCTCGCCGGGGAGCGCGGCCGCACCGGGGAGAACTATCTGCTGCCCGGCGCGATGGTGACGATGCTCGAACTGACCCGGCTCGCGGCGGAGGTCAACGGAAAACGCGGTCCCCGCTTCGCGATTCCGCTGCCGGTCGTGTCGGCGGCGATGCCGGTGCTTGAACCGATCGCGAAACTGTTCGGCAGCGACAAGGTCTCGCGCGCCGCGATGGGCGCGCTGCTGTCGGCCCCGGAGGTCGACGGTGCCAAGGCGCGCACCGAACTGGGCTACGCGCCGCGCCCGACCGAGCGGACCGTGCGCGACCTCATCGCGTTCTACAAGGGCGAATCGCCCGAGCCGGAGGCGCTCAGCATCGCTTGACAGCATCTAGAACACATGTTCGACTGGTTGGGTGCGATGGCAAGGCCAGACCCTGGACGCCGATGACGGCGCCCTCCCGGGGCTCGAGCGGGCCGGCTTCGTGCGCAGCGTCCGGACGCCCGAGTTCGAGGGCGTCACGTTCCACGAGGTGCTGTGCAAGAGCGCGCTGAACAAGATTCCCGAGGGCAGCGGGTTGCCGTTCAAATGGACGATCAACCCGATGCGCGGCTGCTCGCACGCCTGCCGCTACTGCTTCGCCCGCACCACCCACGAGTACCTGGACCTGGACGCGGGCCGCGATTTCGACAGCCAGATCGTGGTCAAGACGAATGTCGCCGCGGTGCTGCGCAAGGAACTGCACCGCCGCTCGTGGCGGCGCGAGACGGTCGCGCTGGGCACCAACACCGACCCGTACCAGCGGGCCGAGGGCCGATATCGGTTGATGCCGGGCATCATTCGCGCGCTCACCGACGCGGGCACCGGCTTCTCCATCCTCACCAAGGGCACGCTGCTGCGCCGGGATCTGCCGCTGCTCACCGCGGCCGCGCGGGTCGTTCCGGTCAGCCTGGCGTTCTCGATCGCGATCGGCGACCACGAGCTGCACCGGAGTCTGGAACCGGGCACGCCCTCGCCGCGGGCCCGGCTGGAGGTGGTGCGGGCCGCGACCGACGCGGGCTTCGACGTCTCGGTGCTCGTGGCGCCGGTGATCCCGTACCTGACCGACGGTACGGCCGCGCTGGACGAGTTGTTCGGCGCGATCGCGGCGGCGGGCGCGACGAGCGCGGTCGCGTTTCCCATGCATCTGCGGGGGAGTACCCGCGGCTGGTTCCTGGAGTGGCTGGCCGCGCGGCACCCGGCGCTGTTGCGGCGTTATCGACAGCTGTACGGTCGTGGGGCGTACGTCACACCGGAGTACTCTGCGTGGTTGCGGGACCGGATCGAACCGCTGCTCGCGCGGCACGGTCTGCGTCGCGAGGCTCCGGCCGATCCCGGACCGCCGCATCTCGCGGACTCGGCGCCCCGGCCGGACCCGCAGCTCGCTCTGTTCGCCTGACGCCCCACGCGGTTCGATTCGTGCCATTCGAACGATCGAATCGTGTCGTACCCAACGGTTCTCGGGTGTGCCCGGGGGATGCGGGGAGTAATTTGGCTTGTGGTACCTCATACCCAGAGGAAGTGATGCAGGCGCATGGTTGACCTTGCCCACCGTGACGGTGCCGGTACAGAGAAATTGGAGCGCGTCGTCATCCGCTTCGCCGGGGACTCCGGCGACGGGATGCAGCTGACGGGCGACCGCTTCACCCACGAGGCGGCGGCCTTCGGCAACGACCTCGCCACGATGCCCAACTTCCCGGCCGAGATCCGGGCGCCGCAGGGCACGCTACCGGGCGTCTCGTCCTTCCAGATCCAGATCGCCGACTACGACATCCTCACGGCGGGCGATCAGCCCGACGTGCTGGTGGCCATGAATCCCGCTGCGCTGAAGGCGAATCTGGAGGATCTGGCGCGCGGCGCGACGGTCATCGTCAACACCGACGAGTTCACCAAGCGCAACCTCGCCAAGGTCGGCTACACCGGCGACCCGCTCACCGACGACACGCTGACCGGTTTCGTGGTGCACCGCGTGCCGATGACCTCGCTGACCCTCGCGGCCACCGAGGTCACCGGCGTCGGCAAGAAGGACGCGCAGCGGGCGAAGAACATGTTCGCCCTCGGCCTGCTGTCGTGGATGTACGGGCGGCCGATCGGCGGCACCGAGCAGTTCATGCGGGAGAAGTTCGCCGCGAAACCCGATATCGCCGAGGCCAACATCCTCGCGTTCCGGGCGGGCTGGAACTACGGCGAGACCACCGAGGCGTTCGCCACCACCTACGAGGTCGCGCCCGCGACCCTCGCTCCCGGCACCTACCGGCAGATCACCGGCAACACCGCGCTCGCCTACGGCATCGTCGCGGCCGGGCAGCTGTCCGGCCTGCCGGTGTTCCTCGGGACCTATCCGATCACCCCCGCCTCGGACATCCTGCACGAGCTGAGCAAGCACAAGAACTTCGGCGTCACCACCTTCCAGGCCGAGGACGAGATCGCGGGAATCGGTGCGGCCCTGGGCGCTTCGATCGGCGGCGCGCTCGGCGTCACCAGCACCTCCGGCCCGGGTCTGGCGCTCAAGAGCGAGACCATCGGCCTCGCGGTGATGACCGAACTGCCGCTGCTCATCATCGACGTGCAGCGCGGCGGTCCGTCCACGGGCCTGCCCACCAAGACCGAACAGGCCGATCTGCTGCAAGCCCTCTACGGCCGCAACGGCGAGTCGCCGGTGGCGGTGCTCGCGCCGCGCTCCCCGGCGGACTGCTTCGCCACGGCGGTCGAGGCGGCGCGCATCGCGCTGACCTACCGCACCCCGGTGCTGCTGCTGTCCGACGGCGCGATCGCGAACGGTTCGGAGCCGTGGGCGATTCCGAACGTCGCCGAGCTCGAGCCGATCGATCCGGCCTTCGAACCCGAAGCGGCCGAAGGGGATTCGTTCCAGCCCTACGCGCGTGATCCGGAGACGCTGGCCCGCCCGCTGGCCGTCCCCGGCACCAAGGGGCTCGCGCACCGCATCGGCGGTCTGGAGAAGGCCGACGGCAGCGGCAACATCTCCTACGATCCCGCCAACCACGAACTCATGGTTCGCTTGCGGCAGGCCAAGATCGACGGCATCGCCGTGCCCGAACTCGAGGTCGACGATCCCGACGGCCGGGCCGAACTGCTGCTGATCGGCTGGGGCAGCTCCTACGGCCCGATCGGCGAGGCGTGCCGCCGGGCGCGTCGGCGCGGGGTGTCGGTGGCCCAGGCGCATCTACGGCATCTGAATCCGTTGCCGCCCAACCTCGGTGACGTGCTGCGCCGCTACCGCACGATCGTCGCCCCGGAGATGAACGGCGGCCAGCTCGCCATGCTGCTGCGCGCCCGCTACCTGGCCGACGTGCGGCCGTGGACCAAGATCGCGGGCACCGCCTTCTCCGCGCAGGAACTCGTCGGCGTCATCGATGCCGCCCTCGACGGCTCGATCGCCGAGCTGGAACACGACAAGGCCTTCGCCGCGCGGGCACGGGCCACGTATCGCACGACAGGGGGCAAGTGATGACGATCGTCGAAACATCGCTCGTCGGAACCGATCTCGGCCTGACCGGACTGGCCGGGGTGCCGGGCGCGGCCGGACCGCAGAAGGCCAAGGACTACACCTCCGATCAGGAGGTGCGCTGGTGCCCCGGCTGCGGCGACTACGTCATCCTCGCGACCGTGCGCGGATTCCTGGCCGAACTCGGATTGCGCCGGGAGAACCTGATGTTCGTCTCGGGCATCGGCTGCTCGAGCCGGTTCCCGTACTACCTCGACGCCTACGGCATCCACTCCATCCACGGCCGCGCGCCCGCCATCGCGACCGGGCTGGCCGTGACCCGGCCGGATCTGTCGGTGTGGGTGGTGACCGGCGACGGCGACGCGCTCTCCATCGGCGGCAACCACCTGATCCACGCGCTGCGCCGCAATGTGAACATGACGATCCTGTTGTTCAACAACCGGATCTACGGCCTCACCAAGGGCCAGTACTCGCCGACGTCGGAGACCGGCAAGGTCACCAAGTCGACGCCGATGGGTTCGGTGGACCACCCGTTCAACACGTTGTCGGTGGCGCTGGGCGCGGAGGCGAGCTTCGCCGCGCGCGCCCTGGACTCCGACCGCGCCGGGCTGACCGAGGTGCTGCGCGCCGCGGCCGAACATCGCGGCGCGTCGTTCGTCGAGATCCTTCAGGACTGCCCGATCTTCAACGACGGCTCCTTCGACGACCTGCGCAAGGAGAACGCCGAATCGCATCTGATCCGGCTGCGGCACGGCGAGCCGATCCGGTTCGGCGCGAACGGCGAATTCGCGGTTGTCCGAAGCGGATTCGGCCTGCGGGTAGTCGGGGCCGACACCGTCGCCGAATCGGAGATCGTCGTCCACGACGCGCACAGCGAGGATCCGGAATACGCGTTCGCGCTGTCCCGGCTCTCCGCCCAGGACCTCTCGCACGTCCCGATCGGTGTCTTCCGCAGCGTCGCCCGCCCGACCTACGACGACGGCGTCCGTGCCCAGACCACCGCCGCCCGCGACCGTAAACCCGTGGGCCCGAACACCTTGCAGGACTTGCTCACCGGCAAGGAGACGTGGACGGTCGGCTGACGCCCACCAGGAGGTCGCCCGCACTGATCGACGGGTAGTCCGCTACCTCACTGATCGGCGACGAAGGAGTCGAGCAACCTGGAGCAGAGGTCGGCGAACCGCTTGCGGTTCGCCTTCTGCTCGTCGCTCAGACCCGTATCGGTCGCCGGGGAGTACACCACCAGGTGCACATCCTGATCCGGTGTGTCGCCGAGGAAGTCGAGCAGCGTGCTGCCCGAATCCCCGTTCTGCGGCATCCCCATGTCCGCGGTGGCCAGGGTGTGCGCCTCGGCCGCCGCGTCGGTGAGGACCTCCACCGGCACCCGCCCGTTCGTCCGCTGCGGCGCGGCGCCCGGTGCCCGGTTCGCGCTCGCGGCGTCCGGACTCCGGACCGCCCGGCCGTCGCCCCGCACCTCCAGGATCGGTTGCAGATCGGTCCGCGCGTCCCAGCCGGGGGGAATGGTGGTGAGCACCACCGAGATCGGCGCGGCGGCCACCGGAACCGTCCCGGGCGCGGGCACCGGCTGCCGCGGCGCGTGCGCCCACGCGACGCCCCCGACGGCCGGACCGCCGAGGGCGGTGGCCGCCACCAGCAGCGCACCGGCCGCCGTCCGGGCGAACGCCAGTCCGAGAGTCCTGCCGAGCGACCGCATGGTTCCTCCTGATCGGACGGTTCGTCGTGAATCGCGAAGCGCACGAACCCTACTCGGCCCGCGTCCTCCGGTATTCGTCGCCCCGCCACCCGGCGGATGGCCCGAATCCGATGTCAGCGCAATGCCGGGGGATTGGTCAGGTCCGCGGCGTTGAACGTGTCGCAGGCGCGGACCTGACCGGTGCGATAGCCGGACAGGAACCACTTCTGCCGCTCGTCCGACGACCCGTGCGTCCAGCCCTCGGGATTGACCCGGCCGGTGGACGCCTTCTGGATGCGATCGTCGCCGACCGCGGCCGCGGCCGACAGGGCGTCCTGAACATCCTTGTCGCTCAACGTCTTCAGATAGGGCTGGTTGTTGCTCGCCGACATGGGCTGTTTGTCGGCGTAGTAGGCCCACACCCCGGCGTAGCAGTCGGCCTGCAACTCCAGCCGCACCGACCCGGAATCGGGTCCCTTCGGATCCCGTTGCGCGCGACCGGAATCGCCGAGCAGATTCTGGATGTGATGGCCGAACTCGTGCGCCACCACGTACTCCTGGGCCAGCGGGCCGCCGCTCGCGCCGAATTTGTCGACCAGTTCCTGGAAGAAGCCGGTGTCGAAGTAGGCGCTGCGGTCGGCGGGGCAGTAGAACGGGCCCACCGCGCTGGTCGCGTTGCCGCAGCCGGTGCCGACCGAACCGGTGAACAACACCAGCTTGGGCTTGCTGTACTGCTTGCTGGTCTGCTTGGGAAGCTGTGCGCCCCAGACCCCGTCGAGGCTCTGGGCGGTCGCGACGACGCGGCACTGCACGTACTTGTTGGCGTCGGCGCCCGTCTTGCACATCGAGGTGTCCACGCCACCGGTCTGCTGACCGCCGCCGCCGGTGACGTTGTCGAGCACATTGCCCGGGTTCACGCCGAACAGCAGCGCCAACACGAGCACGATCAGACCGCCGCCGCCACCGAGCGCGAGCTTGGGTCCCATACCGCCCGAGGAGGCCCGGTCGGGATCGATTTCCATACCCTCGTTGAAGGTCATCGTTCGCTCTCTCATGTGCGTGCGGGGGCGTGCTCGACGTCCCGCGATCCGGCTGGGGCGCGCGGCCCGAGACAAGCTTGACACGGCCGCGCGGATATCGGTTTCCCGTCGCGAACCGTGTCTAACTAGGATGGGACCGCGCCAGGCCACCCTGGCCGTGCCCCGAGTCGTCGAAAGGAATCCCGTGCTGCGCACCCACTTGGCAGGTTCGCTGCGAAGCGAGCACGCCGGTCTGACCGTCACCCTCACCGGATGGGTGGCCCGGCGGCGAGACCACGGTGGGGTGATCTTCATCGATCTGCGCGACGCGTCGGGGGTGGCGCAGGCCGTCTTTCGCGAGGGCGATCCCGCCGAACAGGCGCATCGGCTGCGCAACGAGTTCTGCGTGCGGGTCACCGGCGTGGTCGAGGCCCGGCCCGAGGGCAGTGAGAACCCGAACCTGCCGACCGGTTCGATCGAGGTGAACGTCAGCGAGCTCGAGGTGCTCAACGAGGCCGCGCCGCTGCCGTTCCAGCTCGACGACGAACCCGGTGAGGAGGCGCGGCTGAAGTACCGGTACCTCGACCTGCGCCGCGAGACCCCCGGCCACGCCATCCGGCTGCGCTCGAAGGTCAACGCCGCCGCGCGCGAGGTGCTCGACCGGCACGCCTTCGTCGAGGTCGAGACCCCGACCATGACCCGGTCCACCCCGGAGGGCGCGCGCGACTTCCTGGTGCCCGCGCGGTTGCAGCCGGGCAAGTTCTACGCGCTGCCGCAGTCGCCCCAGCTGTTCAAGCAGCTGCTCATGGTCGGCGGCATCGAGCGCTACTACCAGATCGCGCGCTGCTATCGCGACGAGGACTTCCGCGCCGACCGGCAGCCCGAGTTCACCCAGCTCGACATCGAGATGAGCTTCGTCGAGCAGGAGGACGTCATCCTGCTGGCCGAGGACATCCTGGTGGCGCTGTGGAAGCTGGTGGGCCACGACATTCCGACGCCGATCCCGCACATGACCTACGCGGAGGCCATGCGCCGCTACGGTTCCGACAAACCGGACCTGCGCTTCGGCATCGAGATCACCGAGTGCACCGAGTATTTCGCCGACACCCCGTTCCGGGTGTTCCAGGCGCCCTACGTCGGCGCGGTCGTCATGCCCGGCGGCGCGAGCCAGCCGCGGCGGCAGCTCGACGCCTGGCAGGAGTGGGCCAAGCAGCGCGGCGCGAAGGGTCTGGCCTATGTGCTGGTGCAGGAGGACGGCACGCTCGGCGGTCCGGTCGCCAAGAACCTCAGCGACGCCGAACGCGAGGGCCTCGCCAAACATGTCGGGGCGGAACCGGGTGACTGCGTCTTCTTCGCGGCGGGTCCGGCCAAGGCGCAGCGCGCGCTGCTGGGCGCGGCGCGCGGCGAGATCGCCCGGCGCTGCGGCCTGATCGACGAGGACGCGTGGTCGTTCGTGTGGATCGTGGACGCGCCCATGTTCGAGCCCGCCGACGAGGCGACCGCGAGCGGTGATGTGGCGCTGGGACATTCGGCCTGGACCGCGGTGCATCACGCGTTCACCTCGCCGCGGCCGGAGTCGCTGGACACCTTCGACACCGATCCCGGGTCGGCGCTGGCCTACGCCTACGACATCGTCTGCAACGGCAACGAGATCGGCGGCGGCTCGATCCGTATCCATCGCCGCGACGTGCAGGAACGGGTCTTCCAGGTGATGGGCATCGGGCCCGAGGAGGCGCGGGAGAAGTTCGGCTTCCTGCTCGAGGCGTTCTCCTACGGCGCTCCGCCCATGGGCGGCATCGCCTTCGGCTGGGACCGCATCGTCGCGCTGCTCGCCGGGGTCGACTCGATCCGTGAGGTCATCGCCTTCCCGAAGTCCGGCGGCGGCGTCGACCCGTTGACCGACGCGCCCACCCCGATCACCCCGCAGCAGCGCAAGGAGGCCGGGCTGGACGTGGTGCTGGACGAGAACGGCATCCCGGTCACCGCGAAAACCAAGTAGCCGCAAGGGTTTCCGGTGCTGCACGTTCGGGTGATCTGCCCGTCGGAGGCGACCGACGCCGCGCTGGCCGTCCTGCGCACCGAGCCGGGCGCCACGCTGATCACGCTGCACCGCGGCGCGGCGGTCGAACCGACCGGGGATCTCATCGAGGCCGATATCGCCCGCGAGTGCGCCAACGACGTGCTCGCGGCGCTGTCGGACCTCGGCATCCCGAGCACGGGCGGCATCCTGCTCGACCCGGTCGAGACCTCGTTGTCCGAGGCCGCCGATCGGGCCGAGGAGGCCGCGCCCGGTGACCCCGCCGACGCGGTGGTGTGGGAGGAACTGCTCGCCCAGACGCACGAGGAGTCCTCGCTGAATCTGGTGTTCCTCGCGTTCATCACCATCGCGTGCCTGCTCGCGGTGGTGGGTGTGGCGACCGACTCGCCGGTGACGGTGGTCGGCGCGATGGTGGTCGGGCCGGAGTTCGGTCCGCTGGCGGCCATCGCGGTGTCGTTGGTGCGCAGGGACTTTCGGCTCGCCCGGCGGTCGGCGCTGGCGTTGCTGGTGGGTTTCCCGGTGGCGATGGGGATCGCGACGCTGGCGTCGCTGGTCTTCGAGCACGCGGGCTGGATCACCGTCGACGGCATCAACGAGAGCCACAATGTCGACTTCATCTACGAGGTGGGGCCGTTCTCCCTCGTGGTCGCGCTGCTCGCGGGCGCGGCGGGCATGCTGTCGCTGGTCACGTCGAAATCCTCGGCGCTGGTCGGGGTGTTCATCTCGGTGACCACGATTCCCGCGGCGGGCTACGCGGCGGTCGCCGCCACGCTCGGCGAATGGCATCGGGCCTTCGAGTCGATCGGCCAGCTCGGCGTGAACATGGTGGGCATCGTGGTGGCGGGGGTGATCGTGCTGCAACTGCGGCCGGGGCACGGCCGCGAGGGCGGCCCGGTGCACCGGTTCAAACGCTGGTGCGCCGGAATGCTCTGAGGCTCAGACGAGTACGCCGCCGGTGAGGAATCGGTAGGTGTAGGTGACCGCCATGATCGTCACGGGGGCCACGATCAGCAGCCCGATTCCGCACAGCAGCGTGGCCACGACGGTCAGCACCACCACGGCCAGCGCCAGCAGCAGGGTCGGCGCGAGATTGGCGATCACCAGATTCACACTGGATTTGATCGCCGTGAACGGACCCTGATCCTGATCGATCACGAAGTGCAGCGCGAACATGCACAGGTACCCGACGATCAGCGCCGGAAAGACCAGGCACAGCGCGGCCACCCACGCGGCCACGAAGACGACGAGCGCGGTCAGCAGCACATTGCCCGCGTTGACGAAACCGAAGAAGGACTGGAAATCCGGTGGCGTGCCGTCGGTTTCGTAGAGCGCCCCGCGAACCATGGCCGCCTGCAACAGCCAGACCACCACCGACACCACGAGGAAGATCAACAACAGCGGCGCGAGCGATTCGATGTCGCCGATATTGATCACCAGCGTCACCGCCAGATAGGCGATGAAACCGACCAGTGTGATCGCCACCCACGGAATCGGATTGGCGCGGAAGTGGTTCCAGCCGTACCCCAGCGCGCTGCCGATGCTCAGGGTGGGGGGCGGCGGACCCGCGACGTAGCCGGGGCCGGGTGTGCCGTATCCGGGCGGCGCGTCCCCGGGCGGCGGATACGAGCCCGGCGGACCGTAGCTCGGTTCCCCATAACCCTGATCGGGGCCCGGCGGATACCCCGGTTGGCCATAACCCCTGTCCGACGGACCGTATCCGGGCTGCTGGGTGGGAATCGGCTGCGTGCCCGAAACCGGCGGCGGCACCGCCCCACTCGGCGGCGGTAGCGGCGCACCGCCCGACACCGGGGGCGGCGGCTCGATCGGCTCCCTGCCGTACTGCGCCTGACCTGGACCCTCGAACTGCGGATACCCCGCCGCGCCCGGCATTTGGTGCCGTCCCGACGCACCGCCTCGCGCGGGCGTGTCGCCGGAGCCGGGGTGCGGCGTGTCGGTCATGGTGGGGACCTTTCGAATCGCCTGGGTTGCGGTGTGGCGCAGAGCAGTTGAGGATGAGACAACCGGACCGGCCCACGAGTGTCAAGCAGCCGGTCCCCGGTGTCCGCGGCCGGACTCGTTCGTGATACCCGTTCAACATCACGTGCGGTAGCGAGCCCTTCACAAAGACACGCCGAGCGACGCGCGAAAGGTTGCGCAACCGCTCGCTGAAAGTGACCCGAAGCGAGTAACTTGGGATCCGATGACCGCACTATTGGCCGAACGCGCCGCCGAAGTCGTGTCCGCGGCACAACAGTTGCTCACCAAGCGAATGGGCGCTGCGGTAAAGCTGAGCGACCCCGTCGAACTCAGTGGCAGTGGCAGGACGACGGTCCTACGCGTGCGCGTGGCGGAGAACGCCTTCTCGCTCCCGCGAACCCTGATCGTCAAGCAGGTTCGCGGCGCCGCGCGCGATCGACGCATCGGTGGCATGGCGCCCGGAGTGGCCAGTATCGACTCGGCCTTCCTCCGGGAGGCGGTGTCCTATCAGTTCACCACCGCGCTGTCGAGCCGCCACCGCCCCGGCGCGTACCTGCTCGCGCACAGCTTGCCCGATCGTCTCCTCATCCTCAGCGACCTCGGTGAGAACATGTCGCTCACCAGCGTGTTGCAGACCGGCGGCGAGACCGCCACGCGCAACGCGCTGATGGCGTTCGCGCAGGCGCTGGGCCGCATGCACGCGGCGACGGTCGGGCGCGAGGCCGACTTCGTGGCGCTGCTGCGCCGGGTCGACGTGTCGCATCGCATCGACGGCATCGGCCAGCAGGCCGAGGCCGCGATCAACGAGGTGCCCGGACTGTTGTTGCGCGAGTTGGGCATCGAGGTGCCCGGCGAGATCGCCGAACGCATCGTGCGCGGCAACCGGCTGTTCTCGGCGGGTCGCTTCCGCGCGTTCAGCCCCTCGGACCTGTGCCCGGACAATGTGATCCTCAACGAGGAGGGCGCGCGGTTCCTCGACTACGAGTGGGGCGGCTTCCGCGACGCGACCCTCGACATCGCCTACGCGCTGGTGTCGTTCCCGGGCTGCCTGTGCGATGTCGAACTCTCGCGCGAGCGCGCCCGGCAGATGGTCGAGGCGTGGCGCTCGGAGGTCGTGGGCGTGTGGCCCGCACTCGCCGACGACGACCTGCTGGCCGAACGCATCCTCGAGGCCCGGCTCATCTGGGTGTGGCTGTCGACCTACTGGTTCCTCCCGGTCGACTACACCCGCATCGCCGCCGCCCGCGAACACGGCCTGTCCGTTCCACGCTCGGCCGCGCTGATCAACCGCTGGGCCGCCCTCGCCGAGGACGCCCGCTGTTTCGGCGACGATCCGCTCGGCGATTTCGCCGAACACGTGTCGGCCACCCTCGAGGAGTACTGGGAGGAGTAGCCGCCCGGAATGTCCGGTGCCGCTCAGGGTTTCCGCGCCTCGACGAGAGTGCGGGCGGCGTGGGCGACGAACGGTCCTTCGCGCACGATCCGCTCGTGCAGTGCGCGCAGCCGATCCCGGTACGCCTCGACGGTGAATCCCGGAACCAGCCAGATCACCTTCCGCAGGAAGTAGACGATCGCGCCGATATCGCCGAATTCGACGCGCAGGCGCTCGCTGCGGAGATCGACGATATCGAGTCCGGCCGCCCGCGCGTCGGCGGCCTCGACCTCGGGATCCCGCGCCCGCCGGGCCTCCGGTTGCGGTCCCAGGAAGTATTCGACCAGCTCGAAAACGCTTGCGGCACCGACATGTTGGGCCAGATAGCTCCCGCCCGGCCGCAGCACGCGCGCGATCTCGTCCCAGCGGATCGTCGCGGGATGGCGACTCGTCACCAGGTCGAAGGCCGCGTCGGCGAACGGCAGCGGCGCGCCCTCGGCCTGCGCGACCACCACCACGCCGCGTGGATGCAGCAGCGCGGTGGCCGTCGCGAGATTCGGCGGCCAGGACTCGGTGGCGGCCATGGTCGGCGGGAACGCCTCGGCCTCGGCGAGCACCTCGCCGCCGCCGGTCTCGAGATCCAGGGCCGCGGTCACCGTCGCGAGCCGCGCGCTCATCAACCGCTGATACCCCCACGACGGCCGCTGTTCGGTGGCCCGGCCGTCGAGCCAGGAGAAATCCCAGCCCGCCATCGGCGCGGCCGCGGCCTCCGCGACCAGATCCTCGAAGGTTCGGTCCATGCGGAAACATTCTTCCAGCCCGTACCAGCGCGGACCTGTCGGACCGGGACGGTACCGTCGAACTCGTGAGCGAAGGGTTGTTCGAGGCCCCGACGGCGGAGCCCGCGACCGGCGGGGGCACGGTGGAGTTCCGCGGCGCGGGTGATCACGTGCCGTTGGCCGTGCGGATGCGGCCCGCGAGCCTGGACGAGGTGGTCGGCCAGCGGCATCTGCTGGGCGCGGGCTCGCCGCTGCGGCGGCTGGTCGAGGGATCGGGCGCGGCGTCGGTCCTGCTGTACGGGCCGCCCGGGACGGGCAAGACCACGCTCGCCTCGCTCATCTCGCAGGCCACCGGCCGCCGGTTCGAGGCGCTGTCGGCGCTGTCGGCCGGGGTGAAGGAGGTACGCGCGGTCATCGATATCGCGCGGCGGCGACTGCTCGCGGGGGAGCAGACCGTGCTGTTCATCGACGAGGTGCACCGGTTCTCCAAGACGCAACAGGACGCGCTGCTGGCCGCGGTCGAGAACCGGGTGGTGCTGCTGGTCGGCGCGACCACGGAGAACCCGTCGTTCTCGGTGGTGTCGCCGCTGCTGTCGCGGTCGCTGGTGCTGCAACTGAAGTCGTTGTCCGACAACGATATTCGAGCCGTGCTGCGACGCGCGATCGAGGATCCGCGCGGGCTGGCGGGGGAGTACACCGTCAGCGACGCGGCCCTGGATCACATCGTGCGCATCGCGGGCGGCGACGCGCGCCGGGCGCTGACCGCGCTGGAGGCGTCGGCCGAATCCTCGCTCGACGGGACGGTCGACGTCGATCTGGTCGAGGCCAGCGTCGACAAGGCCGCGGTGCGCTACGACCGCGCGGGCGATCAGCACTACGACGTGATCAGCGCGTTCATCAAATCGCTGCGCGGCTCCGACGTCGACGCGGCGCTGCACTACCTGGCGCGGATGATCAGCGCGGGCGAGGATCCGCGATTCATCGCCCGCCGCTTGATGATTCAGGCCAGCGAGGACGTCGGCATGGCCGACCCCACGGCCCTGCAGACCGCGGTCGCCGCCGCCCAGGTGGTGCAGCTGGTCGGCATGCCCGAGGCGCAGCTCGCGCTCACCCACGCCACCATCCACGTCGCCACCGCGCCGAAGTCCGGTGCGGTCGCGGCCGCCATCGGCGCGGCCCTGGCCGATATCGGCAAGGGCAAGGCCGGCGCGGTGCCGCCGCATCTGCGCGACGGGCACTACGCGGGCGCGGCCCGGCTCGGCAACGCGCGGGGGTACCAGTACCCGCACGATCACCACGACGGTGTGCTGACCCAGCAGTACCCGCCCGACGATCTGGTCGGCACCGACTACTACCGCCCCACCGACCACGGGTACGAGCGCGAGGTGGGTCCGCGGGTGACCAAGCTGCGGCGCATCGTGCGCGGTCAGTGAAAACCCGGTGGACCTGGCCCGGTAGGCTGAATACTCGTGCAGACCCACGAGATACGACGGCGCTTCCTGGACCACTTCGTCCGTGCCGGGCACACCGAGGTCCCCAGTGCCTCGCTGATCCTGCCGGACCCCAACCTGCTCTTCGTCAACGCGGGTATGGTCCAGTTCAAGCCGTATTTCCTGGGTCAGGAGGCGCCGCCGTTCGCGCGCGCGACCAGCGTGCAGAAGTGCGTGCGCACCGGCGATATCGAAGAGGTCGGCGTCACCACCCGGCACAACACGTTTTTCCAGATGGCGGGCAACTTCTCCTTCGGTGACTACTTCAAGGAGGGGGCCATCACCTTCGCCTGGGAGCTGATCACCAAGCCCCAGACCGAGGGCGGATTCGGCTTCGACCCCGAGCGCATCTGGGTCACCGCCTACGAGAGCGATCCCGAGGCCGCCGAGATCTGGCACCGCGTCGCGGGAATTCCCAAGGAGCGCATCCAGTTCCGCGACGGCAAGGACAACTACTGGGACATGGGCGTGCCCGGCCCCGGTGGCCCGTGCTCGGAGATCTACTTCGACCGCGGCCCCGAGTACGGCCGCGACGGCGGCCCGATCGCCGACGAGGACCGCTACCTCGAGATCTGGAACCTGGTGTTCATGCAGGACATCCGCGGCGAGCTGAGCCCCAAGGAGGGCCACGCCCCGATCGGATCGCTGCCCAGGAAGAACATCGACACCGGCATGGGCATCGAGCGCGTCGCCATGCTGCTGCAAGGCGTGGACAACGTCTACGAGACCGATCTGCTGCGCCCGATCATCACCAAGGCCGAGGAGCTGACCGGCAAGTCCTACGGCGTCGAGGCCGCCCAGGACGTCCGCTTCCGCGTCATCGCCGACCACGCCCGCAGCGCGGCCATGCTGATCTCCGACGGCGTGAACCCCGGCAACGACGGCCGCGGCTACGTGCTGCGCCGGTTGCTGCGCCGGATCGTGCGCTCGGCCCGGCTGCTCGGCGCGGACAAGCCGGTGATGGGGGAGTTCATGCGGATCGTCCGCGATCTCATGTCGCCCTCGTATCCGGAACTGGCCACCGACTTCACCCGCATCGAGAACGTCGCCGTCGGCGAGGAGACCGCGTTCCTCAAGACGCTCAGCACCGGCACCAAACTGTTCGACGAGACCGTCGACGAGGTGAAGGCCAAGGGCGGCAAGCGCATCGGCGGCTCCGAGGCGTTCACCCTGCACGACACCTACGGCTTCCCCATCGATCTCACCCTGGAGATGGCCGCCGAGGCCGGACTCGAGGTCGACGAGGCGGGCTTCCGTTCGCTCATGGCCGAGCAGCGCCAGCGCGCCAAGGAGGACGCGCAGGCCCGCAAGCACGCCCACGCCGACCTCAGCATCTACAAGGAGCTCGTCGACCGCGGCGCGACCGAGTTCACCGGCTTCGACGAATTGACCACCGAGGCAACGGTTCTCGCGCTGATCGCCGACGGCGTGCGAGTACCCGCGGCGACGATCGGGCAGGACGTCGAGGTCATCCTGGACCGCAGCCCGCTCTACGCCGAATCCGGCGGTCAGATCGCCGACCGCGGCACGCTCACCGCGAGCGGGCTGAAACTGCGCGTCAACGACGTGCAGAAGATCGCCAAGAAGCTGTGGGTGCACAAGGCCACGGTCGAACAGGGCCAGATCGTCGAGGGCGACACCGTGCTCGCGCAGGTCGATCCGGCGTGGCGGCGCGGCGCCACCCAGGGCCACTCCGGCACCCACATGGTGCACGCCGCGCTGCGACAGGTGCTGGGGCCCAACGCCGTTCAGGCCGGTTCGCTGAACAAGCCCGGCTACCTGCGCTTCGACTTCAACTGGCAGGGTCAGCTGTCGGAGTCGCAGCGGGATCAGATCGAGGCCGTCTCCAATCAGGCCGTCGGCGAGGACTTCCGGGTCAACACGTTCGTCACCGATCTGCCCAAGGCCAAGGCGATGGGCGCGCTCGCGCTGTTCGGCGAGAACTACGGCGACGAGGTGCGCGTGGTGGAGATCGGCGGCCCGTTCTCGATGGAACTGTGCGGCGGCACCCACGTCGAGCACTCCTCGCAGATCGGCCCGATCACACTGCTGGGGGAGTCGTCGGTTGGGTCGGGCGTGCGGCGCGTGGAGGCGTTCGTGGGCCTGGACTCCTACCGGCACCTGGCCAAGGAACGCGCCCTGCTCGCCGGTGTCGCCTCCGCGCTGAAGGTGCCCTCGGAGGAGGTGCCCGCGCGGGTCGAGCAGCTGGTCGAGCGGTTGCGCGTCGCCGAGAAGGAACTCGAGCGCACCAAACTCGCCGCGGTGCTGTCCTCGGCGAGCCGGTTCGTCGACCAAGCCCAGCGGGTCGGGAGCGTGCTGCTGGTCGCCGAGGCGGCCCCCGAGGGCGTCGGAGCGGGCGATCTGCGCACGCTGGCCGGTGACATCCGCGGCCGGTTCGGCACCGAACCCGCGGTGGTCGTGCTGCTCGGCAACGCCGACGGCAAGGTGCCGTTCGTGGTCGCGGTGAACAAGGCCGCGCAGGAACTCGGGTTCAAGGCCGGCGATCTGGTGGCCGCGTTCGGGCCGAGCATCTCCGGACGCGGCGGCGGCAAGCCGGAGATGGCGCAGGGCGCGGGTTCGGATCCGTCGGGGATCGAGGCCGGACTGGCCGCGGTGCGGGCGCGGGTGGCCGAGCTCGCCGCCTGATGGACCCGTCCGGACCAGACCGGCCCAGCGTCGCGACCGACCCCGGCAGGGGTCGCCGGATCGGCATCGATGTGGGCTCGGTCCGCATCGGCGTCGCCGCCAGCGACCCCGACGGCCTGCTGGCCACACCGGTGGAAACCGTGCCGCGGGTGCGCAAGAGGGGGGCCGAACCCACCGACCTGATCAAGATTGCCGAAATTGTGCGGGAATACGAGGCCGTGGAGGTGATCGTCGGCCTGCCACGCACGCTACGCGGGGAGAACGGGTCCGCGGCCACGATCGCGACGGGCTTCGCGAGACGTTTGCGACGGATGATTCCTGGTGTGCCGATACGACTTTCCGACGAGCGGTTGACTACGGTATCAGCAGCACGTGCATTGCGGGACAGTGGAGTTCGTGCGCGTGGCCAGCGGCAGGTGATCGATCAGGCGGCGGCCGTCGCGATCCTGCAGGGATGGTTGGACGAACGGAGTGCGGTGTTGAAGTCGGCCGGTGACTCTGGCGGCGAGGTGGTCGGATGAACGACCGCTGGACCCGTGCGGAGGAGCGCTATCGGCAGCGCACCGAGGAACAGCGCTATCGGCGCTCGGACCACGACTGGGGCGACGCCGGACGGGCGCCCCGCGCGCGCGGCGGCCGCCATGCCGCGTCGACCGACGACTGGGACGACTACGAGGACGACACCGCGGTCATTCCCCGCTACACCGACGAGCAGGAGGCCGCGACCTACTCGACCGATCCCACGCTGCCGCGGGTCCCGGAGGGCCATCCGGAGGACTGGGTCGAGCCCGGCTATCACACGGGCGAATGGGAGCAATCCGACCGGCCGGTCGCCGAGCCCGGAAGTCGTTCGCGCAGAAGGGAAGTCGCGGAGGCCACTGACTGGCACGACGACGATCCGGCGGCGTTCGAGGACGAGGACCTTCCGCCCGCCCGTCCCGTGCGACGGCGTCCGCCCGAACGCGCGACCCGATCCGGGAGCGGTCGCGACACCCCGCGTCGTCCCTCGGGCCGGGGGCAATCGCGCGGCCGCCGGTCCCGCGCGGCCTCCCGCAAGGCCGCCGAACGCAAGCGCCGCCGGCGCAATCTGTGGGCGATCGGGGCCGTGTTCGCGGTGCTCATCGTCGCGGCGGGCGGGTACGCGGGCTACAAACTGATCGGCAAACTCAACGGCCCCGAGGATTTCGCGGGCCCGTCGGGTCCGGCCGTGGTGGTGCGCGTGCAGCCCGGTGACACCGCCGAGCAGATCGCCCAGACCATGGCCGACAAGGGCGTGGTCGCCAGCAGCGGCGCGTTCTACGAAGCGGCCGTGCGCAATTCGGGCATGACGGGCGTGCAGCCCGGCTACTACGCGGTGCCCTCGCACAGCAAGGGCGCCGACGCGGTGGCCGCGCTGCTGGAGAAGAAGAACCGGGTCGGCAATGTCGTGATCCCGGAGGGCAAGCGGCTGCACGACTCCACCGACGTGACCACCGGCGCGCGCAACGAGGGCATCTATCGCAAGATCGCCGACGCGAGCTGCGTCGGGACCGCGGCCGACAAGAAGTGCGTCACCCCCGAACAACTCGACGCCGCCGGTTCGAGCACGGACCTGGTCGCGCTCGGCGTGCCGTCGTGGGCGCTGGACGCGGTGCGTCAGGTGCCCGACCACTCCCGGCAGTTGGAGGGCCTGATCGCCGCGGGCGCGTGGGACTTCGACCCCACCGGCACACCGACCGACATCCTCAAACAGCTGATCGGCGCGAGCGCGCACAGCTACGAATCGACCGGGCTGCTGCAATCCAACGGCGCCAACAACATGACGCCCTATCAGACGCTCACGGCCGCGTCGCTGGTCGAGCGCGAGGCGCAGCCCAACGATATGGCCAAGGTCGCGCGGGTGATCGTGAACCGGATGGCGAACAAGCAGAAGTTGGAGTTCGACTCCACGGTCAACTACACCCTCGACCGCACCGAGGTCGCCACCACCGACGCCGACCGTGCCCGCGAGAACCCGTGGAACACCTACGCGATGGTCGGCCTGCCCGTGACGCCGATCTCCTCGCCGTCGCTCGAGGCCCTGCAGGCGATGGAACATCCCACGCCCGGCCCGTGGCTGTACTTCGTGACGGTCGACAAGCAGGGAACCACCATGTTCACCGACAGCTTCGCCGAACATCAGCGCAATGTCGTGCGCGCCCAGCAGAGCGGAATCCTCGACAGTGGCAAGGGAAACTGAACCACCGCGCCGGGCCGCCGTGCTCGGCAAGCCCATCGCGCACTCCCGCTCACCCCAGCTGCATCTGGCCGCCTATCGCGCGCTGGGCCTGAACTGGACCTACGAGCGGATCGAATGCACCGCCGAGCAATTGCCCGGCCTGGTCGACGGGCTCGGCCCCGAATGGGTCGGGCTGTCGGTGACCATGCCCGGCAAGGTCGCGGCCCTCGCCTACGCCGCCGAACGCACCGAACGCGCGGTGCTCGCCGAATCGGCGAATACGTTGGTGCGCACGGCTTTCGGCTGGCGCGCCGACTGCACCGACGTCGACGGCGTGCGGGGCGCGTTGCAGGGCGGCGGCGTGGCGAAGGCGGAACGGGCCGTGGTGCTCGGGGCCGGGGGCACCGCGCGGCCCGCACTGCTGGCGCTGTCGGAGTTGGGCACGCGGTCGGTGACGATCGTGGCCAGGGACGCGGGCCGGGCGGCGAGCACGCGGGAGCTGGCCGAGCGGCTCGGCATGGCCGTGGCCGTGGTCGGCTTCGACGATCCGGTGCTGCGGACGGTGTGCGCCGAGGCGGAGGCGGTGGTCAGCACGGTGCCGTCCGCGGGTGCCGCGCCCGTCGCCGAGGTGGTCGCCGCCGCGCCGGTGGTGCTCGACGCCATCTACGATCCGTGGCCGACACCGTTGGCGCAGGCGGTGATTCGGGCCAGGAACACGGTGATCAGCGGGCTCGAGATGCTGCTGAACCAGGCGTACGGACAGGTCGAGCAGTTCACCGGCCGCCCCGCGCCGCGCGCCGCGATGGCCGCCGCGGTGCACGACTGACACCGGTTACTGTTTTTCCCGATACCGCGGCAGGTTAATGTGGACCCCATGAATTCGTGGGTGTTACGCGCCACAGTCCTCGGGGCGCTGACGGTGGTCCTGCGGATCTTGCTGGGTTTCGGCATGATCCAATCGCCCACGCACGGCGCGTGGATGCGCACGCTGTGCCTGATCGTGCTGATCGCGGCGGCCCTGTTGTGGGGTCTGGCCGACGGCCGCGGCGACCGCCGCGCGCACCCCGACCCCGATCACGGCGGCGCCGATCTCACCATGCGCTGGCTGAAGGCCGGTGTCGTGGGCGGTCTGGGCAGCGGCCTGGTCTCGTGGGTGCTCGACTACGTGCCGAAGTTCGACCTCGGCGGCAACGGGTTGCTGTTCGAACTCACCGCGGGCGCCTCGTTCATCGTGCTGATGATCTTCATCCCGGCCATGGCCGGTGTGGCCCTCGGTCGCTTCCTCGTCGGCCGCGCGGGCCGCAAGGCCGAATCGAAGCCGAACCACGCGACGCCTGCGGCCGCCTGACCCGCGACCGGGCTCCCTTACGGCTGCTGCGTGGGCAGCGGCTTGCTGATCGGCTGGTCCATGATCTCTCGCGTCGGCGTCGGCTGGGGCCGACCCCCGTCCGGGAGCACGGCCACGCCCACGGAGATCAATGTCCCCGCGGCCGCCACGCCCGCGATCAGCCGCGCCATATCCAGCCACTGCCGCCGCGGTAGCCGCAGCTCGCTCATCCCGATTCCTGTCGTCGCCTGTACCCGCTCAATCGGGGTGGCGCCCGGTTCGTTACGAATGGGCGTGTCGGCGCGCCGTTTTCGGTGCTTTCGCGCGGTTCGGCGACGAGTGGCCGGGGCGACCCACGCGGCCCGGGTCCTTGGCCTAGGCTGGACGGAGAGAAACGGACGGTACGATCCTCGGACAGGACCCGGACGTGAGCGACCCGCCGCGACCCGGCGGAACCAACTTCGATGCGGTGGAACGGATGGACAGGCAGCCGGAAGACAGCAGGACAGCCGAGACCGGTCGCGCCGAGGCGGAAACCCGCGCGTCGAAGGTCATCCGGCTGCCGCATCGCCCGCGACGCACGACCGAGGACACCCCCGACCGCCGCCGCAAGCCCCGTCAGCCGGAGGGCGGCGCGGTCTACGACCCGGCCCCGACCCGGCCCGTCATGAGGTCGGAACTGCAGGAGACCGGAGCCTGGCCGGTCGACCTCCGTCCGGCGTGGCAGCACACTCCCGTGGACGTTCCGGACGACGCCGAGCGCGACGGGAGCGTCATCGATCTGGGTGCGTCGCGGCGCAAGCGCGCCAGCGCCGAGGCTCCGGGCGCGGGCATTCGCCGCGTGGCCAAGCCGCGCCGGATCGGCCCCGACATCTCCTAGCGCCACAACGCCTTTCGGCCGATTCGGCCTGTTCCCCCGACCTGCCACCCGTCGGGGTCGTGACTGTCCGCTGGACATGATCCTCTCCTCGCCTGCTCGCGCGTAGTCGGGTCGTGGGACGTGCTGTCCCGCTCAGAAATCTACCATCGCTAGACAACATAGCGCATCCAGTGTTACCTTTGCTCCAGTTTCTAGCGATGTTAGAACTTCTGAAGGGAAGCCGAAATGCTCATCGCCACCGGTCAACTCATCGCCACCGTCGCCGTTCTGGCCAACGCGATCGTCTACGGCACCGACGTCTGCGCGACCGTGATCACCCGATCCGTGTACCGCAAGCTCGACGACGCGGCCGTGACCATGAGCGCGGGATGGGGCCACTACTACGGCGACAGACGCATGCCGATCGTCGGCGTCGTCGGCGTGTCCACCGCCGTGCTCACCCTGCTGATCGCGCTGTTCGCCGGTCAACTCGGCACCACTGTCGCTGCCGCGGTCACGGTGGCCGCCCTGCTCATCTGGCTGGCCCTCTACGTCCGCATCGCCAAGCCGATCAACACCCAGCAGACCGCCGCCGCCCGCAGCGGCGTCATTCCCCCCAATGCCCGTGCCCTACAGGACAAATGGGACAGCCTCCTGAAGTACCGAATCACCCTGCAGTTCACCGCCATCGCGGGCCTGTGCGCCGCGCTGATCCTGTTCTGACCCCACCCCACCGAATTCCAGAGGAGTATCGACATGTCCTTCACCACCAACGAGCAGCGGTTCCTCGCCGAGGCCGGAATCGGCCGCCTGGCAACGGTTTCCCCCGACGGCGTCGTGCAGAACAACCCCACCAACTACCGCGTGAACCCCGACGGCACGGTCGATATCGGCGGCATGCGCATGCGCGCCAGCCGGAAGTTCCGCAATGTCGAGGCGGGCAGCCGCGTCTCCTTCGTCATCGACGAGCAGGTCTCCTTGGACCCGTACGTCATTCGCGGCATCGAAATCCGCGGTACCGCCGAGGCGCTCGGCGACGAGGAGCCCCCGTTCCCACCACAGGAACGCGCGGTCATCCGAATCCACCCCGACCGAATCATCTCCTGGGGCATCGACAGCGGCTCCTTCGAATTCACCAGTCGACCCGCCGACTAGCGGGACATCGACCAATTCCCTTGCGGCGCTGAAGGAGACACCGATGAGTTCATCGACAGAGGATGCCCCTCCCGAAGTGGATCCGTCTGCGCGCGGCTCACAGCCGGGCGGCGACCTCCTCCGCCGTCTTCTTGGCCGACATCGGATTCTGACCGGTCACGAGGTTGCCGTCCGCCACGGCGTAGGGAACGAACGGCAGCACCGCCTTTCGATAGCGGGCGCCCCGCTTCTTCATCTCCGCCTCCGCGTTGTAGGGCACGAGCTTGGTGACGCGGGCCAGGACTTCCTCCTGCCAGGCGAAGCCGGTGACCTCGCGCCCCGCGACGAGGTGGCTGCCGTCGGAGAGCGTGACGTCCAGCAGGCCGCAGTAGCCGTGGCAGACCGAGGAGACGATGCCGCCGCGCTCGTAGATCTCCCGCGTGATGCGTTGCAGCCCAGCGCTTCCCGGGAAGTCGTACATCACCGCGTGGCCGCCGGTGAAGTAGATGGCGTCGTACTCGGCCGAGTCGACATCCTCGGGTGCGGCGGTGTTCTCCAACAACGCCATCCGCGCCGGATCGTTGTGCCATGCCTTGGCCGAGCTGTCGTAGGTGGGGAACTTCAGCGAGCGCGGTTCCAGGGGGCACACCCCACCGGCCGGGCTGACCAGGGTCTGCTCGAATCCATTCTCCGAGAAGACATCCCAGGCATGAGTGAGTTCGGACAACCAGAGTCCGGTGGGGTGCGACGGGTCGTCGAAGTGGCCCACATTGCTGACGACGTTCAGGATGCGCTTGGTCACGAGTGCTCTCCTCTCGGAGCGGGGTTCGGTACGGATGTGGGGACGGGCAGGTGGAGAGCGTTCTGTCCCTCCGTCATGACATCGAGGCGGATCGTCCTGATCGGTCGCAGCGAGCGGATGTCGTCGGCGACCCGGCCGTCGCCCAGTCGCAGATCGACGCCTCGGGGCAGGTACGCGGATCCGGCCGCGAGGACATTGGTCTGGCTCAGCGTCGAGTGCCACGCCGCGTCGATCGTCGTGTACGACGTCAGGTTCGACACGTGTTCCCCCGAGGCGCGCCGCACCTGGCGCGGGGTGCGCGCGGAGAAGCTCACATCCGTGCCGCCGCCCTCGTTCGCGACCCGGGCCGTGGCGTGCTCGTCGTCGATATCGACCTCGATGTCGGTGCGCCACTTGGGAAATCCGTATCCGTCGTGGCCGCGTACCTGCGCGATATCACTGCTCACGGGAAGCGACAGGACATAGGAGTGCAGGTGATCGTTCTTCAGAGCCGTGACCAGATCGGCTGGCCCGAGTCCACCGTGGCGGGCGGGCTTGACGGCGATGCCGACGCCCACCTCGGTGTAGAAGTCGATGTCGCACACGTCGTATCGGAAGAACATCACCGACACCAGCCCCACACCCGGCACCAGTTCCAGCGGTGCCAGTTCCGAGGGAAGCCGCGAGCGGATCGCGCGCGTCGGGGCGATCATCGTCACCCGTGCCGTGGCGATCCGGTAGTAGAAGTTCGGTGTCCAGGTGGGCCCGATCGGGGAGTCGATCCGGGACTTGGGCAGTCGACGGAAGAAGTCGACGCCGGGCACGCGCGGATCCGCCGCGACGACGTCCAGGTCGGTCCGCATGCGGAAGCGGTCGTACAGGCCGCCCTCGGGGACTTCGACGGAATGACCGCCCAACTCGACCGTGACCGAAGGCTGCATGCTCTCTCCCAGATGTTTACGTTGCTTACATCGGTGATGCTAGGCGGGTATGTAAGCGTCGTCAACATCCGGCCGGGGTGAGTTGCTCCCCGCTATCGCGGACGCGCGGCGAAGGTCGCGGCGAAGGCCGCGCGGACGTGCTCGGCCACCTCGCGATCGGAGCCCGCCGACAGCTTGCCGTCCAGGTACAGGCACGCCAGCCCGTGCGCCAGCCCCCACCCCGCCGAGGCCAGAGCCTCGTGATCACCCTCCGGGAAGACCTGTGTCATCGCGAGCCGCAACAGGTCGTGAATCTCCTCCGCGGCGCGCACCCGATCCTCGTCCTCCTTGTCGCAGGGGTTTCCGAACATCAGGCGGAACAGGGCGGGCCGACGCAGCGCGAACTGGACGTAGGCGACCGCGAACTCCCCGAGTTCGCTTGGGGCCGTGGGCAGTTCGCGCCCCTCGGTCAGATCGGCCCGCAGGTCGCGCAAACCCTGCGCGGCCAGCGCCGACTCCAGCGCGTCCCGGTCGGCGAAGTGCCGATAGGGCGCGGTCGGCGAGACTCCCGCCTCGCGCGCGACCGCGCGCAGCGAGAACGCCTCACCGGCTTCGAGCATGCGCATCGCCACGGTCAGGAGCGACGACCGCAGATCGCCGTGATGGTAACCACTCTTCGCTGAAATCGACACCGCTTACATTCCTTCTCGGCCTCATGTTAGCGATGTAAACATACCGCATTCGGGAGCGGCGATGTCATCGACACAGCCCTCTCCCTCGGCGAACACTCTGGCCGCCAACCTGGCACCAGGGCACCGCACGGATGGCATCGAGAATCCGGATAGGTCATCGGGATTACGCCGACGTCTCCGGCGGCGAGGCTCGGCGCGATTGCCGGGAGCGGGCACAGGTAGCTCAGGTGGCTCGACCCGGCGGACTCGACATGTCCGGGTCATGAGTAGTTTCTCGGTTATGGAGAACGAGGGGCCCAGCCGAACAGCGCTCGTGACCGCATACGCCCGCGCCTATCATCAGATCGCCGATCAGCCAAGGATTCTCACCGATCCGCTGGCCGCGCGACTGCTGGGTGTCACCGCCGATGAGATCGCCGAATGGGGTCGCCCCGCGGAAACCCCCTCCGGGCTCGACAGCGACGAGGGAATGCTACGGCTGGGCGTCGGCGATCGCCCGCGCCGCCTGTTCTTCGCCGCCCGCGCCCGATTCGCCGAGGATCGCGTGGCCCAAGCCGCCGCCACCGGCACGCGCCAGATCGTAATCCTCGGCGCGGGCCTGGACACCTTCGCCTACCGCAACCAGAACCCGAACCTACGCGTGTTCGAGGTCGACCATCCTGCGACCCAGGCATGGAAACACCAACGACTCGCCGAATCCGGAATCGACCTCCCGGAGGGCCTGACCTTCGTACCGGTCGACTTCGAAACCGACACCCTGGCAACAAGACTGGACGAAGCCGGATTCCACCGAACCGCCCCAGCCGTCTTCGTATGGCTCGGCGTCGTCTTCTACCTGACCCCCGACGCCGCCCGCACCACCCTCGAGTACATCGCCGGTCAATCCAACCCGGTCGAAGTGATCTTCGACTACCTAGCGGACACAGACGAGGACCGCGCCCAACTACACGCCCGAGCAAAACGAGCCGCCGCCGTCGGCGAACCCTGGTTCAGCTACTTCACCCCCACCGACCTCGCCACCCAACTACACAACCTCGGCTTCACCAACATCGAAGACCACACCGCCACGGATCTCATCACCGCCTACCTAGGCCCCTCAACGGAATTCGAAGGCGCACCTCCGCAGGCATTGCGGCCGGTCCGCATACTCCGAGCGAGCCACTGAGAAACTACGCGAAATCCGTTGGGGCTCAACGCGTCTCAAGCGGCACGCAAACCCCGCGAGGCGAGCGGTTAACACACGGCAGCATAACCGGCTGCACACTCGACAGATGCATCACGGAGCCGCGTGACCCATGGTCCAATTCATGATGAGGCCGCCCGGACGAGGCTAGGCGTTCGCTCGGGACGAGCCGCCGGTACCTACTACTTCTGCGCCGAGATGCCTGCGCCCGCCGCCGCCCCACCCACAGGCTACGTTCGCCACCTCTATGGGCGCTGCGGTCTCTGCGCGGCGACATAGGCGATCCGTGTGAGTGATGTGGGCGATCCGTGTGGATGGCGTAGGTCATGGTGTGGGTGATGTGGCGATCCGTGAGGGAGGCCCAGGCCATCCCCTTTGGGGAGCGTCCCAGGGTGCGAGGGGCGCCACCCGTGCGAGGAGGTGCGCTGTGGCCGCAGGCGACGTCCACTCGACCCGTGGGGGAGGTGCGCTCGCTCCGTGAGGGAGGTGTGGCGCTGTATCCGCAGGGCGACGTGGGCGATACATGTGAGCAACATGGATTATTCGTATGGGTGGCGTGGGCGATCTGTGTGGGCAACGTGGGTTATCCGTGTCGATGCCGTGGGTTGTTCGTGTGGGTGGCGTGAGTTATCCGGGCGGGCAACGTAGATCATCCGTGCGCGGGTATCGGAGAGTCACCGTAGGCGAGAGGCGCCATCTGTGCGGGGGGAGGTGCGCTGTGGCCGCGACTGTTGACATGCACGCGCCTTACTGCCCTGTCCTCGTGAGCCGACGGGCGCTCTGCCTTGGGGGCGACGTGTGGGCCCACTTTCCGTGATCAGGTATGGCGCCGCAGCCCAGGGCGAGTTACCCGCCGCAACCCAATGCCTGCGTCCAAAGGTCCCGCTATGCAATCGATCCGAGTCAGATTTCGGACAGGCGACCAACGAGCGCCCAGCGGCATTTCCGTACGTTGCATGGGGCTGCTGCACGTTTGGGTGACAGTGGTTAGGCAGCCTGTCGGGCTGCTGGGGACATGATGGTTTCGAATTCGATCGGAGTCAACCGGCCCAG